>NC_012489.1:3312117-3974540 GCF_000010305.1 Gemmatimonas aurantiaca T-27 | reverse complement strand
GGGCATGCTCAGTTGCTCCCCGGACGGCGAGCCGGTGCCGCCGCGGCCGGTGCTTCGGCCGGGCTGGCCGCGATCACGGCCTGGATGAGCTGCGCGCGCTGCTTCGCGATCTCTTCACGCAGCACCTTGTCTTCGTCCAGCGAGAAGTACTTGCGACCATCCACCCAGGTCTGCTCGGCCTTGGTGAACTGCGACAGCGGGTTGCCGTTCCAGATCACGAAGTCGGCATCCTTGCCGGCTTCGAGCGATCCGACCGTCTTGTCGATGGCAATCGCCTTGGCGGCGTTGATCGTCACGGTGTTCATCGCGTCGATCTCGTTCACGCCCGAACGCAGCAGCTTGCCTGCTTCCCAGTTCATGCGCGTGGAGATCTCATTGTCGTCCGAGTGCAGCGACGTCACCACGCCGGCCTCCATCAGCAGGCGCGCATTGTACGACGTGGCATCGTACGCTTCGAGCTTGAACGCGCCCCAGTCGCTCCACACGATCGCGGCAACACCCGACTTCTTGAGCTCGTCGGCGATCTTGTACGCTTCCACGCCGTGCTGCAGCGTCTGCACGCGGAAGCCGAATTCCTCGGCCAGGCGCACCAGCGCCAGGAACTCGTCGGCGCGATAGCCGTGCGAGGCCACGAGCAGCTTCTGGTTCAGGATGTCGAGGATGGCTTCCATGCGCAGGTCGCGGCGCGGCGGAACACCCGTCTTCGTCTTCTGAGCCTCCCACGCCTTCCATTCCTTCTCGTAGTCGCGCGCCGCGAGGAAGTGGTCGCGGATGATTTCCTGTGTGCCCATGCGCGTGTTCGGGTAGCGCGTCTGGCTGCGCTTGGGGTTTTCGCCCAGCGCGAACTTCACCGTGCGCGGCGCACCCTGGATCTTGTACTCGTCGGGCAGCGAACCCCAACGCAACTTCACGAACACGTTCTCGCCGCCGATCGGGTTGGCCGAGCCGTGCTTGATCATCGTGGTGGTCAGGCCGCCGGCGAGCTGACGATAGAACCACACGTTGTTGTGCGTGATCACGTCGCCCATCTGCACTTCGGGCACGATGGCAAAACCACTTTCGTTCACCGAGCTCACACCACCATGCGTGTGCGGATCGATGAGGCCCGGCGTGACATGCTTGCCGGTGCCGTCGACGATCACTGCGTTGGCCGGAGCGGACAACTTCTGCCCCACGCGCACCACCTTGCCCGCCTGGACCAGCAGGTCGGCGTTCTCCATGCGGCCCTGCGCGCCTTGCGTCCACACCGTGGCGTTGCGCACCAGCACGACCGCCGGCTGCACCGGGGCCGCGCTACGGCCGTATTCCATGCTCGGACGGATGAACGGCAGGTCGATCTTGGGCACCTTCACTGCCACCACACCACGCGCGGCGCCCTGGAACTGCTCCGAACGTGTACCGCGGTACGTGGCGTCGGTGCCGTTGGGCAGCGCGAGCCAACCGAAGAAGTCGTTGCCCTGCACCGAACCGGAGAGCAGCACCGAACCTTCGAGACCCAGCGATTCGCCCGGGAAGGACGCTTCGAGGCGGCCCGTCTCGGCGATGATGCGCGCTGAGGAGATGTTCACCGGACGGCGGCCTGCCGCTTCGAACGTGCCGCGGATGCGATTGAGCGGCCCTTCGAGACGCAGTGTGGCGTTCTTGTAGGTGCCCACGTCGTCGGACGAAATGGTCCACGTACCGCGCGGGTCCACCTGAGCGGGCCGGGTCACACCATAACGCGCACCCTGCACCCAGACATCGCGAATGGCGCCTTCTTCGGTGAAGAGATCCCCTTCGCTCACGACGAGATTGGCCACCTTGCCCACCGCGATCGTGCCGTGTGTGCGATCGATACCGAGCCAGCCGGCCGGCACGGTGGTCAGCGCGGCGAGTGCCTTGTCGGGCGTGAGACCACGAGACACGGCCGTGCGCAGGTTGGGCAGGAACTGGTTGAGCGAGGCGAGGCCGTCCGCCGTGATGGCAAATGGCACACCGGCGCCAGCAAGCTGCGCCGGATTGGTGGGCGCGAGATACCAGTGGCGGAGGTCGCTGAGTGACACGTTCATCGCGGCTTCCGGATTGGCCACATTGGGCGCATCGGGGAAGGCGAGCGGCACGATGAGCGGCTGTGTGCGTCCCTTGAGCACGTCCACGAGACGGTATTCCTGGCCACTGCCACGGAACCACGGCGTGAGCTTGTAGTCTGCGGCGAGCTTGTAGGCGCGCAGATACTCCTCTTCACTTTCCGTCTGGAAGATCACCGGCTGCTTGCCTTGCACCGCGCTGCCGAGGGCGGCGAGGGCTTCGCTGGTTTCCGGCGGCAGGATGGACCGGCCGCTGGCTTCGTACGAACCCCATGCCCGCATGTACCACTCGGCGTCGAGCAGCGTCTGCTTCATGAGCGCCAGCGTGCCCATGGTGGAGTTGGGGTACATGCCGCCGAGTGCGAACGAGCGCTGGAAGCCGATGGACTGCAGCAGATCGGGGCGCAGCACACGCTCGCGCACACCGGCGTCGCTCAGGTTCACCACCGACGCCTTGCCGCGGAAGATGCCCTGATGTGGCACAGCCAGGGCGGCGCCGAAGCCCAGCGAACGCAGGGCCACGCGGCGCGTGGAGTCATCCTTGAAGTTGGCGGTGGTGCTGAACCAGGCGCGCACCTGCGGATTCCAGTGCGTGGGGCCCACATCACCACCCTGTGGTGGTGCGTCGCCACCAAGATCGGCGTGTGCGTCGATGAAGCCCGGGTAGATCGTGAGCCCCTTCATCTCCCACACACGGGCGCCGGCGGGTGCGGCGACACCGGCACCGACGGCGGTGACCACCCCGTTCCGGATCACGATGGTGGCGTTGTCGAGCGCTTGCCCGGGGCCGGTGACGACGCGGGCCCCGACGAGCGCGTGGTAGCCGGTGGCATTGGCGCGCAACGCGGCGACCGGCTCGGTGCGGGACGATTGCTGTGCCCCGAGCGTGCCGGCAGCCAGCACGGTGAGGCTCAGCAGGGAACGAGCGAATTTCACGAGGAACTCCCGTGACGGCGGCCGCGGACGAGCGCCGTCGGTGGCGAAGGATGAAGGGGGCGGACGCCCGTCAATGGGGAGGGCCATTGTCGGGCGCTCTATAGAATGCGGCCACGCACGCCCGGAATCAAACAATTCGTGGGTCACCGGGTGGGTTGACGGACCCCCATTCGGGCAATTTCTTGGGGGCGTTCGCCGGAAGGAGCGTCCCCCGCGCGATTCTGAAGGAGCCAATGGGTATCAAACGGACCCTGTGTATGGCCGTGATCTGTGCGTTGCCCGTGGCGAACGCGGTCAGCGCTTTCGAGGCGAGTTCATCAGCAACGGGCGGGGTCGCCGGTGCGCCACAGGTTCGGCGCAGTACCCGATACTACGAGTTGCACAGTCCGACGCTCTGGGAGCTGGCGGCCGAGTTTCGCCGAGTGGCCGGTACGGGAAAGGTGCCGGAGCGGTATGGCCGGACCGACTGGAATTTTCGGCTTGATACCGATGGGCAGTTCGGTACACGCACCTCCTGCGCGACCCAGCCGGTCACGCTCCGCGTCATGTTGACGAGGGTCCTGCCGAAGGCGTCTCGGAGCGCGGACTTCTCACCGGAAGACGCTGCCGAGTGGCAGCGTTTTCTCCCGCTGCTGACCCGTCACGAAATGCAGCACGACAGTATCGTGGTGGCCCACGCGACGGCCTTCTTTCGTGAGATCGAGGGCGAGGGGGATCGTGGAGCGCCGGTGACGTCCATCGACCACTGCGTGAACGCACTCCTCGAACGTATCGGACGTGCCAATGCGGCACTGGACTCGACCACGAATCATGGTGCGACGGATGGTGCCGTGTTGCGCGCCATTCGTGCCGCGCCGCGAGAGGGATCACCACCGGCCATGCGATGGTAGGTAGAGATCGCTGGTGATCGTTCCGTGTCCGGTGGCAGATTCCACCGTGATGTGTGAAAACGCCCCCTTTCTTCCGTTGCTCCGATGCGTCGCACCGATGGTGTCCTGATCTGTATCGCCATGGCCGTAACGGTGGCGTTGGCCGGACAGGCGAGCGCGCAGGCTGCGCCGCCAAAACCTCCGGTCGCTGCAGCGCTGCCTTCGGTGACACTGGCGCCTGACCTCGACCGCGTGCTTCGCGACTACGAAGCCGCGTGGCGGCGCGGTGATGCGGCCGCGCTGGCGGCACTGTTCGCGGAAGATGGTTTTGTCTTGCAAGGCGGTCGTGCTCCGGTGCGCGGTCGGACCGCGATCCAGTCCGCCTATACCGGACAGGGCGGGGCACCGCTGCGTTTACGCGCTCTGGCGGCATCGGTGGCCGATACGGTGGGCTTCATCATTGGCGCGTACCGCTATGGTGACGCCTCCACGGATCAGGGGAAGTTCACGCTGACACTGCGACGTCGCGCGGGCGGTCCGTGGCTCATCTTCTCGGACATGGACAATGGGAATCGTCCACCATCCTGACCACAAGTTTTTCTGCAGAACGCTCTGTGCGGCGACCGCACTGCTCTTGGGCGCGTGTGCACCTGTTCAGGATCGCGAAGATCAGGCTGCACGAACGACCGCTGGCGTGGATACCGCTGGCGTGGATACCGCTGCAGTGGATTCGTCAGCGATCGACTTCGTGCGGGAGTTCTATGCGGCCTACCTGCCCAGAGGCGTTGAAGGTGGGCTCGATGCCGTCGACGGCCTGATCACCGAACGTCCCGAGCTCTTTGCTCCGTCGTTGTTGTTGGCACTCCAGCAGGATGCGGCGTCGCGACGGGCCGCGCACGATGAGATCGGGGGGCTCGATTTCGATCCTTTCCTCGACAGCCAGGATCCGTGCGAACGCTACGAGGTGGTGAAGGGCACACGAGTAGGCGCTGTTGTGCACGTCGACGTGCATGCGGTGTGCCAGGGGCAGCGATCGGTGGCACCGACTGTCACCCTCGTTGTTGCCCACGACGGGCGTAGACCGCTGCTCGCCAATGTGCTGTACCCGACACACGGTACCGATCTCGGGCGGCTGCTTCACCGTGACCGTGCTCCGGACGGTCGTCCCTAATACGCGAGTTGACCGACCATGTGGTATTGGACTCGCTGTTTCCTGTCCGTCGGTTTTCTGGTGGTCATGCTGCTGCCAATCGTGCTGGGGGCGCAGGGATGGCGGCCGGAAGTCGCCGCCGGGGTGGCTATTCCACGGGGGGCGCTGAGTGAACAGCACGGGGTGGGGCCACTGCTGCGCGCGGGGGTCCTCTTCGGCCGTGTAGAGCGGCGCGTGCAGTTCCGCGTGGACGGCGAGGTATCGTGGTTGCCGCGAAACGCCAGTGCCACCGCCGCGTTGTCAGAGCCCGGCGACTGGAGAACGGTGGGAGCGGTGGGTTCGGCTATCATGAGATTTCGTCGCAGGGGCCTGACACCGTACGCCGTGCTGGGTGTTGCCGTACAGCATGTGACGGTGAAGCACCGGAGCAATCCCTATGGCGCGGTGCCAGGGCTCCGCGTCGGTGGTGGGATGCAAGGTCGTTGGAAACGATCCGTCATCCGTCTGGAGGTCACACCACACGTGGTGCTGTCTGATCACGGTATTGGGCGAGAGTATGGTGTGGGCCGGTATTGGCCCCTGGCCGTAGGGCTGACATTCTGATCGGTCGGTACCGGACATTGTTTCACTGATGCGGAGATGGTTCATGATTCATCGTGTGCTCGGTGTGTCTCTGGCGGTTCTCCTCTGTGCGGCTTGCGCATCGGCCCCGAAGCAGAGCAAGGGCACTGAGCCCACAATGCTCAGCCGCAGCCGTGCTCAGTGGCGCGTGCCGTCCGGCGTGCCCCGCTCGGGTATGGTCATGGACCTCCGCATCGAGGTGCTTGTGGGCCCGGATGGAAAGCCCGATATCGAAACGCTCAGAGTGACCGGGCTTGGCGCCGCCGAGAATCGCGATGTCGTTGTGGGCTGGCTGCAGGAATCACGATTCCAGCCCGCACAGAAGGACGGGCAACCGGTGAGCGGCACATTCAAGACACGGGTGCAGTTGCGAGGGGAGGTGCGGCGCATTGGGGGCTGAACCACACGATTCGCTGGATACACGCATGTCCATCGAAACACAGATCCGCGAAGCCCTGCCCTCCGACTGGCCGGCCATCTGGCCCATCATTGCGGCCGTCGCTGCGCCTGGCAGCACCTATACGTTGGAACCCGACGTGACCGAGGACGCCGCGCGCGCCTACTGGATGGGCCATGGCACCACCGCCTACGTCGCTGTTCGTGGCACGGACGTGGTCGGTACCTATGCCATGCATGCCAACCAGCGTGGACTTGGTGCGCATGTCGCCAACGCCGGCTACATGGTGCGCCCGGGATGCGAAGGGCAGGGACTGGGTGCGGCATTGTGTCGGCACTCCCTGGAGCAGGCCAAGGCCCAAGGGTATCTCGCCATGCAGTTCAACTGCGTGGTCAGCACCAACACGCGCGCGGTCCGACTGTGGCAATCATTGGGCTTTGCCATCGTCGGCACCGTGCCCAAGGCCTATCGGCACACCGTGCACGGTCTCGTGGATATCCACGTGATGCACCGCTTTCTCTAAGGCCTGTGCGTTCACGAAGGGAGCGTCGATACGCGCGAGGTGTACGTTCAGGGAGTTCTTCCGATGGTCTCTCCCCGGAGCACCTCATGACCCGCCTCATCCGTGTACTGACGCTGTCTGCTGTCCTCACTGCTGGGTGTCAGGCGTCACCGCGTGCCGGCGATCCTGCCGCGGAACGTGCGGCGATCGAAAAACTCTCTGCGCAGTATCAAGCGGCCTATCTGGCCGGTGATGCCAAAGCGATTGCTGCGCTCTATGCCGACGATGCGGTGGCTCAGCCGGCCGGTGAACACCCCGTGCAGGGACGCACCGGTCTCGACGCCTACTTTGCGGCCGCCAATGCGCAGCCGGTGCAGGAGACCTTCACCACCCTCAGTCTGGTGATCGCTGATGGTGGCGACATGGCCTATGAAGTGGGCAAGACCGAATCGCCGGCTGGTATAGGCAAATTTCTCACGATCTATCGCAAGATTGACGGACAGTGGCGCATTGCCGCCGAGTCCTGGAGTCTCGACGCTGGTGCGCCGACGGCGGCCGTGCCAGGAGCGACTCTCACGGGCACGTATGCCTGGAAGGGGCGGGAAAGCGCCGGGTGCACCCTGAAGGTGGCCCAGCGTGGGGAGGACAGTGCGCAGGTCCAGCTCGAATGCAATCGGGGGGCACCGTCGTTCAACAGCGGCATCGCCGAAGGTGTGGTGCGGGTCGTCAGTGGCGGCGGCGCGCTGATCATCACGGAATACGCGAAGCCGTGCACGCTCCGCATGCAGTTCACCGCGAGTCAGGTGGTGCTGGTACAGGAGGGCTCGGATGTCGATTGTGGGTTCGGCCATGGGGTCACAGCCGACGGCACCTATCCCCGCACCGGTTCGGCGCTTCCATCATTCGACCGCGATCGCTGACACCGGCCATGCAACAGCCGATCATCGACTACCATCTTGACGATGAAGGGCACTGGGTGGCCGACCTGGCGTGTGGCCACAGTCAGCACGTCCGGCACGATCCGCCAATGCAGACCCGCATATGGGTGACCACACCCGAGGGGCGCGCCAGCCATCTCGGTACCGTGCTGAATTGTTTACGCTGCGATCACGTGCCGCACTGATCGTCACCGGCTATCTTTTGGCGCTACAGTCATCTCGATTGCCAGATTCGTTCGATCGCACCCGATGGATGACGGTGTCGGTCCTGTCGCACGTTCACGATCTTATCCCTCCATCACATGCGCATCGCCGTCTCCGGATCTCATGGGACAGGGAAGTCGACACTGATCACCGAGCTGGCTGCGGTATTGCCGGAGATGATCGCGATCGACGAAGCCTATGATGTGATGCTCAGCGATGGTGCCGCTTTCGGGGAGCGTCTCAGGGTCGACGATTTCGAGGCCTTGTGTGAACGCGAGGTGGAGCTGGTGGATGCTTCGAATGGAGACCTGGTGGTCTTCGACCGATCCCCGGCCGATTATCTCGCCTATATGGTGGCGCTGGATGCGGACGCGCCGTCCCGCAAGCTCATCACCGATGTGGGCGAGGCGATGGAGATGATCGATCTGGTGATCTTCGTGCCCGTTGAAGAACCAGACCGTGTACGTGTCACGCCGGAATTGCCGCGGCTGCGCAAGCGCGTGCATGCCCTGCTGCGGGAGATGTTGGTCGAGGACGGTTGGGGCTGGGGTGTTCCCGTGCTCGAAGTGCGTGGATCGATGGAAGACCGGGTGCATCAGGTCGTGAAACACGTCGCCAGTCTGCGTTGAGGATGTTCGCCGAACTGACGGGGTTCCTCGACTATCTCGACAGTGTGCACGCGCGAACCCGGCGCGTGGTACTCTGTATCCCGCCCGCGTTGCTCGAATGGGTTCCGGCACCACAGCGATGGTCTGCGGGTGATCAGGTGCGTCATCTTGCCGCCATCGAACGGTGGATGTACGCGGAAACCGTATCAGGCCGGCCCAGTCGCTATGAAGGACACGGGAAGGTTTTGGCGGACGGTCTGCCCGCGGTCATGGCGTACTACGACGCCATGCACGCCGAGTCGCGCGCGATATTTGCGGCACTCACACCCGAGCAGTGGGCAGGGCGTACCACGACACCTGCCGGTGCGACGATCGGCACCTGGAAATGGCTGCGGGCCATGCTGGAGCACGAGGCGCATCACCGCGGGCAGTTGTATCTCACGCTTGGCCTGCAGGGCATCGTGACGCCGCCGATCTATGGCCTCAGCGAACCAGAGCTGGCGGCACATGCTGCGCCGCGTGGGTGAATTGCGGCGGTTCCTCAAGGCGGAGTGGCGTGATCTGGTTATCGCCAACTATCGCGTGCCGTCGTCGCTGCTGGAGCCACTGGTGCCTCGCGGGACAACACTCGACTTGTGGAACGGCGATGCGTTGGTGAGTCTGGTGGGTTTCCGGTTCGTCGACACGCGGGTGCTTGGGCTGGCGGTTCCGCTGCACCGGGACTTCCCCGAGGTGAATCTGCGCTTCCATGTGCGCCGCGAGACGCCCACAGAAGTCCGACGTGGTGTGGTCTTTGTGCGCGAGCTGGTGCCGCGACACGCCATTGCCTGGATGGCCCGCGCACTCTACAACGAACCGTATCGGGCGCTGCCGATGCGGCACCGCGGGCGCCGCCATGCCGACAGCGGGCACTGGCAATACGAATGGCGCGAGCGTGGCACCTGGACAGGCTTCGCGGCCAGTACCGCCGGGCCGTCGGCGCCGCTGGTGGCTGGCTCCAAAGCCGAGTTCATCACCGAGCACTACTGGGGTTACACGCGTCAGCGGGACGGCGGTACGGTGGAGTACCACGTGCAGCATCCGCGGTGGCAGGTGTGGGACAGAGGTGTATTGGAAGTGCATGGGGATCTGCAGCGCACCTACGGTGAGCCTTTTGGTCGTGTGCTGCACGGTGGACCCGACTCGGTGTTTGTGGCGGTGGGTTCCCCGATCACCGTCTTTCAGCCACAGCGACTCGATGTGACACGCCACCCCGTGTTGACCGGTGAAAGTCACTGATGGCCCGCCGGTTTACGCCTGCATTGAGTGCGCGGCTCTTCACGCTCTTTACGGGAGCCGTGGTCGTGTTTCAGCTCGCCCTGCTGGCCGGTGCGCCATGGGGGGCGCTGACGCAGGGCGGTCGCACCAGCGGTGTGTTGCCCGATGGGGCCCGCGCCGTGGCGGCGTTCTCGGCGGTTTTGCTGATGGCATTCATTCTCGTGGTACGGGCCCGGGCCGGGCTGCGTGTGCCCACGTGGGCGTTGCGCACAGGTCGGTTCATCTGGGGTGTTGTGGCCTACGGCGCGATTGGTATCGTGGCCAATGCCATCACGCCCAGCGCGCTCGAGCGCATGATCTGGTTGCCCGTGGTGGTCGTGATGTTCTGCACGAGCGTTCATGTGGCGCGTCGGCGCTCGGTGCCACTATCCAATGAGAACCTATGAACAAGACCACATCGAGATTCCGCAGGATTGGCTGGGGGCGGGCGATGACCTGCGGCGCTGTGTTCGTGGCCTCAGCGGCGTGCAGCGACCCCACGGGCAATGAGTCATCCGATCCCGCGCGTTGCGAACAGACCTACGAGTTCGGCAACTACGGATGCGTCCGCGTGGTCGCATTGCTGTCGGTTCCGGACGGTCCGCTGTCGGCCCACATGAAAACCCACGTTCGATTGCGCGCGATGTCCGGACAGGATCGGTGGACGGAGACAGTGTTGTCGGAGCGGGAGATTCGCATGGTGACGATCCAGGCGCAGCTCATGCTCGCGCCGCTGCCTCATCGTGTCGACACGGTGTCCGTGTGGGTGGTGGCCCAGCTCCGTGATTTGACACAGTCGTCGGCGCCCATGGTCGCAATCGACAGCGTGCGACATCTGCTGCGCTTCGCTCCCGTTGGTGCACTCGCCACGGTGGACACGGTCTCGCTGCAGCTCAAGCGTCCCTGAACTGTCCGATCCGCTTGTTCGGAAGAACGAAAGCGGGATCACCTCGACGCATGGTGCGTCTACGCGAGAAACCGGCGGGCCACCTGCTCCAGGCGATCATCCTTGGCCTTCTCGGCTTCGATGAGCATCACTTCGACATACGGGCGAAGCTGTGGCTCGCCCCAGTAGTAGCCGGTCGCACGCTCGGCGAGTTGTGTCTCGCCGACGCGTGCCGCCTCGAGCAGCGCGCGTGCTGCGGCGCGATCGAAATCGGGGTCATCCCGTTCGGGTAGGTCATAGTTGCGGCGGGGCATTTCGCCTTCCGCATCGTCCCGCAGGAATGCCATCGACATCGGTTCGTCTCCTTTGCTGCTGAGTGAGCGACTGCAGACACGCCAGAAGAATACCCGGATGCCGGCGCGCAGGCAGCCGCTCAGGGACTGCAAATCCTGCGGGGGTCAGTCGAGATAGAACACCCGGGAGTTGTCCACGCCGAATGGACGGTGGAAGGAATCGGTGCGCGTAGTTGGGATAGATGCTCGTGTCATCACCCACCTCGCTATGCTCTGGATCAATCCGTCCGTCGGCTTGCACCATGTTGGCTGACCAATAGGAATTTCCGCGGTTTGCTCGGGTGTCACTGGTGGCATAAAACACTCGAGGTGGCATGTGGATGTCGGCGCTGCACATCAGAACATGCCACCTTGTGTTCACCGACGCGAGGCGCCGGTGTATGCGGTCACGCGTCAGCCGCCGTGCACCAGGTACGCTTCCACGGACAGCAGATTGCGCTCGCCGGCCATGCGCACCACGCCGAGCAGGCGCGTCATCTTGGTGACCTCTTCGAGCTGCTCATCCACGAACCACTGGAGGAAGTTCTGTGCGAGGTAGTCGCTTTCACTCGCCGCCAGATCCATGAGTCGCTTGATCTGTCTCGTGACTTCCACTTCCCAGTTGAGCGCGGCCTGCAGTGCTTCTTCGGCCGATGCAAACGTGTGTACCGGTTCCTTCACGGCGGGAAGGCGCAACTCGCCGCCCGTCTCCACGACATAGTGCAACAACTTCTGCGCATGTTCGCGTTCTTCGTCCGCCTGCTTGAAGAACAGCTTTGCCAACTGCGCGAGATGAATGCGATGAAAGTGTGCCCCGATGGCGTAGTACTGGAGGCTCGCTCCAAACTCATTGCCGATCTGGGTGTTGAGGGCCTGTGCGAGCGTGGTGCTAATCAGCATGAGGACTCCTTCTACGCGAAGTGATGAATACCTGAATACTCCCAGTCTATCCGGCTTGTCGCGTGAAGCAAGCGGTGTGATGCACGATGGCAATTGATGAGAATCAGTCTCGACTGAGAACGGTTCTCGACTACCGAAACTGCTAGAAAGACGCCCGCAATCCAAAGAGAAATTGCCCGTCGCGATTGCTCGGCGCGCCACGATCCATCGCTTCACTGTCGAGACGCTCCCGATGGGTGAGCGTGAGCTCGATGGCCGACCGCAGCGGAACCGCCAGCGTGGTGGTGCTCTCCATCGTGTAGCGCGCCACCCGATCGATGGTGGGTTGGTACAACGTGAGATGGGAGAACCGCAGTGATTCACCAATCCGTGTGCGATAGCGTGCACGCAGCGACCAGCGATAACGGGTGCCCGTGCCGGCGGCTGGCGTGGTGTCGTTGATGCGGATGGCTCGGGTTTCTTCGCCCAGGGCCGCCAGGCTGATGCTGCCATCTTCCTGAAAGCCGCCACGGACGGAATCCGGACGCCACACGGTGAGCTTGGCACCGGCGCCGGCCGAATACCGTGAAGCGAGTCTTTGCTGCAGGCTGGTTTCGGCCAGTCCAAACGCGAAGGGGCTCACGCGTGCGCGCGGTGTGAGGTCCACGCTGAATGTGCCCCGCGTATTGCGTACGATCACGCGCCGCTCGCCACTCACCTGGTCGATGGCGTCACCGTATCCCGATTGTACATCGGCGCGCAGTTGGCGGCGGGCCGATTCGCTACCGATCGAGATCATGCCATTGAGTACCCGTTGGCTGGCGGCGCCGTACAACAGGGATCCGCTGGTTTCCACGCTGCGGCGCCATGTGGTGGTTTCCGCGGCCGCGTCCTGTGCATGCCCGGGATGCGGTAGCAGTACCGCCGAGAGGAGCAGCAGCGCCTGCAGATGCCGGACTCGTGTCCGTGGCGCTGGTCGCCGCAGAGTCATCAGATTGGAGGGAGTATGAGTCACGCGGGCCCATACACCACGACGCGACGATGGAGCCCATTCCAGCGCGTGTCACCGCGTGAGGTGCCCGAGCATCCTTCCGCCATGACGAGCCTGCGCGAAATCCTCGATATTCAGTTGCCCATCGTTCAGGCGCCCATGGCCGGGGTGCAGGGCAGTGCCCTCGCCGTGGCGATCTCCAACGCCGGTGGGCTTGGCTCCTTGCCTGGTGCCTTGTTGAGCGCGGAAGCCCTGCGCAACGAGCTGGTGGCCATTCGCGCCCAGACCGCCAAGCCATACAACGTCAATTTCTTCTGCCATACGAGGCCGGTCCCTGATCCGGATCGGGAGGCGCGCTGGCGCGATGCCCTGATGCCGTATTTCACGGAGTTTGGCGTCGATGTGGCGGACATTCCGACAGGCCCTGGTCGGTTGCCATTCAGCCACGAGACGGCCGATGTGCTCGAAGAGTTCCGGCCGCCCGTGATCAGCTTCCATTTCGGCCTGCCGTCGGATGACCTGCTGCAGCGCATCCGGGGGTGGGGCTCGAAGATTCTCTCCACCGCCACCACGGTGGATGAAGCGCGGTGGCTTGCCGCTCGTGGGGTGGATGCAGTGATCGCGCAGGGCACCGAAGCCGGAGGTCATCGTGGCAGCTTCCTGTCAGATGACCTCAATGCCCAGATGGGCACCATGGCCCTGGTGCCTCAGGTGGCGCAGGCGGTGGAGGTGCCGGTGATAGCCGCCGGTGGTATCGCGGACGCCCCCGGCATCGCGGCGGTACTCGCACTCGGCGCGTCAGGAGCGCAGCTCGGCACCACATTCCTGCTGTGCCCCGAAGCGACGACCAGCGCAGTGCACCGCGCTGCGCTCACCAGTGATCGGGCCCGTGTCACGGCTATCACCAATGTTTTCACCGGGCGTCCAGCGCGTAGCATCGTCAATCGCCTGGTGCGGGAGCTGGGGCCGATGAGTGCCGTGGTCCCCGAGTTTCCGCTGGCCTCGCTCGCTGTAACAGCGTTGCGGGCGAAGGCCGAACGCGCGGACACCGGTGAATGTTCTCCACTCTGGGCTGGGCAGAACGTCACCGGGTGCCGAGAACTGCCGGCGGTCTTCATCCTGATGGACTTGGCGCCGGCGCTGTTGCTCGCGTAAATCGCCGCTGGATTCTCAGAGACTGAGAGTGACGCTGACGGGGCAGTGGTCACTGCCCATCACGTCAGCATGGATCTCGGCGGTGGCCACGGACTTCTGCAACGCTGCCGACACCAGCACGTAGTCGATTCTCCAACCCACGTTGCGTGCGCGGGAGTTGGCGAAGTGGCTCCACCAGGAGTAATGGCCGTTGCCTTGGTGAAACATGCGCAGCGTATCCACGAAGCCCGCGTCGAGGAACGACTGAAAACCCTGACGCTCTTCGTCGGTGAACCCCTTGCGGCCGCGATTGGGCTTGGGGTTGGCGAGATCGAGTTCGGTGTGCGCGACGTTGAGGTCACCACAGAACACCACGGGCTTCTTCATTTCCAGCGCCTTGCAGTGCGCGAGGAAGGCGGCATCCCAGTGTTGCGACCGCAGGGGCAGGCGACTCAGGTCGTCCTTGGCGTTCGGGGTGTACACGGTCACCACAAAAAACTTCTCGAACTCTGCAGTGATGACACGGCCTTCGGTTTCGCTGTCGCGACCGGCGTCATCGACCAACGTGTATTTCTTGGCGACGGCTTTTGCGAAGCCATTGGTCACCGATAGCGGTTCGGTGCGACTGAAGATCGCCGTGCCCGAATAGCCCTTGGTGGTGGCCGAGTTCCAGTACTCGTGATAGCCCGCGAGATCGATCTCCACTTGCTCGCGCTCCGACTTGGTCTCCTGCAGGCACAGAACATCGGGCTGGTGCGTTTCGATGAACGGCATGAACAGGCCCTTCTTGAGCACGGCGCGGAGTCCGTTGACGTTCCAGGAGTAGATCTTCATGGTGGGACGATGCGGAGGGACGAACGGCGGGAGACGACCCTGAAGAGGTAGTCGCGGCAGGCCGTGGTCCGCCAGCCCCGCCTTGTCTCGACCTGTCATGGTGTGGGGTGCAGATTGCGATCGTGACACAGACCCCCACCGACTTTCTGGCACTGCAGACCGTGCTGGCCGGCGAATACTCGCTGCAGCGCGAGCTGGGTCGCGGCGGTATGGGGGTGGTGTACCTCGCGCGCGATGTACATCTCGATCGCGACGTCGCCATCAAGGTGCTGCCACCGGATGTGGCGTTGAGTCCCGGTTCGCGCGAGCGCTTCCTGCGCGAGGCACGTACGGCGGCTGGGTTGTCACACCCGCACATCGTCCCCATTCATCGCGTAGGTGAGGCGGGCGGGTTCGTGTTCTTCGTCATGGCCTTCGTGGATGGTGAGACGCTCGGTGAACGCCTGCGCACGAAAGGACCGCTCCCACCTGCCGATGCGACCCGGATCCTGCGTGAGGTGGCATGGGCGTTGGCCTACGCGCACGGACGTGGGGTGGTGCACCGGGATGTGAAGCCCGACAACATTCTGCTCGAGACAGGCACGGGTCGGGCGCTGGTCACCGACTTCGGTATTGCGCAGGCCGCGGGCAATGACGGTACCGCAGACGCCAGCATCGCAGGCACTGTGCAGTTCATGAGCCCCGAGCAAGCGGCCAATGCACCGGTCGATGGACGGAGCGACATCTACGCGTTGGGTGTAGTGGGCTATCTCGCGGTCAGTGGTCGGTTGCCATTCGAAGCGTCGAGTCTTCATGCGCTGGTGGTGAAACAGGCCACACACGCCGCCTCGAGCGTATTGAGCGCGGCTCCGGGGTTGCCTGCGGCGCTTGGCGCGGCGATCGATCGCTGCGTGGCCTATGAAGCGGGTGATCGCTTCCCCAACGCCGAGACGTTGGCCGCCGCACTGGCACCGGCCAGTGAACCGCGGCCCACGCTGGCACCCTCACTACGGGCGTGGCTGCAGGCCAGCAATCCGTTGCTGGTGCCGTATCTGGCGTGGGGAGCAGGCTTCGGTGTGTTGACCACCGCCAATCTCATCGCGTGGGTGACGGGCAATCGCCCCAACGGGCCGGCGGATATCGTGATACTGGCCGCCATCACGGCGGCGCCACTCCTGCCCATCGTGGGGTTTCATCTCGAGCAGGCCCGCCGTCAATTCCGCGCGGGTTTCACGCTTGCCGATCTGCGCGGTGCACTCGAGCTGACGCGTCGCGAACGTGCCGAAACCGAGGCCATTGCGCAGGACACCGCGACCCCGTCGTCGCATCAGGTACTCCGCGTCGCCACGGTCGCGGCATCGACATGGCTCGCCGGTACCGTCGGATTGTTGCTGGGCGGTGTCATTCACGAACGCACGCTGGGCCCGCTCGTGATCGTCGCTCCGGTACTCAGCACGTTGTTGCTCGGGGCGATCAGCAACGCGCTGGGCGTGCAGTTCATTCCCCGTCGTATCCGTTCGGGCTGGCAGTCTGGTATTCGCGATCGACTCTGGAAGAGTCGCCTGGGATCGTGGGTCGCCAAGCGACTCGGCGCCCCGGAGCGGTCGGTGAATGCCGGTGCGTTCCGCGCCACCGAAGCCGCACTGGGGGTGGCAGCGTCCGAACTGTTCGCGGCGCTGCCGTCGGCCTATCGCGAAGAGCTGCAGGCGTTGCCGGCCACCATCGAAGCGCTGGAAGCACGGGCTGCCGAAGCACGCGCCGAGATGGATGTGCTGAATGCACTGGATGCGTCGGCTCCTCGCGATGCCACCGCGTTGCAGGCCCGCCGCACGGCGGCCTCGCGCCATCTCAAGGAGAGTGTGGCCGCGCTCGAAGGCATCCGTCTCGATCTGCTCCGGTTGCATGCCGGTGCAAACGACCTCGCACCGCTCACCACCCTGATCGATGCGGCGCGATTGCTCGGAGACGACGTGCGTCGACTGGCCGAGGCGCAACGGGAAGTGGATGGGCTGACGTCAGGGATCGATCTCCGGTGAGTACGCCCCGATGAACGACAGGAACCGCGCGATATCGAGAATGCTGCTGCCCTGGTAGCGAATGGAATGCGCGGTGGTGCGTTGCACCGAGGGTAGATAGGCCAGGAGTTCCGGTGCCCGATAACTCTTGAATCCCAGATCGAGACGATGGGGGGCCTGCAGCTTGTAGGGAGCAATTTCCGCGCGACGTGCCACGCCGGCGCGAACGGCCTCGCGGATCATGGCTTGTGCGGCGGCAGGTGTGCGTGTGGCCGCCGCGTGGAATCCGATGGACTGCTTCACCACGGCCGGTGCGGCGCGTGGTGCAATAGCCAGCAATTCGGCCACCGCCGTTTCGTCTCCCGAAATGGCGACGACGGGCACACCATAGTAGCCCGCCAGCGCAGCATTGAAGCTCGACTCGGCCATCGGTGAGCCATTGACCTCCACCGACGTGTAGCGTGCGCTGGAGAACGTATGCGCGCGTACCCCGTTCAGGTTGGTGGTGGCGGAGTGATACCCGATGAACACCACCGCATGAAACGTGGAGTCGATACCCTGCATCATGCCGAGCGGGCGCACTGGACCGCGCACCAGGACCACGTCGGAGGGCAGCTTTTCGATGAGCAGGTTCTGCATGTTGCCGTGCGAGTCGGCCACCATGATGTCGGTGGCGCCGGCCGCCTTGGCCCCTTCGATGGCGGCGAGCGCTTCTGCGGTCATGAATTCGCGGAAGCGCTGATACTCGAAGCCGGCGGGGCTGAGTTGTTCGTTCGTGACGACGCCCGCGATGCCTTCCATGTCGACCGAGATGAACACCTTGAGCCGCTGTTGCGCCTGCGATGCCGCTGGCACGGAGAGAGCGAACAGCAGGAGCGCGATGCGCGCGGAGAGGGCTCGGAGCATGGGGCCTCGTGGTGTGGGTGACTCAGCGTAGCACGGTGCGTCCGATAAGAAAACCGAAACGATCGATATCGGCGAGGTTGGTGTTGCCGAGGATGATGATGGTGAGATCGTCGTCGAGGTAGCGCAGCAGAGTGACGTTGGCGCCCATGATCTGCCCTGGGCGCTGCGCGAACCGGTGTTTGGTGCCCTCGATGTTCTGCGAGGCTATCCAGAGTCCATAGCCGTATTCCTCGAGGCCTGGATTGAGCAACGCTGCGAGGGAGGCCGGCTTGAGGAGGCGTCCGCCATACAGCGCACGCGCAAAAACTGCGAGGTCCGAGGCCGTGGAATACAGTGCGCCGGCTGCCCACCAGTTTTCCGGAAATATCGGAAGATCTCGGAGCAGCGGAGCGGCCGTGTCGGCACGCATATACGTTGCGGCCAGTCGTGGTGTGATTGCCTGCGCCCGCATCAAGCCCGTGTGTGTCATGCCCAGTGGTTCCAGGATACGCTCACGCAGCAGGCGGTCGTACGACGTATTCGTCACGCGCTCGAGAATGGCGCCGAGCACGATATAGTCGGCGTTGTTGTAGTTGAACGCCGAACCCGGGTTGGTGTTCACAGGTCCACTGGCATACAGGTCAAGTAGCTCCCGTGATGTGTGGGGGATCTGATACTCGGGCATGCCTTTGCGGACGGCGTCGTCGTAGCTCGTGATGTGTTCGAATTGTTCGAGTCCCGATGTGTGGTTGAGCAATTGATGCACTGTGACCCGATCGGCGGCCGGTCCCGTGTAGTCCTTCAGGTATGTGCGGATCGTGGCCGCGGGATCGATGTGCCCGGCTTCCACTTGCTGCAGGATCAGCGTCGCCGTGAAGAGCTTGGTGATGGAGGCGACCCAGAAGCGCGTGGTGGAATCGACCGGTACGCCGAAGCTGCGCTCTGCCAGGCCGTAGTGCCGCTGCAGAAGACGTCTGCCCCGGTGTTCGATGTGCACGGTGCCACTGAAGCCTGTCTTGCGTGCGTAGGTATCGACCTCGGCGGCGAGGGTGGGGCGCGACGTGACGATGGCCGGTGTTTGGGAGCCGGCAGGTCGTGCCAGCGTCGTGAGGCTGAGTGTCAGCGCGAGCGCGATACGCCCGGGATGCGTGAAGAGGGACATTCGGTGTCTGTGCAGGAAGAGGAGGAGATCTCGGCATTCAGACAGGTGGAGATGGGACGAACGTTGGAACGTGTTTCACGAGAGATGGCTGGCCGACCGGATGCTCTCCCTGCATGTTTGCCGTCGGTCGGCGCAGGAGCGCGAGGGACATTCCTCACCTTTTCAATTTCATTGTCCATGGTGTCCACTCCACCGCTTGCCCCGTCACCGGCCGCGTTGCGTCAACGCTTCGTGCTCAAGCTGGTCGCCGCCCTGTGCCTGATCAGCATGGTGTTGAATGCGTTCATTCTCTGGCGGGTGTGGCCGGAGTGGCATGCGGGCGTCCCGGATTTCGATCCTGACCAGTATCGTGGTATCGCTTTGGGAAGTCTCGCCGGAATCGCGCTCAGTCTGGCGATCCCGATCCCGATGCTTGTGCTTCAGGCACGACCGGCTAAACGCGGCCTGCGTGTGGTGCTGTGGGTCTCATGGCTGCTGCTGATGGTGTTTTGCACCTGGGCTTTTGCCGTTCGGCTGCTGAGATAACACGGTGCCGTAACCTGATGGTGCAGCAAGCCATGGAAAGGAAGCAGCCGTTGCGCGCTCACTCATGCCACATGCCAATGCAGGTCGATCCCACACGGCTGCCTCCGGCGCTGGTCCCACTCGCTCACACGCTCGCCACCCTGCCAGGTGCCGTCGCGCTGGTACTGGGTGGTTCACAAGCCGATCGCGGCGCTATCGCATCGAGTGACTGGGATCTGGTGGTGTACTACCGCGGTACCATCGATTGGCGTGCCCTCGCACCATACGGCGAAGTGCATCCGCCTGGTTCCTGGGGGCGTCTCATGAACGGTGGTGCGTGGTTGCAGGTCGGCCATCTGCACGTCGACGTGATTCTGCGCGATCTCGACGTGGCAATGCACTGGACGACGCAGGCCAGTGTGGGGGCGTACGAATTGGACGCCTTGCTGGGATACCTGGCGGGCTTGCCGACGTATAGCCTCGCGGCCGAGCTGGCATCCGGTCACGTACTGGCAGGAGAGGTGCCGCAGGTCGGGAGCATGCCCATGGCTCTTCGGGAAACGGCGCCGCTGCGGTGGCGTTTTTCGCGCGACTTCAGTCTCGAGTATGCGCGCATGCACGCCGATCGTGACAATGTGGTCGGTGCGGTGGGGCAGGCTTGCAAGGCCGCCATGGAAGAGGCCCATGCGCGTCTGTGCGAGCGTGGTCAGTGGACGCTCAATGAAAAGCGTCTGCTGACACAGGCGGGGCTGAACGATGTGCATGCGCTGTTTGCCAACTTGCCTGCGCCCGGCACATCGTTGCATTCGTGGCTCGATGCGGTCGGTCTTGCATTGCGCGCATCGTGAATACGCCTGCGGCGCTGCCGCGGAGATTTCTACGCTGGAGGCCAGTATGCACGTCTCACTTGGCACAGTGCTCATCTATGCGCGTGATATGCAGCGCACGGCCGATTTTTATATGCGGTTCTTCGGCTTCGAGTCGACCGGGCACGTCGTGGAAGGATTGATCACGCTGCGGCCGCGTGCCGGTGGTGCCGCGATCGTGATTCATCAGGCGGCCAGGAGCATGAAGATCGGTCATGCCGGGCTCAAGCTCGTGTTTGATGTGGAGGACATCGAGGCGTTCAAGGCACAGGCGGCCGCCAAGGGCCTGGTCTTCGGCGCCACGCATCAGGCCACTGGCTACACGTTTGCGAATGCCAAGGACCCCGACAAGAATTCCGTGGCCATCTCGAGTCGGGCGTTTCGCAGGAGCTGAACGGTTGAGCCATGGACGGCTTGCTGGCCGGTTGTGCGTGTCGGGCGCATTTTCCCGACAGGTTCCGCGTATTGGCGCGCAACCACCGGCCGACCTCCACGGAGCGCCACCATGAAGACGTTCGCGCGCAATGCACTCGCTCTCATCCTCGGTATCGCCATCGGCGGTGGCGTCAACATGGCGTTGGTGCTGCTGGGACCGAAGCTCATTGCACCGCCGCCGGGCGCCGACATGTCCACCGCGGCTGGGCTGGCCGCCGCCATGCCGATGCTCGAACCGAAGCACTTCCTGATGCCGTTCCTGGCGCATGCGCTTGGGACTCTCGCGGGAGCGCTGGTGGGTGCGCTGCTCGCGGTGTCACATCGCCGGGTCATCGCCTACGTGATCGGCGTTGCCTACCTGTGCGGGGGCATCGCGGCGAGCACCATGATTCCCGCGCCAACCTGGTTCATCGCCCTCGATCTCGTCGTCGCATACATCCCGATGGCGTGGCTGGGATTGACCCTCGCCAATCGTATCAAGCCCGGAGTGGCGTAAGATCATGAACACCGCCGATGTGGCAGAAACACTCGCGACGTTGTTTCGCGAACTGGTGCACGGAGCGCCAGAGGATGGAGCTTTTGTTCTGAACCGTGGCGATCACGGCATTCTCGCCTCGCTCGATCGCCTCTCCGCGGACGAGGCCTCGCTGACGCACGATGGCGGCGCGTCGGTGGCCGCCCACGTCGAACATGTCTATTATGGTTTGTCGCTGATGAACCGTTGGGCGGCTGGCGAAAACCCGTTCCTCGACGCCAACTGGGCGACCGCCTGGCAGAGGGGGACGGTGACGGACACCGAGTGGGCGGAGCGGCGGGCGACACTGCGTGACGCCTGTATGCAGTGGCTTGGCACCATCGGCGTACCGCGTGACGTGAACCGCCTCGAAATGAACGGTATCTTCGGCAGCGTGGCGCACATGGCCTATCATATTGGTGCCATGCGACAAATCGACCGACGACTCAAGGGACCGTCGGCGAACGACTGACGGCTTTCCACCGACATCCGCTTGCTTCACCATTCCCCCTCTGCACCGTCACCAACACTGAGTCGCATCACCACGGCCGATGACGCCGATTGGTGTGCCACCTTGATGGCGGGCTCCGACCCCTGGGTCACGCTCGGTCGCACGTTTGCGCAGTCGTTGGCCATCATGCAGGATCCGGCGCGCGAAGTCTTTCTGGCGATGGTCGACGGGGAACGCGTGGGATTCGTGGTGCTATGGATGGCGGGACCGTTTTCCGGCTACCTGCAGTCGCTGTGCCTGGCGCCCGCGTGGCGCGGCCGTGGTATCGGTGGGGCGGTGCTCGCACTGGCCGAGGCGTGGGTCTTTGAGCGTTCGCCGAACGTCTTCCTGTGTGTGTCGTCGTTCAACCCCGATGCACGCCGCCTCTACGAGCGGGCAGGTTACACTCTGGTTGGCGAGCTGCCCGAGTTCATGGTGGCGGGCCACTCCGAGTACCTCTTTCGCAAGACACGCGGACCGCTCTCGTCAGTCCAGGGCTGAGGTCCATCGGTTCGTCCCATGGGGATGAACCCGTATGGAAGCCGTCAACGTTACGCGGTATGGCCTTCCAATTGCCTCTCGGATGGCGGGCCACACCTTAGATTCACAATCCCGCACCACCTTTCAGCCACGTGCGCGTGGCCGACGTCGATCCCCGCCCCGATGTCCCAGGAAACAGTCATCTATCTCGTCAACTTGCTCATTGGCGTGATTCTGGCTGGTGTGCTGAGTCAGTATTGGCGGCTGGAAGCCTCCGGGCAGTCACTGCGGCTCTGGATCGTGGCGGCTTGGACACTGGCCGCCGCCGATCTGTTTTTTGTGGGGCGTTCGATGTTGCCGCAGGGCATGGTGCCGCGTTTTCTCCCCACGATCACCGTCACCTGTGGTCATGCGCTGCTGCTGCTCGCGGCGCAGCACACGGCCGAACGTCCGCTGCAGAAGCGACCGATCACGCTGATCGTGGTGTCGCACCTGCTGTTGTTGCTGATCATGCGGGCGGTGCCATCCATCCAGGGGTGGCGCGCCGTGTCGAACAGTCTGGTGTGGGGCGCACTGTCGCTGGCGGCTGCGCTCGTCCTCTGGCGCTCGGGGCATCGCATGCGCGAGCTCATGCGCTTCCCGGCCATGGTCATGGGATTCCAGGCGGTTTTCCACGCGTCACGATCGCTGCTGGCAACGCAGGCGGTGGTGGACTCGAGCGCGGTGCAGTCGGCCGCCGTGCAAATGCTCGGCGACGTGGAAGTGAGCCTGTTCATGGTGGCCCTGTTTGTCGGCGTGCTCGTGGCCTATCTGCGGCAGGGCAACGCGGATCTGCGTACGGCGCTCGACAATGTGCACCAGCTCTCATCCATGCTGCCGTTGTGCGCCTGGTGCAACAAGGTGCGTGACGATGACGGCTACTGGCGCCGTATCGAGGAGTACCTCTCGGAACACAAGGTGAGCGTCACGCACTCCATGTGCGAAAGCTGCGCCACCAAACACTTCGACGAGTTCGGCGCGGACCGTCCCGTGTCGAAGTGACGGACCTGGCAGGGGCGTACAAGGCTTTCTTGACAATACATAAGTGTGAACTTATGTATTGTCCATGCAACTCGCGGCCGATGCCCAGAACCGGATCTTTCAAGCGCTCGCCGACCCCAGCCGACGGGCGATTTTCGAGTCGCTGACCCGCGGTGAAGCGGCAGTGAAGGATCTCACCACACGTTTCGATATCTCGCAGCCTGCGGTTTCGCAGCACCTCGCGGCGCTCAAGGATGCCGGGCTGGTGAGTGGCCGACGCGAAGGCCGGCATGTCTACTATCGGGTGGAGCCGCAGGGTATGAAGCCGCTCATCGATTGGATCACTCACTATCGCGCGTTCTGGATGGAACACGTCGATCGCCTCGAACGCCTGCTGGAGAAGATGGACTGATGACGTCATTCGATCGCACCGCCCCGTCGCAGACCGAGACCATCGCGTTCGAATTCGACCTGCGACATCCCCCAGAGAAGGTATGGCGCGCGCTGACGGAGCCCGCGCTGTTGGCCGAATGGCTGTTGCCGGTGATCGACCTCGAACTGGTGCCCGGCCGGGAGTTCACCTACAAGACGCAGCCCTATCCGGGCTGGGATGGCATCGTGAACTGTCGGGTGCTGGAAGTGGATGCCCCGCGGCGCATCAGCTACACGTGGGCGGTGCCGTTTCTCGATACGGTGGTCACCTTCACATTGCAGCCCACCGAGGGCGGCACACTGCTCCGGCTCGTGCAGACGGGCTTCAAGGAAGAGCAGAAGCGGGAATTCGGCGGTGCGCGCTACGGCTGGAACATGATGGGTGGTAAACTGGTCGACCTGCTCGAGAAAACGGCATGAGTGCGAAGAAGTCCGCACCGGTGCGTCCGGGCAACGGTCAGCATGCGGCAGACTCCCATGACATCATTCGTGTGCAGGGCGCTCGTGAGAACAACCTGAAAGACGTGAGCGTGGAGTTGCCCAAGCGGCGCCTCACGGTATTCACCGGGGTGTCTGGCTCAGGCAAGTCGTCGCTGGTGTTCAGTACGATTGCTGCGGAGTCGCAGCGCATGATCAACGAGACCTACAGCACCTTCGTGCAGGGGTTCATGCCGAGCATGGGCCGTCCCGAAGTGGACGTGCTGGAGGGACTCACCACGGCGATCATCGTGGACCAGGAGCGCATGGGTGCCAATTCGCGCTCCACCGTGGGCACGGTCACTGATGCGAACGCCATGCTGCGGGTGTTGTTCAGTCGCCTCGCTAAGCCGCATATCGGCGCATCCAACGCCTATTCGTTCAACGTGCCGTCGGTCCGCGCGGTGGGTTCCATCACGGTGGAGAAGGGCAATGCCAAGGCGGAGAAACGCACCTTCACGGTGAACGGTGGCATGTGCCCGCGTTGCGAAGGCATGGGTGCGGTGAGTGATATCGATCTCACGCAGCTCTTCGATGGCAGCAAGTCGCTCAACGATGGCGCGATCACCGTACCCGGCTACAGTGCCGACGGCTGGTATGTGCGCATGTTCGCGGCGGCCGGTCTCGATCCCGACAAACCGATCAACAAATACACGAAGAAGGAGCGGGAGAACTTCCTGTATCAGGAGCCGATCAAGGTGAAGGTGGCCGGCGCCAATCTGACGCATGAAGGACTGGTGCCACGCATCCAGAAGTCGTTCCTCTCGAAAGACGTCGAATCGCTGCAACCGCACATCCAGGTATTTGTGGAGCGCGCCGTGACCTTTGCCGCCTGTCCGGACTGCAAGGGCACACGACTCAACGAGGCCGCGCGTTCGTCGAAAATCGGCAAGCACAACATCGCTGATGTGTGTGCGATGCAGATCGACGAACTCGCTGAATGGGTGCGCGGGATCAAGGTGCCCGCGGTCGCACCGCTGCTCACGTCGTTGCAGGACACGCTCGACTCGTTCGTGCAGATCGGGCTCGGCTATCTCAGTCTCGATCGCCCGTCCGGTACACTCTCCGGCGGTGAAGCGCAGCGCATCAAGATGATCCGGCATCTGGGCTCATCACTCACGGACGTGACGTACGTGTTCGACGAGCCGACGATTGGCCTGCATCCGCATGACATCCAGCGCATGAACAACCTGCTGCTGCAGTTGCGCGACAAGGGCAATACGGTGCTGGTCGTGGAGCACAAGCCGGAGACCATCGCGATCGCCGATCACATCGTCGACCTTGGTCCTGGTGCGGGCACGGCCGGCGGTGAGATCGTGTTTGAAGGCAGTGTGGAAGCGCTGCGCAAAAGCGGCACGCTCACGGGACGTCATCTGGATGACCGTACGTCGCTCAGGAAGTCGGTACGCAAGGCCTCGGGTTCGCTCAAGATCCGCAATGCCCGCACGCACAACCTGCAGAATGTGAGCGTCGACATTCCGCTGGGTGTGCTGGTGGTGGTGACGGGGGTGGCGGGATCGGGGAAGAGTTCACTCATCCATGGGTCGGTGAGCGGTGAGGAGGGCGTGGTGTCGGTGGACCAGGCACCGATCCGCGGATCCCGCCGCAGCAATCCCGCCACCTACACCGGACTCCTGGAGCCCATTCGCAAGGCGTTCGCCAAGGCCAACGGGGTCAAGCCGGCCTTGTTCAGTGCCAACTCCGAAGGCGCCTGCCCCACCTGCAATGGCGCGGGGGTGATCTACACCGATCTCGGCATGATGGCAGGCGTCACCTCGGTGTGCGAAGAGTGTGAAGGCAAGCGCTTTCAGTCCGCGGTGCTGGAGTACAAGCTGGGCGATCTCAATATCGCCGAGGTCCTGGATCTGCCGGTGAAGGATGCGGTGGCCTACTTCGCATCCGGTGCGGCGCATACGCCGACCGCTCACGTGATTCTGCAGCGCATGGCCGACGTGGGACTGGGGTATCTGCGCCTCGGACAGCCATTGACCACATTGTCGGGCGGCGAACGCCAGCGTCTCAAGCTGGCCACCTATATGAGCGAAGACGGTGGAGTGTACGTGCTCGATGAGCCGACCACCGGACTGCACCTGGCCGACGTAGAGCAAATGCTCGGCATGCTAGATCGGTTGGTCGACTCCGGCAAATCGGTGATCGTGATCGAACATCACCAGGCGGTCATGGCGCATGCCGACTGGATCATCGATCTCGGACCCGGAGCCGGCCATGATGGTGGCAAAGTGGTGTTCGAAGGCCCCCCGGCCGACTTGGTGAAGAAGAAGGCCACCCTGACCGGAAAACACCTGGCCGCGTACGTGGGGTGAGTGCTGAATCACCCAGGTCGTTGATGCCGTAGTGCGTCAGATGACACCGGTGCTTCGACTCTTCATCGACGACTATCGTGCGGCGGCCAGGCAGGCGCCGCACCAGCACGACAGTCTGCATTTCAGCGTCGTGCTCCGTGGTGGCGTCACGGAAACGGTGGGGGGCGTGACCGAGTATGCCGGACCGCTCAGTGTGGTCGTCAAGAATGCGGGCGTGATGCACGCCAACCAGTGGGGCGATGACGGTGCGCGGTTGGCACGACTTTCCTTGCCCAGGGGAACGATCACCGATCTGGTGGACGATACCCGCAGAGCCATCGACTGGCGATGGACACGCGACCCACTGGTGGCGCGGCCGTTTCTCCGACTAATCGAACGACGGCAGTCTGGTACGCCGGCGTTCGCGGCCGATGACGCGGACTTGCTCGACCTCATTGCGGCTTTCACGGCCCGGCGCGCCGACGATCCACACGGCACGCCACCCGCCTGGTTGGCAGAGACCATGGAAAGGTTGTGCGACGAATGGCGACCGCAACTCACTGGCGCCGAACTCGCGCGGGGGGCCCGGATACACCCCGTGTATCTCGCCCGATGTGTGCGTCGATGGTATGGTGTGGGCCTTGGTGATCTGCTGCGACGCGAGCGGTTGCGGCATGCGGTCAGTGCCGTGGCCAACACCAGCACACGCCTTTCACTCGTGGCGCAGGCCTGTGGCTACGCCGATGAAGCCCACCTTGGCCGCGATGTCCGGGCGGCGATTGGCACGACCCCGGGTCGCTACCGTCGGTTGCTCGGCATGGGGAAGACGGTTTAGCGGATTCTAGTCACCGTCCGATCCACGAAGAGATACTGCAGGCCTCCCTCTCTTCACGAGTCCATGATGGTCACGATGCCCGTGCGTTCGATGCTTCAGGTTCTGTTGCCACTGCTCGCCACTGCGTCATCACTCACCGCGCAGAGCGTGCGGCCCAAGCCCGCGCACATTGCCGGGGCGGTGGACTCGCTGGCCATGCGGGCCATGGCACTGGAGCTCACACCCGCGCTGGGCGTAGCGATCACGATGGATGGGCGCACGGTGTACCAACGCGCATTCGGCGCGGTCGATGTGACCGCTGGTATTGCGGCAACCGATCAGACGCTCTGGTATCTGGCCTCCACCAGCAAGTCGCTCACCGGGTTTGGCGTGGCCTTGCTCGCGCAGCACAAGACACTGCGGCTCGATGCATCGATCGGTTCGCTGCTTCCCGGTGTCGCATGGCCTCCGGCGGTGCGCCCGGACTCACTCACGCTCGCCGATTTTCTGGCGCATACGCACCACCTGAACGACAACGCGGTTGTGATGTCGGCGGCGTTCACGGGTGAGATTCCCGAATCGCAATGGCCATCGCTTGTGGCGCTCGCCACACCCAGCGGCAATCAGGATCTCGTCTACAGCAACTTCGGTTACAACGTGGCCGCCATGGTGATCGACCGGCAGCGGCCCGAGGGGTGGCGCACCTATCTCGAACAGCAGGTGTATCGTCCTGCCGGTATGCGTCAGACGTTTGCCCGGGTCTCCGGCCTCGATGCACGACGCATTGCCCGTCCACATCGCTTGCTGGCAACGGGTCGCTACGAAACGTCGGAATTCTCCAAAACCGACGCGACGATGAACTCGGCCGGTGGTCATCTCGCCACCCTGCACGATCTGGCACGCTGGACCATCGTGCAGATGGATGAAGGCGTCATCGACGGGCGCCAGGTGTTTCCCAAGGACGCGGTTCTCCTGGGTCAACGGTTGATCGCGCGGCACACTCGTGAGTCCGGAAAGCGCTTCGCGTATTTCGACCGGGATGGCTGGGGCGCGGGGTGGGACCTGGGACGCTACGAAGGCGAACCCATGGTGAGCCGATTCGGCAGCTACGACACCATGCGGTCACACCTGTCGTTCCTGCCGCGTCGCCGCATCGGCGTGGTGGCGATGACGACCGGCGGGCTGGGTTCATCGCTCACCGACATTCTGGCGGCCTTGGCTTATGATCTGGAAGCTGGTCGCCCCGAGGCGCGTGCGCGGGCAGACGAGCGTCTGGCGGCGCTGGCCGAACGACGTGGTGCCGCACGACGTGAGGCCGCCGGGGAGGACTCCACGCGCGACGCGCGTCGGCGATTGGTGGTGGCGCGGCCCATCGCCGGACTGGTGGGCCAATACACGGCACAGGGATACGGGGTATTGAAACTGGAGCTCCGCGACGGTGGGTTGTACTACCGGTGGGGAGCCATGCATGGTCCGGCGCTGCCGATGGACAGCACGGGTCAGCGCATTCGCATCGCGGTGGCGGGCAGTGGCATGGTGCTCAACTTTGCACCGGAAACAGCCGGCCAGGCTCCTGCGTTCACGCTCAATGGTGTGGTGTTCACCCGTCAGGGCACACCGTGACCGGTCACGGACGATATCGGTAGATGGGTAGCGGGCAGGGTGTGTCGCCAGCACTCGCCAAATCGGGAGGTGGTCATCATGCTTCCCGGCGTGGAGATGCTCACGACCCGCCCTCTCCATCATCCCAGATATGCATATCGGCCGGCAGTACACGTTGATCGAGTTCGTTCACTGGACCCGATATGACAGTTTCTGGCTGCTGGTTGGCGCGGCAACGCCGACCCTTCTCTACGCCGTTCTCGGGTGGACGTGGCTCACACTCCCTTGGGTACCCATCGCCCTGATCGGCACCGCGGCCGCGTTCATTGCCGGGTTCCGCAACAACGCGACGTACGCGCGGGCGTGGGAATCCCGGCAGATCTATGGCGCCATCGTGAACAGCAGTCGGTCGTGGGGACTGCTGGTGATGGATTTTGTGCGAACGGGTGCTGTGTTGTCCGATGCGCAGGCAGCCACGGTGCGGACGCAGCTCATTCACCGGCACATCGCCTGGTTGACGGCGTTGCGTTTCCAGTTGCGGCAGCCGCGTCAGTGGGAATCGATGGTATTGCACAGCAACTCCGAATATCAGCGCACCCACTTCGTCGTTCCTGAGCGGGTGGACAAGCTGGAAGAGTTGTTGACTGCCCTGTTGTCGGAGGACGATCAGCGCCGTGTGTTGGCGGGAAGCAACCGGGCCACACACACGATCGCGCTGCAGGGACAACATCTTGCGGCTTTGCACGCCGACGGGGTGATCGACGCGTATCATCACATCGCGATGGAACGGGTGCTGCAGGAGTTCTACGATCATCAGGGCCGCGCGGAGCGGATCAAGAACTACCCCTACCCGCGTCAGTATGCGACGATCAGCAAGTTTTTCGTCCGTCTGTTCGTGTGGCTCACACCGCTTGGTCTGCTCAACGAATTTGCCAAGATGGGCCGATGGCAGGTCTGGTTGACCATTCCGGTAGGTTTCCTCATCGGATGGGTGTTCACGGCCATCGAACGGGTTGGCGAGGCCACGGAAAACCCCTTCGAAGGCAATGCCAACGACACGCCCATCTCCACCCTCAGTCGCACCATCGAGATCGATCTGCGGGAGATGCTCGGCGAATCCGATATCCCCGCCCCTCTCGCACCGCAGCACCTGATTCAGATCTGACGGGCAAACTCGTGATGATCGCGCGCTACCGCGGCACCCCGAGTCTGAGGAACCGCTGCGCGTTGCCGCCCAGGATATCGGCTTGCTGGTCTGCCGAGAGAAAGTCCATGGCACGGATCGCGTCGATCCCTTCCCGTACGCGTGCGGCGCTGCCGTCAGAGCCGAACATGATGCGTTTGGCAAAGCCGGCCTGCACGAGATCGCGCAGGTAGTCGACATACGCGGCGCGCGGAATGGCGTACTGCAGCACCGACACGTCGACCATCATGCGCGGATGCATATACAGCATGTACAACATGGCATCCCGCATGGGCCACGCGGCGTGCATGACATAGAGACGTAGTTTGGGATGTTTGCGCAGCACCCCGTCGAGTGCCAACGGATCACCCGCCTGTCCGGAGTAGGCCGACGATTTCTGCGGTGGTCCCGGGATATCGCTGTAGGCGATGCCCGGCGGTCCAATCCCGAGGTGCACGCCGATAGGCAGATCGAGCTCTTCGGCGATCGCGAAATACGGCTCCATGGCAGGGTCATCGAGGCGCATGCCGCCGTATTGTGCATTGATTTCTCCGAGCAGGTGCAGACGATCGGTGCGCACCATGGCCCGGATGGAGTCGCGTGATGGCCAATCACCACCACCGGGATAACAAGCCATCCCGCTGTTGGGCATGCGCCCGCCAAAGCAGGGCAGCGTGAGAGACCGCAGGATGCGCAGGTCGGACCGGTCGGCCGTGGTAGCCAATTGCGCCGGAAGCCCAATGAGCACCACTGACGTGATGCCCATCTTCGCCATTTCGGTGAGCGAAGAATCGGTGCGGCTGCCGAGGTGATGGAAGTGCACGTCGACGATGGGCGTGTTCTGCGCCCCCGCGGTGGGCAACACTACAGCGGAGAACATGGCGAACAGTGCACCGGCAAGTCGGATGCAGCGGAGTGGCGGCATGAGCGGGATCAGGAGGGTTGTCACTTGGACAATAGGATCCGTCTGTTGGTTGCGTGACGTCGTGCGTTCGGCAGGACTGTTCGATGGAACAGCGGGGGAACACTGATGACACAGAAACAGCACAGAGTCGCACAGATAGACGCACGGACGCTGGGGCGATGATTGGACTGGAAGATGTCTTCTTTTTTTTTGAGGGTTGAGACGAAGATGGAGATGGTGCCTTCCAAACCGCTTTTATCTCAAAATGAAATTCTCTGCCCCATTGACGGATCTTGCTGAAGCCGGTGCTGTATCCGTGCGGTTCCGTGCCGTTTCTGTGTCATCAGTGTTCCCCCCGCTGTTTTCCCATCAGCCCAAAGGCCAATGCCGGCTATTGCCAACGAACTGATTCGACAACAAACGTGATTGCGCGTCGTACGCCTGCACGCAGATTGCAGGGATGACCCCGGTGTGTCGCTGGCTCATGGCCGCAGTCCTTGGATGTAGTGCCGGTATGGCGCTGAGCCGCGACGCTCATGCGCAGGCTGCATGTCCCGTCGCGGCATTGTCGGCGTATTCGCACAACGACTACGAACGACCACACCCGCTCGAAGACGCGCTGGCATTGGGGTTCCGCGGGGTGGAGGTCGATCTCTTTCTGGTCGATGGCGAATTGCGCATCGGTCACGACCGACGGGCGGCACGATCCGGTGGCACACTCGACTCGGTCTATCTCGCGCCATTGGCTGCGTTGGTCGACCGGTGTGGTCCGTGGGGGGCGGTGGTGGATCGTCCGTTTCTGCTGGCACTCGAGATCAAGGAGCAATCGCCGGCCACCTACGACGCGCTGATGGCGGTGTTGCGACGCTACCGTCATTTGTGGGTCCGCGACGAGGCGGGTGGGACTCGCGTGGCGCTCGACGTGGTGTTGGTGGGCTGGCATCCGCCCCCCAATGGCACACGCGTGGATTCGCTGCCGGGCATTCAGTATCGGCTGTCGCGCGCTGAGCCAGTGGACGCGGCCGTTCTTGACCCGCGTGTGCGGCTGCTCAGCGTGGACTACGGAAAAACCATGGGACGATGGTGGCGCCGGTCAATCACACGAGCCCGATGGTTCGACGCGATACGCGCGAGCAAGGCCGCTGTGCCGGATCGTTTGCTGCGCGTGCACAATGTGCCGCAGAATGCCGATGTGTATGCGGCACTGTTCGCGGCTGGCGTGGATTTGATTGGCACCAAACAACCCGAATCGACGGCAGGACTGATACGTCCGTCTGCGCGGTGACGATCGGCTAGAGAGACGGGTAGGGCAGGAACGCGCCGGCACTGGGAGAATCCTCGCGTGCCGCAGGATGTTGTGTTGCGCGTCTCCTTCCCGCCCCCAGACTGCAGGATTGTCCCGCATGCTTGAATATTTGCTGGCCTTGGCGCTGCCTTTTGCTGTTCCTGCCTCCGCCCTGGTCACCTGCCAGCCGCTGCCCGGTATCGATGCCGTGTTGCAGACGAAGCAGCTCAACTATCTGCTGGTGGGTGAGTACCACGGCACGGTGGAAATGCCGCAGGTCGCGGCTGACGCCCTCTGCGCCGCTGCGAACAAGGATCGTCCGGTGGTGCTCGGTGTGGAGTTCACCCCCGACAATCAGGCCACGCTCGATGCGTATCTGGTGTCCGACGGTGGCTCGGTCGCTCGTGCGGCGTTGCTGACCGGGCCTGCATGGCAGGTTGCCGAAGGGCGCACCACCGTGGCCGTTCTCGAAATGATCGACATGGCCCGCCAGCTCAAGCGGGCCGGCAAGCGCGTGTCCATCGTGGCCTTCGATCGCGTGCCCGCCCCGGCCGTGTCGCGTGAGCGCGAGGCGGCGCTGGCTCAGGCTCTGATGGACGCCCGTGCGCGCGTACCGGGGGGGCTGGTCGTGGCTCTTACGGGCGCAGGACACGCGGGCAAGACGCCGTGGAGCTCGCAGAACCCGCCGTTCCCGGCCACGGGTCAACTCCTCACGGATGGTGAAACAATTGCCCTCACCTTTGCGCGCCCCGGTGGGCAGTATTGGGGGTGCAGTGCGCCAAACGGCGATCGTTCGGCTGGCTGCACGGCCTACGATATGCCGGCGCGTGAACCGGTGCCGGCTCGGGGTATCGTGCTCGATCGCACGCTGCGTGATGGGTTCGAGGGGGTGTTCTCGGCCGGCAAGCCGTACACGGCTTCGCGTCCGGCGCGGACGATTCCGGAGACTTCAGCGAGGTAGGCAACATGATCCCCACCGATGGGCGGTTCAGTGCACACCGCATCCTGCGCGCAGGTGTTGCGTTGATGGGGTTGGCCGCGGGCGGTGCCTGTGCCTCCGTATCCACCGATCCCTCCCATCGCGTGCGTGTGGACGCAGTCATTTCACCCTCTTCGGCACGAAACGGCGAGTGGGTGAGCATCACGATGACGGCAACGAATCCCAGTTCGGAACCGGTGGAGTGGGCATCGGGGTGCGGCATGAACCTCGGCTATGAAGTACGGAACGCCGCTGGGCACGTCGTATGGGCCCCACGCATGGGAGTCTGCACCTTGGAAGCCCGCACACTCACGCTGGGGCCCGGTGCTTCGCTGACCGAAACCATCAGTTGGCCAGTCGGTTTTATTTCTGGTAGCGCGCGACCCGCCTTGGCCCCAGGCACATTGTATGTGCGAGGGCAACTGGGGGTCGGAGACCAGCGCGGTGCACGCGGCGATTCCGCACGCCTGGTGGTCCTGCCATGACCCAGTTCCTTTGCGCCGAGCCGCAGTTGTACGTCCAGGACCTGGATCGGGCGCTGCATTTTTATACGGTGCAGCTCGGATTTTCGGCAGCATTTGTGTACGGCGAGCCGCCGTTTTACACGCAGGTAGTGCGGGGAGGCGCCCGTCTCAATCTCCGCCACGAAGACGAACCAGTCATCGAGCCTACGCGTCGGGAGCGGGAGTCCCTGATCACGGCCACCATTGCCCTGGACGATGCCGACGCCCTGTACGCCGAGTACACGGCGGCCGGGGTGCCGTTTGCCCAGGCGCTGAGGGAAGAGCCATGGGGTGCCCGCACGTTTCTGGTGCGTGATCCCGACGGCAACCTGCTGCTGTTTGCCGGTGCGGGGCGTTCGTGAGCTGGCCTCGAGAGTCACTTTACAGTGCAAAGCACTTGACCGTCGTGTCGGGGCCGGCTAAGCTCTGCTCATGGCCCTCAACCGTACCCGCCCGTCCGACCGCCCCGACGACGCCCGTCAGGGGATGAAGAATCTGCCGGCCCACGTGGCCATCATCATGGACGGCAATGGCCGCTGGGCGACCGCCCGCGGACGTCCCCGGTGGATGGGCCATGTGCGCGGGGCGCATACGGTGAAGGAGATCGTCTCCCATTGTGCGCGGCTCGGCATCGGCCAGCTCACGTTGTACGCCTTCTCCAGCGACAACTGGAAGCGGCCGCGCGAGGAGGTCGGATTTTTGTTCGATCTCTTTGCGTCGCATCTCGAACGCCAACTCACGTCGCTCATCAAACATGGCATTCGTCTGTCCATCATCGGACGACGCGATCGCCTGCCGTCAGCGCTCGTCGAGGCGATCGCGGTGGCTGAAGCGCGCACTGCCGCAGGGCGGCGCATGCATCTGCGCGTGGCCGTCGACTACTCGAGCCGCGCGTCACTGCAGAAAGCGCTGTCGGTCGCGGCGGCCGTGACGCCGGTGGATGAAGTGGCGCTCACCGGAGAGACCATTTTGCCACCGGTGGATCTGCTGGTGCGCACCGGTGGTGAGCGTCGGTTGTCGGACTTCCTGCTATGGGAGTGCGCCTACGCCGAACTCGCGTTTCTCGACGTGAACTTCCCCGATCTGGCGATGTCGGAGCTCGACGCGGTGTTTACCGATTTCTCGCGTCGTGAACGTCGCTACGGTGCGGTACCGGCTCAGGAGCTCGCCGAGGACGCCGAAGTCACGGCGGTACCGGCCGCCGTGCCCGCTGCGCGTCCGGTGGCCCACGCCCACAGGAAGTTGTAACCACCGATCGGGCCGAAGGCGTCGAGCACTTCGCCGCACAGGTACAGTCCCGTGTGCAGGCGGCTCTGCATGGTGCGTGGATCGATTTCCGATAGACGCACACCGCCACCAGTGACTTCGGCCTTTTTGTAGCCTTCGTCGCCATTCCATGGCAGCGCACCACGCACGAGCGTCTCGATGAGACGCTTGCGCTCTTCACGCGTGAGTTCAGCGAGGAGACGTGTGGGTTCGACTCGTGCCTGGGCCAGCAACACGGCACTGAGGCGCTCGGGCATTTCGTTGCGCACGACCGTGCTCACTTGCCTGGTGCCCTGTGGCTTGAGCAGGGTCTCCCATGCGGCGTCATCGTGTGCCGTCCACCGCACACGCACCGTCGCATCTGGCGGCGATGTTTCCTGACGCGAGCGCACGACGACGTGGGACACGTTCAGCACCGACGGGCCGCTGTAGCCGCGGTGCGTGAACAGAAATCCGCCCGTGGCCGACGCACTGCGTGTGGCATCACGCGCCGCCAGCGTCACTTCGAGCGAGATGCCACTCAACTCGGCGAAGGGGCTGTGGTCGGCGGTGATCGGTGTGAGCGCGGCGTACGTGGGATGGATCACATGACCGAGCTTCGTGAGCAACCGAAGACCCGTGCCATCACTGCCGGTATTGGGGACCGACAGACCGCCGGTCGCCACGATGACCGCATCGGCGTGCAGTGGCGGCTCGGTGGTGGTGTGCACCGACCATCCCTCACCCTCACGCACGATGTCGGTCACCTGCGTGTCCGTGCGCAGATCCACGCCGCGACGTGTGGCGAGCGCCAGCAGGCCGTCGCGTACATCACGGGCCTTGTGCGAGGCGGGAAACAGCTTTGCCGACTCGACTTCTTCTTCGAGTGCGATACCCACTTCCTGCTCGAAGAACGCGATCTGTTCGGCCAGTGGCCAGGCGCGCACGATCTTGCGCAGCGTATTGGGCGACGAGTCGGTCACGAAGCGCGATTCATCGAGCTGCGATGGCAGCACGTTGCAACGCCCTCCGCCGCTGATGAGGATCTTGCGCCCGCCGTCGCGGGTGCGCTCCAGCAGGATGGTCTCCGCGCCGGCTGTTGCCGCGAAGATGGACGCCATCGTGCCTGCGGCACCTGCACCGATCACCACCACCCGCCGCATCGTCCCAATCCGTCACCAGAGTCATGACGCCGCTCGAGGCAGGGGCGCCGCAAGGAGTATGGTGGAACCGGCCCGTTTGCGGTATCGTCGGGCGCGCGATTCTGCGCGTTGGTGCACGCTCATCCTTCGACGGCAGACGTCCATGCCCCCTGTCCTGCGCCATGCCCTGACCACACTCACACTGGTTCTGGGTGTCGCCTGTGCTTCGCGGGGGCGTGTGACAGAGCTGCCCAACGGATTGCGATATCGGGTGCTCGCGACGGGCCGTGGTGCGGAAGCCGTGTCGGGGCAGCGGGTGTCCATCCACGAGACCACCACCCTGCCCAATGGCACACTGATCTACAGTAGCCGCGGCGGAAATCCCATCACCTTCCAGTTGGGCGCGGGACAGGTGATCACGGGAGTGGACCAGGGCGTGACGGGCATGCGGGTGGGTGAACGGCGATTGCTCATTGTGCCACCCGCGCTGAGTCGACGGACGAGTTATCCCGCCAACACCCCACCCGACTCTGTGCTGCACATCGATGTCGAGCTCATGCAGATCCGTCCATAGCTCTCGATAGATCTCGTCGGAACTCGGTTACCGCCTGCGGGTGTGACAGAGACCAGGCCACAGGGTGCGCGCTGACACATCGAAGCGCCGGCACCTTCCCACCGCGGCCGTTTCCATAGCACTCACGTGGTATTCCGGGGAAGCGCATGACCAAGAGTCGTAGTGTGCCGGCGCTCATTGTCTGGCTGATTGTCTGCTTTGCTGCCGCATACATCGGCGCCATGGCGACGCGAGATGCCCCCACGTTTTATGCGCAGCTCTCCCTGGCCACCTGGGCACCTCCCGCATCGGTGTTCGGTCCGGTGTGGACCGTGTTGTACGCCATGATGGCCGTGGCTGCGTGGATGGTGTGGGAGCGCCGGCCGGCACCGGGCGCAGACACCGCCATCAGGCTGTTTGTGGTGCAGCTCGCGGTGAACGCCCTCTGGAGTTGGGTGTTCTTTGCGTGGCATCGGGGCGCGCTGGCATTCCTGAACATCGTGGTGCTCTGGATCCTGATCGTGGTGACGATCGTGCTGTTCAAGCGGGTAAAGCCAACGGCAGCGTTGTTGCTCGCACCTTATCTTGCGTGGGTCAGCTTCGCGACGGCGCTCGCCTATTCGGCATGGCAGCGGAATCCGGGTTTGCTGTAGGGCGTGACCACCGGGTTGCGGGCATTGTTGTGGGGAGAGGGAACGCCGATCATCCCATCTCGGTGATCAGCGGGGCTGGCAGTGACTACCACCGGGATTCTGTCATGAGCAAAACAATGACGAAGGTGTGGCTGATGGGCGTGATGCTCCTCACGGGCACGGGGTGCTCCGATCCTGCCGCGCCCTCGGGACCGGTGTACATCGATGTGGCGTCGTCGTTTTCCCGCAATGATCGCGGGGTGGCGGAAGTGCCATTTGCCGTCGGGAACAAGGGCTCCGCGAGCGTGCGTGTCGACCGGTGCGGATCGTCGCTGTCGGTTGGCGTCGAGCGACGCGAGGGCGGGTCGTGGCAGTCATACAAGCCAGCGTTCTGTATCACCTCCGTGCCGATGGACCCTGTGCCACTCGAAGCGGCCGCGCGTCGGGAACAGCTCACTCACGTGCAGGAGTCCGGCATGTATCGGCTTGTACTATCGACCGAATCCGGATCAGTGGCGTCCTCCACATTCACTGTTCGCTAGGAAACTCCCATGCGTGTCACACCGATCGCGCTGGTATGTGTGCTGGCCGCCTGCACTGTCTCGGACCAGACACCGGCTGATTCTGTCTCGACTCCACCGCCCGATGCCGGCGTCACCGCCGTCGCGCCACAATTCATCACGGCAAACGGCTTCGGTCCATTGGCATTGGACATGACGGCCGCCGACGCCAGCAAGGTGACGGATGGGGCACTCACCGTACCACCGGCCAGCGCACCGGATCAGTGCGAGTACGCCACGTGGAGCACCGCACCGAATGGCGTGATGGTCATGTTCGTCGGTGGGGCACTCAAGCGCGTGGATGTCTCGCAGCCCGGCACACCCACGGTGGAAGGCCTGGAAGTGGGGCAGAGCGCCGCTCGTGCCGATTCCCTGTACGGGGCCAAGGCCGAACGCCGACCCCACAAGTACGAGGCCGGTGAATATCTCATTGTGAAGCCACTCGCACCGCAGGACTCCCTGCAGCGTCTGGTGGTCGAACTCACTGGCGGAAAAGTCGCACGCTTTCGCATCGGACTCTTCCCGCAGGTGGAGTGGGTCGAAGGCTGCGCGTGATGGGCATGCGCAGCCTTCGATGCCTCGCTAGGACTTAGCGACGACCGGCTGCCGTGCGCCCGAGTTGCAGCGCGGTAGCCGTGGCGGGCGTGATGCCACCATCGCCGTATGACACGGTGACGAAGTTGAAGCCTTCCTTGATGCGACGTTCCACCGTCTGTGCGTTGGTGGTGATGCCGATCGGGATGTTCTTCGCCTTGCAGGCACGCAGCACCGTTTGAATGGCCGCTTCCAATTCGGCGGCGCCCGCTTCGCCCGTGCCGCCCAGTGACATCGCGAGATCGGCCGGGCCGACGAAGATGGCCGAGATGCCTGGCACTGAAAGGATCTCGCTCACGTTCTTTACCGCTTCCGCAGTTTCGATCTGAATGACCGCCATCAGATCGCCACGCGGGTCGAGCGGCCAGACATCGGCGCGATCCGTGTAGTCGGACACGCCCCACAGCCACACGGCGTTGCCTGGCGCCGAACCACGGATGCCCTGCGGTTCAAAATCCGGCGCACCACGCTTCTGCGGATAACGCACCGAGCGCACGGCCTGGAGCGCCTCTTCCTTGGTGTTGATGTACGGGAACATCACACCCATGGCCCCCACATCGAGCACCTGCTTGGCGATGAACGAGGCCTGGTCTCGGCCATTGGGTGCGATGCGCACAATCGGTGTGACATCCGGCTGCATGTTGCCCTTCTCCAGCACACGACGCTTGTCGGTCATGCCCAGCAGGAAGGTGCGCAGTGTTTCCACATCGAGCGGCCCATGCTCCATGTCGATCAGCACGAAATCGAGACCCGAGCGTGACAGCAGGCGCGCATTGTCGAGCGAGCGATCGTGGCTGAAGATGCCGAAGGTGCTCTGACCACTGGACAGCAACTCAATGGCGCGGTTCATGCGCACCGGGCCCTGCGCTGAGGCAGCCGCTGCGGGTGCTGCCTGAGCGCGTGCGGTGAGCGCAATCGTGGTGGAGGCAACGGCGAGCGCGAGCGTGCGCAGCACCGACGTGGGCCGAGGCAGGAGTGTCATGGGGCGGAGCGGGAGGGAGTGAACGGGGACGGCGAAGTATCATGGGGTGCACCCGATCCCGCCACGCATCCGTGCGTCTATCGGTGCCGAAGCGTCCAGTCGACTAGTTTTGAGGGCTACTGCGTTGTATCGCCCTTGTCCCGGATGCTCCCATGCACGTTTCTGACGCAATTGCCGCCCGCCGATCCGTTCGCGCGTTTACCGACCGCACGATCACGCGCGACGATCTGCTGCCGTTGTTTCATGATGCCAACCTGGCACCGAATCATCGTCTGACGCAGCCGTGGCGCTTCTACGTGCTCGGCCCCGAAGGCCGCGCTGGCTACGGACTGGCCTTGGGCAATCGCAAGGCCAAGAAGGCCACCGATGAAGCGCAGGCCGAGAAGATGCGCAAGGACACGAGCGATTCGCATCGCGCATGGCCGTGCATGGTGATCGTGTCGATGACGCTGAACGAAAACCCCGAGATCCGCGAAGAGGACTACGCCGCCACGATGATGGCAGTGGAAAACCTCTGCCTGTCAGCGGTCGCGCATGGTCTGGGCACACACATTCGCACGGGTGCGATCATGGACGATCCTGCCGCGCGCACCGCGGTGGGGGTACCTGACGGTGAGCGTATCGTGGCCGTGCTGACCGTAGGGGAACCCGCCGAGCAGCCGCCCGCGAAGACACGTCGTTCGTCCGAAGAGCTCACGCACTGGGTCGACTGAAACATCGGTCTGACCACCCAAAAACAACGGGGCGCTCCGGTCTGATACCGGAGCGCCCCGTTGTTTTCCGCTCTCGCGGCTTACGCCACGTCGAAGCGATCGAGATTCATGACCTTGGTCCACGCGGCCACGAAGTCGTGCACAAACGTCTGCTGGGCGTCGCTGCTGGCGTACACCTCCGCCAGTGCACGCAGGATCGAGTTGGAACCGAACACCAGGTCGGCACGCGTACCGGTCCACTTCACCTCACCGGTCGTACGGTCGCGGCCTTCGAACACATCCTGCGCCGCCGACGTCGACTTCCATGCCGTGCTCATGTCGAGCAGGTTGACGAAGAAATCGTTGCTCAGCGTGCCAGGGCGTGACGTGAACACGCCATGCTTGCTGCCACCCGCGTTCGCATCGAGCGCACGCAGACCACCCACCAGCACCGTCATCTCGGGCGCGGTGAGCGAGAGCAACTGTGCCTTGTCCACCAGCAGCACTTCCGAGGGCACGCTGTAGGCTGCCTTCTGATAATTGCGGAAGCCATCGGCGATGGGCTCGAGCACATCGAAGGACGCCACATCCGTCTGTTCCTGCGATGCATCCATGCGTCCCGGCGTGAACGGCACCGACACCGTCACACCACCCTGCTTCGCAGCCTGTTCGACGGCGGCGTTGCCACCGATGACGATCAGGTCGGCGAGCGAGACTTTCTTCTTGCCAGCCTGCGCGGCGTTGAACGCTTGCTGGATGCTCTCCAGCGTGCCGAGCACCTTGGTGAGCTGCGCCGGATTGTTGGCTTCCCAGTCCTTCTGCGGCGCGAGACGCACGCGCGCGCCATTGGCACCACCACGCTTGTCCGAGCCACGGAACGTGGACGCCGAAGCCCATGCCGTGGAGACCAGTTCCTGCGTGGTCAGTCCTGATGCGACGATCTTCTCCTTCAGCGTCACCACGTCCTGCGCGTCCACGAGATCGTGGTCGACGGCGGGAATCGGGTCCTGCCAGATCAGCTCTTCGGCCGGCACTTCAGCGCCCAAGTAGCGGGAGCGCGGGCCCATGTCACGGTGCGTGAGCTTGAACCAAGCGCGCGCAAAAGCGTCGGCGAACTGATCGGGGTTTTCGTGGAAACGGCGCGAGATCTTTTCGTACGCGGGGTCGAAGCGCAGCGAGAGATCGGTGGTGAGCATCGCCGGCGCGTGACGCTTCGTGGCGTCATGGGCATCGGGCACCGAGTTCGCGCCCTGGCCATGCTTGGGGGTCCACTGGTGCGCACCGGCCGGGCTCTTCGTGAGTTCCCAGTCGTAGCCGAACAGGTTCCAGAAGAAGTTGTTGCTCCACTTGGTCGGCGTGGAGGTCCACGTCACTTCGAGACCGCTGGTGATCGTGTCGCCGGCCTTGCCGCTGGCGTGTGTGCTGAGCCAGCCGAAGCCCTGCGCTTCGATATCACCACCTTCCGGCTCCACGCCCACGAGCGCGGCATCGCCGGCACCGTGTGTCTTGCCGAACGTGTGGCCACCGGCGATGAGCGCGACGGTCTCTTCGTCGTCCATGGCCATGCGGGCGAACGTCTCGCGGATGTCGCGTGCGGCGGCGATGGGGTCCGGATTGCCGTTCGGGCCTTCCGGGTTCACGTAGATGAGCCCCATCTGCACCGCGGCGAGCGGGTTCTCGAGGTTACGGTCGCCCGAGTAGCGCTTGTCGTCGAGCCACTTGGTTTCCGTGCCCCAGTAGATGTCCTGCTCGGGTTCCCACACATCGGCTCGTCCACCGGCAAAGCCGAACGTTTTGAAGCCCATCGACTCGAGGGCCACGTTGCCGGCGAGGATCATGAGGTCGGCCCATGACAGCTTCTTGCCGTACTTCTGCTTGATCGGCCACAGCAGGCGACGGGCCTTGTCGAGATTGCCGTTGTCGGGCCAACTGTTGAGTGGCGCAAAGCGCTGCGTGCCCGAGGAGGCACCACCGCGGCCGTCGCCCGTGCGATAGGTGCCGGCGCTGTGCCACGCCATGCGAATGAACAGCGGGCCGTAGTGGCCGAAGTCAGCCGGCCACCAGTCCTGCGAGTCCGTCATGAGGGCGTGCAGATCCTGCTTGACTGCGGCCAGGTCCAGGGTCTTGAACTCTTCCGCGTAGTTGAAGTCCGCGCCGGTCGGGGCGGCCTGCGGGGAGTTCTGGTGCAGCATGCCGAGGTTGAGCTGGTTCGGCCACCAATCGCGATTGGACCGACCACCAACCGTGGTGGCCTTGAACGAGCCGTGGTCGACGGGGCACTTGCCCCCGGATGCGGCGGAGTGTCCTTCCATAATGCGTACGTCCCCGGAGTGGAGCAGGGTGGTGTGCGGCAGCAGCGGGATGCTGCGCGACGGATTCGCCCCAATCCGGGCGAAGATCCGTAATGATACGCACCTCATCGATAGGCTTCAATGCTTAATTGACAATACTTGATATAGGAAAACGCAATATATCATGGACGGGTGTCCATCACCGGTGCCGCTACGACTTGAGTAGCTCGATGCGCCACTCCCCAGGCTGGAAGTAGTTCCGGGTCATGCGCCACAGCGCATGGGCCACGGTGACGGCATGTGCCGGAAGGAACGTGTGTCCTGCCGACATCAGACTCTGATTGGCGCGTCCGAAAGGCGGAGCGACCACGTCGAACAGTGCGCAGAGCTTGATGAACTCTTCTTGCGTCTTGGCGATGCCGGCCGAGAATTTCTGTTGTTTGGTCGTGGTGTTGTTCTCGAGGGCACTCTGCTCGGCGGCCGATTGGGCGGCCATGCCGTGCTGGGCCATGATGGCCACCGTGTTGGTACCGCAGCACATGTACTCGTCGGGCAGACCAAGCATGTGCCCAAACTCGTGGACCACGGCGTACTGCGCGAACTGGGGAAACTGGGCGATGTTGCCGGTGATTTGCGCACTGGCCGTGGCGATCTCCCGGGGATCGAGTGTCAATGTCACGATGTCCGGTGGCCCATGACTCCGGTAACTGTATTTCGCCTGCAGGCCGAACTGCATGAGGACATTGCCCACCAACTTGGCAAACGTGGTGCCTGCGGGGCCGGGTCCGGTGATCGTGAGCAGGGGTTCGGGATGGTCAATGAGCACATGGGCAATGTCCAGCGCGTGAAACCGCAAGCGTTCAATCGCGGCCATGGAGAGCAGGCTTTGGTCAGACGCTGTGTTCACCGCCACCACCACCGGCTTCCGGATGGCCTCGAGCAGTTTTCCCGCTTTGCAGAGTGTGTTGGCTTCTATGTCGTTGGTGGTGAATTGCGCAAAGGGCTTGTGGCGATAGGCAGGCTTCCCGGCCATGTGGCGATCAGGCACATCCCTCACAAAGGTCATTCCATCGTAGTCCTGAATGCTCAGGTCATAGTGCGCGTCGGCCAGGTTCGACCACACCACCTGGAATTCCGGTGTCACAGCGATGTCCTCAAACCCCCGTTTCGTGCAGATGAAGCGGAACCGATCGTTCCAGTATTCGGGGATCTTCAATTCGAAGGCTCGCATGAAGTTGCGCCCCACGTCGTCCGGCATCCGCCCACCATTTATCGACCTGAAGCGTGGGCAGACCTTCACGGTCACCGTCATGCGCCCCGTGAGCGGCACGTACCGCGCGGAGAAACATCCGAGACCACCCGGTGGCAGGTGGGCGCCACTGGTATCGAACTGGCGGCTGTTGAACCGCGAGCGGTCATAGACGGCAGGGCCTGTCATCGTGCATTCCGTGCGGAGGAGGAGCGCGCGATGGCGCTCACGGTTTGTCTTGTTGGCTCGGGCGAGTATCGTGCCCGACTCCTCCAACGGCCATGCGCTGTTGGTCCAACACGCCGGCATCGATTCAGACCGGGATGTCCACGGCCTCACCAATCGGGATGGGTCGTACGGCTGTCTGCAATGGTGCGGGAAGGCTTGCCATGGCGTCTGCGAATGCGTCGCTCCTTTCGAAGTGCGACCACCCTTCGTAGTGGATCGGTATCACCTGGCGTGCTCGGCTCAGCGCCGCAAAATCCGCGATCTCCCGGGCGCATGCCGTATAGCGGATGGGGCCGGTGATACCAAAATGCACGCCGCCGAGATGCAGGAGCAGGACACTGATGGACAGGCGCTGAGGCACTTCGCGCACACCCGGAAACATCACCGTATCCCCGGAGATCCAAAGCGCGCCGTGTTGCTGCCCTTCCCACTCCAGGGCAAAGCCAATGACATCACCGGCGAGTTTTGCCACCAGCGGGGCGCCGTGCCGACACGGGGTGGCCGTGATGCGAAGCGGGGGTTTGTCTGTGGCCGCCAGCGACATGTCTTGCCACGGAGCGAGTCCGAGTGCGTTGCCCCGCAGGCGTCGTGCCCCTGCCACCGTGGTGATGACATGACGGGCCCGCGGCAGCAGCGCGCGTCCGGTGTCGTCGAGATTGTCCGCGTGCTGATCGTGTGAAAGCAATACGGCGTCAATCGACGGCAGGTCGTCGGCCGCCATGGCTGGTCCTGCCAGTTTCTTCGACGAAGATCCCCAGCCGAAGCTGTAGCGTCGGCCGGGGGCGTCGAATGTGGGATCGGTGAGCAGACGCCACGGACCGATCTCGATCAGAGTGGTCGGTCCCCCGATGTGCGTGACACGGATGTGGTCCATCGTGGCGTCTGCCTATTGGTACGTGGCGTCAGACCGAGCGCACGGGCGTGGTTCGGGCGTGCTGTTCGGCCCACGCGAGCGCATAGTCGGCGATCTGTTCCCAGCCCTTTTGTGCCGGCAACAGGTGCGCAAAGCCTTCGAACTCTTTCACTTCGGTGATGGTGTTCGACTTGTAGTGCTTGGCGTTGGACCGCTGCACTGACGGCGGCATGAGATTGTCTTCACCGCCGGAGATGAACAGCAGCGGCGGACGCGCATCGTTGTGATAGTCCACCCACGTTTCCTGATGACCGGGTGTGACGTTGGCCAGCACACTGTCCCAGAAGATCGCGCCGGACGCGGGCACGTGGTAACGCTCGTACATCGCGCGCGAATCGGCTTCGCTGAACGTATTCGTGAAGGCGTAGTGCCACTGCTCATGTGTGAATCCCACGGCCTTGTGGCGGTTGGAGGGATTCTTGAGCACGGGGAACGTGGACTTGAGCTGCGAGAACGGGGCCACGAGCACACCTTCGGTGGGCGCTGAGTTCATGGCCACACCCACCGCGCCGAGCCCACGATCGAGCAGCCGCTGCACAAAGACACCACCCGCCGAATGACCCATGAGGATGGGCGGCGTGGCGAGCGATTGCACGATGTCCTCCAGGTGCGCGATGATCTGCGGCACGGTGACCTGTTCGATAGGCGTCGGATCCTGATTCAACGACTCGACTTCCACTTCGAACCCCGGGTACGCAGGGGCAATGACCCGATAGCCGCGGGCTTCGTATCGCGAGATCCAGTGTTCCCAGCTACGTGGGGTGACCCAGAAGCCGTGAACGAGAATGATGGTGTCGGGCTTGCTGTTGGCAGACATGAGCGCGCTCCGTGCGCTGGAACGTGAAAGAGGAGGAGACTGCGCGCCAAGGTCGAGGCGCGGTCTCGATAAGCGGTGTGGGCTGGTTCAGGCCGTGAGGAACGTCAGCAGATCATTGCTGAGTTGATCCTTGTGCGTGTCCGTGATGCCATGTGGTGCACCGGGGTACACGATCAGTTGCGCATTGCGGATGCGCGCGGCGGATGCTTTGCCACCCACGGCAAAGGGCACGACCTGGTCGTCGTCGCCGTGTATGACCAGCGCTGGCACATCCACCGCATCGAGATCGTTGCGGAAATCGGTGGCGGAGAAGGCGGCGATGCACTCGTAGGCATTGTGATGTCCCGACTGCAGTCCCTGCAGCCAGAAGGCGTCACGCATGCCTCGCGACGGATGCTGCCCCTCACGATTGGCGCCGAAGAACGGACCATCGGCGAGGTCGCGATACAGTTGCGAACGATCCTGCCGTGAGCCCGCGCGAATCCCGTCGAAGACCTCGATGGGCACACCATCGGGATTGTCGGCGGTCTTGAGCATGAACGGCGGCACGGCGGATACCAGCACGATCTTCTTCACACGGCTGGTGCCATGTCGGCCAACATAGCGCGCCACTTCGCCACCACCGGTGGAGAAGCCCACCAGCGTCGCGTCCGTCAGGTCGAGTGCCGTGATCAGTGCCGCGAGATCGTCGGCGTAGGTGTCCATCTCATTGCCGTGCCACGTTTGTGTGGACCGACCATGGCCACGCCGATCATGTGCGATACAACGAAAGCCCTGGTGTGCAAGAAACAGCATTTGGGCTTCCCAACTGTCCGCATTGAGTGGCCAGCCGTGACTGAACATCACGACCGGACCGGTGCCCCAATCTTTGTAGTAGATCTGTGCGCCGTCAGGCGTGGTGATCGTCGAGGCGGTCCGCGTCGGTGCCGTGGGTGGTACCGTGTTCGGGGTGGACATGGTGCGGGTCTCCGGCGTGCGTCTGGCGACGGGTATCGGGCAAGACTTCTCGAGCGCGCCACTATCGCACACCGGCGTCCGTTTCGGATCGCCCCCTGGGGGAGTCCTCACCTACGTCCATAGACGTATTCGCAGGGCGGGCACCGTCGACACATCTTCCAGCATGACCGACGTGGACGTGATCACCATTCTCACCGCCGATGACCATGCGCTGCTGCGCGCTGGGCTCGCGGCTGTGATCGGGTCACAGCCAGACCTGCGACTCGTGGGCGAGGCGGCAAATGGCGAAGAGGCGGTGGAGGCGTATCGACTGCATCAGCCGGACCTCATGCTCATGGATCTGCGCATGCCGGTCATGGATGGGGTCTCTGCTATCGGCGCGATCCGCGACGAATTTCCCGATGCCCGCATCATCGCGCTCACCACGTACGAAGGCGACGAGGATATCCATCGGGCGCTTTCGGCTGGTGCCCGCGGCTACCTGCTCAAGGACACCCTGCGCACGGAATTGCTGCAGGTGATTCGCAATGTGTACCGCGGGTTACGCGGCATCCCGGCGCCGGTGGCGGCCAGACTGGCCGAATACACACCACGCGTCGCACTGACAGCGCGCGAACTCGAAGTGCTGGAGCTCATGGCACAGGGACTCAGCAATCCCGATATCGCCATCCGACTCGGTCGCGCAGAAAGCACCATGAAGGTGCATGTGCGTAACATCCTGCAGAAACTGGGCACCGACGATCGCACGGCGGCCGTGACAACGGCTCTCCGGCGCGGGATCATTCATCTGGACTGAGCTGATGCCGAAGCGCCTGCCCGAACGAGCGGGCGCTTCAGGTCGCGCGGCGCGCCGTACCGACCGGCAGGGGCACCAGTACCGAGACACTGGTGCCGTGGCCCTTCGTACTGTCGATGGACAACGCGCCACCAATCTGCTCCGCGCGTTCGCGCATGCCCCGCACGCCCCATCGCCCGCCTTCACTCGTGGGCTCGGGGATCACGGTGTCCATGCCACATCCGTTGTCTTCCACCGTCAGTGAGATCTCACGCGGTCCGAAGATGAGCTGTACTCGAATCACTGATGCGCCCGAGTGTTTGACGGCATTGGCCACCGCCTCCCGTCCGATGCGCAGCAACGTGGATTCGATCGACGGCGCCATGCGCTGCGTCAGCCCCTGTACGGTGAACTGCAGTGCAATCGTTTCGGCGTTGATCGTACTGCGTACGGCGGCTTCGAGCGCCCCGGCGAGGTCCCGTTCGCCGAGTTCCGGGGCACGGATGTCCCACACCATCGTGCGCGCCTCCCGGAGGGCGCCGTCGGCCTGCGTGAGGATGCGCTCGAGCGAATCAGACGCCTGCGCCGGAGACTGCTGGATCTGGCCCTGCACGGCTTGCAGTTGGAGCGTGATGCCGGTGAACCCTTGCAGCAGCGTGTCGTGCAACTCCCGCGCGATGCGGCTGCGCTCTCCCAACTCGGCATCAAACCGAGCCTGAATACGCTCGGCCGCACGTCGGGTGCGGGCACGGAGCGAGGCGCGGACCGTGACGGCCGTGGCAGCCGTGGCCGTGAGCACAGCCATCGTGATGAACCACCAGCTTTCGTACCACGCCGGCTGTACACGAAAGGCGAGCGTGACCTCCTCACCGGGAGTATCGCCGATCATCCAGCTACGCACGCGAAAACGATAGCGTGCACTGCGCAGTTGGGTGTAGGTGGCGACTCGCGGTCCCGTCACGTCCTGCCAGTCACGGTCAACGCCATCGAGACGGTACTGCAACTGCACGCGATTGGGGATGTGCAGGGCGGTGGCGGTGAAGCGGATGTCGATCCGATCGGGGTGTGACGGAATGACCACCGGCGCGGCCAACGACATCTCCACGCCGTCTGCCATGACGGATTCGATGAGCGTGCGGGGATGCGTCGGACGGGTCGGCATATTGGCCGGATCGATCACCGCCAGTCCGCCCGGTGTCGCAAACCACAGGCGGCCATCCTGCGTGTGCAACGTGGCGCTGCGATCGCCTCCCACCAGCCTGGGGGACGCCAGTCCATCGAACGTATCGAACCATTCGGCGTGTAGAGTGGAGGCGGTACGGCCGGCGTTGCCGTCAGCCGCCTGGTGCATGGCATCGAGGCGCACGCGTCCAATACCCAGGTCGGAAGCAAACCACAGGTACCCTGCGGCGAGCTGAATCGCCGCGGACCCCCCGCGCAGCGCGGCTGCGGTGCCCGGTACCGACACTCGCGACAACCGGCCCTGGTTGATGCGCGCAAACTGTTCGCCATTGAGCGCCCACAGCGTATCACCGCCCTCCACCTGCATCTGCTCGAAGGTGGTGTTTTCGGCAGGGGTGAACCGCTCGACGATGCGATCGTCGACGATGCGGAGCAGTTGCGACGGGTTTTCGCGCGCCACCCAGACATTGCCGAGCGAATCTTCGAGGATGCGATTGGCCCACGAGGTGGGGGTCGCGGTGGAGTCCGGGATTCGATGGAATCGTCCATCGCGCACCACACCGTATCCACCACCACTGCCGTTGAATGCCACCCAGAGTCCGTCGTGTCGATCCTCGAACACGCGCATGGGTACATGGCCGGGCCAACCGATGGGGCGATAGGGGCTGATGCGCCCCTGCGCGAAGTGCGCCAGATGCAGGCTGTTGTCCATCAACCAGGCTTCCTGCGCCGTCCGCCGCGATGTGCCCATGACGAGATATCGGCCAGGTGGCGGGGGGACGAATGCCCGTGTGCGCACCGGACCAGCTTCGCGTCGGACCACGCCACCGTCGACGAGGAACAGGGCAGGGTGGCCGAAGTCCTTCATCCAGATCGCGCCACCATGATCGGCAAACAGCAGTCCCGGTGTCGCGTACGACAAGCCATCGGCCGTGCCCAAGGTGACAAAGGGCGCCACACGCAGGCGATCAAGCCCACCGTCTGTGGTGATCCAGACACTGCCATCGTCATCGAGCTGCAGTGATCGAGTCACCGCATCCGTCAGTCGGTGTGGCTCACTGAAGGTGTCCACACGACCATGCTGCCAACGCAATAGGCCATGACCACGTGATGCGACCACGACCGATCCGTCGGGCAGTTCGGCGGCGCGCACGGCATTGATTTCCCCATTCGGTGAAACCGGATCACGCAGTCCATGTCAGGTCCCGCGTCGCAGGTATTCGACACCATGGTTGAGGATCCACAGAATCCCGTCGCGACTCTGGAGCAATGGACGCATGCCGGAATCACCGCTGTAGGCTACCGGGATGCGTGTCGCCGTGCCGTCTGCATCGAGGTGCCACATCTGGCCGGTTCGTGTGCCCAGCCACATGCCATTGGCCGTATCGCGGGCAATGCCTTGCACCTGCTCGAAGGTCACCCCGGGTGGCAGGGTCGGGGCCTTGATGGTTCCCTGGCGGTCGATGATGAACAGGCGATTGCAGTTCACCCACAACCGACCGAGTCCATCCTCCGTGATGGTGGAGATGCGCCCGGTGTTGCGGTTGGCCGGCACGACTTCGTGAAACGTGCGATCACGATACTGCACCAGTGCGCCATCTGGTCGACTGATCCAGAGCGCGCCATCACGATCCAGCAGTTGCGGCACAAACGCACCGGCCACGGCGGAGCGCAGTGCCGGGTGGTTGGTCGAGTCGAAGCGCACGAACCGCACGCCGTCGAAGCGCAGCAGGCCGCCGGACGTGCCAATCCAGAGATAGCCGTCGCCAGATCGCCGTGTGGCATTGATGCCTGACACGGGCAGTCCATCGCGATCGGTCCATGCGGTGTGGTGCATGTGCGCCAACAGGCGCTCGGCCAACGGGCGCTCCACCACCGGCGCCTGCGCCGCGGACTCGCTGGGCATCACCGCACCAATGCACACGACGGCCACGAGATGCTGCGACAGCGCCCCGATACGACCGCGAATGTTTGGCTGGCTCACGGGGTCGGCTGGACGTGTGAATGGAGATGCAGCAGGCGCGCGGATATTACCGTGGCCTGCCGAGAATGCCCAGTCTGCCACGCAACGGTTCCGAATCTTCGGCTGTCCCAGAGCGCGTCACCCCTGACTTCACGCTCGCCGTCCCCGCCATGCGCCTCCTGTTCTGGTTGCCCGTCCTGCTTGCTGGTCTTCCGGCCGTCGCGCACGCCCAACCGGAAACCATCCGCGGCCGCATCACCTCCGACAGCGGGCGGGTGATCAGCGGTGCCACGGTGTCCATCACCCGTGGACCGGACCGACTTGTACAACAGGCGGTGACCAATGACAGCGGGCGCTACGCCATCACGTTCGACCCGGGCACGGGCGATTATCTGGTGGCGGTGCAGGCCACGGCGTTCAAGGGTGCGCGCCGCCGCGTGACCCGCGTGGGCAATGAGCGCGAATACACGGCCGACTTCGTGCTCTCCAGCAATGTGACGTCGCTGGATGCGGTGCAGGTCACGGCCAACCAACCGGTGCGGGCCACCACGGCCGTCAATCCATATACGCAGGAAACGGGATCGGCAGAAGCCTGGCGGCAGGGGGCGAGTGCAGGACTGCCGCCCAGCGTGGCGGGCGACATTTCGACGACGGTGTCGACCATCCCGGGTGTGGTGATGGGGCCTGGTGGGCCCTCCATGTTGGGCGCATCGGGCACGAGCAATCTCACCACGTTGAATGGCATGGCCATGGGCGCGTCGAGTGTGCCGCGTGCCGCGCGGGTGGAGACGCGTGTGACGGGTGCGACGTACGATGCCACGCGAGGCGGCTTCTCCGGCGCCAACATCGATCTGCGTCTGTCGGGAGGCAGTCGGAACAACCAGAATCGCAATCTGTTCTTCACCGGTGATCTGCGCGCCCTGCAGACCACCGACGCGGTGGGTCGCGCCCTTGGTGCCACCAACCAAATGTGGCGCGCGTCGGGTGGTATCGATGGCGAGGCAATCCGTGGCGTGATGACGTACAACATCTCGGTTGATGCGTCGCGCAATGATCGCGCCCTGGTCGATCTCACCGGGGCCGATGCGCTGGCCTATGAACGGTCGGGTGTGGCGCTCGATTCGGTGCAACGTGCGCGTCAGGTCGCGCAGGGTCTTGGGCTCCGCCTGCGCCCATCGGGTATTCCGCAGTCGGTACGCCGCGACGGATTTGGAGTGATGGCCCGTTTCGACGACACCCGCGACACCAGTCGCACGCGGTTCCTCACGGTGTATGCGAACCAGTCGGAGAACGACAACGAGGGGCTCTCCGCATTGATGACCCCCAGTGCCGGCGCTGCGCGGCGAGACCGTGCGGCCGGAGCCATGTTGTCGCTCGCTCGCTGGTCGGGCCCGGCCTTCTCCACCGTGCGGACGACGCGCTTGAACGTGGGCATCGTCAACAATCGTACCACGCCCTACCTGGAGCGTCCGTCGGTGGACGTACTGGTCCGCACGACCGGGAGCACCGATGCGGCGGACGCGGGGATCGCGTCGTTGTCGCTCGGCGGACGTGGTAGTGAGATGCTCGACAACACCCGATGGACGGCGGAGGCCGATCATGAATGGCTCCGCAACATCCATGGACGCCAGCATCAGTTGCGGGCCATCGTATGGAGTCGATTCGACGGACTGACACAGCAGGGCGGTGCCAACGGATTCGGGCGCTACACCTATGCTTCGCTCGATGATCTGGCAGCCAATCGTCCAATGTCGTACTCACGCACGTTGCTCAACCCGGATCGGGAAGGGCAGGTGTGGAACAGCGCGGCGGCACTCTCGCACACCTGGACGCCGAGTCGTTTCTTCTCACTGATCTATGGCGCGCGCGTGGAAGGCAATGGCGCCCTCGATGGGCCGGCGCGCAATCCCGCGCTGGAGAGTGCGCTGGGTATTCGCACGGGGAATGTGTCGCCGCGGGTGCATGTGAGTCCGCGCGTGGGATTCACGTATGCCTTCAACAAGGCGCGTGACAACGGATCGGGTATGTCGGGCACGCCGTTTGGTACGTGGTTCCGCTATCCCACGGGGGTGTTGCGTGGTGGCATCGGCGAGTTCCGCGATCTCTGGCGCCCCGATGTATGGGCTGAAGCCGGCGCGCGCACCGGATTGCCCGGCAGTGTGTTGTCATTGAGTTGTGTGGGCAGCGCCGTGCCGCTGCCGTCGTGGTCCTCCACCGAAACACCGCTTCCCTCCCAGTGCACCGACGGCGGCGGACCACTGGGCGAACGCGCGCCTTCGGTGTCGGTGCTGAGCCGCAACTACGACGTGCCGCGCAGTTGGCGCGCCTCGCTCGACTACAACACGTCGCGCTTCACGATGGTATTCCGCGCCAGTGCATTGGGCACGTTGGATATGAATCAACCATCGTTGGTGGATCGCAATTTTGCGGGGGTATCCCGATTCACGCTGGCCAATGAAGGGGGGCGCACCGTCTTCGTGTCGCCGTCGGCGATCGATGCGGCCACGGGGGCCCTGTCGCCGGCGGAGGCGCGGCGCAGCAACGCCTACAGTCGCGTGGATATGCTCTCGAGCGATCTGCGTGGTCGCGGTGGACAGGTCACGTTCAGTGCGGGTCTGGATCGGTTCAATCGCAAATGGCGCGGCTGGCCGTTCATGACGGTCAACTACACACTGCAGCGCATCGATCGACAGCAGCGCGGATTCGATGGCGCAACGTTTGCCGATCCATCGGCCATCGAATGGGCGCCCGCGGTGACGGATGCGCGTCATGTGTGGCTGCTGCAGTTCGGACGTGGTGGCCGTCTCGGCAACTTCTCGGCGTTCGCCCGTCTGCAGTCAGGGCTGCCGTTCACTCCACTGGTACAGGGTGACGTGAATGGTGACGGTCGCAGTGGAGACCGGGCCTGGGTACCCGATCCGGCTACCACCACGGATGCGGCGTTGGCGGCAGGCTTGCGTGGGCTGCAGCAGACGGGCAGCGCGGTGGCGCGTGACTGTCTTCAGGCCACGATGGGACGCAGTGATACACGACAGGCATGCCGTGGCCCGTGGACACGTACGTTGTCGGCCAGTTGGACACCGCCCAACACCTATGCGCCGACCGGCTGGCGCAACCGATTCAACGTGACGCTGTTTGCCAACAACATCCTCTCCGGTGTGGACCAGTTGCTGCATGGGGCCAACAACCTGCGTGGATGGGGTGGTGTGTCGACACCGGATGCCACGTTGCTGGTGCCGCGTGGCTTCGATGCCACTGCGCGGGCGTTCCGCTACGATGTGAACCCGCGCTTTGCCGAAACGCGTCCCACGCGCCTGTCGTGGCGTGATCCGTTTCGTGTCACGCTCGACATCAGCTTGCGGCTGCACACGGACTTCGATTTGCAGGCGCTGCGTCGCGCCATTGAACCGGTGCGCATGAATGGGCGATGGGAACGTCGCGGTGAGGACTCGCTGGTGGCGCGCTATCTCCGGGAGACGTCGAGCATTCACAAGGTGCTGGTCGAAGAGGCGGACACCATGTTCCTGTTGCCACCGCAGATCGAAAAGCTGCGCCAGCGCGACTCCGTGTTCAGCGAACAGGTACGCGAGTTGTACCGTCCGTTGGCGCGATTCCTGGCGGCGCAGCCGGACGGGGTGGCCAGCAAGCCGGCGCTCGATTCGGTGAAGGCGGTGCAGACGAAGTATTGGGAGCTGTTCTGGAAGCAGCCGGAAATCGCGGCTGAAGTGCTCGACCCGCAGCAGATGGACGTGATCAGCCTGCTGAAAGACATGCTGACCGTGCCCGCCCCGCAGCGAAAACAATCGCGCTACTTCTTCGGACGAGGCGTGACGTTCAAGCACACCGTGCCGCAGGTGCGGAAATGAGCTGACGGCTGAGGTCGCTCATGTCGATCGCGACCTCAGAAGACCAGACTTGTGCAGCGCGTCGGGAGGCCCTAGGTTCTGGCGACCGAAGAGAAGCCGAAGTATGGTTTCGCCCGCGCCCACCGCACCAAGGAGTCAGCCCATGTCCAGCACTGCCGTTCTCACCCCCGCCGAGCTGCTGTCGCACTGGCAGGGGCTGCGCCGGGTCACCCGTCGCGTCATCGAGGTATTCCCCGAAGAGCATCTGCACACGTTCTCGGTGGGCGGTATGCGTCCGTTCGCGGCGTTGGCCGCCGAGATGCTGGCCATTGCTGTTCCGATGGCGAAGCAGATTGCGGGTGGGGAGTCGACCGAATACGAAGGCACACCACCGGCCACGAAGGCGGAGTTGTTGGCGAAGTGGGACGAGGCCACAGCGGAACTCGACACCTGGTACGCGAAGGTGGCGCCCGAGCGCTTCGGCGAAACGATCACGCTGTTCGGGCAGTACACGGGCACGGTGTGGAGCCAGTTTTTCTACGCCATCGACAACGAAAATCACCATCGTGGGCAGGGTTATGTGTATCTGCGCGCGCTGGGCATCGAACCGCCGCCATTCTGGGATCGCCAGTAACAACTGAACGCCAATACATGAAACGCCGTCATCTGCGCCCGGAATCGCAGGTGACGGCGTTCTCTGTTTGGTCTTCCCTTCGTTCCTTTGATGTCCTGCTGCTTTCGCGCGCAGCGCCAGCAGGAACCCTTCCATTCCGCCGCATTCCCTTGCCGTCCCGAACAGCCGTTCATACGGCGGGAGCCATGAAGGGATCTTAAGGGTTCCTGCTGGCGCTGCGCGCGAAAACAGCAGGAGGGGAAGGGATTGGAAAGGCGAGTGGCTTCGGAAATGGGGTGAATTTTCTTTCTCTTTTTGATGATGTCTCAGGGGCGCGTGCCGATGTGTTTGGCCAACCAGGCGTGACGGGATTGGGTGGCAGTGGCGGGGAGTCCGTGACCGGAGTCGTACCACTCCACTGTGGTGTACGATGGCAGGGCGCGGTGTAGTGCTTCGGCGTCTTCGGTAGCCACGAATTGATCGCGTCGGCCATTCTGCACCAGGAGCGCTGGTGTGCGAATGGATGCGGCATACCGAATGGGTTCGATGGGGCGCATGGCGGCGAGCCACCGTTGCTGCTCTGTGGGGCGCAGCGCGGCGAGTGGGCCGGTGGGAGTGCCGTCGCGATTCGTGACGTGATCGACCATGCCGCCGTCGGGCACGAACAGTATGGCCGCTGCGATACGGTGTTCGACGCCGAGGAAGAGTGTGCCCATGGCGCCGCCATAGCTGCCGCCCACGTAGGCAATGTGTGTGGCGTCCACATCGGGGCGTTGTGTGAGCAGGTCTACGGCGCGGCGCAGGTCGTGTATGAGTTGCACCTGATCGATGCTGTCCTGCGCGGTGAACGAGGGTCGTTCACCGCGTTGGGCCCATGGAGCATCGATAGCGAGCACGATGGCGCCACGTCGTGCGTGGCCGAGGCCCACACCACGCATGGCTTGCTCGGCGGTGCCCGGCAGGCCGTGCATGAGAATGACCGCGGGGAGCTTTCCGCTGATACGTGGTACCGCCAGTTGACCGGTGACACGTGCGCCGCCAGAACTGGCGTAGCTGATACGATACAGGGTGCTGCCGGTGTCTACCCAGGCAAGAGGCTCGGTCGTAATGTCGAGTGGAGCCGATGCCTCATGGCGGAAGAGTGCGCGTGGGTCCTGCGGGACGGACGCGGGTCGGGCGGCATTGGTGCGGGATGTGGCGCCGAACAGCAGGCAGGCGATGGCGCCGAGCATCAGCAGGGTGGGTGTGCGAAGTGTCCTCATGATTCATCGGACACATCGGTACGGCGATTGGTGCACTCCTGGCGCGCGATATTCGGCTCTCCGGTGTTTCCAAGTCGTTCGGTCGCCGCGCCCTGGGATGCTCACTGCGGGCGCGGCGATGTTCTCTTCCCAAACGTCGAGCTAACGCGGCAACCCCTGCTCGAGATCAGCCACGATGTACGCCATGATCGCCATCGCGGCCACACAGCGCTGCACTTCTTTGGGATCGAGTTTGTCGGGCGTATCGGCGTCGGTGTGATGGAACCAGAAGTACCGGCTGCCATCCACGTCGAGCCCCATGCCCGGCACGCCGGTCTGCATGATCGGACCGATATCCGCACCACCACCATTCGGGCCGATACGTCCGGCACCAATCGGCGTGAGCAGGGTGCCTACCGCTTCCACCAGCTTGCGTGCCTCGGCTGATCCCGTGAAGCCGAAGCCCAGCGGGGAGAACACGCCACCATCGCTTTCGATGGCCAGTTGATGCACCTCGTTCTGGTGCGCATCACGATAGGCCTGTCCGCCACGGCCACCGTTCTCTTCATTGGTCCAACCCACCACCCGAATGGTGCGCCGCGGCGTAAGGCCCAGCTTCTTGAGCAAGCGAATGGCCTCCCACGCAGCCACCACACCCCCGGCGTCGTCCATCGCACCCTGACCCACATCCCATGAGTCGATGTGGCCACCCATCACCACGATTTCGGCCGGCTTCTCTCGGCCTTTGAGTTCTCCCATGACATTGTGGCTCACCGCATCGGGGAGCATACGTGCGCTCATCTTGAGCGTCACGCGCACCTTCTCGCCGCGCGCGATCATGCGACGCATCATCATCGCGTCTTCCGCCGTCACGCTGGCGTGCGGAATCTTCGCGACCGTGCTGTCATAGGCCATGTTGCCGGTGTGCGGCGTACGCATGCTGTACGGGCCGGCTGAGCGGGCGAGGCTGGCCACCGCGCCCGCCTTGGCCGCGGCCACGGCGCCTTGCCGGCGGAACGCGCCGTTGTAGCCGTAGTCGCGCCATTCGGCGTCGTACAACACGATTTTGCCCTTCGCTTCGGCCGCACGCTGCGTGAGCTCCTCGAATGACGCCACCACCATCACTTCGGCCGTGATGCCGGCGGCGGGGGTTGCGATGCTGCCTCCCAAGCCGAGCATCGGCAGGAGCTGGCGACGCGGCGCCACCAGTTCGAGGGACTCCGTGCCGCGCACCCAATGCGGCACCATCACACGTTCCTTGCGCACATTGTCGAGCCCATCGCCCTTCATGGTGGTGACGGTCCAGTCGATGGCCTGCTCGAGCGATTGAGAGCCCGAAAACCGATGGCCAAACCGGTCGCTCAGTTCGGCGATGCGATTCCAGGCCCCGGCACTGTCGGCCTGGGCGGCGGCGATGATGCGGTTCGCGATATCGCGATACTTCGCGGGAATGGCATCGGCCGGCTGGGCCAGCAGCGCGGACGGGCAGGCGGCCAGCGAGAGCGCAGCAACCGTGCGCCGGAAACGAGTGTGCATGGGATCCGGAGTGAGGGGATGAGGCAATCTGCGGCGCCGGATCGGCCGGGTGCAACGCATCGGCGGCTGTTGCAGCGGCGGCGGTCGTGGCAGCTTCCGGGCATGACTGGATTTCCCCTAACTCTGCTGGCCGCGGTCGCGGCAGTCGCCGCTCAACTGCTGGCCCCCCTGGCGGTGCGCCCGGTTGCGGCGCAGCCCATCGACTCCGTCTGGATCAAGGCGAACTATCGCAAGGTCGAGGCGCGCGTCCCGATGCGCGACGGCGTGAAGCTGCTGACATCCATCTACGTGCCGCGCGACACGGCCGGGAAACGCTTCCCGTTCCTGATGACCCGCACGCCGTACAGCGCGCAGCCCTACGGTGAGGCGATCCGGGGGACGCTGGGCCCCAGCAGCAATCCCCGCTTTGCGCGCGACGGGTATGTGTTTGTCGTGCAGGACGTGCGCGGCCGCTACCTGTCCGAAGGCAACTTCACCAGCATGACGCCGCACAACCCGGCCAAGAAGCCAGGTGACGTGGACGAAAGCACCGATGCCTACGACACCATCGAGTGGTTGCTCAAGAACGTCACGCCGAACAACGGACGTGTGGGCATTCATGGCGGCTCCTGGCCCGGTTTCTATGCCACGGCCAGTTGCATCGATGCCCATCCCGCCCTGGTGGCTTGTTCGCCGCAGGCGCCCATGACCGATGTGTGGATGGGTGACGACAATTTCCACAACGGCGCGTTTTTGCTGGCGCACAACTTCACGTTCTTCTACCGTTTCGGGCGTCCCGATGGCAGCCCTCCGGGTGTGGAGCGTGGCAGCCGCCTCAGCATCGGCCCCGATGCATACCAGTACTACCTGAACCTTGGCCCCGTCGGCCCAGCGGCACGGCGCATCATGCCGCGCGATTCGGCACCGGTGTGGTACGAGTTTGTGCCGCACGTGACCTACGACGAATACAACAAGGCGCGTGACATCAGCCGCTTCGTGAAGAACATGAAGCCGGCCATGCTCATTGTGGGCGGACTGTTCGACACCGAAGACCTGGCGGGTCCATGGCGCACCTGGCGGGGTGTGGAGCGCCTGTCGCCGAACAACAATGCCCGCATCATTGTGGGACCGTGGTCACATGGTGGATGGGGACGTGGTGATGCCAATGCGCTCGGTCCGCAGCGCTTCGGGTCGGCCTCGCTGGGCGTCTACTTCCGCGATTCGGTGGAGTATCCCTTCTTCGTGCATCACCTGAAGGGCGGTCCCGATCCGAAGCTGGCGGAAGCGACGGTGTTCGAGACCGGCAGGAATGTGTGGCGCCAGTATGAGCAGTTCCCGCCGGCCGACGCGGCGCCGCGTGCGCTGTACTTCCATGCCGGTGGCAAGCTGTCGTTCTCCGCACCCGCCGCCGCCACGGGTGCTGCGGCGTACGACAGCTACGTGAGCGATCCGATGAAGCCGGTTCCCACGATGGATCGCATTGAAGGGCAGGGCATGCCGCGCGACTACATCGTGGCCGATCAGCGCTATGCGTCGCGTCGTCCCGATGTGCTCACCTACGTGAGCGATGTGCTCACGGAAGACATCACCATCGCCGGTCCCATCGTGCCGAAGCTGCATGTGGCCACCAGCGGTACCGATGCCGACTTCATGGTGAAGCTCATCGACGTGCAGCCGGACAACGCCCCGAATCTCAAGGACGATGAACAGGGCTTTGTGCGCGCCGGTGCTCAGTTCCTCATTCGCGGAGAACCGTTCCGCGCGCGCTATCGGCGCAGTTGGGAGAAGCCGATTCCGTTCACGCCCAATGTGCCGGACTCGCTGGCATTCGAGATGCCCGATGTGAACCACACGTTCCTCAAGGGACACCGCATCATGGTGCAGGTGCAGAGCACCTGGTTCCCGTTCGTCGATCGCAATCCGCAGACGTTCGTGCGCGATATCTTCGAAGCCAAGCCGTCCGACTACAAGGCCGCCACGATGCGTGTGTATCACGTGCCGGCAAAAGCGTCGCGCATCGAAGTGCGTACGCTGCGATGAGCCAGACCGCCGAAGCGCTGTTGCAGGACCTTGCCCATCCGCACGACGACGTCATTCGTGCGGTACGGGACGTCATCCTGTCGTCGGACAAGGCGGTGCAGGAGGGTGTGAAGTGGAACGCGCCGAGCTATTTCACATCCGAACATTTCGCGACCTTTCACTTGCGCGGGAAGTCCGGGGTGCAGGTGGTGCTGCATCTTGGTGCCAAAGCTCGACCGGGGGTGGATATGCCGTCGAACGTGTCCGACCCCGAAAAGTTGCTCACGTGGAAGGGTGCCGATCGTGCGGTGCTGCACTTCGCCGATGTGGCGCAGGTGCGGCGTGACAAAAAGGCGGTGCTCGCCATCCTGAAACAATGGCTGCCCCACGTGGTGGCCTGACCTCTGCGGTGTATCCATGACTGATATCCGTCGCGACATCGTGACTGGCGCGCTCGCCGAAAGCGCCGATGCTCTGAACGCACTGCGCAACAACGCAGCGACGCTCGACGCCATCATGGCTGCCGGCGCACTGCTGGCCGAAACGCTGAGTGGCCGCGGCCGCGTGTATTCGTGCGGCAATGGCGGCTCCATGAGCGATGCCATGCACTTCGCCGAAGAGTTGTCAGGGCGCTACCGACAGAACCGTCGCGCGCTGGCCGCGCAGGCGATCAGCGATGTGGGGCATCTGAGCTGCGTCGCCAACGACTTCGGATACGAACAGGTGTTTGCGCGCTATGTGGAGGCGCATGGACAAGCCGGTGATGTCCTGGTGGCCATCAGTACGAGCGGCACGAGTCCCAATGTGTTGCGCGCCGCCGAAGTAGCACGCGCACGCGGTATGCATGTGGTGGCCTTCACCGGCCGGCGCGACACGCCGCTTGGCGCGCTGGCCGATATCGAACTGTGCACGCCTGCCGGGCGCTATGCCGATCGTGTGCAGGAATTGCACATCAAGGTCATTCACATTCTGCTCGAGCTGGTGGAGCAGGCGTTGTTCCCCGAGCTGTCGACTCCGCCGGCGCACTCCACATGATGCAGCCGGCGCCGGTGCGTCGCACCCAGGTGCATCAGCGCGTTTAGCCGCCCGTTGCGCCCGCCACATGCTGGGCGAGATTCTCGGCCTGTCCCGTCCAGCCGGCGTGATTCATCATGAACGCACGCTCGCGACGATGCGCCGGTACGTCATCGAAGCCCGATTCAATGATGGTGAGCTGTGTTCCGTCACCCTCGGCTTCGAGAAGGAACTCCACCAGTGTGGTGGGCTCGGTGGCAGGGTCCACGCTGGCATCGATGCCGAAGGGAATCCAGCGGAAGGCGAAGCGCTGCTCGGGGGTGATTGCGTCGACGGTACAAAACACCGTGGGGCCGTCGGGGATCGTGACGGGTGAGGGGGTGAGTCCCATGCTCTCCTGGAATTCCATCACGCCATCCGCGTTCAAGCGCTCGTCAAACCGACCCGTGACTGGCTGTCCCACGACAAAGGGGCCATCGAGCTGCACGCCGAACCAGGCGCCGAACTCCTGATGATCCGTGATCGCACGCCAGACGCGACGTACCGGCGCGGCGATCAGCACTCGCTTCTTGATGCGATCCGGGCCTGCCATGGGGCCTCGCCTGAGAGGGTGGGAGATCGATGTGCACCTGGAGTTACATGATATCTGCGGTGTCGTGGTGCACAACCGGGGCGTCCGTACGCGATATTCAGGAATCACCCCCTTTCCCGAGATCATGGTCCGTCTCAAGGCGTCTCGTTTCACGCTTGCGGCCTCGATGCCGCTGGCTTTTGTGGGCACGGCTTCGGCCCTGGTGACCACCGTTTCGGCGCAACAGAGCGTTCGTGCGGAGCCCACGGTGCAGGTCACCGGTGCGGTGTCACAATCGCTGACGCTGAAGGCGTCGGATCTGGCGGCGATGCCACGCGCCTCGGTGCGTACGGAAAGCAATGGCATCGTCACCACCTACGAGGGCGTGTGGGTGGCCGAGGTGCTGAAGAAAGCCGGCGCCCCGCTGGGCAATGCGTTGCGCGGTGCGGCACTGTCGACCTATGTGATTGCCGTGGCTTCCGACGGCTACCAGGTGGTGTTTTCGCTGGGCGAACTCGACCCCGACATGTCGGGAGGTCAGTTCCTGCTGGCCGACCATGCCAATGGTCAGGCGCTGTTTGGTGAGACGGGGGCATTCCGCCTGGTGGTGCCGACCGACAAGCGTGGCGCGCGTTCGGTGCGCATGTTGTCGAGTCTCCAGGTAGTCACGGTGCGGAAGTAGCGTCATGCGCCGCGGCCTGACGACGGTGTCCGCGCTGGCGTTCACGCTGGGCGCGGTCTGTGTGGCGTCGGTGTTGCGATGGTTCGATCGGCCTGTGGCAACCGTTGCCAGTGCCGTCTCAGTGGTGGAGCCGGAACCGTACGCATGGGATATTCCGGCGCCCTTCCCACGCCCGCCGGTGCCGGCTGACAATCCCATGTCGGCGGCCAAGGTGGATCTCGGGGCGCATCTCTTCCACGACGCGCGCCTCTCGGCCAACCGGCGCTTGTCCTGTGCGGCCTGCCATACGCAGTCGCTGGGTTTTGCCGACGGACGCGGTCGTGCGATCGGGTCTCTGGGTGATGTGCATCCGCGCGGCAGCATGAGTCTGGCCAATGTGGCGTACAATCCGGCCTACAACTGGGCGGATCCCAACACCACCTCGCTCGAGGCGCAGGTGCTGGTGCCACTCTTCGGCACGGCGCCCGTGGAGTTGGGGCATGCCCCGGATGGTGCGGAATTGCTGGCCCGGCTCGGCGCGGATGCCCGCTATCGGGCGCTGTTTGCCAGCGCATTTCCGCAGGATACGGCGGCGATCAGCGTGGCCAATGTGGCGCGTGCGCTGGCCTCGTTTCAGCGGACACTCATTTCGGTGCGGTCACCGTACGATCGGTATCGCTATGGTGGTGATCGCAATGCCATCTCCGACGCGGCCAAGCGTGGTGAGGTGATTTTCTTTTCCGGACAGCGTGGTGGGTGTTTTCAGTGTCATGGCGGCTGGAACTTCAGCGGCGGCATTCGCCATGAACGGGACACCACGACACAGGCCGCATTCTTCAATACCGGGTTGTACAACCTGACTGGCCCGTCGTCGTATCCGGCGCTGAACACGGGTCTGCATGCGATCACGAAACGTGCCGAGGATGTGGGCCGCTTCCGTGCACCGACCTTACGCAATATCGCGATGACCGCGCCGTACATGCACGACGGTAGTATCGAGACGCTCGAAGAGGTGATCGACCACTATGCGGCGGGTGGGCGCACACTCACGCAGGGTCCGAACGCCGGCGTGGGGCGCAACAATCCGAACAAGGCCCCGTCGGTGCACGGGTTCACACTCAGTGGCACCGACCGGCAGGATCTGGTGGCGTTTCTCGAGTCGCTCACCGATACGACGTTCCTGACCAGCCCGGCTTTCAGCAGCCCGTGGCGTCGTGCCCGATAGCGGCATCGCTATTTGGCAGGCCAATAGCGCGATCGATATGGCGATGGCGCGCGGGCTCTTTCGGGAATACCAACAGCAGTTGGGTATTGATCTCCAGTTTCAGGCATTCGATCAGGAGTTGGCGTCACTACCGGGTGCGTATGGTGCTCCGCGTGGGGCGTTGCTGCTGGCCGCGCGCGATGGGGTACCGGTCGGATGTGGTGCCCTGCGGGCGCTCGATGAAACACGCGCAGAAATGAAGCGGTTGTATGTACGCCCAGATGCGCGTGGCAGCGGCGCCGGTGTGCTGCTGGTGGAAGCGCTGGTGCGGGAGGGTGAGCGATTGGGCTATACACAGTTGGTCCTCGACACGCTGCCATCGATGGCAGTGGCGCATCGGCTGTATGAACGGTGCGGATTCGCCGAGATCGCGCCTTATCATGACGGAGCCTTGCCGGGCACGCGGTTTTACGGGCGTACGCTGCGGCGTTAGCACGCGCGGCGGCATCGTGCATCGTTTGTGTGACAAATCACAATGGCGATATTGTCGCTGAATACACAGGACATATTGGTGATGAGGTGCCGAACCCAATGCCGGAGCGTGTTCGATGATCAGTGTAGTCAGGACCAAGTATGCTGCCGTGGTGATGGCTGCGGCTTTTGCCACGGCGTGTGGATGTGATGCCGTGGGGTATCCGGCGGTCGAAATCCAGTTGATGGATGGTTTCTCCACGCAGCCGTTGACGCTGGCCAATGCCGTCGTTCACACAACGATCAACGGCAACCAGCGACCCCCATATACCCACCAGGCATCAGTGACTTCATCGGTCTATTGGGGGTGTTGTAGCGCAGGCCGTTGGGACATTCAGATAGACCGATCAGGATATCGATCGTTCGATACCACCGTGCAAGTTCGATCCCAGGGCAGTTGTGGTCGGCCGGTTCTCAAGCGCTTTCAGGCACGGATGTTTCCGGTAACGGATTCGTAGCCGTCTGTGGTTGTCCCGTGCTACGGAAGAGCATCTGAAGACACATTGTCGCGAGAGGAACATGTTGCGGTTTCCCTGCCCATTGGGTGTGATGTCATTTCGCGCTCGCTGCCTGTCATGCGTGCTGTTCGCCACGCTCCTGCTCGTCGCTGCCGATCTGTCCGCGCAGACCGCTGTGGCACGCGCAGTGCTTCTGAACAACCACAACCGCTTCGTCAAGAAGGATCTTCCCGGAGTCGGCGTGTTGTTGCGTGGTGCGATCGGCGATTCACCGATTGCCTGGCGGCTGGGGGTTGATCATGCGCGGGGCGAGCGGGAGCTGACTCAGAGTACCTGTCAGGGGCTGGTGTCACCGGGCGATGATTGTGTTCCGGAGCCGACGGTCTCACGGAGCCGCTTCTGGTCGGGAAGTGCGGGGCTCTCGGTGGCCATCGTCGATCGACCCCGTGGTGCGCTCTCCGTCGTTGGCGATCTGCACTTGGCGGAGCTGGCGGTGCGCATGCATGGTCAGCGCACGGACCGCACCCTGAGATCCACACAACCGCTGTTGGGCGTTTCAGGCGGGTTGGCGGCGTCGTGGAAGCCGGTATTGGCGTGGCCCGTCGCGCTCGAGGCAGAGATGGCAGCGGGCCATGTGCCACCATATCCTGGCATGGAGGCCACCGATACGTTCTATGCCGGCGGAGTGGAATTCCGCCGTTACAGCCTCGGTCTTGCCTGGCGCCTGTGAATGCGCATCTTCTCAGGTAACCCCTCCAAGGAGAATCCGGCATGAAGCAGTACGGCGCAGAATTTCTCGGAACGTTCTGGCTGGTGCTTGGTGGTTGTGGCAGTGCAGTGCTCGCCGCAGCCTTCCCGAATGTCGGTATCGGTTTGCTGGGCGTGTCATTTGCGTTTGGTCTGACGGTGCTCACGATGGCCTTTGCTATCGGACACATCTCCGGTTGCCACCTCAATCCCGCGGTGTCCGTGGGCTTGTGTGTGGCCGGACGTTTTCCCGCAGCCAAGCTGGGCCCCTACATCGTGGCGCAGGTCCTGGGCGCTATCGCAGCCGGCGGCGTGCTGTATGTGATCGCCAGTGGCAACCCGGCCTTCGATGTCAGCGCGGGATTCGCGTCGAACGGCTTTGCGGAGCATTCGCCCGGCGGCTACTCCATGGTCGCCGCCCTGGTGACCGAAGTGGTGATGACCATGTTCTTCCTGCTCATCATCCTCGGCGCCACGGACAAGCGTGCGCCGGCCGGCTTTGCGCCGATTGCCATCGGTCTTGGCCTGACGCTCATCCACCTGGTGAGCATCCCGGTCACCAACACCTCGGTAAATCCCGCGCGCAGCACCGGCGTGGCGGTGTTTGTGGGTGGGTGGGCGATTTCGCAGCTCTGGCTCTTCTGGGTGGCGCCGATCATCGGTGGCGCGATTGGCGCCGTGGTATACAAGGCGATCGGCGAAGAATCCGCCTGAACCGCTGATCACATCCGGGGCCACCACAGAATCATGGTGGCGCTGGCAATACCCGCCGCAGTGGCCACCGTGCAGAGGATCAGCACGGTGGCCATTGTCATGTGCACCACCGCACGTTGCTGCTCGCGGGCCCGGAGATAGCCTTCGAGTACCAGCAGGGGCAGCAGGAATTGGGCGAAGGCGAGACCGGTGAGAAAGGGGCCGGTGAACGTGTTCGGATCAAAGCCCACCGGGCCGCCGTTGATGACCAGCCACAATGTCAGGCCAATGCGAAAGAACCACACCCCATTGGCGGCGAGGTACAGACGCAGCGCCCAGCGTCGATGGGTGCTGATGTTGCGTGCACGCCCAGCACGCACCGCCATGAAGGCACAGAACAGGATCACCAGCGCGTTGCTGCTCACGCCCAGGTGATTGCCCCCATCACCCGCGGCCCCACCACGCACCCAGACGAGATACAACCCACCCACCGCGAGCAGTGAGGCGAGTGTGGCGAAGGCGCGGCCACTCCAGCGGTGCAGGTGCGGCGCCCGGCGGCGGATGACGGGTAGGAGCTGCACGCCACTCAGCACAATCATGAGCACCGCCATGAACAGGTGTGAGGCGATGACGGCATTGCCCACTGTGTCGCCCGGCACATGTCCACGAGGCATGACGGTGTCGAGCGCTTCGGCAAAGCGACCCGCCACGAGGCCGCTGCCGTACAGCATGGTGATGTACAGCGCGAAGAAGAGCTGTCCGGTGACGGCCACGGTGGTCCAGGCCACCGCCGATCGGGTCAGCCAACGGGTAGAGGTGGAAGAGATCATGAGCGCAGAGTGCGATCGGTTCACCGTCGCCGCGATGATCCACGGACCCAGCGACATGATCCGCTGCCTCTGGATGAATCCCGCCATGTGAATCCCCGGGCCCTCTCGAGCCGTTGGGTGAGCATCTCTCCCGCCTCCCCATGATTCTGTCGCCTGCACGATCGCCCGTTTTACCCTCCGCTCTCGCGGCTGCCACGATGTCCGTGGGGTATACAGAGGGTTTTCTCGACTACGCTGTGGAGCGTGGCTGCTCGCGCCCCTCACTGCTGCGCGTGGCAGGGCTCGACGCGGCGTGGTTCACCGGTGCCAGTCATGCCGATCGTCGGGTGCCGCTGGCCGGTCATCTCGCGTTGGTGCGACAGGCCGCGTTGTTGCTCAACGACCCTGCAGTGGCACTACACTGGGGCGAGGCGGTGGCCTGCGCGCAGATCTCGGTGGTGGGCGCCGTCGGTAGTGCGTCCGGCACCGTGGCCGATGCCTTTCAGCAGCTCAATCGATACGCGCGCCTCTCGTTCGACTTTGGGGAGGCACCAGGCGTCGATCGGTATGGGTTCGAGCGCCGCCGCGAAGGCATCTGGATGTTCGATACGCGCCCGCATGTCGCGAGCACGATCGAGCTCACGGAAGCGACGTTTGCCCGGTTTGCCGGCGGGATGCGGGCGCGTGCGGGCCATCAGGTGCTGCGTGCGGTGTCCTTGACCTATGCGCCGCCAGCGCACGAAGCGATCTACACCGAGGTGTTCGGTGTGCCGGTGCAGTTCGGGGCTGATCGCAATGCGCTGCTGCTGGACCCGAGTTGGTGGGAGCACACGCTCGCTCCCACGCCACGCACGACGTATCGCATCCTCACCACGCACGCCGATGAACAACTCGAGGTGTTGCAGCGCACGCAGGGCTGTCGTGGTCGCGTCGAAGCCGTGTTGCGCGCCCGATTGCCTGAGGGGCAGGTGAGCATGCCGGCGGTGGCGTCTGCGCTGGCCATGAGCCGTCAGACGCTGCTGCGCAATTTGCAGGCAGAAGGCACCACGTTTGCCCAGGTGGTCGCCGAATTGCGCGAATCACTCGCGATGCACTATCTCACCGAACGTGGCGCAACGGTACAACAAACGGCGGCGCTGCTGGGATTTTCTGAACCGGCGGCCTTTTCCCGAGCGTTCAAACGCTGGACGGGGCAGAGTCCGCGAGCAGTCGTTGGCGGTGCGCGCGACGATATGCGCCAGGCCCCTGTCCCTGCACGCGCGTGAAGGCCTTCATGAACGCGGCCGCGTTGCCGTAGCCCACGCGTTGTGCGATGGCCGGTACGCTGTCGCTACGATCACGCAGCCACTCCGCTGCCTGTGTCATGCGCCAGCGTGTGAGATACTGTAGCGGCGATTCGCCCACGAGCTCCGCAAACCGTGCCGCGAACGCCGAGCGTGATTGACCCACCTCGTGCGCCAATGAGGCCACGGTCCATGTATCGGCGGGACGGGCATGCATGAGGCGCAGTGCCGCGCCGATGTGGGGATCGGCCAATGCACACAATCCCTGCGCATGCGCAGTGTGATCGGACGCGGCCGCATTGGCCTCATAGGTGCGACGTGTGTGCACCCGCAACGCCTGCACCAGCAGGATCTCGGCCAGTCGTGTGGACAACAGCGCACCGCCGGGCGCGGGATTGGCACTCTCGGCGAGGATGAGCTGAATGGTCGCGGCCAGCGCAGCGCCCATATCGGCGTCGCCGGCGGCCACGTGCAGCACCGGTGGCAGCGTCTCCAGCAGAATACCGCGGCCTTCCGCGCCGAACCGGAACGCACCGGCCACGAAAGTGGTGGCCGTGCCACCACCGCCCATGCGGATGGTCTCCATGGTGGTGGGGCGCGGACAACTATTGGCACCCACCTCATGGGCGACCGCCATGGAGTGTTCGGCATCGCGCAGTACATGGCTTCCGCCGTGTGGCAGCAGCACCACGTCTCCGGCCGACAGGGCCACCGGAGCGATGGCGGTGTCTCCGCCCGTCAGTTCCAGCCAAGCACTGCCCCGGGCGAGCAGGTAGAAGGCGAAGTAGTCGTCGCCGGGCACACGCATCGCCCATGGCGCGGATGCCTCGAACCGTCCGAACACCCTGGCCGACAGCCGTACGGCGCGCAGGATGTCCGATACCACGTCAGAATCGTCCATGTTTGTTGGACGATTGGACGTATAATGCGGTTCATTGATCATAGATCATCCTACATGGAAATGTACTGTTGGAGCAAGGGCAGAGCGCACAGGGCGCTTGGTCCGTACCCTCCGCATTGCGAACACCCATGTCGACCTACGATCAACCGGCCACGGTAGCCCTCGGCCTTCTCGTCCTCCGTCTCGTGCTGGGCCTCTACATGGCAGCCCACGGCGCCCAGAAATTGTTCGGGTGGTTCGGCGGCTACGGACTGGGCCCAACGGGTCAGTTCTTCACCCAGCTCGGCTACCGACAGGGCAAGCTCTTCGCGTTTCTGGCGGCGTTCACCGAGGTGGTGAGCGGTTTGCTGGTGGCTGTGGGACTGCTTGGGCCAGTGGGTCCTGCCCTCATGATTGCCGTCATGATCGTGGCCGCGGTGACGGTGCACTGGAAAGGCGGACTGTTCTCGGCGAACAACGGCATCGAAATCAACGTGCTGTTCGCGGCCAGTGCGGTGTTGCTCGGCCTCGTGGGATACGGTCGCTTCGCATTGGATGCGCTGCTCGGCGTGGATCTCTACTTCACTCCCACCATCGCACTCGCTGCGCTGGGCGTCGGGGCATTGGGCGGCATTGCCAATCTGCTCATCCGCCGTCCACCGACGGCCACGAACTGAGTGGAGAGATCGAGGATCCGGATGTCTGCCGGATCCTCGATCACCCACCTACGGGATCGTCACTTCGGAAAGATCACCGGCAGCACCACATCGGTGGTGAATACGCAGCGCGCGTTGTGACCGCACTCCGAGACGATGATCGCCTGGTGTTTGGCGCCGAGCTTCTCGTTCACATACTTGAAGAACGCTTCCCCCCGCGCGCGCCGTGTGGGGCCCTGGGCCATGGCGTTGGGTGAGGAATCGAAACCGCCGAGCGGCAGCACGTCGACCTGACCAAGCAGGTAGGTGACCGGACGCGCCACCAACTGCTTCACGAGCTGCGCGGTGTCCATGCCCGCAGAATAGCCGGCGAGATTCTCGAGACCGGCGGGCCACCGATTGAAATTGGGAGCCTTGGCCGCATCGGCCGCACCAAAGGTGAAGTTGCTGTGTACCTCTTCGCCGTCATTGCCCAGTGCGGCCTTGTCGGCATCGACCGGATTGGCATGACCGGTTGGCAGCGGACGGATGGCAGACGGCCACGCATAGCTCGACGGGTTGGCCACCACGTACGACAACTCCACGCCCGGTGTATTGTGCACCTTGTTCACCATGCCATAGCGTGTCGCGAGCTGCCCACCGGCCGAGTGTCCCGCGATCACGATCTTCGTGAGCTTGGGAAAGATCTTCTTGTCCGAAAGCTTCTTCACCAGTTCGTCGACAAAATCGAATGACGAGATCGTAGGATTGTTCGGTGAGAAGCCACCGGCACGCCACGACGTGCCACCTTCCGGCCACATGACTTCATTGGCCGACGGTTTGTCCTGACCGGCAATGAAGCGGGGCGAAATGATCATGGTGTTGTCGAGCGCACCTGCGAGGAAGCCCGCCGCGGTGGACGTCTCGAAATAGTGGTCGGCATTGCGCCCCGCGCCGTGCACCATGATGAGCGCGCGCGTGAGATTCGGATTGGCGACGTCGAGTGCGTAGGTCGCGTACACCATCGAACGCGCCGGGCCCTTGCCAAACGTGATCCATCGTTCGCAGTGGTGTGCGACCAGCGTGCAGGGGGCCGCGGCCACTGCCGGGGCAGGGGGCGTGACGGCAGGAGCGACCACGGTTGGGACGCTGAAGGCGGCGAGCACGCTCGCAAGAGCCGCTGTGGAGACGATGGGCATGGGAGTGGGAAGGAGAGTGTAGGGACCCGTCCATGCGTTCTACGCAGTCTGTCGTGACGGTGTTGTTGTCGGTGGATATCTTCCGGCATGCCTACACTTGCCGATCCAGCCACACGCGCGTCGCTGGTGACACGCATCGCGCGGCTCACGCCCGATCGCACGCCGCGTTGGGGACGCATGAATGCGCCACAGATGCTCGCGCATTGCAGTGATGCCATGCGCATGGCCTACGGCGAGGTCGTGTGTGAGCCAAAACGAGTCCCGATCGTACAGCTCGGGATTGTGAAGTGGCTGGTGCTCAACGTGTTGCCGTTTCCCAAGAGTGCACCCACGGCACCCGAACTATTGTCACGGTCGCCAGCGCCGTGGGACGAGGAGCGTGCGCAGTTGGCTGCGCTGGTGCAGCGTTTTGGCGATGAGTCGAAGCGCGCGTCGTGGCCTCAGCACCCCTTGTTCGGTACGCTCACCGGCGCGCAGTGGGGCCAGCTCGGCTGGAAACACCTCGATCATCACCTTGGTCAGTTCGGAGTCTGAGCAATGACGACACCCACGCTCGAGTGGTGGCAGCGCGGTCCGATCGATGGCATCCCCGATATGCTGCAACCGGTGGCGCACATGTTGTTGCAGATGCGGGATGAAGTGCCCGCTGTGGTGAGCGCCTTGCCGCTACAGGCGTGGAATGCGCGACCGGCCAACGTCGCCAGCGTGGGCTATCATGTGCGGCACATCGCCGGCGTACTCGATCGGTTGTTCACCTATTCGCGTGGTGAATCGCTGAACGACGAGCAGTTTGCGGCACTACGCCGCGAGGGTGATGCAGTGGTTGAAGGTGAGCCGGCGATACTGCTTGACCGGCTTTCGGCGCGCGTGGATGTGTGTCTGGCCGAACTCCGCCGCATCGATGCGTCTACCTTGGCCGATGTGCGTCTCATTGGGCGGGCCAAGCTGCCGAGTACGGTGCTGGGATGCATCGTGCATGGTGCGGAGCACAGTATGCGGCACCTAGGGCAGTTGATCGTGACTGCTCGTGTGGCGACGGAAACCGGCGCGTGACATTGGTGGTCACACGTTGTCGCACAGCGGTACTCGATACCGAATTGCGGGCGTGCGTTCTGGCTTTGTGCGCCGACGCGTACGAAGAAGATCTTTCGCCGTACCTGGACGACATCGGCGAAGGGGAACACCTGCTGGGCTGGCAGGATGGGGAGCTGGTGAGCCACCTGATGTGGGTGGAACGTCTCCTTTATCGGGATCGCAGCAGTGTCGCACAGCGTCCCGCGCTCCGTTCGGCCTACATCGAACTGGTGGCCACCGCTCCCTCGCAGCAGGGGCGCGGACATGCCTCCACGCTGATGCGCGCGGCGGCAGCGGCACTGGGTGACTTCGATGTTGGCGCACTGTCACCGAGCGATGAGGCGTTTTACGCTCGCCTGGGGTGGGAGCGGTGGCACGGCCCGCTGTTTGTACGCGGGCAGGCCGAAGGATCTGACCGGGAGGCCTGGGAGCCGACGCCCGATGAGGAGATCATGATTCTCCGTCTGCCCAGGACGCCGAGCGAGCTCGATGTGCACGCACCCTTGGCCGTGGACTGGCGGCCAGGAGAGGTGTGGTAGGGTAGGCGCCACGGCTTTCCTACGAAAATGGAAGCCGCATGTGACCATTCCGGGACCAAAGTCGCTCCCCGGAGGCATTCAGTGTCACTGTGCGGGTGCCGATCCTCGGGACAATGGCCATACGTCCCGTCTTTCACGATCCCTCCGGCCGCCGCGGCCGGATTGTCCGCGCGCTCCTTGGCAGCGCGGCGATAGCAGTGGTGGTTCTTGGTGGCACTTTTGCCGTGCGGGTGCTTCGCCCACCGGTGGTGAGGCCGTTGCCCATCAACACCGCCGCAGAAGCCGATATGCATGCCCCCGACGCATCACGCGGGCCGGCACCACTCACCACCCGCAAGGCGCGTCCGCTGCCGTTGCCGCGGCATGCGGCGGGGGCAGCGATCATCGCCGATCCCATCGTCGCCGCCTTTGCGGTGCAGTGGGACGCCGGCAGCCGCGCGGCCCTCGAGCGTGTGGGGGATCGTCTCGACTGGGTTATCGTGGAAGCGGCATTCCTCGGACGCGGCAAGCCGGGCGAGATCACGGTCACGCTGGACGATGACCTGCTGGCCAGTGCCAACAAGTCCGGCGCCCGCGTGCACCTCATGCTCACCAACTTCGGCGCCTCGGGATTCGATTCCTCGCTGGTCTCGTCGGTGGTGGCCTATGACGACCGTCGAGCGGCCGCCATCGCGACGCTGGCCCGGCTCGTGGAGCAGAAGCAGCTCGGCGGTGTCACGGTGGACTTCGAGTTGGTCCCCATCGCCGCGCATCCGCAGGTACTGACGTTCATTCGTGAACTGCGTGCGGCTCTGGCGCCATTGGGGGCGGTCGTGTCGGCCGCTGTGCCGGTGGGTGAAGGGGATGGTTATCCCCTGCGCGCTTATGGCGAGACCGTGGACTATCTCATTCCGATGCTCTACGACGAGCATGGCAGCGTCGATGTGGCGGGGCCGGTGGCCGGCTCGGCCTGGTTCGCGCAGCGTCTCGATGCGGTGCTCGATGCAGTGCCGGCATCCAAGATCATCGCCGGACTCGGACAGTACGGCTATCACTGGCGCAGCGACCGTCCCGATGTGGCGGCCAGCATCAGTGTATCCGAAGCCATGGCGCTCTCACGTGCGGCGACCACCGGTCCGTTGTTTGATGCGGCCACCCGCAACCCCATGGCCCAGTGGCGCGATGCCAATGGCATTGCGCATTCGGTGTGGTATCTCGATGCGGCCACGGCCTGGAATCAGGTGAATGTGTCGTTGCGCAGCGGCGCGGCCGGTGCCGCGTTCTGGCGTCTGGGCAGTGAGGACGCGACGATCTGGCGCATGCTCGATCGCCGCGGTGTGGTGGGTACGCCGGACTCGCTGCTGCTGTTGCCGAACGATGGCGTGTCGGTGCTGGTGGGTGATGGCGAAGTCCTGGCAGTAGAAGGCCACACTGGCACGGGAGAACGCACCCTCGCGGTGGACCGTGCGGGATACATCGAGCAGGAAACCATCCGCACCGCACCCGGCGGCTATCTGGTGTCGCGTGGTGGGCATCACGCGCGCCGTATTGCCCTCACGTTCGATGACGGTCCGGATCCCGATTGGACCGGGCCGATTCTCGATACGTTGGCATCACGCAAGGCACTCGCCAGTTTCTTCGTGGTCGGGCGACAGGTGCAACGTTTGCCAGAGTTGACCCGGCGCATCGCCGAAGAGGGCCACGAGATCGGCAATCACTCGTGGAGCCACGCCGACATGGCGGGTCTGGGCAATTCGGCCATTCGCATGGAGCTGGCCGCCACAGGGCGTGTGATCGAAGCCGTCACCGGCAAGCGTCCGCTGTTGTTTCGTCCGCCGTACATCGGAGACGCCCGTCCTTCATCGGAACAGCGTCTGCGTCCCATGGCGGTGGCCAATGAGCTGGGCTATCGCGTCGTCGGACTCGAAGTGGATACCAAGGATTGGTTCGAAACCGATCCCGGCAGAGTGGTGGCGAACGCGTTGCGTGACGTGCGCCGCAACAATGGTCGTGTGATCCTGCTGCATGATGCCGGTGGAGATCGTTCGTCCACGCTGGCGGCCATCGGACCACTGATCGACTCGTTGCGGGCCAGCGGGTTTGAGCTGACCACGGTGGCCGGCTTGCTCGATGCCGCACCGCAAGCGGGACTGCAGGCTGCGCCCACCAATGAAGCCCCGCAGCGCGCGATGAATGTGGCGGCGATGTTCATGGCCACGTTCTTCGAGCGCGCTGTGGCGGCCGCGTTTTTTGCGGCGCTGGTGCTTGGGGTGATCCGTCTGCTGCTCATCGGCACACTGGCCACGGTGCAGCGCTTCAGCAAGCGCTATGCGCGACGGGCCGCCGATGCCGAGTGGCTGCCGCGTGTGTCGGTGCTGGTGCCGGCGTACAACGAAGGACGTGTCATTGGGCGCACGGTGCAGTCGGTGCTCTCGCAGGCTTATCCGGACCTGGAAGTGGTGGTCGTGGATGACGGGTCGTCCGACGATACACACGACGCGGCGAGCCACGCCACCGATGATGCACGGCTGCACGTGGTGCGGCAGACCAACGCTGGCAAGGCGGCGGCGCTCAACACCGGTATTGCCATGGCCACGGGCGAAGTCATCGTGGTGATCGATGCCGATACCATTCTTGCACCGGACGCCATTCGTCATCTGGTGCGCCCCTTGGCCGACGCGCGCGTGGGCGCCGTGGCGGGCAATGCGAAGGTTGGCAATCGTATCAACCTGCTGACGCGCTGGCAGGCGGTGGAGTACGTCACCAGCCAGAATCTCGATCGCCGCGCGTTCGTGATGCTGAACTGCATCACGGTGGTCCCTGGTGCCATTGGCGCGTGGCGACGCAGTGCGGTGCTGGACGCTGGTGGGTTCCGTACCGACACATTGGCCGAAGATCAGGACCTGACGCTCACGCTGCTGCGTGGTGGGCACAAGGTGGCACTGGCCGAGCAGGCGGTGGCACTGACGGAAGCGCCGGAGACATTCGGTGCGCTGCTCAAGCAGCGCTTCCGCTGGAGCTTTGGCACGCTGCAGTGTGCATGGAAACATCGTGGTGCGTTGATGCGCCGTGATGCCGGTGCACTGGGCATGGTGGGTTTGCCCAACATCTGGTTGTTCCAGTTGCTCTTCCCGCTACTTGCGCCGGCGGCCGACGTGGCGCTGCTGGCCAGTCTCGCACGATTGCTGCTGGAAGCACCGGCGCTTGGTGTGCACGCCGCGTGGGCCCATGCGGAGCCGGTCTTTCTGCTCTATGCGCTGTTCCTGCTGATCGACACGTTCACGGCCGTGTTGGGCGTGGCGTTCGAGAAAGGTGAACCGCTATCGCAGGCCCTGCTCGTGCCACTGCAGCGTGTGGCCTACCGGCAGGTGCTGTATGTCGCGTTGCTCAAGGCCATGCGTGCGGCGGTGAAGGGATGGGCGCCGGGGTGGGGCAAGCTCGAACGCACCGGACGGGTGCAGGCGCTGCCGCAAAAGGCCTAGCCAGACCTCGTCGGCGACTGTCGTCGACTGTCACCGACTGTCACAGTTTCGCGGGGCCGTCCGTTCGTCGACCAACGACCACGGACGGCCCCGCGTGTTTGTGTCTGAATGGTTGAGTTCGCTTTGTTCGTGACGGGATGGAGACAGTCACGAACTCTGGCCGTGACGATGGTGACGGTTGTTGCAGGTCCGATCGGTCGGCGCGTCGCAGCAAGTCGCTGTGCAGGCGTCGATCGCCGACCTCCTCTTCGTCGAAGGTGCCATCGTGACTCGCAGGACACTCCGCACGGCCTCTGCCGCGCTTGGGATGCTGGCGTTGGCCAGTTGTGCGCAGGACACGGCGTCCACAGCGCCTGGTGCGGTTCGTAACACCGGGGCCGAGCAGGTTGAACTGGCGCCGGCCGCGCTGACGGTGGCCGAAGCCATCCGCATCAACGAAGTCGAGTCGAACCAGGGCACGCCCGGCGATTGGGTGGAGCTGGTGAACCTGAGCAACGAGCCGCTCGACATCTCCGGCTACCGCCTCAAGGACAACGACAACTCGCGTCCCTTTGCGTTCCCGAGCGGCACCATCGTGCCGGCGAACGGCTTCCTCGTGGTCGAGGAGGCGCAGTTCGACTACGGTCTCGGCGCGAACGACATGGTGCGCCTGTTTGCCCCCGACAATGTCACGATCATCGACAGCTATGCCTGGACCGCGCATGCGTCGACCACCTACGCACGCTGCCCCGATGGCACGGGCGCGTTTGGCACGGCCAGCACGGTGACGAAGGGCGCAGCCAATGACTGCGGTGCCGCCATCAAGATCAACGAGATCGAGTCGAGCGGCGGCACGCCGGGCGATTGGATCGAACTGTACAACCCGACGAACAGTGTCGTGAACGTGAGTGGCTATGTCGTCAAGGACAGCGACGACACCCATGTCTACGTGATCCCCACCGGCACGACCATTGCCGCGCAGGGCTATCTCGTCATCGACGAGTCGAGCCTGGGCTTCGGGCTTGGCGGAGAGGATGCCGTGCGCCTGTTCCGTGCGAACGGCACCACGCTCGTGGACAGCTACAACTGGACGGCGCATGCGGCCACCACCTACGGTCGTTGCCCGGATGGCACTGGATCGCTGGTGAACACCGCCGCATCGACGAAGGGCACCGCGAACAACTGCGCGGCGGCCACGACGGCGGTGGTGATCAACGAAGTCGAGTCCAACGGCGATCCGGCTGGTGACTGGGTGGAGTTCTACAACACCAGCGCCGCCACGGTCGATCTTTCAGGCTACGTCTTCCGCGACAATCAGGATGGCAGCGATCACAGCTACGTGATCCCGACGGGCACGACGATCGCGCCGGGTGGATTCCTGGTGCTTCTCGAATCGCAGTTCGGCTACGGCCTTGGTACCGACGACTCGGCGCGTCTGTTCGCCCCGGGTGGCGCGACACTGGTCGCTTCGTATTCGTGGGGACCGCACGCCGCCACGACGTATGCACGGTGCCCGGATGGCACGGGTGAATTCCGCACCAGCACCACGTCGACCCGCGGCGCAGCCAACGATTGTGCGGTGAGTGTGCGCATCAACGAAGTGGAATCGAACGGCGGCACACCGGGTGACTGGGTGGAGTTGTTCAACGCCGGCGCAACGACGGTGGACCTTTCGGGCTACGTCTTCCGTGACAACAACAACGCCGCCGGCTATGTACTGCCGAGTGGCACGACGATCGCGGCGAATGGCTATCTGGTGCTCGAAGAAGCGCAGTTCGGCTTTGGCCTGGGCGGTGGGGACGCGGCGCGGTTGTTCGCGCCGGACGGCACCACGCTGATCGACAGCTACGTGTGGACGGCGCATGCGTCCACGACGTATGGCCGCTGTGTCAACGGCAGTGGAGCGTTCACCACGACGACTGCGCCGACCAAGGGTGCCGCGAATGCCTGCCCGGGTGAAATCGTGTACTCGGCCTGGCCGGGTGATCAGACGATCAGCAACGCCACGCCGGCTGGCACCGTGTTTGGTGGCAACATGAGTGGCTTGTTCTACCAGCCGCAGTCGGGCATGGCCACCGGCGTAGTGTGGGCCGTCCGCAATGGCCCGGGTGCGCTGTTCCGTCTGACGAACGTCGGCGGTCTGTGGACGCCGAAAGCCGCGCGCACGTGGACCAACGGCAAGCTGCTGCGTTATCCCGACGGCGCGGGCGATGTGGACGCGGAAGGTGTGACGGCCGTAGGCAGCAACATCTACGTCTCGGCTGAGCGCAACAATGCCAGCAGCAGCGTGAGCCGCAACAGCATCCTGCTGTTCGACGTGTCCGTGGAGACGGGCGCGACGCTCGTGGCCAAGCGGGAGTGGAACATCACGTCCAGCATTGCGGCCAACGGCGCGAACCTTGGCCTCGAAGGCATCACCCGCATTCCCGACGCGTTCCTCGTGGCGCGTGGCTTCTACGATGAAAGCAAGGGCCGCGCCTACAACCCGGCCGACTATCCGAACAGCAACGGCGGCGTGTTCTTCGTCGGTGTCGAAGGCACCGGCCAGATTCATGCCTTTGCCCTGGATCACGTGAGCGGCGGCTTCACGCGCCTCGCGTCCTTCACGAGCGGGTTTGCGTCGATCATGGACGTCACGTTCGACGCGGAACTCGGTCAGTTCTGGGCCGTCTGCGACGACACGTGCCAGGGTCGCATGACGAACCTGCGCATCGATACGCAGGCCGGTTCGCCGACGCAGGGACGTTTCGTGGTGTCGCAGCGCTTCGAGCGCCCGACCGGCATGCCCAATCTCAACAACGAAGGCTTCACCTTCGCCCCGTTGGCCGAGTGCGTCGGTGGCAAGCGTCCCGCGCTGTGGGCGGATGATGGTGAGACGGGTGGCTTCTCGCTGCGCCTTGGCACCGTCACTTGCACGCCGTTCTGATGCGCCTTCGCGCGCATCCCGATTCACACTTCACAGAGCACTCAACCATGCGTTTTTCTACGATCACGACCCTGTTCACCGCTGCCGCTCTGGTGGCCGCTCCGGCCGTCGCCGAAGCGCAGTTCACGGTCTACACCACCTTCGCTGACTTTCTGTCGGCGACATCGAATGTTGGCACCGATTCGTTCGATGATCTCGACGCCTACGGCAGCTACGCGGGTCCGCTCACCCGTCAGGCTGGCACGCACAACTACACGGTCAGCACGAACCTGCCCGGATTCTACATCCCGGACAATGCCGGCGATCGCTGGCTGTCGACCAATGACTTCGCCCACGCGATCACCTTCAGTGGGTTCGGGTCATCCGTGCGCGGGATCGGCGGATACTTCTTCGGCACCGATGTCGACGGAGCCCCGTATCAATTGACCGGGCTGGTGCTCACGGCCACGGGCAAGTCGGGCGCCAGCTACCAGACCATCGTGGACGGATCGATGTCGTTCTTCGGTGTGGTGGCCGACGAAGAGATCCTGTCGTTCACCGTGGCCGCACAAGAGCAGTTGAATGCGAACGGCCCGTTCATGTGGCCCACGGCCAACGATGTGGTGATCGGCAATGCGGCTACCGTGGTTCCGGAGCCCTCGTCGTTCGTGCTGATGTTGGTTGGTGCAGCCGGCCTGGCGTTCGTCGTGCAGCGTCGTCGCACGACGTAAGCGGTCCGCGTGATACAACGCCCCCGGTGCGTCGGTGCACTGGGGGCGTTGTCGTGTCTGCGTGGTCCACGCGTCAGTGTGCTGTGGTGATGCGTGCGTTGATCCAGGCCACAATGTCGTTGAGCACCTGCTCCTTGCCATAGTCCACGAGCAGGTCGTGTACGTGGTCTTCGTACAGGCGCAGCATCTTGTCGTGAGAGCCCGCTTCATCGTAGAAGCGCTGCGAGCCGTGTGGGCGCGTGGCCTTGTCCGCGGTGCCGTGAATGATGAACACCGGCAGGCGCACCTCACCAAAGGTCTTGCCCAGGTGATCGTGCGCCCGAATGAGCTCGGCCAGCGTGTGGCCAGGTCCCGGCTCGTGGATGACCAGCGGATCGTTGCGGATGGCTTCGACCACCGCGGGGTCACGCGAAAAATCGGCCGGATTGAGTGAGAGCAGCGGGGCGCGCGGGATCAGATCCCCCACGACGCGCAGGGCCTGGAGAAGGAACTCCGGCGGCGGCACTTCGAAGGCAAAACTGGCGCAAATGAAGCCGTTGATCAGTTCCGCGTGTTGCTGGACAAACACCGTGGAAATGACGCCGCCCGCGCTGTGTCCATAGAGAAACAGTTGCTGCCCGGGTTCCCGTGCACGGACCTGTTCCACGAAGGCCGCAAGATCGTTCACGCAGTCGCCGTAGGTGTCGACCCAATAACGGTCACCGCCCGACTTGCCGTGTCCACGCATGTCGTAGGCGTACACGTTGAAGCCGCGCGCCACCAGTTCACGGGCCGTGCCGTCGTATTGACCGCTGTGGGCCAGGAACCCGTGATTGATCACCACCACGGCCCGCGGTGCCTCGGGGCCGGTCCAGGCTCGCGCATGCAGCGAGAGGGTGTCGCTCCGTGCGATGGTCCATTCCTGCGTCTGTACCGCGGTCATTGTTCGGCTCCGGCAATGGGGAAGGGAGGCGGGAACAGCCGCAAAAGCATATCGCCGGCGGAATGCGCCGGCGATATGGAGATTGTACGGAGCGTGCAACAGCACGCCGATGTTACGCCCGCAAGTGCCTCAGGGCACCACGTTGCCCGGCGTCACGATCTTCACGCCATCGGCGAACGTGGCCGTGAGCAGATACAGCAGCTTGGTCGACGGCAGGGCGGTAGACGCCAGCGCGTACTCGGTGAGCTGGTGCGCACCGCTGGCCCGTGAACCGCCGATGGCGATGCTCGGGATCTTGCGCACAACGCCCGGGTTCGCGTCGGTGGCACCGGTGGGCACCGCTTCCTGCGCGCCCGGCATACCGGCGCTGATGCCGAGGAAACGATTGATATCGACGGCCGTCTGCACGAGCGGATGGGCACGCGCGCCAGCCAACTGGGCTTCCGTGCCGCCAGCCTTGTTCTTCTGGTCCACTTCCACGCGCAGGCCGATCTTGTGCTTGTCGGCCACTTCCTGCGTCACGCGGGTGATGGTGCGATCCAGCGAGTCCAGCAGGATGGGATCGGGGCTGCGCAGATCGATCGTGAAGTACAGCTCCTGCGGGATCGAGTTGAAGATCTCGCCGCCCTTGATCTGGCCGATGTTCATGACCGCGCCATTGGGCAGTGCGGAGAACTGCAGTCCGTACAGGCGGTCGATGGCTTCGGCCAGCGCGCGCACCGGTGTCGGACGGCCGCGCGAGGCGAGCGTGTGTCCACCCGGGCTCGTGAAGACGTACTTGGTCCAGTAGATGCCGAGCGCACCGTAGGCCACACTGCCAAACGCGCCGTCGGGCGCAATGAGCAGGTCGGGCTTGGGGTTGTGCGCCAGCCAGTACTCGGCGCCCTTGAGGCCCACTTCTTCCTGCACCGTGCCGATGAAGATGATGTCACCCTTGTGGGTGAACTTCGTGGCATTCATGGCGCGGATCGTCGACAGCATGTTGGCCACCGACGCGGTGTTGTCACCCACGCCCGGTGCGAACAGCGTATCCCCACTGCGGCGCACCTTCTTGGGGGTGCTGTTCTCGAACACCACGTCCATGTGGGCCATGATGACGATGGTCGGACCGCCGCCAGTGCCCTTCCGCACGCCGATCACGTTGCCGATGGAATCGGTGGAGACCTTGAGGCCTGCCTTCGTGAATTCGGCACGCACGTGCGCCGCGCGGATTTTCTCCTGTCCCGACTTGGACGGCATTTCCGTCATCGTGATCCATTCCTGGACCTGCTGCGGGAAGTTCTTCTCGATCAACGCCATGGCCGCCTTGATATCGGCGCGTTCGGTGATCTTGGCATCCCAACTGCTGGGATACTGGGCGGGCTGCTGGGCAGCGAGGGGGGCCGCAAGCAGGAGGCTCGCGGCGACAAATGGACGCAGGCGCATGGAATCGGTGGGTCGAAGTGGCAGGATATAGAAGAAATCTAGCGTCCTGACCGCGCGGCGCAGGCGGATGGCCGCGGAAACCGGGACACGGTGGAGCCGTATCGGAGGCGTACCCCGGTCCACTTCACATGGGCTTCACATCGGTGAGGTGGGTGTCCCGTACCCTCCGTTCATGTCCGCATCACTTCGTATCCTCGTCATCGAGGACAACGCCGATCTCCGTGCCTGTATCGTGGCCACCTTCGAGGCGCACGGGCATCGCGCGGAAGGCGCATCCAATGGCCGTCTCGGCCTGGAACAGCTAGAGCGGATGTTCCCCGACGTGGTGGTGCTCGATCTGACGCTGCCCGGCCCCGATGGCCTCCGCGTGTGTGAACTGCTGCGGGCACGTCATGCGGATCGCATTCCGGTGCTGATGCTCACCGCACGGGATACGCTGGCCGACAAGCTGCGTGGCTTCGCGGTGGGCGCCGACGACTATCTCGTGAAGCCATTCGCTGGCGAGGAACTGGTGGCGCGTTGTCAGGCGCTGGCGCGGCGTCACGGGCAGTCTGTAGTGGACGTATCGCACCTTCAGCACATCGGATCGCTCACCATCGATCGGTCGCGTCGCATCGCCACGCGTGGTAGCACAGCGCTCACCATCCCCAACATCCCCTGGCGCATTCTCCTCACATTGGCCGATGCGTGGCCGCGGACGGTGACGAGAACCGAGCTGCTGGATGCGGTGTGGCCGGACGGGCCGCCCCTCTCGGATGCGCTGCGATCGCATCTGCATGTGTTGCGCAGTGCACTCGATCATGGCTTCGACAAGCCGATGCTCGTCACGGTGCACGGCGTGGGTTTCCGGCTGGACGAGGGCGCCTGATGGCCGCTCCAGTCACTCGACCGCTGCAACGTCATCTGCTGCAGGCCTTCGCGGCGGTCACAATCGGTATCTCGTTGTTGGCGGCGCTGTTGGCGCTGGCGCTCGCCTATCAGGTCGAAGATGATGTGATCGAGGCCTCCCTGCACGCGGATGCCGACGCCGCCATTCTGGCGTATCACCAGACAGGGCAGTGGCCCACCCTGCCAGAGCATCTGCGCATCGTGGGCACGGGAGCGGCATGGCCGAGTGACATCGCGCGGCTCGCGCGTGAAGAGCCGGAGCGCCGGGAGTTTCCCGGTCGCGAGGGCCGGTACTATCACACCCGACAATTGATTGGCACCCATGGCGCGCGCTCGGACAGCGCGTGGCTGATTGCGGAGGTCGGTGATCGGTTGGCGCTCCGGCCCATGCGGCGGCGGTTGTGGTGGATGATCGCCGCAGGATTGATCCTCACCTTGGGAGTGTCGTTGCTGGTGGCACGTCGACTGTCGCGTGGGATCAGTGAACCGCTTGGGCAACTCACACGGCAGGTCGCCGACTGGTCACCGACGCAGCATGTGCCGGCACTTGTCGGTCCGTGGCAGCATGATGAGGTGCGTGCCCTGGCCATGCGTCTCGATCTCAGCATGCAGCACATTCGCGATCTGCTGGCCCGGGAGCGTGAGTTTGTGAGCGGGGCCAGTCATGAATTGCGTACGCCGATCAGCGTGGTGCGCTCCGCCAGCGATCTGTTGATGCGCGACCCGGCATTGCCCGATTCTGCGGTGGTTCATGTGCAACGTGTGCACACCGCGTCGCTTCAGCTCGAGGAAACCACCGCAGCGCTGCTGGCCCTCGCACGGGAAGAGGAAGCCGGTGGCGAGGCTCATGCCATGCGGATCGTGCCGTTGCTCGAGCAGATCGTGGTGCGCGAATCGATGGCCCGCGGAGACGAGTCCTCGCGTCTCGATGTCACCATCGAAATCTCCGACGACTGTATGGTGACCGTGCGGCCGGCGGTCCTGCAGATCATCGGCCGCAATCTGCTGGGGAACGCCATGCGACACACGATGTCGGGCTATGTGGTGGTGCGTCGCGATGCGGACTGGTTGGTGGTGCGAAACCATGGGGTTGTCGCAACATGGCCTGACGAAGGGGTCACGCCATACGTGGTGCGCGCCGACCAGGAAGGGGTGCACTTCGGGCTCACGCTCGTGCACAGACTGTGCGCGCGACACGAACATCCGCTGATCATCACACGCGGGCCGGACTGGTTCGAGGCACGCGTGCGTCTCTTTCACCTGGGTTGAACAATGTGGCTGCGTACTTCTCTCGTCACACGGCTGCTGGCGACGTGTCTGGTGGCACCATTGCTGGCCTGTGGCAAGGACCACCTGCAACCGTACGTGCCACCGTCCGATCCTGGAGTGCTCGAGCGCACGTTCTCCGTGGCCGAACTGCAGGCCGACCTCGACACCCTCTTTGGCTGGGTCGATCAGACCCATCCATCACTCGATGCCCGATCACCGGATTCTGCGCGCGCCCGTGTGCATGCCGATCTGCGCGCACGCATCGACCAGCCCACGACACGACGAGAATTCTACCGACTGATCGGGTCCGCCACATCGGTGTTTCGCGACGGGCATGCGGGTGTGTTGGCGCCATTTCCAGAATACAACCGCCATGTCGAATCCGGAGGCCGGGTGTTTCCGTTGCAGCTCGCGCGTCGCAATGGTGCGATCGAGGTGCTGGTGGACGCCTCTGCTGAGCAAACCGTTCCACGAGGTGCGGTGCTGCGATCCATTGAAGGAAAACCGATCGACTCTCTGTTGGGGCATTGGTCAACCTACGCGCGTGGCGAGTCTCCGGTGCTCCGCGAGGCCATCGTGTTGGAAGACCTGGCGTCATGGCACTGGCATCTGGAGACGGGGAAATCGACGCCAGATGCATACCAAGTTCGATTCGTCGCCGACGGGATCGAACGTGACGCACGCATCCGCGCCGTGTCTCGGGATTCGTTGATGGCTCATCGCAAGCGCAGCGCCGACGGCGAATCGGGTGGTGCCACTGGTGTCATGCGCATCGACAGCACGACGCCGGGAGTCACCTGGCTCGAGATTCCCTACTTCGCGGGAGACGAAGGGGCCTTCGAACGCACCGTGGATGAAGCCATTGCGTCAGCGCGTGCGCACGAGAGCGCTGTGCTGGTCGTGGATGTGAGCCGCAATCCGGGCGGCTCGACCGATCAGGTGGAATACCTGCTGGCGAGACTCACGCCGCGTCCATGCGCGCTGGTGTCGAAGGTGGAGGAGCGCCTGAATGCGCACAATCATGGATTGCTGAGCTGGCGCGGTCGCGATGGCACGATGCGTCGCATGAACGACGACGTGATCGTGCGTCCTGCCGAGCCAGGCGCGCGGTTCGATGGTCGTGTCGTCGCCCTGATCGGAGCGCCGACCTACTCAGCGGCCATCGTCTTCGCCACCGCGCTGCGTGATTGTGGTATCGGTCTCCTGGCAGGCGAACCCACAGGGGGCTTCGCCAATCAGACCGGGCAGATCCACTTTCGCGAATTGCCGCACACACGGCTGCGCGCCTTTGCGCCAACTCGTGCGTTGGTGAGGCCGAGCGGAAAGGCCGGCGCGGACGTGCTGGTGCCTGACTTGCTCCTACCGGCAGGAGACGGGCGCCGAGAGCAGCTCACCCGCATGCTGCTGGCTATGCCGATGGGCACTGCGCGGCACTAGTGCGTGAAAAAGGCCGAGGCGGCACGAATCGGATGACACACGGCGAACCAGTGGGTCCTAACGTGAGACCTGTCGACCGCACAACCCGTCGCCTTCACTCGCCGCTCCATGGCAATCAAACACAGTGAGATCACCAGCGAGATCATCCGTGCGTTTTACCAGATCTACAATGAAGTCGGCTGGGGGTTCATCGAATCCGTCTATTCGAGCGTCATGGCCAGCACACTCACGAGCCGTGGCATCCCGCATGAGCGGGAGAAACGACTTCGGGTCACGCACCGCGGCGAATGCCATGGCGAATTCCGCGCCGATCTGGTCGTCGCCGGTGTGGTGCTCGTAGAGTTCAAGGCATGCAAGCAGCTTGTTGCGGCACATGAGGCACAACTGCTGAACTACCTGCGCGCATCTGGGTTGGAAGTTGGTCTGTTGCTCAACTTCGGCCCCCGACCCGAAATGCGGCGCTTCGTCTGGTCTGCTCGTCAGCGGATGGTGGCCATGGACGAGCGCGAATCTGGGGACCGCTGAACTGCCTTGCCGCGGAAACGCGCGGAAACCACACGGAAACAACACGGATCAAAAACAAGAAAAGTTTGAACCCGTGTAGTTTCCGCGCGTTTCCGTGTCATCCGCGGCAAGGCTGTTTCCGACCTCGCAATCGGGGCCGCCTCAGGATACGACCGGCAATCCCTTGCGAATCTTGTCCTGCCATTCGGCCGGACCGGATTCGTGCACGTTGTCGCCGCCGGCATCAACCGCGACCGTCACCGGCATGTCCTCCACCTCGAACTCGTAGATCGCCTCCATGCCCAGTTCCGCAAAGGCGACCACACGCGACGAACGAATGGCCTTCGATACCAGATACGCCGCGCCACCCACCGCCATGAGGTAGGCGGCCTTGTGCTTGCGGATGGCTTCCAGACCGGCCGCACCACGCTCGGCCTTGCCGATCATCGCGATGAGGCCCGTCTTGGCGAGCATCATCTCGGTGAACTTGTCCATGCGAGTGGCCGTCGTCGGGCCTGCCGGACCCACGGCTTCATCACGCACCGGATCCACCGGACCCACGTAGTAGATCACACGGTTGGTGAAGTCGACGCCCTCAGGCAATCCTTCTCCGCTCGCGTAGAGATCCGCGATACGCTTGTGCGCCGCGTCGCGGCCGGTGAGCATCTTGCCGTTGAGCAGCAAGCGGTCGCCTGCCTTCCAGGAGCGCACCACTTCCGGCGTGAGCGTATCGAGGTCCACCCGCTTGGCGTTCTTGTCGGGGCGCCACGTGACATCCGGCCAATCGGAGAGCTTCGGCACCGGCAACGACACCACACCGCTGCCGTCGAGCACGAAGTGCGCGTGACGCGTCGCCGCGCAGTTGGGGATCATCGCGATGGGCTTGGATGCCGCGTGCGTGGGATAGTCCCAGATCTTCACATCGAGCACCGTGGACAGACCACCCAGTCCCTGCGCACCGATACCCAGCGCGTTGATCTTGTCGCACAGCTCGATGCGCATCTCTTCGATCTTGTTCTGCGGACCGCGCTCCTTGAGCTGGGCCATGTCGATGTGCTCCATGAGCGATTCCTTCGCCATGAGCATCGCCTTCTCGGCAGAACCACCGATGCCGATGCCGAGCATGCCGGGCGGACACCAGCCAGCGCCCATGAGCGGGACCGTCTTGAGCACCCAGTCGACGATGTTGTCGCTCGGGTTGAGCATCGCGAACTTCGACTTGTTCTCCGAGCCGCCGCCCTTGGCGCCCAGCTTCACGTCAACCGTGTTGCCGGGGACGAGTTCCACATGCACCACCGACGGGGTGTTGTCACGCGTGTTCTTGCGCGAGAACGCCGGGTCGGCAACGATGGATGCGCGCAGGATGTTGTCGGGGAGCTGATAGGCGCGCCGCACGCCCTCGTCCACCATTTCCTGGATCGACATGGTCGCGTCCCAGCGGACGTTCATGCCGATCTTGAGGAACACCACCACACTGCCTGTGTCCTGGCAGATGGGGCGATGGCCCTCGGCGCACATGCGCGAGTTCGTGAGGATCTGTGCGATCGCATCTTTCGCCGCCGGCGACTGTTCCTTTTCGTAGGCGTCGCCGAGTGCGTGGATGTAGTCCAGCGGGTGGAAATAGGAGATGTGCTGGAGCGCGTCCGCGATCGACTGGATGAAGTCGGCTTGGGTGATGGTCGTCATGCCTGAAAAATAGCAGGAGCCACCGCGCGCTGGGCCATCACGTGGAACCGGGCATCGAGTTCCGCCGGAGTGAGTCGATCGGGAAAGGCGCGCGACCATTTCACCAGCTCGAGACAGGCTCCGGCGAGCATGCGGGCCGTCAGCCGGTCATCCATGCCATCATCGAGAGGGGTCGGGGCACGCCGCCGAGCAAAAACTGCGCGGAATGTGGGTAGCCGGTCTTCGATGAGGCCGGCCAGCACGTCCGTGCCAAAGTCCCACAGGGCTTCCATACGTCCCGAGGATTCGAGCGAGTGGAACACATCGCCGGCGCTCGCAAAATGCTCGATCAGTTCCCGCATCGGGACGAGCCGCGGTCGTTGGCGTTCGTGCGGAGTATTCAACGTTCGCGCCAACCCGTGCACCATGCGCTCGAAGCTGGCAAACAGCACATCGTCCTTGTTGCGAAAGTGCGCATAGAACGTGGCGCGCGAAACGCCGGCTCGATCGAGAATCTGCTGCACGGTGATGTCGTTGAACGCCCGCTCGCCGAGCAGTGTGTTCAGCGCCTCGCGCATGGCACGCATCGACTGCTGCACGCGGGGATCGTCGTCGGCGTGCCGGTCGTCGGACGATGTCTGCTGAACACCGGGGCGGGTTTTGTCCGACATCGTCGTTCCGGGAGAAGGTGAGCCCCTAACCTTGGCGGTCCATGTGCCTGACGCAACGGCACGTCACCGCCCTCGCAGGAGTCTCCCAATGGACACAGTGAACGAAGGCGTTCCCGCAGATCGTTCCGCAGCACTGGCCCTCGGCATAGGCAGCGCAGCCATGGTCATCACGATGAGCATGCACCCATCGGGACCCGAGACGTTGGCCCATGCATCGCATGGACGGGGCGTTGCGTTGGCCCGCGGAGTCCACGCGCTGGCCATGGCCGCCGTGCCGGTCCTGGCGTTCGGCTTTGCACGCCTCGGTGTCCGGCTGAGGGGCTCCGGGGCGCTTTCCGGGCTCGCACTGGCTGCGCAGCTCACGGCGTTGGTGGCGGTACTGTTTGCGGGAGCGATGAGCGGACTGGTGGCCACGGCCGTCGTCGAGCGCATGGCCAGCGCCGGTGTCGATGCCAACTCGACGGGAGTCTTGCAGCCACTGCTCTGGTACACCGCGCTGCTCAACCAGGCCTTCGCGGCCATCTATGTCGTCGGTTCCGGAGCCGCCATGATTGGCTGGTCGGTCGTGTTGTGGCGTGCAGCAGTGCGCCACTCAGCAGTGCGCCACTCAGCAGTGCGCCACTCAGCGGGGGCCGCGTCGGACGGCCTGCTGCGGTCCATTGCCGTGCTTGGTGTGGTCACCGGCGGCGGCCTGGTCGTCGCCCGTCTTGGGTTTGTCGGACATCTCGATGTTCGGATCTTCGGGCTGATCGTGGCCGCCCAGGCGCTGTGGCAAGGATTGCTCGCGTGGAGACTCTGGCGGAGATGACAATTTGGGTCGAATTGCGAACAAACCCCGAATGACATCGGCGATCTTTGCGGCCTACAATCATTCGGATGGCGCTCTCCGACTATCAGGTGAATCCGCGTACGGGCTTTGTGTCTCCCGTACCGCTGCCCAATGCCTTGCCGCCTGCGTTCGCGGTGTGGGACCAGGTTGTTCCGGAACTCAGTGCTCTCATCAGGGCGCGCCGTGTGCGTGCCTTGATGGAGACGCTGCCGCTGCTCGACCCGCTGGTGCTCACCACCGACGGTGATCGTGAGCGGGCGCTCCTGCTGCTCACGCACTTCGCCAATGCGTACGTTTGGGGTGACGAGCAGGCGGCGACCCGTCTTCCTCGCAGCATCGCGGTGCCGCTCTGCGCACTGGCCGCGGAAATGGAGCGGCCGCCCATCGCACACTATGCGACCACCACGTTGACCAATTGGCGCCTCGTCGACGAGACGCAGCCCGTGTCGGTGGATAATGCACGGACGCAGATCCAATTCCTCGGCGGGGTCGACGAAGATTGGTTCTTTGTGGCCTCGATGGGCGTGGAGTTGGCGGGAGCGCCGCTGATTCCCATTGCCATGCGAGCCGTGGACTGTGCTCGGGCCGACGATGATGGGGGCCTTCGTGACGCACTCATCACGTTTGGCGATCTCATGCCCCAGGTGCATGCGGCCATGGAGCACGTGCGGACCTGGTGCGACCCGTCGACGTACTATCTGCGAGTACGTCCCTTCGTGACCGGCTGGCCGGCGCCCGGCATCGTGTACGAAGGGGTATCGGATGAACCGCGTCGTTACCTCGGCGGCAGTGCAGGGCAGAGCGCTCTGCTGCAGCTCTTCGATGCCATGCTCGGTGTGCATCATGCCGATCATCCCGCCGGCGCGTATCTGCGCAGCGTGCGTGGTTACATGCCCAAGCCGCATCGTGCGCTGGTGGAGTTGGTGGAACGTGACAGTCGTGTGCGCGAACGCGCCCTGTCTGGCTCTGCCGCGTTGCGTGACGCCTTCAACGACGTCGTGGCACAGATCGCGGCCTTTCGCCAGGCGCACATGAAACTGGCGCACGACTACATCGTGATCCCGTCCGGACCCGCACGCGACCTCACCGGCACCGGTGGCACCTCACTCGACACTTTCCTCGGCGCGGCCCATCAAGCCACCCGCGCTGCACGCGCCTGACGGCCACCACACGACATCATGGACGCCATTTCTTCCGCGCAGATCGCTGCCCTCGATGCCGCTGATCCGCTGGCCGCCTTCCGCGCCCGATTTTCGCTGCCGGAGGGGGTGACCTATCTCGATGGGAATTCGCTGGGGGCCCTGCCGCGTGCCACTGCCGATCGCGTGCGTGACGTCATCGAGGGGGAATGGGGGGAAGGGCTGATCCGCAGTTGGAACAGTGCGGATTGGATCAATGCTCCGAGACGGGTTGGGGCCAAGATTGCGCGACTGGTTGGCGCCAATCCCCACGAAGTGATCGTGGCTGATTCCACGTCGGTGAACCTGCACAAGCTGATCATCGCCGCGCTGCGTGCGCGCCCTGGTCGTCATGCCGTGCTCTCCGAGCCTGGCAACTTCCCGACCGATCTCTACATGCTGGAGACGGCGATTGCCACGCTCGGTGGAGCGCATGCGCTGACACTGACGCCGCGTGACGAGATTGTGTCGCACATCACCGAAGAGACCGCGCTCGTGCTGCTCACGCATGTGCACTACAAGACCGCTGATGTGCATGACATGGCCGCGATCACCGCTGCCGCACAGGCGAAGGGTGCCATGGTGCTGTGGGATCTCAGTCATTCGGTGGGGGCCCTGCCGTTGGCCCTGAATGCCTGCAATGCCGACCTCGCGGTGGGCTGTGGGTACAAGTTCCTGAATGGCGGTCCGGGCGCACCGGCCTTCCTCTTTGTGGCGGAGCGGCATCACGCCTCGCTGGTGTCGCCACTGGGCGGATGGATGGGGCATGCGCAGCCGTTTGCCTTCACGGATCACTACGAACCCGCCTCCGGCATCTCGCGGTTCCTCTGTGGCACGCCATCGGTCGTCGGGATGGCGGCCCTCGAGTGTGGAGTCGATCTGCACCTCGAAGCCGACATGCAGGAGATAGCACGCAAGTCCCGTGCGCTGGCCGAGTTGTTCATGGGCCTCGTGCACATGCGCTGTGCTGAACACGATGTAACACTCGTTGGTCCGCCCCCGGGCGCGCCTCGTGGCAGTCACGTGTCGTTCCGCCATCCCGAGGGCTATGCGATCATGCAGGCATTGATTGCCCGTGGTGTCATCGGGGACTTCCGAGCACCCGATATCATGCGCTTCGGTCTGACGCCTCTGTATCTGCGCTATGCCGACATCGTGCACGCGGTCGATGTCCTGGAAGACGTACTGCGCACGCGTGCGTGGCAGGCTCCGGAGTACCGCACTCGGCAGGCTGTGACCTGACTGGACTGGCTCACACCCGTTACTTGAGGTTTGAAGTAACGGGTCGTACTGTATGCGGCATGAGAATCGTATGCATTGGTGGTGGTCCGGCCGGGCTGTACTTCGCCCTCTTGATGAAGCGCCTCGACCCACGGCACCATATCACGGTGGTCGAGCGGAATCGTCCGTACGACACATTCGGGTGGGGCGTGGTGTTCTCGGATGCCACCATGGATACGATGCGGCGATGGGATGCCGACACCGCTGATGCCATCGAGCAGTCCTTTAGTCACTGGGACGACATCGAGCTCCGTTTCAAGGGGCGAAACATTCGTTCGGGTGGTCACGGGTTTGTCGGCATTGGGCGCAAGCGCCTGCTGAACATCCTTCAGGCGCGATGTGAAGCGCTGGGGGTGGAGTTGCGTTTCGAGCAGGAGGTCGACTCCGATCTGCAGTTCCCCGATGCCGATCTCATCATCGCTTCCGACGGGATCAATTCGAAGATCCGCACGGTGTACGCCGAGACGTTCAAGCCGGATATCGTGGTGCGCCCGAATCGTTTCATCTGGCTTGGCACGCCCAGGCGATTCGAGGCCTTCACCTTCGATTTTCAGCGCACCGAGCACGGCTGGTTTCAGGCACACATCTATCAGTTCGACGAGCAGACCTCCACGTGCATCGTCGAGTGCCCAGAGGACGTCTGGCGTGCGCATGGACTCGATACGGCGACTCAGGAAGAGTCCGTCGCATTTTGTGAGCGCCTGTTTTCAGAAACGCTCAACGGCTCTCCACTGCTCAGCAACGCGCGGCATCAGCGGGGTTCGGCCTGGCTGAATTTCCAGCGCGTCGTGTGCGAGCAGTGGTGGCTGCGCAATGCCAACGGCAGTCATGTCGTGCTGCTGGGCGATGCGGTGCACACGGCGCACTTTGCCATCGGGTCTGGCACGAAGCTCGCGCTCGAAGATGCGGTGGAGCTGGTGCGGCAGTTTCAGCGTCTTGGGGATCAGCCGCAGCACATTCCCGAGGTGCTCTCCGCATTTCAGGAAGCGCGCCGCATCGAGACCCTGCGTATCCAGAATGCCGCATGGAACGCGATGGAGTGGTTCGAGGTCTGTGGTGCGCGCTATTGCGACCAGCTCGAGCCGGAGCAGTTCATGTACTCCCTGCTCACCCGCAGTCAGCGCATCAGTCACGAGAATCTCCGTGTGCGAGATCGCGAATGGCTGGAGGGATACGAACGCTGGTTTGCGGCGCGTGCGCAGGTCGCGAGCGTCGAGCGCACGCCGCCGATGTTCACACCGTATACCGTGCGCTCTGTCACGCTCAAGAACCGCGTGATGGTGTCGCCGATGGCGCAGTATTCGGCGGTCGATGGGGTGGCCGGTGAGTTTCACCTGGTGCATCTCGGTGCACGGGCGTTGGGCGGCGCCGCGCTGGTCATGGCGGAGATGACATGCCCCAGTCCCGATGCCCGTATCACACCGGGGTGTCCGGGGTTGTGGAACGACCGGCAGGAAGCGGCCTGGCGTCGCATTGTGAACTGGGTGCACGATCACACCGATGCACGCATGGCGTTGCAGCTCGGACACAGTGGCGCCAAAGGCTCCACACGCCGCGGCTGGGATGGCACCGATCTGCCGTTGCCTGAGGGCGGAAACGAACCCAATTGGCCGTTGGTCAGTGCATCGCCGCAGGCCTATCTACCGGGTGTCAGTGCGATGGCGCGGGAGATCACCCGAGCCGAGATGACACGGGTGCGGGATGAGTTTGCGGCCTCCACACATCGGGCCATCGCGGCAGGCTTCGATTGGGTCGAACTGCACTGCGCGCACGGCTACCTCTTGTCGAGCTTCATCTCACCGCTCACCAACCAGCGTACCGACGAATACGGCGGCAGTCTCGCCAATCGGCTGCGCTATCCGCTGGAAGTGTTCACGCTGATGCGCAGCATCTGGCCGCAGCACCTACCGATGTCCGTGCGCATCTCCGCACACGACTGGGTCGAAGGTGGTATCACACCAGCCGATGCCGTCGAGATTGCACGCGCCTTTGCGGATGCGGGGGCTGATCTCATCGACTGTTCGTCGGGGCAAGTCAGCAAGCGTGAACGGCCCACGTATGGACGCATGTTCCAGACGCCATTTGCCGATCGCATCCGGCAAGAGGCGGGTATCGATACGATTGCCGTGGGCGCGATCAGCGAGGCGGACCATGTGAACTCCATCATCGCGGCGGGGCGCGCGGATCTCTGCGCTGTGGCGCGTCCGCACCTCGCCAATCCCGCCTGGACACTCACCGAGGCCGCCCGCATCGGGTACACGGCCGTGGCATGGCCCCCACCGTACGAGCGTGGCAAGCCGCAGCTCGAAGCGGGGTTCGCACGGGCAGCGGCGGTGGTCACGCCGTCGTCCATTGATGGTTTTGACGCCAAAAAGGACAAATGATGACAGTGCTCGAAGGACGACATGCATTGGTGACGGGTGCCGGACGTGGTATCGGCGCCGCCATCGCCCAGCGGCTTGCCGCCGACGGGGCTCGGGTGACGTTGATGGGTCGCTCCCGTGCATCGCTCGATGCGGTGGGGCTCACGCTGGGGCATCGGCTCGGCGATATCGTGATCTGCGACGTGACGGACAGCGTCGCGGTCGCGAGCGCCGTTGCGGCCATTCCCCCGGTGGATGTGTTGGTCAACAACGCCGGACAGGCGGAGAGTGCGCCGCTCACGCGCACCAGCGATGAGCTGTGGGCGCGCATGCTGGCGGTGAATCTCACCGGACCATTCCACATGAGTCGCGCGGTACTGCCCGGCATGATCAAGACCGGATGGGGACGTATCGTGACGGTCGCCAGCACCGCGTCGCTACGCGGCTATCCCTATGTCAGCGCCTATGTGGCGGCCAAGCATGGTGCCCTGGGGCTCACACGCGCCCTCGCACTGGAGGTCGCAACCCGCGGCATCACGGTGAACGCGGTGTGCCCGGGCTTCACTGATACCGATATGCTGCAGGAGAGTGTGGCCACCATCGTGGCACGCACCGGACGCAGCGAGAGTGACGCGCGTGCGACCTTGGCGGCGCTCAATCCTCAGGGTCGGTTCATCTCGCCAGGTGATGTGGCCAATGCGGTGGCCTGGCTCTGTGCGCCGGGCGCCGACGCGATCACTGGTGTGGCGCTGCCCGTCAGCGGTGGGGAGGTCTGACCATGTCGCGAGGATTTGCCCGTGTGCATGTCGTCGGTGACGACGAGATCGGACAGGAAGCCCGTGCCAGCGCTGAAGACCATTCCGCGGTGCGTCTCTGGCTGCGGCTGTTGTCGTGCAGTGTGCAAGTGGAGCAGGACATTCGGGCGAAGTTGCGGGAACGCTTCGGCACCACGCTGCCGCGATTCGACTATCTCGCGCAGCTCGATCGTCATCCCGATGGCCTGCGGCTGAATGCCCTGTCGCGCTATCTCATGGTGACCGGTGGCAATGTCACCGCCCTCACCAATCAGCTCATTGCCGACGGATTGATCGAGCGACTGGCCGATCCCACCGACGGCCGATCGAGCATCGTGCGAATCACCAAGGTGGGACGTCGCCGTTTCCAGCGCATGGCGGCTGAACATGAACAGTGGCTCATCGAGTTGTTCGACGGGTTCGATGCGCCGCACCGCGACACGTTGTACGCCCTCCTCGGACGTCTGCGCGTGCACGTTGCCGCCCAGCGCCCCGCTGCCACTCCGCGCAAGGAACGTCAGGCATGACCTCACACGCTGCACTCGATGCCGGCACGACGCGCCAGATGGCCGGTTTCACGGCGACCCATTTTGGCTGGTCTCTGGACGCCCATGTCGCCACCATCACGCTCAATCGACCGGAGCGGAAGAATCCGCTGACGTTCGAGAGCTACGCCGAGCTGCGCGACTGCTTCCGCGCGCTGCGCTATGCGACCGATGTGCGCGCGGTGGTGCTCGTCGGCGCCGGGGGCAATTTCTGCTCCGGTGGTGATGTGCACGAGATCATCGGTCCGCTCGTCGATCTTCCCTCGCCCGATCTGCTGCGTTTCACGCGCATGACCGGCGATCTGGTATTGGCCATGCGGGCCTGTCCTCAGCCCATCATCGCCGCGGTGGACGGTGTGTGCGCTGGCGCCGGTGCGATTCTGGCCATGTCCTCCGATCTGCGTTACGGCACGACACGTAGCAAAGTGGCGTTCCTCTTCAATCGGGTGGGACTGGCCGGCTGCGACATGGGAGCCTGCGCCATCCTGCCGCGCATCATCGGTCAGGGCCGGGCGAGTGAGTTGCTCTACACTGGTCGGGTGCTCGGCGGTGAAGAAGGCGAGCGTTGGGGCTTCTTCAATCGCCTACTCGATGGCGAGACACTGCTGCACGAGGCGCAGGCCATGGCCAAATCGCTCGCTGAAGGACCAGCCTTCGCCAATGGCATCACCAAGACGATGCTGCATCAAGAGTGGACGATGGGCATCGAGCAGGCCATCGAAGCCGAGGCGCAGGCGCAGGCACTGTGCATGCTCACCGAAGACTTCAAGACCGCCTATCACGCATTTGCGGCTCGTCAGACACCGGTGTTTCAGGGGCGCTGACCATGGCCGATACCCACTATCTCTCCTGGCCGTTCTTCGAGCCTCGGCATGCCACCTTCGCTGCGGCACTCGATGAATGGGCTGCGGCATCGCTCGGGCACACGGCCAGCGATCACGATGTGGATGACGCGTGCCGCCGGCGGGTCCGTGCGCTTGGCGAAGCCGGGTGGCTCAGGCACGCCGTGGGCGGCACGGCGTGGGGCGGTGCAGTGGAGGTGATCGATACACGCACGATCTGTCTGGCCCGGGAGACGCTGGCCCGACATGACGGCCTGGCCGATTTTGCATTCGCGATGCAGGGATTGGGCTCGGGGGCGATCACATTGGCCGGCACCGATGCTCAGAAGGCGCAGTACCTGCCGCGTGTGGCACGAGGTGAGGCGATTGCGGCGTTTGCGTTGTCAGAGCCGGATTCGGGCTCCGATGCTGCGGCCCTGCAATGTGCCGCGCGACGCGACGGTGAAGACTATGTGCTCGACGGGGAGAAGACCTGGATTTCGAATGGGGGTATCGCCGACTTCTATGTGGTGTTTGCCCGCACGGGAGAAGCACCGGGCGCACGCGGGATTTCGGCGTTCATCGTGGATGCCGATACTGCCGGTCTGGAGATCGCCGAACGTATCGACGTGATCGCGCCACACCCGTTGGCCCGGCTGCAATTCACGAGTTGTCGCGTGCCAGCCTCGCAGCGTATTGGTGCGGCCGGCGAAGGATTCAAACTGGCCATGCGCACCCTCGATGTGTTTCGCACATCGGTAGCTGCGGCCGCACTCGGTTTCGCGCGCCGCGCGCTCGACGAAGCGCTGGCCCGCGTCACCACCCGTCGCATGTTCGGCGGCGTACTGGCCGACTTGCAGCTCACCCAATCGAGTCTGGCGGAGATGGCGACCACGATCGACAGTGCTGCGTTGCTCACGTACCGCGCGGCCTGGCAGCGTGACCAGGGGCAGCCGGTGACACGCGAGGCGGCCATGGCGAAGTATGTGGCCACCGAAGGGGCACAACGTGTCATCGATGCGGCGCTGCAACTCTGGGGTGGGATGGGTGTGGTGCACGACGTGCCCGTCGAGCGGTTGTACCGTGAGATTCGCGCGCTGCGCATCTACGAAGGCGCCAGTGAAGTGCAGCAATTGATCATCGCGCGTGAGCTGCTGCGTGATGTCCGCCCTTCGACTCCCTGAGCACGATGCCCAGCGCCCACGTCGATACCTTTGCGCGCGATCACCTGCCGCCGCTGGCCGAACAACCGGAATTCCTGTTCGAGCTTCCGGAGCTGCAGTTTCCTGAGCAACTGAACTGCGCCACCGAGTTGCTCGATGCCCACATCGCAGCGGGCCACGGCGATCGCCCCTGTCTCATCGCACCGGGCATACGCTGGACCTATCGTGAGTTGCAACAGCAATCCGATCGTATTGCGCATGTGCTGGTGAACGACATGGGTGTGGTGCCCGGTAATCGTGTCCTGTTGCGGGGCGCCAATCATCCCATGCTGGTGGCGTGCTGGTTTGCCGTCATGAAGGTGGGGGCGATTGCCGTAGGCACCATGCCTATGCTGCGCGCCAAGGAGCTCAGCACCATGATCGCGATCGGCCAGGTCACGCATGCCCTGTGTGACGTGGCCCTGATCGACGAACTGCGCGCGGCGCAGCAGACGACGCCCGTGTTGCGCACGGTGCGGTGCTATCACGAGCCCAGCCAAGATGGCCTCGAAGCGGCCATGGCACGGCACGATGCGCCATTCATGAATGTGGACACCGCGAGCGACGACACCTGTCTGCTGGCGTTCACATCGGGCACAACGGGTATTCCGAAAGCCACGATGCACTACCATCGGGATGTGCTGGCGATCTGCCGGTGCTTTCCGCCCTACGTGTTGCGCGCCACGGCAGACGATGTGTTCATGGGCAGTCCACCCCTGGCGTTCACCTTCGGTCTCGGGGGGCTGGTGTTGTTCCCCATGTCCATTGGCGCATCGACGGTGCTGCTCGACAAGGTTTCTCCGCCACATCTGCTCGAAGGTGTTCGGGAGTACGGTGCCACGGTGTTGTTCACCGCGCCAACGTCATACCGTGCGATGGCCGCCCATCGTGAGGCGCTGGCCGGCACCACCCTTCGCAAGTGTGTGTCTGCTGGCGAAGCCTTGCCTGCTGCCACACGCGCCCTGTGGCGTGATGTCACGGGAATCGAGCTGATCGACGGTATTGGAGCCACCGAACTGCTGCACATCTTCATCTCGGCGGACGAGGCCCGTGCACGTCCCGGTGCCACAGGGACGCCTGTGTCGGGCTATCGGGCCGAAGTCGTCGATGATCAGGGCCAGCCGGTTCCGGTTGGTGTGGTGGGCAATCTGCGCGTGAAAGGGCCGACGGGCTGCCGGTATCTGCGTGACAATCGGCAGCGCAGCTATGTGAAGGACGGATGGAATTACACCGGCGACGCGTACGCTGTGGATGCTGATGGGTACTTCCACTATCACGCCCGTACCGACGACATCATCATCTCTTCCGGGTACAACATTGCCGGCCCCGAAGTGGAGAACGTGTTGTTGCAGCATCCGGCGGTCGCGGAATGTGGTGTGGCCGGCGTGCCGGACACGGAACGTGGGCAACTGGTGAAGGCCTACATCGTGCTGCGCGCAGGGTTTGAGCCAGACGCCGCCATGGTGAAGGTGTTGCAGGACTACGTGAAGCAATCGGTGGCGCCCTACAAGTATCCGCGCGCTGTGCGGTTCGTGGGCGCATTGCCCCGCACCAGCACGGGCAAGCTGCAGCGCTTCCGGCTGAGGGAACTCGATGACGTGAGCACCTCGTGACCGCATCACCATCGTCAGCCGGGCGCTTCGAGAAGATCGTGCGTGTGCCATTCAGCGTGTGCGATCCGGCCGGCATCATGTTCTTCGCGCAGTACTACATCATGTTCCAGAATCTCGTCGACGACTGGGTCACCGAGCGGCTTGGCATCTCGTATGCCGACCTGCTTGGGGCACGCCGGGTGGGACTGCCCACGGTGCGATTCGAGACCGACTTTCGCGCGCCGAGCAGCATGGGAGAGAGCATCACCCTCGGATTGGCCGTTGAGCACCTTGGCCGGAGCTCGTTGGTGCTGGCCATCGATGTGCGGGGCGGTGAGTCCATACGGGTGAGCGCGAAGCAGGTCATCGTGTGCACCAGCCTCGACACGCATAAGTCCATGCCGTTCCCTGAAGATTTGCGCAACGCCATTGAATCCTTTCGCACGAGTGAGCGATGAATACGCCCGTACTGCCCGCAGGTTGGAAGCGTCCCCGGGGTTATGCCAATGGGGTGTCGGCCCGCGGCCGCGAAGTGCATGTCGCCGGCATGATCGGCTGGGACGAGACCGAGACGTTTCGCACCGATGATTTTGCCGGGCAGGCCAGGCAGGCGCTGGCCAACATCGCGGCAGTGCTGCATGCTGCCGACGCATTACCCAAACACATCGTGCGGATGACGTGGTATGTGGTGAGCCGCGAGGAGTATCGTGCGGCACTGCCGGCCATCGGTGCGGCCTTCCGCGACGTCATCGGACACTACGACATCGCGATGACAGCCGTGCAGGTGGTCGCGCTCATGGAGGAACGCGCCAAAGTGGAGATCGAAGTCACGGCCATTGTGCCAGACGATGGCCAAGACGATGGACAAGACCCATAGCCCTGCATGAGGCACGACGATGACTGATGGGCATACCGGAAACGGCGGCGGGATCATGCAGAGCGTACTGGTCGGCGCTCCTGATCCGGAGATCGTGATGTTGGAAGCGCAACTCCGTGCGGCTCAACTGACGGCCGATGTTGCGGCGCTCGGAGCACTCATTGCCGACGACTTGCTCTTTGCCGGGCCGGATGGCCAACTGGTCACGAAAGCCCAGGATCTCGAGGCTCATGCGGGCGGGGTCGTGCGTTTCCTCGCGCACGATCCGATCGAGTTGCAGGTCCGTCGTATCGGGCCCGATGTAGCGGCTGTGTCACTGCGCACCGCACTGGTCGTGTCGGTCGGTGGAGAGCACGTGCGGGGCACCTACCGCTATACCCGCGTGTGGGCGCGCCATGGTCAACAGGTATGGCACATCGTGGCCGGTCACGTCAGTGCAGCCTGACACCTGATCGAAACGGAAAGCGCCTAACGCGTGGTGTTCAATGCGCGCTTTCCAGCCTCGAGGATTTCGCGTGACAGCGCTTCGTCGTCCACCGCACGGGCCAGTGACATGGCGCCGATCAGTGTTGCAAAGGCCGCAATGGCGTCCTGGCGATTGCCCGTCATGTTCGTGAACTCGGCCAGGTACGCCTCGAGCCCTTCGGTATAGGCGCGGCGCACCGGATCGGGTTGTCGTACCACCTCTCCCGACAAGCTCGAGAAGAGGCACGCCTGATCGGGATGATCGCGGTTCCGGCGCGAAAGATAGCGATCGGCGTAGTCGCCCAGTGTCTCCCCTCGCTCCACGCGACCACGCAGCCGTTCGGTGAGCAGACCGAAGTAGTGGGAGAAGGCCTGCGCGGCCATGTCTTCCTTCGACGCGAAGTAACCGTAGAAGCCGCCGTGTGTGAGGCCGGCTTCCTGCATGATGTCGGCGACCCGCACGCCTTCGAAGCCGAGCCGGCGATAACCCTGGCTCGCCGCCTCCAGCAAGACTTCGCGGTTTTTTTCGACCTGTTCCTTCGATGTGCGCATGGTCTCTCCGTGACGATCGCGTCCGGTTCACGTACCGGTCCTGCTTGACAATATACATGATGGCTATCATAAATGAAACATGACAGCCATCATGTAAAGAAAATCGTGATCTCTTCCGCATTCGCATCGCTGCTCGCACGCCGCCAGGTCCACTACGGATGGGTCATGGCGGCCGTGACGTTTGTTGTCATGCTCACCACTGCGTCGGCGCTCGGCGCCCCTGGTGTGCTCATGCCGCCGCTCGAGAAGGAGTTCGGGTGGACCACCGCGGAAATCTCCAGCGCGCTGGCGCTGCGTCTGGTGTTGTACGGCGTGATCGCTCCATTCGCGGCGGCACTCATGATCCGCGTGGGGCTCAAGCGCGTCGTGGCGTCGGCATTGGCGCTCATTCTGGTGGGGCTCGCGCTGTCCACGCAGATGCAGGCGCGGTGGCAGCTCACACTCACGTGGGGACTGCTTGTCGGTCTCGGTTCCGGCATGACGGCCATGGTGCTCGGTGCCACCGTGGCATCACGTTGGTTCACGAAGCGACGCGGCGTGGTGATCGGACTGTTGAGTGCGTCGTCGGCCACCGGGCAGCTAGCATTCCTGCCCGTTGTGGCTCGGCTTTCCGAATCTCATGGATGGCGTACGGCCATTCTGCTGATCGCTGGACTGCTCAGCGTCACGCTGGTACTCGTGGTGTTGTTCATGCGCGATCGGCCGGAAGAACTGTTGCAGCGCCCATATGGTGAACCGGTCGACGCCCCACAGGCTCCACCACCACCGCGCATTTCCCCACTGGGCACACTGCGTGAGGTCAGTGCGTCGCGCACGTTCTGGGTGCTCTTCGCCACCTTTTTCATTTGTGGCGCGAGCACGAATGGTCTCGTGCAAACGCACTTCGTTTCCATGTGCGGCGACTATGGCATGATGGCCGTGGCGGCTGCCTCGGTGCTGGCCCTGATGGGGCTCTTCGATTTCATCGGCACGGTGGGGTCAGGCTGGCTCTCCGATCGCTACGATGCGCGTTGGCTGCTGTTCTGGTACTACGCGTTGCGAGGGCTGTCGCTGTTGTATCTGCCGCACGCCGAGTTCACGGTGGCAGGGCTCAGTCCCTTCGCCGTGTTCTATGGGCTCGACTGGATCGCCACGGTGCCGCCGACGCTCAAGTTGACGACCGATGCCTTTGGTCGCGAGAAGGCCGGTGTGGTATTCGGTTGGATCTTCATGGGACATCAGCTTGGCGCTGCTTCCATCGCGTATGGCGCCGGCGTGATCCGTACCGCGCAGGAGACCTACACACCGGCATTCCTGTTGGCTGGTGCGTTGTGTCTCGTGGCGGCCGGCCTGGCACTGAGCATCCGGCGCAAGTCCGCGCCGGTGCTGGTACCGGCAACGGCGTGAACATGCTGCTGAGAGGACGCGTGCATGGCGCGCCCGCATAGGGCGTTCTACTTTTCCGTCAGGGGCAACGGGATTGCTTCTGGCGCGCAGGGCGCCGCCTGTCCGCGGGAAGGACCGAGTCCACCTGAGTAACACACGCCGCATCGGCTGAGCGTTCACGAACCTCCTCACGCCCGACGCCAGCGGACCTCGGGCATATCAGGAGGCTCGTCATGTCCGTTCGTCGATTGCCCGTCCGTCCCGATCTCGATCAGCTCCGTCGTCAGGCCAAGGAGCTGCTACGTGCCTATCGCGCCGGAGATTCACACGCCATCACGGAATGGCAGCAACATCATCCGTCCGCACGTCCGGCGGATGAACGATCCGAGGTGAAGCTCGCTGATGCGCAGCTCGTCCTCGCGCGAAGCTATCAGGCGTCGAGTTGGCCACGTCTCGTGCAGAGTGTCGAACTGGCCGATGCCATCTGGCGCGATGACTTCGATGCGGTGCGCGTGCTGATCACAGCCAATCGCGCGTTGCTCGATGAGCAGGTGTTGATCCGGCAAGACAGCAACTGGGGGCCGCCAATGACTTATGCGGCCAACCTCGGACGTGATCGCATCATTCGCTGGCTGCACGCGCACGGTGCGACCGATGTGTTCAGTGCGGCCGGCCGCGCGGCGTTGCAGGGGCAGGTGGAGACGGCGCGCATGTTGTATGACCTGGCTGGTCGCCCGCCCATTGACGATGACGCGTTGGGTGGCCCGGCGTATACCCTGAGCGCCGAGGGGACGGCTCTGCTGCTGAGTCTTGGTGCGCGTGTGGTGAATGATGCTGGAGAGCGACTCGCGCCAGTGGCGGTCGTGCTCGAGACCGATGGGCGGCATCCCGAGGCAAAACACGCGATTCTCGAGATGTATGCGCAGCACGGTCTTTCCTTTCCGGATACGCCTGTGATGGCGCTGCATCGCGGGCGTATCGATCTGCTCGAAGAGCATCTCGCGCAGGATGCCTCGCTGCTCACGCGCACGTTCACGCATCGCGAGATCTATCCGTTGTCGATGGGATGCCGAGACCCGCTCGACGCAACGGTGGGTACTCCGCTAGGCGGGTCCACCCTGCTGCATCTGTGCGTGGATTATGACGAGCTCGAGATCGCGCGCTGGCTGATTGCGCAGGGCGCACCGGTCGATGCACGGTCGGCCCTCGGGGCGAGCGGGTTTGGTGGCCACACGCCGCTGTTCAACACGGTGGTGTCACAGCCGAACTTCTGGATGAACTACGGGAAGCGTGGTCCATTCCGGGCGCCGTTCGCCGAGCTGCTGCTGGAGCATGGCGCCGATCCGAATGCGCGCGCGTCCCTGTGGAAGCGGCTGCATCCCGGACACGGAGACAGCACCCGCCACGACTATCGCGATGTCACGCCGCTGTCCTGGGGCCGGCGGTTTCATGCGCCGATCTTCGTGAGCGAGCCGGCCATGCAGCAAATTCAGCAGGCGGGTGGGCTGGAGTAGTTGGCGCTGGCCAGCCGGATTGGGATCACAGGGGGGGGCGCCGCCCACAAAAAACCCGGTGCTCCCCCGGGCCAGCCATAGAAGCCGGCCCCCTCCCTCGGCAACTCCGTATTATACGGGATATAGATAATCGGGATTATTGCTACCTTCCCGATGCTCGGCCCTCGCCACCCGATGTGACGGGGATTTTCCGTAAACTGGAACGCCGCGAAGATGATCCCCGCTTCCCCGCTCGCTCACACGCGCCGACTCGGCACCCTGATCGCTGCCTGTCTGGCAGCCACCGCGCTGACCGCCTGTGGCGATGACACGCCGTCCGGTGTCGACAATCAGCCGAAGACCGAGTGCACCACCGACATCACGGCCGCCAATGGCGACAGCTTTGTCGAGCTTTGTGCCGTCTCGGCGCCGGTTCGCCATATCCGCATTGAGAACGCCCGCGCCGCGGCCACCCATGCGTCGGCCCAGCTCCTGCTCGGGTTTGCCAGCACGCCGACGGTCACGTCGGGTGCCGTTGGTGCCCAGCAGTTCCGCGTGCTGTTGTACGGCGGTGGAACACCCGCACCGGCGCCCGTGCTGCAGGCGACCTGGGGCAGCGTGGATGCCAGCGTCGACGAGGCTGCCAGCTACATTAACAGCGGCGCGACCGTGTGCTTCGACATCCATGACGGTTCGGCCACCACGGCCCCGCAGTTTGTCATCTGGGTGAGCGGCCAGCGTGGCGCCAATTGCAGTGTGCGCAGCACGCTGACGGCGGCCACGGCGATGGGTGCGCGCGCCTACTGGAAGGGCACCACCGGTACGGTGGCCACCACGCTCAAGAACTACTTCCGCCAGTCGGCGGGCTCGGGTGCGACGCCCAAGATCACGCTGTCCACGACGCCGGTGCTCGAAGCGTCGGCCATCACAGCGGCCACGGCCTGTTCGGCGGCCTGGACCAACAACACCGACTGGCAGCCGCTCTGCGCGGCACCGGGGGGTGCGGCGCGCCACGTGCGCATCGACAACATCCAGGCTACGGCCAACAACAGCTATTTCTACGCCGTGCTTGGTCAGGACGCCGCTCCGACAGGCAACCCGGCCGCCAGCGCGGGCAAGCTGATCATCACTGGCGGTCGCTCGGCGTCAGGCGCCTCGTGGACCTGGTTCCGCTTCGGCGCCACCGGCACCACCACGCAGTTCAACTACGCCACCGACGCCGGTGCCGCGCTGTACACGGCAGGTGCCACGTCCATCTGCTTCGACATCGGCAGCACCAGCACCGGCACGATCCGGGTGATCTTCTGGGCCACCGGTGCCAAGGGTGCCGACTGCGCCACGCGCTCCACGCTGCGGGCCGATCGGGCGCTGTACGACAGCTCCACCGACACCACGACGGGCACCATCTGGAACGCCGCCCTGATCGCCAACAAGTTGAACTTCATCAAGACCAACAACGCCACGGTGACGATCGGCAACGTCACGGTGAGCGCGGAAGCCGCGGTGCTCTGATCACTCCGGTTTTGCCGCTACATTGACGAAGGCGTCCGATCACCGATCGGGCGCCTTCGTCCTTTTCCGGAGCGTGCATGAGCCGACAGGCGCTGATGGTCATCGATGTGCAGCGGGCACTGTGTGAAGGTCCGGAGGCGGCCTTCGAAGCCGACGTGGTCATCGCGCGCATCGATGCGCTGGCGGCACGCGCACGGGCTGCCGGGTGTCCGGTGATCTTCGTGCAGCACGAGGGCACGAACGGGTACCTCGAGCGTGGCACGGAAGGCTGGGCATTGCCGCCCGCATTGCACACGTCCGGAGACGATCACTTCGTGGGCAAGACCACGCCGGACGCGTTCAATCGCACGCCACTGGCCGACCTGTTGGCCACGTTGCAGGTGCAGGAACTGGTGGTGTGTGGCATGCACACCGAGTTCTGTGTGGACACCACGGTGCGTCGCGCGCTTGCGCACGGTTTTCCGGTGTTGCTGGCCGGCGATGCGCATACGTCGAATGGCAACGAGCACCTCAGCGCGGCGCAAGTCATCGCTCACCACAATGTCACGCTGAGCAACGTGACCAGCTTCGGGCCGCGCGTTCGCATCGGCCGCGCCGATACGATCGTCTTCAGCGCGGCTTGAGTACGTCTTCGGTGGTGTACAGCTCGCGCATCACTGCGTGGAGCAGGGCTCCGGACGTGAAAGGCTTTTCGATGAAGGTGCGCTTGAGTGCGCCGCTGTTCTGCTGCGGAATGTCGGCGTCGGTGTAGCCGGACATCAACATCACCGGCATGGTCGGCCAACGTTCGGCAATGATGTTGGCGAGCGCCATGCCATTGAGCTCCGGCATCATCACATCCGACAGCACCAGACGCACTCTTTCGTGAACATCGTCAAGCTGCGCGATGGCCTCCACGCCATTGGCCGCTTCCACGACGTCGAAGCCATGGCGCTCCAGTAGGCGGCGGATCACGCCCCGGGTGGAAGGGTCGTCTTCCACCAGCAGAATGGTGCCGCTGTCGTGTATCAGCGGGGAGCCGCCGCCTGCGCGCGGTACCGGATCGGCGGCGCCTTCTGCCGCAGGCAGATAGACTTTGAATGTCGTGCCGCGACCCGGTTGGCTGTAGACCCAAATACTGCCGCCGAGCTGCGCGATGATACCATGCACGCCAGCGAGCCCGAGGCCCGTGCCTTTGCCCACCGGCTTGGTGGTGAAAAACGGCTCGAAGATGCGCGCCGTGGTGGCGTGATCCATGCCGATGCCGGTGTCGACCACGGTGAGACACACATAGCGCCGAGCACCCACCACGCCGGCCGCAGCGGGTTCGGTGGTGTCATCGAGCTCGCTCATCGTGGTGCGGAATGTGAGTCGTCCGCCCTGCGGCATCGCATCCGATGCGTTCACGGTGAGGTTCATCAGAACCTGTTCGATCTGACCTGGGTCGGCCAGCACCGTACTGATCGGGTGTCCAAGGTCGAGCCGGAATTCCACGTGTGAGGGCAGCACCCGTTGCAGCATTCGGTGGGCGTTGCGGATCACGTCATTCAGGTCGAGTCGCACGGGCTGCAGAATCTGCTGCCGGCTGAAGGCCAGCAACTGTCGTATCAGTTGTGCTGCGTGCGATGTCGCGTGCAGGATCTCGTCCATGTCCTTCGACATCGGACTCTCGGGTTCCAGCTCGGAACGCACCATCTCGGCATAGTTGCGCACCACCGTGAGCATGTTGTTGAAGTCGTGCGCAATACCACCAGCCAGCCGCCCCACGGCCTCGAGCTTCTGCGACTGCATCAACTGCGATTCGAGCTGGGCCTGCCTTTCCGCGCGCTGTGACATGGCGAGAAAGGACTCTTCGAGCAGATGGATCTCGTCGCGGCCGGCCTCACGAACCGCCCCCGAGGGCTGGTGCGCGTTGACGTCGTCGAACTGCCGCGTGATGACCACGAGGCGATTGGCAATTTTCCGACTGAACGCCCAGGCGAAGAGCGCGCCGAGCAGCGCCACGAGCACGGTGATGGGAATCATGCGCTCCACGAAAGACCGCAGGGGCGCGAGAATGCGGTCTTCCTCGTACTCCAGCCACACGACCCAGGGGGATCCGCCGATGCGTTCGGCGATGCTGATCGCCGGGCGTCCATCGGTACCGACCAGCCGCGCGATGGAATCGGGACGCACCATGACCGCGGGTTCCCGCACGACGCGCTGAAAGTCCGTCCAGACACTGGAGCCCGGTTGGCCCATCAGCATGGCGCTGGTGCCCACGATGCCCCGCACGGCATCGACACCCTGAGCCCGGATACGGCGCGTCTCCACGATGTACCCGACGTGACTCTCACCATCGTCACGCGTGTGCACGGGAGCGATCATTTCGTACTCCACCACGCCACCCACGTCGAGCAGCGGGCTCACACGAATGCCACCCGACGAGAACGCCTCGTGCATCGATGTGTCGACGGCCCATGGTGCGCCCACCGCTTCATGCGATGCCTTGGCGATACGGTGCTCACGGCCGGCCAGATCGAGGACCCGGATTTGCAGCCGGGCCGAATCCGTGGTGGCGAGTGCGACGGCCAGGATGCTGTCCACACCACGGACGTTCTGTCCGGTGGACAGGTGCTCGCGGACATGTGGATGGTTGGCCACCGCCAGAAGCTGAGCGCGCGCCGCGGTGTAACTATCAGCGAGCGATGATGCGAGCAGCACACCGCTCGACCGAAGCCGTGCCTCGGCGCTATCGTGCAGTACCGCCGAAAAGTGCTGATAGGTCGCCCACACCAACAACGCGCTCGTGGTGAGCACGATTCCCGTGATCAGCAGCGGGAACTTGAGAGCGATCGAGATTGGACGACGGCGCATTGGCAATCAGCGTGTCAGAACGGAGATAGCGTGCAAGCTACACTGTTGCCGCGGGGGGCGCTGGGGACCCGCGGAAGGTTGCGTCGTATCGTGCTGGGTCGCGTCCTGCCGACCCTGCTGCTGTTGGCGCTCGTTGGCGCCGTGGGATTGTGGTGGGCGGCGCGTGATGCTCTGGGGGGCGTTGTCGACGGTGAGCGTTTGACACGGGCCTCGCAGTCACCCCAGTGGCGCCATGAGCGCTTCGGCAATCCACTGCCGCGCGTCGACAGCGCCATGCTGAACACACTCGTGGCCTTTGCCTTCGGTGGATCGGCCTATCGCGTGCCCGGCGCACCGTTGCCCATGCAGGTGCGGCATCGGGCCGACTACAGCAGTCCTCCGGCCACCGGTCTGCGAGTGACATGGCTGGGGCATTCCACGATGCTGCTGGAGATCGACGGCGCGCGGGTGCTGATCGACCCAGTGTGGGGAGAACGGGTGTCGCCGTTCAGTTTCATGGGCCCCAAGCGGTTCCACGCGCCGCCACTGGCCATGAGCGAGCTGCCAGATGTGGATGTGGTGGTGATCTCCCACGATCACTACGATCACCTCGATATGCCGACGGTGAAGGCACTGCGTGATCACCACGTGCGCTGGATGGTGCCGCTGGGGGTCGGTGCACATCTGCAGGCGTGGGGCATTCCATCGGGAGAGATCACCGAGCTGGATTGGTGGGAAGATGCGCGGGTCGGTGATGTCACTCTCACGGCTACGCCGGCGCGCCACTTTTCGGGGCGTAGTCTGGGAGATGCCGATCGCACGCTGTGGTCGGGCTGGGTGATCGCCACGGCCGCACATCGGGTGTTCTACAGTGGTGATACCGCGATGCACGAAGAGTTCGATGACATCGGAGCGCGGCTTGGACCATTTGATCTCACGATGATCGAAGCCGGAGCCTACGATGCCCGCTGGGCCGATGTGCATCTCGGACCGGAACAGGCCGTGGAGGCACATCGCCTGGTGGGTGGCCGCGTGTTGCTGCCGGTGCATTGGGGGCTATTCGATCTCGCACTGCACGGATGGACGGAGCCCATCGAACGGGTGTTCGTGGCGGCCCAAGCGGCGCAGGTGACACTCGCCATGCCGCAGCCTGGTGCGATGATCGAACCGACGGCGATGGGTGTGCAGCCGCGTTGGTGGCCGGAGGTGCCGTGGGTGCCTTCAAACAAGGCGCCGGTGATCTCGTCCGGGCTGACACACAAGCTGGCGCGTGCGCGATAGGATGCCGGATCGCTACGCGCGTTCGCGGGTAGGGGGGTCGCCATGGATCCACTGACTCTGCTCCCGCATCGCTATCCCTTCCTCCTGCTCGATCGCATCGATGCGGTCCAGCCCGGGAAGTACGCCCTTGGCACCAAATTGGTGACGGGATCAGAGTGGAGTACCGTGGGCGTGCGGGTGGGGATGCCGGGCTATCCCGTACGGCGCGCGATGCCGCACACATTGATCGTCGAATCGCTGGCCCAGCTCACCGCGGCCGTGCTCACGGGATTGGTGGACGGCGGCGGTGATGCGATCGGGTATTTCATGGGCATCGACAAGGCCCGCTTCCGCGGTGAAGCGTTGCCGGGCGACGAACTCTCGCTGCGGGTCGATCTGCTGCAGTTCCGACGGGGCATCTGCCGCACACGTGGCGTGGCCACGGTGGACGGGCAACGACTCGTGCAGGCCGATCTCACCACCGTGTTGCGGCCTGCACCCAAAGCGGCGTCGCCAGCAGCTCCGCAGGCCTAGGCGTTGTTGCGCAGGCTCTTGCTGCGTTCCGTAGCCGCCAACACCCCCTTGATGAGCGTCACACGCAGCTTGCCTTCTTCCAGTGCCATCAGGCCATCGATGGTGCAGCCGGCTGGCGTCGTGACTTCATCCTTGAGCGCCGCGGGATGTACACCACGCTCCAGCACCATGCGCGATGCACCGGCCAGGGTCTGGGCCGCGAGCAGCGTGGCCGTTTCGCGTGACAGGCCGATTTTCACACCGGCTTCACTCAGCGATTCGATGATCAGGTAGACGTACGCCGGTCCGCAGCCACTGAGACCGGTCACGCCATCCATCAGCGACTCTTCCACCACGGCCGTACGTCCCAACGGCCCGAAGATGCGCTCCGCCGCTTCGAGGTGCTGCGGCCGCACACCCGTGCCGGCGCTGAACACCGTCATGCCTTCGCCGATCAGGCACGGCGTGTTGGGCATGGCACGGATGACGGTGGCCTTGTCGCCCGACCACTCGGCGAGTTGTCGCGTGGTGATGGACGCGCAGATCGAGAGCAGCAACTGATCGGCCGTGATCACCGGCGCGATCTCGCGCAGTACACGTTCCGCCTGATGCGGCTTCACGCACAGCAGCACGATTTCCGCGCCCTGCGCCGCTTCAGCGTTGTTGGTGGTGCAGGCCATGCCCAGGCGCTCGCGCACGTCGGCGGCACTCTCCTCGGTACGTGTGGAGCCGCGCAATGTGGCTTCCACACCGTACTTCGCGAGTCCCTGCGCCACGGCCTCGCCCATCTTGCCCATGCCGATGATGCCGATCTTCATCGCCTCAACCCCGTGTCTGTCCTGTTCCATCCATCAGCCAGCGCACGCTGGTGAGTTCCCGCAGTCCCACAGGGCCACGCACATGCAACTTCTGCGTGCTGATCCCCAATTCACCGCCCAATCCCAACTCGAACCCATCGGTGAAGCGCGTGGAGGCGTTCCAGTACACTGCCGCAGCATCGATTTCCTGCTGAAAACGATGGGCGGCTTCCGCGGATGCGGTGATGATAGACTCCGAATGCCGCGAGCCATGCATCTCGATATGCGCTATCGCGTCATCGAGTGAGTCCACCACCCGACTGTTCAGCACCAGGCTGAGATGCTCGGTGTCCCAGCTCGCTGTTGTCGCCGCCGACACCCGTGCGGCATCGGGCGTGAGTAGGGCCAGCGAGCGCTCACAACCCTGCCACTGTACCTGCGGCATGCGCACCTGCAGTGCCGGCAGCAACGCCGAGGCAACCTGCTGGTGTACGAGCAGTGTCTCCATCGCGTTGCAAACACCCGGGCGCTGGGTCTTGGCATTGAGCACGATGGCTTCTGCCATCGCCAGGTCGGCGTCGTGGTGCACGTACACGTGACACATGCCCCGGTCGTTCTTGATGACCGGAATGGACGAGGTGCGGGATACATAGTCGATCAACGCATCGCCGCCTCGCGGCACCACGACGTCGATCCACCGTTTCTGGCCGAGCAGAAACTCCACGATGCCGCGGTCCGGGTTGGCGATGCCCCACAGACAATCGGCACCAACGCCCGCTGCCGTCAGCGCCTCACCCAGCACGGCATACAGCACCGCGGTCGTGCGTGCGGACTCCTTGCCACCGCGCAGGATCATGGTGTTCCCGGCCTTGAAGCCCAGCGAGAAGGCCTCCACCGCCACGTTCGGTCGTGATTCGAAGATCATGAGGATCACGCCCAGCGGTGATCGCACCCGTCGTACGGCGAGGCCGTTGGCGAGCGTCTGTCGGTCCACCACTTCGCCCACCGGATCGGGCAGGGCTGCCACCTGTCGCAGGCTCACGGCCATGTGTGACACCCGCGCAGGCGTGAGCAACAGGCGATCGCGGAAGGCACTGTCGGCGGAACCCGGCAACGCCGCGATATCGTCGTGGTTGGCCGCGAGGATATCGTCGACGCGCTGTTCGAGCAAGTCGGCGGCCATTTGCAGCGTGGTGTTGCGCGCTTCGCTGGTGGTGGCACGGAGTCGACGCGCCGCATGGCGCAATGCCGAGAGCTGCTGGAGCATCGTGTCGGGCGTGAAAGCCGTCGTGGTCACTTTTCTCTCCGGCGCCGCATCGCATCGATACGGGTGCCCACGTCGGCATTGTTGGCCACCTGCAGCAGCACCGATGGGACGTCTCCCTGTACCAGCCATGTCTCCACGCCGTGTTCGGCCGCGAGTTGCGCGGCGCTCAGCTTGGAGTACATGCCACCGGTGCCGCGGGACGAGCCACTGCCCTTGTCGGTGCTGTCGAGCAACTCCTGAGTCACGCGCTTGAGATGGGAGACCCGCGTCGCGTGGGGATTCTTGCGCGGATCGCTGTCGTACAGGCCGGCCACGTCGGTGAGAATGAGCAGACGTTCGGCGCGCGTCACCCACGCCACGCGCGCGGAGAGACTGTCGTTGTCGCCAAACTTGATCTCTTCGGTGGCCACGGCGTCGTTTTCGTTGAGCACCGGCGTGACATCCCACGTGAGCAACTGCTCCACGGTGTTCTGGAAGTTGCGCCGACGTACGTCGTCCGCGATGTCGTCGTAGGTGAGCAGGATCTGCGCGCCGAGCAGCCCGGTGGCATTCAGCGCGAGGTTGTAGAGATCCATCACCATCGGCTGACCGATGGCACTCAGAGCCTGCTTCTCCGACAGGGTGCGGCCTTTCTTGCGCGCCGACGGCACGCGGTCGGCGGCCGAGGCAATGGCACCCGAGGTGACCCAGATGACCTCGATGTTGTGCTCGCGGCGCAATTGTGCGACTTGCTGCATCCACGCGCGCAGCAGCAGCGGGCCACCGCTCAGCACCATGTTGCTGCCCGCCTTCACCACCCAGCGGCGCATGCCCTGGGTGTTCCCGGTCTCCGTCTGCGACTTGCTCATATGTCGCAATCTGAACGAATACGGGGGTGCGAACCAAGTCGGGTGCCGCAACGGGATCGTCCCGGCAAGGCCGGGGCGAGTCGCGGATCCCGTGGGACGGCTGTCTACTCGTGCCGGATGGCGTCGATCGGGCTCAGTCGCCCGGCGCGGCGCGCGGGGTACGTCCCGAAAATCACACCGATCGCCACCGCCGCCGCGGCCGCGACCACCACCGTACTGGGTGACATCGTGAACGCCATCTGCTCGGCGCCCACCCACTTCCTGATACCCACCAGCGTGCCCGCGCTGATGACCGCGCCGAGCAACACACCCGCCGTGCTGCCAAAACACGAGACGGCCACGGCCTCGGTGAGGAATTGCCACTGAATGTCGCGTGCCCGGGCACCGATGGCCTTGCGAATGCCGATCTCGCGCGTGCGCTCGGTGACGTTCGCCAGCATGATGTTCATGATGCCGATACCACCGACCAGCAACGAGATGCCTGCCAGCGCGCCGAGAAAGAGCTTCATGATCATCAAGCCCTGCATGGCCTGCTCCAGCGTGCCTTCGCGGGTGGAGATCTGCACGGATGTCTCCCAGTCGCGATACCGGGTGGCCAGCCAGTCTTCCACTTCCTGCTTCACGCGCTGCACATCCTCCACCGACTCGGCCTTGAGCAAGATGGTGGGCGTGCGCAGCGTGGCAGAGCTACCCAACAGCGCACTCGCCGCGGCAAACGGCACCGTGGCGGCATACCCACGCTCTCCCTTGTAGGCCGCGTGAATGCCGATGACCTCCATGGGTATGCCATGCACGCGCACGAAGGCGCCCAGGATGGAATGAATGCCCCGTTCGGCGGCCAGCTCCGAGGCCAGCAGGTTCGACAACAGAATGACCGGGGCGTTGTGCGACGCCTCGCTGGCCGTGAACATGCGGCCGCCAATGAGGTTGGGCGGCGTGATCTGCTCCACCCCGGCGGTAGCGGCCGAGATGTTGACCTGACGTTGATTGCCGGTGCGGGCGTACGTTACGCGCGCCGTCCCGCCCAGTGTCATGGCGGCACCACGCAAGGGTGTGATGTCGCGACGGATGTCGTCGAGGTCCCGCAGCGTGAACACCGGATAGTTGCGCACCGGCACGTTCACACCGTTCACGTTCAGTTGTGTCAGTGAACGAATGGACAGGTTCTGCAGGTCGGTGGTGCGAGAGAGCTCTCCACGCACGAAACGCTGCATGGCGTCGCCCAGCGACAGCACCGACACCAGGGCGCCAACGCCGATGATCACGCCCAACGTGGACAGAATGGTGCGCAGCGGGTTCTCACGCAGTGAACCAATGCCCACCACCGCCGCTGCGAGGATGTTCGTGACCGAGCCATGCCGCGCGCCAGACGAAACCGCCGCGGGAGTGGTCATCGCGGCGGAGCTCCGTGCCCGATCAGGGCATAAAACCGATCTCGATAAGTCGCCGAAACAGGAATGAGCTTGTCGCGGATACTGAGGCGGTCCCGTTCCACCGCCTCGATCCGGTCGAGTGCCACCATGTACGACTTGTGCACTCGGCAGATGCGATCGACTGGAAGACGGGCTTCGAGTTCGGTCAGTGTTTCGGCCGTGGTGAGCCGTTTCTGTGTGGTGTGAATTTGCCGGTAGTCGCCGTCCCCTTCGATGTAGAGGATATCGGCGAGACGAACCTTCTCGAGGCGGAATTCCGTGCGCACGAAGATGAAACCCCGCTCGGCCGGCGCATCGACGACTGGCCGCAACGTCTGCGCACGCTCCACGGCCTGCACGAAGCGCTGGAACGTGATGGGTTTGAGCAGGTAGTCGGCCACCTTGAGGTCGTAGCCCTTGAGCGCAAACTCGGGGTGCGCCGTGGTGAGGATCACCTGACCATGCACCGTCATCGTTTCCAGCAATTCGATGCCCGTCATACCACCCAGACTGATGTCGAGAAACAGCAGGTCGACCGGATTGGCCAACAACCAGGACATCGCATCGGTGGCATTGTCGAACGTGCCCACGAGCTGCAGCAGGGGCAGCTTCGCGATGTAGTCGGTGAGACGTTCGGCCGCGAGCGGCTCGTCTTCAATGATGAGACAGCGCATGCGCAGCGGCGGAGAGAGACGCCAGATTCGTGACTGTGGCCGCGGGGGCGTGAAGGGACGGCGAGATTGGCGCACTCGCCAACTGCACGGACAGGTGCACGGAGTACACCGCGTCCTGATCGTCGATCTGCAACGTGAAGCGGCCGGCGTACAGCAGCTCGAGGCGGCGGCGAATGAGGTCGTTGCCCAGGCCACCGGCGAGCGCTGTACCATCAGTTACCGCCTGATCGCGTCGGGCCGGGTCATACCGATTGGCACAGGTGAAGCGCAGCGAGGTGTTGTCGACGGCGATGTCCACGGCGATGGCGCCCGTGGCTTTTTGCCCTGAGGCATGCTTGAACGCATTCTCGACAAACGGCACCAGCAGCATGGGGGCAATCAGGCTGCCCTGTCGGTTGCCGCGCACCGCATAGGTGACGGTGTCCGGGTTGCGCAGGCGTAGGCGCTGGAGCGCGATGTACTTGTCGAGGAAGGCCAGTTCGGTGTCGAGCGGTACCAGGTCGGCACGCGAATCATAGAGGACAAAACGCAGCAGCTCCGAGAGGCGCGTGAGGTACAGCGAGGCGGTCTCCGGGGCCCGCGTGATCAGCGTGTCGATGTTGTTCAGCGTGTTGAACAGGAAGTGCGGATCGAGGGTCGCGCGCATCAACGCCACTTCCATCTCGGTGGTGCGGCGGCGCAGGGCATCCCGTTCGGCAAAGTCATCGTACCAGCCCACAAAGCCCCGCATGATCGTGGCGATGGTCACGTGGATGGCCGCGATGCCACCGGTGGCCATCAGGAACGGGGTGATGCGATTGGCCGCGATGTAGATGGACGACGGATCGAGGATACGCGACGGCACGCCGGCCAGGCTCACGGCGGACGCGGAGAGCAGGGCCACGAGACCGCCCAGGATGAACGCACCGAATCGCCGGGTGGCCAGGAAGCGCGGCGCGAGAATGCCATAGGCGATGTAAAACGCCACGACGTTGGGCACGATGAGCTGAAACGCGAGGCGCGACCGAAACAGCAACGTCACCAGTCCCATCGGGCTACGTGTCTGGGCCTGCACGAGCGCGAAGATCAGCGCCATGAGCAGGAGGTACATGGCCCAGTATCCGGCGTGCAGCAGCAGCACGACGCCGCGCGGCATGGGCGACAGCGGCGTCTCGCCGGTATCGCGGCGGAGGCGGAAGGGGATCGGCAGCAGCATGGGCAGACGTTACAGCCCCTACGCTCCGGCCTCCAAGCGGATTCGGTAACCGGTGGTGTTCGCTCGGTGAACCACCCGGATCCTGCGATGAATCCGCATGAAGCGTTCGTGGATGAGGGGCCACAAACGCAGGAACGTGCACCCGTGAGAAATTACTTCAAGACACTGGCGTGATACTGATGCCTGACTTCTGCGTCAGTGATGTGATTCTTTGCTCCAGTACCGCGCGATCCTGAGTGTTCTCGGCAAGATTCACGGCTTCCCTCAGCGCGACGATCGCCTCTTCTACCCGCCCCGCGCGGTCGAGCATGTCGCCACGGGCGGCCGGCAACAGGTGATATCTCCGCAGTGCGGGATCCTCCGACAGTTCAGCCAATAACATCAAACCCTCGGCTGGACCGAAGGCCATCGACACCGCCACCGCTCGGTTGAGCTCCACCACCGGCGATCCGGTGAGTTCCACCAGCCCATCGTAGAGGGCCACGATGCGTACCCAGTCGGTCTCACTGGCCGTGGTGGCCCGGGCATGGCATGCGGCAATCGCGGCCTGCAAGGCATACGGGCCCAGCGTGCCGGTGAGTGATTCCGCCTGGGACTGCGCGGCCAGTCCACGACGGATTGCCAGTAGATCCCACCGGCTCCGGTCCTGGTCCAGCAACAGGACGGCCGTCCCGTTGGGTCCGATGCGCGCATCGGCGCGAGACCACTGCAGCTCCATCAGCGCCAGCAATCCGTGCGCTTCCGATACCTCCGGCATCAGTGCCGTCAGCAAGCGGGCCAGGCGCAGGGCTTCGTCTGCCAACGCGGGGCGCATCCAGTCGTCGCCGGCGCTGGCTGCGTACCCCTCATTGAAGACGAGGTACAGCACCCGGAGCACCGACCCCACCCTCTCACCGAGTGCGGCACCTCGCGGCATCTCGAACGGCACTCGCGATTCGTTGAGCGTGCGTTTGGCCCGTACGATGCGCTGTGCGATCGTCGACTCGGGCGCCAGATAGGCGCGGCCGATCTCCGCCGTGGTGAGACCGCCCAGTAGCCGCAATGTCAGTGCGACCTGCGCATCGACCGCCAGCACCGGATGACACGTCATGAAGAGCAGACGGAGCACGTCGTCGCCTACGTGATCGTCGAGTGCCTGCGCCCACTGGTCTTCGGGATGGACGCGCTGCTGTGCGTCGAGCTGCTCCGCCAGTTCGGCGTGTTTGCGTTCGAGGCGTTGCCCTCGTCGCAGTCCATCGATGGCGCGATGGCGGGCGCTCTGCATGAGCCACGCACCCGGGTTCTCGGGAATGCCACTCTGCGGCCACTGCGCCAATGCCGCCATCAGCGCGTCCTGTGCGAGGTCTTCCGCCGTGCTCACATCACCGGTGCGTCGCACCAAGGCGGCGATCAGACGGGCCGATTCTGCCCGCCAGATCGTCGCGACGGCGTGCCGGACCTCGTTGGTCCTGGCGTCGCCGGTCATCACTGGCCCGACTGCTGCGCCTCGACCTTGCTCCGCAGACGATCTTCCTGCGCCACCAGCTCCGGCGTCAGCTCCGCACCAAAGTCCTCGGATTCAAAACACGGGCGGAGTTCCACTTCCGATATCACCCCTTCCTCAGCCGGAATCCGGCGCGCCCAGGCGATGGCGTCGTCCATGGAGGCGACCTTCCAGATCCAGAAGCCGGCGATGAGCTCCTTCGTTTCCGCAAAGGGGCCATCAATGACCGTGATGGACTTCTTCCCCTCGAATCGCACCCGTTTGCCACGCACGCTGGGGTGCAACCCGTCACCGGCCAGCATCATGCCCGCATTGACGAGCTCTTCATTGAAGTTGCCCATCGCCGTCAGTTGTTCGGTGCTCGGCATGATGCCGTTTTCGCTTTCATGACTGGCCTTCACGATGACCATGACGCGCATGCTGTTGTCCTCTATGGGTTTAGATGTTTCCTGAAAGATCTCGGCAGGCACTGAACCACCAGACATCCCGCTCGCCTCATACGGGCGTCGAACGAGCGAAGCAGAAATCGACATCACAGCAAAAGAAATTTCGATCCTCCCTGACCGCCATTTCTTTCCCTTCCCTGTCTGCCGTTTTCGCGCGCAGCGCCCGCAGGAACCCTTTCATTCCGTTGTCGCCTCCGCCTCAGCCGGCCGTACCACCGGGACACCCGCCGCAATCAGCGTGCGGTCGTTCATCACCCAGAGGAGCTGCGCGCCCATGGCAATACCGGTCACGATCAGCAGCGTTTCGATGCGCACGTACTCCGACATCGGACCGAACACCAGCATGCCGAGCGGCATCATGGCCGTCTGCAGCATCGTGAAGATGGAGAACACCCGGCCCAGATAGTCGGGCTCGACATGTTCCTGCAACAACACCGTTGCCCCGGCGTTGTAGAGCGGCAGCGCCACGCCGAAGATGCCCATCGGAACGAGGTACGCCCAGAAGTTGGGCATCAGCCCCAGAAGCGATGTGCACACCGCCATGATGGCCGATGACAGCACCATGGTGTGAATGCGATTGGTGAAACCACCCCACCAGGCCATGATCGCACCACCCGTCATCATGCCCACCGAAAACGCCATTTCGATGGCAGTCAGGCGCCAGACATCGGAGCCGAAGGTGCGCACCACCTGGAGCGGCGTGAGGAAGGCTGCCGGTGCCACCAGTACCAGCAGCACTGCCACGAAGCTGAAGTACGGCACCAGGAAACGGTGGGCGCGGATGTAGTCGAAGCCGAGCCGCATATCGGCGAAGTACGACACCGACTGTGGCACGCCAGCCTTTTCATGCGGCGGGATCTTCAGGAACGCCGCCAGCAACGAAATGGCCACCGCAGCGGTGACGACATCGAGCAGAAACACGTATTCGAGCGGCCAGACCGACATCAGGAAACCGGCCAGCATCGGGGCACCGAAGAACGTCGCCGATTGCACCGTGCTCTGGATGCCGTTCACGCGCGCCAGTTGATCCGCCGGGACGAACTGAGGCAGCAGCGCACCCACGGCCGGCTGCTGGATGGCCTGGCCAATCGCGCGCACACCCGCCGTGATCATGATGAGCCACAACACGTTCTGCCCCGAGCGCAGCGCCAGCGCCAGGAGCAGCGTGACCACGGCAATGCTGCCGTCGGACAGGATGATGAGCCGTTTGCGATCCATGCGGTCGGCCCACACGCCAGCAAACGGAGACACGAGAAAGGCGGGGACAAAACCGCACAGGATGTATATGGTCATCAGCCAGCCGGACTTCGTGGCCAGCGTGACATGCCACATCAGCGCGTACTGCACCAGCGCGGTGCCGAACAGCGACAGCGCCTGACTGCCGAGAAAAAGCGCGGTCTTCTGTTTCCAGGTCATTGAGCAGATCCGAAGGGACGGGGAAGCCAACTTACGCTGATGCACGCCCTGACAACATTGTACGGTGGTGCATCATCCTACCGGTGTCACGTTCAACAGGAATGCCACAGTCATGCGTTCTCGGTGTCTTTTCCCCAGGCTGATCGTGGCCATGTGGCTCGCGGCCGGCATGTCCACACGCGTCGATGCACAGCAACTGCCGACAGGTACGATACTCTCGGTGCGCTTGCTCGATTCGCTCGAGGCGCGTGACACGTTTCGCGGACGAACCATCCGCGCTCAGGTGCTCACGCCCGTTCTGGTCAACGGACGCATCGCGATTGCACCGCGCGCTGAGGTCGCTGGAGTTGTGGACGAGGTCGGTACGGAGCGACTCGCCGGTGCACGCCGTACCGTGCGTGTGCGTTTCACGTCACTCACGTCCGACGGTATCACCCTACCGATCGACGCCATCGTGACCACCGTCGACAATGCCCGCGAAACCGTGGACAACGACGGGCGAATTCTGGGGCCGCCCCTGGCCAGTCTGGTGAAATCGCGCGCTGCCTGGTCCACGTTGCTGTTGGGTTCCGTGGACCCGGTGGCTGGTGCGTTGTTGTTCACGGCGGTGCGCGGCGAAGCGGAAGAGCGGCACCGACGTGTGGTGTTTCCGCCCGGCACCGACTTCACGTTGCGCATGCGGCAACCGATGACGCTGGGGGCGTGGCCCACCTATGTGCCTCCCGACACGCTCGTGCCCGATGCGGCAATGCGCGCGATGTTGACATCCCTGCCTGCCCGTGGCCTCACGGCCGGTGGACGTGGTCCGGGCGATTTCATCAACGTCATGTTACTGGGCACCGAGGCGCAGGTGCGCAGCGCTTTCACCGCCGCAGGGTGGGATACACCCGATCGCATGTCCACGCGCTCCGATTTCGAGACCTTCGTGCGCGCCGCAGCGGCGGAAGGGTATACCCACCAGCCCGTGTCGGCCCAGACGATGTTCGGACGCGATCCCGATCTCGTGTTTCAGCGCGTCACCGATACGTTTGCCAAACGCCATCATGTGCGCATCTGGCGCACCGACAGCATTCTCGCCGGTGTGCCCCTCTGGGTGGCCGCCGCCACGCACGACATTGGCGTGTTGATCTCGCGCGAGCACCGTGGCTTCACACATCGTGTGGAAGACAACATCGACATCGAGCGGGAAAAACTGGTCGGGGATCTGGTGGCGATGCAGCAGGTGGTCCAGCGCGGCGACTGGGCGCGAATCGCTCCAGCCGAGGACACACGAGGCACATTCCTTTCCGATTGGCGCGTGGCCATCGTGCGACTTCGGGAATAGGGACTTCGTGGATGGCGGTTCGCGCGGACTATATTGGCTTCATGCCGCGCGAACTGTCCTTTGCCGAGCTCCGGACGCTGCATGCGGCCGTGCTCTTTGATGCCTACGGTGTGTTGGTCAATGCGTCCGGGGCCCTGCCGGGCGCCGGTGACGCCGTACGATTGTTGCAGCGTCACGATCAGCCGTTCCTGGTGGTCACCAACGACGCGTCACGTTCTCCTGAGCGCGCGGCGCAGCGCCTCGCGAGACTCGGCGTGCCGGTCGAACCGGCCCACATCCTGTCTTCTGGCATGATGATCGGACCGGCACTGCACGCCCATGGGTTGGCGAATGGGCGCGTGGTCGTCCTGGGCACTGAGGACTCGGCCAACTATGCTCGCGAAGTCGGCGCCACGGTGGTCGACCCCTCACCTGATCATCCGGCCGACGCCGTGGTCATCGCGGATGAAGGCAGTATCGACCTGGTCGACTCGCTCGATGCCATTCTGTCGATGATTCTCGAGGCCCACCATCATGGGCGCATGCCACGCCTGATCCTGGCCAATCCCGACCTGATCTATCCGTCCGGCCTGCGGCGCTTCGGATTCACGGCTGGCGCGTTCGCCCGGATGCTCGAACAGGCACTCGAAGTCCTGTTGCACGAGGAAGCGCCAACGTTCGAAGTGCTCGGCAAACCATCTCCGATTCACTTCAATGCGGCGCTCGAGGCCATCGGCACACGCGATGTCGTGATGCTCGGCGACACCCTGCACACCGACATTGCCGGCGCGCAGACCGTGGGCATCGATTCGGCCATCGTGCTCACCGGTGTCACCACGCGCGCCAATGTGGCCACCGCACGCGACGTGGTGCCGACCTATCTGCTCAGTGGACTGACCTGACGCGTCCCTAGCGGGTCCACAGGACGATGCTGCCACACCCGCTCAAGCCGATCTGGAAGTTCGGCGGGGCCTGGCCGGGTCGGTACACCTCGATGGCCAGGATGTTTTTGGGATTGAGGAAGCTGTTCAGGTCCGGAGTACTGAGGTGCTGCATCAACGTGCCGTTGTAGACAATCGTGGGAAAGCATCGGGTGCCGGCGTTGCTGCGCATCAGCACCACCGGTTCTGGAGAGTTCATGCTGGACGCAGGCCTCTCGCCGTCGATGTCCGCGGATTGTGGATACTCCAGATAGATGCCTGGAATATTCCGGAAGATCTCGCTGGTCATCATGGCCGTCTTCACCGCGATGTCATTGGCCGTGATGTACGTGCCCAGGCCGGAGCGTCGACGCTCGAGAAAACCGCCGGCAACGAGGGGGGCAGGGCTGGCAATGACCTTCATGGTGTCCAGCACTGACTTGAACGTCACCAGGGATACGTGTTGTGGCGGTGCGTCCTCCACGACATCCACGGCGAGGCGCTCCGGGTAATAGCCCACGGCACGCACTTCCAATGCACGCGTGCCTCGTGGTAGTGACGAGAGTGTCCATTCGCCCTTGGCATCCGTTCTGGTCTGCGGTCCGTTGGCCATACCAACGGTCGCACCAACCAGCGGGCGACCTGCTGAAGCGCCGATGGCGGCACCCACTACCGTGCCGCGAAGTGTGCCGTCTCCCGTTTGCATCACGCGCGGCGGCAATCCGCTGGTATCTGCCTTGCTCGCGCCGTCTTGCACCACGGTCACGTGCGCGGCGCCGACGGCCAGCTCACGGCGGAGCAATCCAGAGCTCGGCACTTCCAGTTGCAGCGTGTCTGTTCCTCCAGCGTCACTCCGGGCGCTCACCTGGATGCTGCCTGGGCTCGGGACCTGGCACACGGAATACCAGCCATTGTCGCTCGTCTTTGCGGTGCGGCGCACGGTACGAATCTGCGTCCCTCCCGCACCGCCGAGAGACATTTCGAGCCAGCTCACCAGCACTGTCGCTCCCGGTACGGGGGCGTGCGTGGTGGCATCGCGCACAAAACCGACCAACGCCGCATTCCCCAAGGGATTTGCGGCCGAGCCACATACCATGGCACGGTAGGCCTTGGGCGCGGGAATACCGGTGCCAACAACGGCGTTCTGTTGATTCGACACCTGAACCATCCGCAGCGGCGCTTCCATGCCGAGCGAATCGAGTTTCGGGTGGAAGAAACCAAGGGCATAGCGGCCATCGGGCACGCTGTCGATGTAGAACTGTCCCGTGCGATCCGCCGAGACGGTCTTTCCAAAGGCGCCGCTGCCATCCGCGGATACCAGTTGTACGGTGGCATCGCCGAGTGGCACACCGGCCAGACTGTCGAAAACCACTCCACGCACCGCCGCGACCCGCGCGCCAGTGGGCTGCGCCACGGCGGGCTGCGCATTGGTGATGGAGGGGATGGCGAGTGCGCCCGTCCACCAGACGAGCCTGCGAAGACGATTGCTCAACGGCGTGGTCATGGCATTGCCTGCTGGAGATGATCCCTCCAACGTATCCGCTTCCGGTCAGACCGCCAGCATCCATCCCCTATGCGCCGATTCGTCACTGCCTGCCTGTTGCTGGTCGCCGCGCTGGAAGCGGGTGCCCAGGGCGCTCCTCCGGCGCCCGTCACCGTGCCTCCCGCAGCGCAGAATCCGTCCCCGATGGACGAATCCACGCGTGCGCATGCCCGACTATCGGCGCGAGAGCTCGGTGGCCAGCAACGTGCCGTCGCGGGGCCCGCCGGACGTACGGTCGAGTTGTGGATAGGCCATCGCACCCGGAAACGTGGCCACTATGCGCTGGTGATTCACTTTCACGGCGCGGCGTGGTTGGCACAACAAGCCGTTGCCGATCTGCGCGATGGTACCGTGGCCGCGGTGATCAATCTGGGTGCCGGTTCCGGTGCCTACGACCGGGCCTTCGCCGACCCCGCTGTGTTCGACTCGCTGTTGGCCGCCATCGATCGCGACGTGAGTCAGGTCCTTGGAGTGTCCACTCAGGCCGACCACATCACCCTGACTGGGTTTTCGGCAGGGCATGGCGCCATTCGGCGCATCCTTCGTGAGCCGCGCCATCGCGATCGAGTGCAGGCAGTTCTACTGCTCGACGGCATGCACACCTCGTACATCCCCGAGGGACGCGTGTTGGCGCTGGGCGGTTCGATCGACAGCACCAATCTCACGGCGTTTGCCGATTTTGCGCGGCGTGCCATGCGTCGGGAGAAGCGCTTTCTCGTCACGCACACCGAAATTTTCCCAGGCACCTTTGTCAGTACCACGGAAACGGCCGACTGGTTGTTGCACGCGGTTGGCCTCCGCCGCGCACCGGTGCTGGCATGGGGCCCGCGCGGCACACAACGATTGAGCGAGGTGCGCGCCGGTCGGTTCACGGTACAGGGCTATGCGGGCAATAGTGGGCCCGACCACACGGATCAGTATCACGCGATGCCGGAACTGCTGCGACAGTTGCTGAAGTAGTCGTCGTCGGGCTCTGACGGTACCAATCGGCAGGCCCGAACACCACCAATTTCGTGGCGCGTGTGCGTCACTGTTGAAGCTTGCGCGCGGCACTTTGCGAACGATCGATGTGCCCGACGAATCGAACGCGCAACGGAATGGCAACGTCGATTGTGCCCGAATCAGGGAATGCGCCTCTTGCACGCCGGTTGTCCGACCCTCACGTCCACACCGGCCTCCTCCATGAATCTCCCGACTCTGTTCACGCGCTCCCGGCGCGTGCTTCCCGCGACAGTGATTGCCGCTCTGCTGGCGGCCTGCGCTGACCGCCCCATGCCGACATCGGCGGTTCCGGAACTCCCGGCGCCACGTCTGGATCTGTCCGCTCCGGCGACAGACCTGTTCATCTCCGAATACATCGAAGGCAGCAGCAACAATAAGGCACTCGAGATCTACAATGGCACGGGCGCGGCGATCAATCTGTCGTCGGGTCAGTACAAGGTGTTGATGTACTCCAACGGTGCGGCCACGGCCAATCTCACCATCAATCTCACCGGTACCGTGCCGGCGGGCGGTGTGTTCGTGCTGGCGCATGGCTCGGCCAATGCACAGATCCTGGCCAAGGCCAACCTCACCAACTCGGCCGGGTGGTACAACGGCAACGACGCAGTCGCGCTGGTGAAGGGCAGTGCCGCGCTCGACGTGATCGGCCAGATCGGCAACAACCCCGGCACCGAATGGGGTTCGGGGCTCACCAGCACGGCCGACAACACGCTGCGCCGCAAGAGCAGCATCTGCACCGGTGACACCAACGGTAGTGATGCGTTCAATCCGGCCACCGAGTGGGACGGTTTCGCGACCGACAACATCGATGGTCTCGGTGCGCACACGGCGACCTGCGGGACCGTGACCCTGGCACCGACCGTGACCAGCACGACACCGGCGGCCGGTGCGGGCAACGTGGCGGTCACGTCGGACATTGCCGTCGCCTTCAATACGCCGGTGACGGTGAGCGGCACGTGGTACACGATCAGTTGCACCAACAGCGGCACACATGCGGCCACGGTGACCGGTGGCACGACCAACAGTGCATTCACGCTCAACCCCACGACCGACTTCACGGCGGGTGAGAGCTGCACGGTGACGATCGTGGCGGCGCAGGTGGTCGATGCGGCCAATCCGTCGGTGCCGATGACGGCGAACCATGTGCTCAATTTCTCCACGCTCGGTGGCAGCACCTGTTCGTCGGGTTTCACGCCGACCTATGCCATCCAGGGCAGTGGCGCGACCGCGGCCATCACGGGCACCGTCACCACGCAGGGTGTGGTGGTCGGTGACTTCGAAGGGGCGCAGCCGGCGCTGCGTGGCTTCTACATCCAGGACCAGACGGGCGACGGCAATGCCGCCACGTCCGACGGCCTGTTCGTGTTCAACAACACCAGCAACAGCGTCTCGTTGGGTGATGTGGTCCGCGTGACGGGCACCGCCGGTGAATTCCAGGAACAGACGCAGATCAGCAACGTCACGGCCATCACGGTGTGCAGCAGCGGCGCGACGATCACGCCGACGGATGTGACGTTGCCGGTGGCGTCCAGCACCTACCTCGAGCGCTTCGAGGGCATGTTGGTCCGCCTGCCGCAGTCGCTCTACGTCACGGAGCACTATCAGTTGGGTCGTTTTGGTCAGGTGGTGATGTCGGTGAACGCGCGTCAGATGCAGCCGACGAATGTGGTGGCGCCCGGCGCAGCCGCGGCCGCACTCCAGGCCCAGAACAACCTGGCCCGCATCATCGTCGACGATGCCACGAACGACCAGAACCCCGATCCGATCATCTTCGGTCGTGGTGGCAATCCGCTCAGCGCGAGCAACACGCTGCGTGGTGGTGATGTGGCCACGGGCATCGTGGGCATCATGACCTACACCTGGTCCGGCAACGAAGCCTCGGGCAATGCCTACCGCGTCCGTCCGATCGGCGCGATGGGTGGTGGTGCGCCAAACTTCGTGGCTACCAACGCCCGTCCGACGACGCCGACCAGCGTCGGTGGCACGCTGCGTGTGTCGTCGTTCAACGTGCTGAACTACTTCAATTCGTTCAGCGGCTGCACCTACGGTGTGGGTGGCGGCTCGACGGATTGCCGCGGCGCCGATAGTCAGACGGAATTCAACCGTCAGGTGCCGAAGACGGTCGCGGCGCTGATGGGTCTGAACGCCGACGTGCTGGGCATCGTGGAAATCGAGAACGACGGCTACGGCACCTCGAGCGCCATTGCCCATCTCGTGTCGCAGCTCAATGCGCAGGCGGGTCCCAACACGTACGCGTTCATCAATGCGGACGCGGCCACGGGCCAGACCAACGCCCTCGGCACCGATGCCATCAAGGTGGCGCTGATCTACAAGCCGGCACGGGTGACGCCGGTAGGCAACACCGCCGCACTCAATTCGGTCGCGTTCGTGAACGGTGGCGATGGCGCGCCGCGCAATCGTCCGGCGCTTGCCCAGGCCTTCCAGCAGGCCGACGGCGCCCGCTTCATCGCCGTGGTGAACCACTTCAAGAGCAAGGGCAGCGCCTGCAACGCGGGTGACGCCGGCGACGGACAGGGCAACTGCAATGCAGTGCGTGTGGCGGCCGCCACGCAGCTACGCAACTGGCTCACCACCAACCCCACGGGTACGGGTGATCCGGATGTGCTCATCCTCGGCGACCTCAATGCCTACGCCAAGGAAGACCCCATCATGGTGCTGCGCAACGCCGGTTTCATCGACCTGCTCGAGTCGCGCATCGGCCCGAACGCCTACTCGTACGTGTTCGACGGTCAGTGGGGCTACCTCGATCATGCGATGGCCTCGTCGTCGATCGCCTCGCAGATCACGGGTGTGACGACGTGGCACATCAATGCCGACGAGCCGAGCATCCTCGACTACAACACCGACTACAAGTCGGCCGGCCAGATCGTGTCACTCACGGACAACAGCGCATTCCGCACGTCGGATCATGATCCGGTGCTGATCGGCCTCACGCTGACATCGCCCGTCGTGAACGATCCGTCGCTGACCGTGACGCCGCCGGCGTCGTGGACGGCCGGTGTGTCGTCGAGCATTGGCGTCAAGTTCAGCAGCACCAAGGGTGCGCCGTACACCGTGCGCATCAACTGGGGCGACAACACGGCGGTCACCCAGTTCATCTCGACCGTCGCGCCCGCATCACCGCTGCAGCGTCCGCACGTGTACGCCGCGGCGGGCCAGTATACGGTCACGGTGAGCGTGACTGACCGCAGTGGTGCCAGCACCACGCAGACGCTGACCATCACGGTGCAGTGATGGCACACTCCACGTTTCTTCCGACCCTGACGATGTTCACGACCTCCATGCCGAAGTTCTTCACTCGCTCCGTGGCACTCGTGGCCACGACTGCCGCCCTCGTTGGTTCGGCCATGGTGCCGGGCGTCGCGGCAGCGCAGAGCACGTCCATCACTATTGGCAGCGCCGCGGAAGCGATGCCGATGGGTCCTTTCGGGGCGTTGCCTGGCGGCGCCACCGTGGCGATGGGCCAGACGTTTGTCCGTCCCACTGGTCCTGTCTGCGCGCTCACCTGCTACATGCAGGACTTCTCCTTCTGGCTCTCGCCGTCGGTGGATGAGCCGTCGAACGGACTGGTGCTGCGGGCCTATGTGGCAGAGTGGGACGGCACCAAGGTGACCAACGTGCTGTACTCCAGCGAAGAGCGCATCGGACCGACGGTGGCCTCGCAGCAGTTCACGTTTGGTACGTCGAATGTCTCGATCAATGCTGGCACGCAGTACATCGCGTTCCTCAGCGTCGTCGGGATCAGTGGTCTTCCGGGTACGGCTGTGGCGGATTTTGATGTGGTGTCTGGCGATCCGAGTCCGTATGCCGACGGCGCACTGGTGTTCACGAACAGTGCCACGACCTTCGGGGATCTGACGTCGACCGATTGGGACTATACGGGCGACCCGGCGCTGCAGGCGCGCTTCAACGCGAACTTCACCAGCAGTGTCGTGCCGGAACCGTCGTCGGTGCTGTTGTTTGCCACCGGCGCCGCCGCGCTCCTGCTGATGGTGCGTCGCAAGCAGGCCTGATCAACCACGAAGGGCAACAGAACAACCAATGATGTGAATGCAATCGAGGGCGCCGGGATTCCGGCGCCCTCGTTCGTGGTGCTTCGTCGTGTATCGTGCCGCATGCGGCGTGATGCGCGATGGACGGGGTGGCGATCAGACCCGTTCCACCACAGCCGCAATGCCCAGGCCACCGGCGATGCACAGTGTCACCACACCGATGGCTTGACCGCGCCGCTCGAGTTCGTCCAACACCGTACCCAGCAACATGGCGCCCGATGCGCCCAACGGATGACCCAGAGCAATCGCGCCGCCATTGACGTTCACGCGATCGGGATGGATACCGAGATCACGAATCGTGCGCAGGGGAACCGTGGCAAAGGCTTCGTTGATTTCCCAGAGGTCCACGTCGCTGACCGACAGCCCCGCCCGTGACAACGCGAGCTGTGACGCCGGCGTGGGAGCGGTCAGCATCAGCACGGGATCACTGCCCACGGTGGCCATCGCACGGATACGTGCCCGTGCCCGCAGGCCATGGGCGCGGGCGTAGTCGTGCGACGCTACCAGGACCGCCGCTCCGCCATCGGCAATGCCACTCGAGTTGCCGGCCGTGTGTACATGTGTGATCGCCTGCACCGTCTGTACGGCCGCCTGCATACGCGCCCCTTCATCGCTCAGGCCGGCCAGCAGTCGGTCGCGCACCTGAGTGAGCGCGAGCTGATCGAGTGAAAGATCGGCCGTAGCCGATACCGACTTGGCGCCAAGTGTCGCAAATGCGGCTCCCAGCGATGCCAAGGCTTCGGCGGTGGTCTCCCGCGGATACTCCTCGTGGTCGAGCACGACCTGCCCAGACGCCGGATCACGCACGGGCACCAGACTGCGCGCGAATCGGCCTTCGCGGATGGCTATCGCGGCCTGCTGCTGGGAACGCAGGGCGAATGCATCGATCTCCTCGCGGCTGAAGCCTTCCAGCGTGGCGATGAGATCGGCACTGATGCCCTGCGGGACCTGCCGGATACGACGGCGGAGTTGCGGATTGCCACCATCACCCACGCCGCTGCGATCCGCGGCGTCGGCACCCGGTGCGGACGGGTCGACCAGGCGCGCGGTGTCGCTGCCCATGGGCACCCGGGACATACTCTCCACGCCGCCGGCCAGCACCACCTGATGCGCTCCCGCCAGTACGCCGTTCACCGCCATGTGAATGGCTTCGAGTCCGGATCCGCAGGCGCGGGTGAGTGTGGTGGCCGGGACCGAGACGGGCCAGCCGGCGGTCAGCACGGCGTGCCGTGCGATATTGGCGCCCTGTTCGCCTGCCTGGGTCACACAGCCGAGAATGACATCGTCGACATCGCGGGCGGGAATACCCGTGCGCGACACCGTGGCGTCGAGAATCTGTGCGGCAAGCTCCTGCGGGTGGATCCCGGCCAGTGCGCCCGGGCGTGAGCTGCCGAGTGGCTTGCCACGTCCCCGCGGCGTGCGTAACGCTTCGACGATGACAGCATCCTGGGGCTTCAGATGAGACATGGTGCAATTCCTCGACCGGACATGAAGTGGGTCGGCAGCGGCGTCACGGGACCGGTGTCGACCATACAGCTATGAGACCGATCGGTCTCTTTATAGGCGTGCGACATGTGCATGGGTGAGGCTCATTTCAGCGCGACCGTGTGCGTTTGGTAGGCACCGTGGGCACGCGTCGCCGGCTGGATCTCCGGGTGAGTTGCATCCCGCGATCTTCGATACGCTGCAACGCCCACCGCAGGTGTGCGGGGTCGTCGTAGAGACGCATCAGCAGCAGGCCGCCCTCCATCGTGGCCACCAGCAGCGACGCTTCGGCATCGGCGTCCACATCTTGGATGAACTCACCGCTGGCCACGCCTTCGTCCACGATGCGGCGCACCACACGCAGCAAATCATTCATGGCGCGGCGCGTGCGGAGACGCAGTTCCGGATACAGACTGTTCTCGGCGTCGAGCGACGGATCATCCACCTCGATGGCCGTGTTGAGCAGGGGACATCCGCCCGGCACCGATGGATCGAGGCCTGAGGTGGCCATGCCCTGCGCCACACCGAGCAAACGGCCTGCCGCCGAGGGCCCCCCGTCGAGAACACACTGTCGGATGCGTCGGCCGCTGAGCCGGACGGCGTGGTCGAAGGCCGCGAGGGCGAGCGCATCCTTGCTCTCGAAATGGCGATACAGCCCCCCCTTCTCGAGACCGGCGGCCTCCATGAGGTGCGCCATGCTGGCCCCCGCATAGCCTCGGCGATTGAACACCGGCGCCGCCGTTTCCACGATGCGTTGGCGGGTGAGTTCTCCTTTCGATTGCCTCATGACTGAAGTAAAACGACCGATCGGTCGCTTTTCAAGGGCAGCGGGGCCTCGACACCACCACGAGGGGGCCACATGGTTCTTTCATGCCCCGGTCTCCGATGTACCAGCCTGTGGATCTTCGTCAGTCGCGCCCCATGCAGTTGCATGAAGGGGTGTGGAGCACGACCACGCTCGTCTGGGATGCCCTGGTGTCCGCCGCCACCGGCGACCTCGACCATCTGCAGCAGTTGGTGAGCGCCACGCCACCGCTGCGGAGTTGCCAGTACGACTACACCTCACCGCTCCAACTCGCGGTGCGCAGCGGTCATGGGGAGATCGTGGACTGGCTCGTGGAGCAGGGGGCGCTGGACCCGGACGCGCGTACACATCCCTTTCTCGACCCACTGGTCACATACGCCGAAGACCGGGGAGAACTGGCGATTGCCGAACGTCTTCGTGCTGCGTTGAAGGAACCGGGACGGGCGCACGCGTGGGGAGACACCGGGGCGATTCAGCGCGGTCGCAGCGACGAAGCCCGTGCGCTGGAAACGCTGATCGATCGCGGCGCGCATGACGAGGTACGCACACTGCTCAATGCGCATCCGGCGCTGGCAAAGGACCCCGATGCGTACTGGGGAGAGGGGCTGCTGAGTGTCCCGGCCAACAACGGTGATCACGACATGTTGGCGTTGCTCATGTCGTATGGCGCGACCGTCCCCCTCGAATCGAAGTGGGGCGCCCGGTACTACTTCAAACACACGGCGACAGCGGCGTGGTTACTCGAACGCGGCATGTCTCCTGAACACAGGAACTGGCGACAGTTCCGCTTGTTGCACGACGTCGCGTTCACCGGTGAGGTGGACAAGGCCGCACTGCTGCTGCAGTGGGGCGCGCAGATCGACGCGATCGATGACGACTACGCGTCGACGCCGCTTGGTTATGCCGCACACTGGGGCCGCGAGGACATGGTGGCGTTCCTGCTGGAGCGCGGCGCCAACCCCAATGCGGCGGGAGCGCCGTGGGCCACCCCGCTCGCCTGGGCACAGCGCAAGGGACATGGAGCGATCGTGGAGCGCCTGCGTGGCGCTGAGGCCGGCTGACCTCAGCCCGAAGTCGCACGTATTGGAGATCGAGTCATGCCCCCACACAGCGACTGCGTACCATCGGAAAGCTGGATGCCCGCGCTCGGCCATTGACGGTGCCGGAGATCGTGGCGACGACGGAATCCGAGCGAATACGCCGGTAGCTGATGCGTTGCGGAAAATCGTGCTGCGGATTCTCGAACGTGACCAGCGTGTCACTCAGGGCCACAAGTGGGAAGGTGGTCTCCGCCTGACCACTGGGCGTGGCGATGTACGCCAGACGGTCCCCCGTCTTCGCGATGCGCAAAAACTCCCAGCTACGGGCCGTATCGCGCACCACCGTGCGGCTCATGCCGATCATCACGCCGCCCTGGGGAACCATCCACTGTTCTTCGATGAGACGACCTGGTGCCCGTTGGGCCCAGCACCCGGCCAGCCACTGCAGGCGCACCGGATCCGACGGCAGTGCAGCGGGAGGTTGCGCGGCCAGCGGCCGCATGGGGCACAGCAGCAGTGCGAGGGCCGACAGCATTCTGCCACGGGAATAGGTCATGCGAACAGGGGCTGCAGGGTAGGGCGAGACGGGGCACGTGCCGGAGAGGGCCAGCATAGCATGGGTGCGGTTGGTGTCATTGGACAATTGCGACAGCCCCCGTACCGGTATCGATTTCCCTCCTCATGATGGACTATCACGAGTGGCCGACCGCCGAGCCGTCCGACGGCTTGACCGTGTGTGGATGGCGTCTGCGCCGTGAGCAGGCTGCCACCGTGTCATCGCCGGGCGCTGACCCCCCGGAGCCTGCGTTGCCCGATGGGTGCCCGGAGCTGTTGCTCAATTTTGGCGCACCATTTGAGCATCATGGCGCGAACAACGGTATTCGCTCGCAGCCGCGAGCGTTTCTCGTGGGGCAGATCAGTGGACCATTCGATGTGCGGCCGACAGGCGTGGTGGATCTGCTGGCCATTCGCTTCGAGGCCCATGGCGCCTGGGGGCTGACCGCTCCATCGGCACCACCTCCGGACAATTGGGTGGATGCGTTCGCGCCTACCACGCCCGACACCCCAGCATGGACATCGGTGCGGGCGTTGTGGCACACCTTGCAGCCGCTGGGCGATCGGGCCCGACAGGATGCCGTGAACGAATGGGTGACACGTCATGCACGTACGGCCCCGCGGACCAGTGATGTGGTGACACACGCCGTGCAGGCGATTCGCGCGACAGCCGGTGCGGTGCACATGGAGACCCTGGCCGCTGACCACCATATGGCGCTGCGCACACTGCAGCGCCGATTCACGACACAGATTGGTGTTTCACCCAAACTGTTCGCTCGCATCGTGCGCTTCCATGGCGTGTGTACCGCCTGGCGTCGTGCGCCCGATACACTGGCTCGGGTGGCGGCCGACCGTGGTTACTGCGACGAATCGCATCTCATTCGCGATTTCCGTGCATTTGTTGGTGAGCCGCCGGCAGCGTTTCTCTCTTCGCTGCCGGCGTTCACCGCATTGTTCATTCCTCGTCCGACCATCGGCACCTGACGGGCCGATGGGACATGTCATTGTACTCAGGCACTCCGGCGCAGGCGGCCCCGCTGGAACCGTGTGCTGTTGTGCAGGCTGCCCTGCGAGGACGCCTGATCCGACAGCGTGAACTCATTCACCAGGGCATTCATCGTGGTCGCCTGACCGGCCAACTCTTCGGCGGCACTCGCCGATTCTTCAGCGTTGGCGGCCACCTGTTGGGTCACCGCGTTCATCTGGTCGACGGCACGGCCGATCGTGGCAATGCCATCGCGCTGCAACTGGCTGGCCGATGCGACGTCTGCCAGCACCGTGCCGACGCGGCTGACCCGCTGGTCGATGTCGGTGAGCTGCTCCAGCACGGCGGCGTTGAGTGTCACCCCTTCATTGGCCGTCGTCACCGATTGTTCGATGAGATCAGCCGTCTGTCGGGCGGCTTCGGCACTCCGCAGGGCCAGACCACGGACTTCTTCGGCAACCACCGCGAAACCACGTCCGGCATCACCGGCACGCGCCGCTTCCACTGCTGCATTGAGCGCCAGCAGGTTGGTCTGGAACGCGATCTCGTCGATGGTCTTGATGATCTTGGCCGTGCTGTCACTCGAGTGCTTGATGCGCAGAATGGCATCCGAGAGACGCTGCATTTCGTTTACACCGCGTGTGGAACTCTGCTGCGCCTGTGCGCTCAGTTCCTGGGCCTCTGATGCATTGTCGGCGTTCTGGCGTGTCACCGAGCCCACTTCCTGAAGACCGGCGGCGACTTCTTCCAGCGAGGCGGCCTGCTCCGATGCACTACGAGCCAGGCCCTGACTGCCGTCGGCAATCTGCAGGGCCGCGCTGTTCACCTGGTCAGCCGAGGCGGTCACTTCGGACAACGTGCGGTTGAGGGCTTCTGCCGCGGTGTTCAGCGCCTGCGCCAGCACCGCATGATCACCGTGCCATTCCGTGCTCATGCGCGCGGACAGGTCACGTGCCGCCAGCCGCTCGAGCGTGGCGCGCGCTTCATTGACGGGGGCCAGCAGGTTGTCGAGGATGGCGTTGAGGCCACCGACGAGGTCACGGAATGCGCCTTCGAACGACTTGAGTTGCGCACGATCACTGAGGCGTCCGTCGATGGCGGCGGTCGTGAGACTGCGGGTTTCCGATTCCAGTGCCACCAGCGTCTCCTTGAGGCGCAGCATGGCGGATCCCAGCACGTCGGCGCTGCCACGCACGGTGACTGTCACCGACACATCGCCGGCTGCCAATCGATGCGCCACCTGGGCGAGATCGGCATCGGCCTTGGCCATGCGCTGCATGGCGCGCGCCAGCTCCGCCACTTCATCACGAGCGTCCTGATTGTCGAAGGTCACTTCGCAATCGCCTTCGGCGAGCTGATTGGCTACACCGGTGAGCTGCGCCAGCGGCTGCGTGATGCTGAGGTAGATGCCACGCGCCACGACCAGCCCGAGCACCAGGGCTGCGAGGCAGAGGCCGACGATCAGCGAGATCCCCAGGACGGCCTGCTTCTCCGCTTGCTGTGCTTCGACCGCGAGTGCCTGGTTCTGTGTGGAGATCAGAGAGTCGATGGCTTCGATGTACGAGCGCAGTGACGGCAGGACCGACGTGGTCAGGATCACCTCGGCATGTGCCACATCACCGGTCTTCCGGACGGCGGCGGCAGAATCGAACGCCGCGGCGTGCACGACCCGCAGCGCCTTGATGGCCGTGAGCTGTCTGGCCATTGTCGTATCGCCCTTCAGTGAATCGTTGGCAATCGCATCGAGTCGGGTGTAAGCCGTGTTGATCCGCTCGCGGGAGCTGACCACGCCGGCGTTCGACTGTTCGATCAGGTCGGCCGAGGTGGCAGCGAACAGGGCGAGCTTGAAGCGCGCGGCTTCGTTCACGGCATCGATGAGTGCGTTGGCGGCAAGGCCCTTCGCGGCCACTTCACGGGTGGCGATGTCTACCGTGTGGCGCAGTGATTGCACACGCACAGTGGCGATGGTGCCGGTCAATCCCAGCAACAACAGCAGCAAGCCGAAGCCGGCAATGAGTCGGTTACGAACGGTCCAGCGACGCATGAGAATTCCTATGTAAGACGAGCGAATTGCACTCAGAATGAAAACGTCGTGCCCACGAAGCCCCACCGCTCCGTACGGGCACTGCCCGGCGTTTCGCGAAGAAACGCGCCAGGTACCACCAGCGCCCCACCAAAAATCAGGCGCCAGTGTGTTGTGGCCTTCCAGGTGCCGGTCAGATCGAACTCGTCGGCCGCATGACGCTGACGCGAGTTGCCTGCCGCCCGGAAGACCGAGTTCTGTTTGGTGTAGATGCCATCGTCGAGACGCCGCCGATCGAACCGGTAGGCGGCCCCGCGAAGATTCAATGACGCGAACGGATCCCATGTCCCGATGGCGTGCAATTCTCGCACGTTCGGTCGTCCGATCACGTCGGCGTATCCCCCATGCGCGTGTGCAGCGGGATACAACACGGCAAAGGCTTCAATGCGGCCCGATGTACCGGGACGTTCTCCACTGGCTTCTTCGACGCCCACCGCAAGCGCGGGTTTGCCGGGCAGCCGCTTCCATTGCCATTGTCCTTCGCCAATCCAGAACCATCCATCAATCACCTTCGTGCCGGCGCGCCCACTCTGGTGGGCCCCTTCAAATTCGAGGGTCCGTCCATGTGGTGCATCAGCCTTGCTGCCCCACTGCCACTGCACTCTTCCACCCGACGTGATACGACGCGTGAGCGGCGCTGTCGGGGTGCTGCGAATGCGCTGCTCGTACCAATAGCCCTGCCAGGTCGCGGGAAGGCCAGGGGCCAGCGCGCGTGCTCCCGGAGCACTGCCCAGAGACAGCGTATGCAAACGTGCCGTGCTGTCCGGGCGGTTCGTGGCTGACTGGCGCACGATCATGGGTCGCGCTTCGATGGCTTCGAAGGCGAACGCGCCATGTACCAGTTGCAGACGCGCGCCCTGCGAACCACGGCGGGTGTTGGACCAATCAGGCACACCGATCAGACGTTCCCGATTGAGCGCGATCTCCTGCCGTCCGATGCGAAGGAACGACTTTCCGAAACCGGCATCCACGTAAAGGTTCTGGATGTCGTGACGATCGGCATCGGAGGGACGGGCGCCTCCCGGCAACGTACGGCCGTAGCTCTGGGCGTCCCGACCTTCAGCAAACACGCGGCCGAACCAACCTTTCGGATTGCCGGCGATCAGGTCGGCGCTGAGCAGCAGTCGCGACTGTCCGTGGTCGTCGTCCACCGGGCCCACGTTGAAGGCACGGAAGAATTCTTCGCGCCACCGGGCCTGGCCGGCCATGGTCAGCCGTACGGGATAGTGCCCGGCGACCGGCATGTTCTTGAAGGACTGGTCCCAGCGCTTCCGGCGTGCCTCAGCTTCCGCCGGACGGGCAGTGACTGCCTTGAGGAGGCTATCGGGCGCCGTGACCGTGTCGGCGGCCGTTGCTAGCGCAATGCCGACAGCGGATACGGGGATATGAGAAGCGGACTCGGTGGATCGTGATGGCACGGTTGCCGGCGCTTGGGAAGACTGTGCCAGCGCCGGCACTGCCACGACCAACAACAGAACCCACGGCCACCGGACCAGGACGCGACGAGTCGGCATGGAACGGGGCAGAAAGCAAAATCTGGACACCGGAAATGGTGTCGTCATGTTTCAGTATCGGGATCCGGGCAGAAAGGTTGAGTGCTAAGTTCTGGCTCTCCAATTGTACGCCTTCTCGGCTATCACCGGGCGGGCGCCGGTGTCACTGCAGGCAACCGTTCACGGAGGCGTCATGGTCCGCAAGGTTCTGCTCGTTGTGCTGTTGCTGGTGGTGGCGCTGCTGGGTTTTGCCACTACCAAGCCGGACAGCTTCTCGGTTGAACGCAGCATCGATATTGCGGCGCCCCCCGAACGTGTGCATGCGCAGATCAATGACTTTCACGCCTGGGAAGCGTGGTCGCCGTGGGCCAAACTCGACACGACCATGGCCGCGACCTATTCCGGTCCAGCGGCCGGTGTGGGGGCGACATACGAATGGAAGGGCAATTCCTCGGTGGGGGCGGGGCGTATGGAGATCACGTCGTCCACGCCGCCCACCTCGGTGGCCGTCAAACTGGACTTCCTCGAACCGATCGAGGGCCACAATGTCACCACATTCACGCTGGCCCCCGCCGGCAACGGCACCAATGTGCGTTGGCTGATGGAGGGCCCCGCCAACTTCATGACGAAACTCATGATGACGGTGACGAGCATGGACCGCATGATCGGTCCGGATTTCGAAAAGGGACTACGTCAACTCAAGGCCGTGGCCGAGAGCGCGCCCGCAGCGCCCCCGGCTCCCGCTGCTGCTGATTCGGCGCCGGCCGCAACCACCACGTCTCCTGTGGTCGGTCCGCCGACGCCGTAGTACGTGGTACCTCAGTACGTCAGGTTGATCTGATACACGGCCGTGGTGCCACTGATCTCGTTGCCTACGATGAGCAGTGGCTTGCCGTTCGGCGACGACTTCGCGGGAATGAAGGTCAGTCCTTCCGGACCGAGATCGCCGGTGGCTCCGGTGCGCGGATTGATGTAGGTGACGAAGCTCGGTGACGTGGGTGAGGTGATGTCATAGACCATCACACCGCCCACGCGCTCGAGTCCGATGAAAGCGAAGGTCTTGGAGCCAAACGTTCCAAGCGCCACGCCTTCCGGTTCCGGTCCCTTGTTGTCACTGCGATCATCGGCCGTATTGCCTTCGTTGCTGGCGTTGAACGCCACACTGGGCAACGCGGAGGTGCGCTGTTCGAACTGGTCACCGGAATCCCAGGTCTGCTGGCCCGTGGTGGCGTTCCAGATGGAGAAGGAGCGGCCACCCAGCACGTAGAGCGTGTCGAACTGGTTGGTGGTGGTGTTGCGGCCGAGTGTCGTGGTCACCGTGAGACGGCCGAGGCGTGACGCATCCTTGCACGGGCCACCACACACCGCGTCGGTGAAGATCGACGGGTTGAGGTCGAGCGTGGAGACGCGCGCCTCTTCCTGCAGACCCGGCGGCCAGTCGCGGGCATCTCCTTCGTTGGCAGTGACCAGGTACTGCTGTCCGCCCACCACGTACGACGCGATGGCATCAGGCTGGTACATGCCACGCACCGGCCAGGTGCGGATGTTGATGGCATTGTCGCGATCACTGGCGTCGATGCCGTTGCCGGCGCGCGAATGATCCTTGAAGCCGAGCGCACGCACCGCGGTCACGGCACCTGATGTGATGTCGACGGTGGCGATGGCATTGTTTTCCTGCAGCGTGACCCAGGCTGTGCGGCTGTCTGCCGAGACCGTGATGTACTCCGGCTCGAAATCCTTGGCCGCCGTGGCATTCGGACCGTAGATGCGAATACCGCTCGCGCGCAGCGTGGCTTCCTGGCCGTTGTACGAGGCAAAACTCGCTGTGCGCACCGTCGGTGCGGTGATGGTCGCCACATCGATGATGCTCACCGAGCCTTCCGGATCCACCGCGTAGGTGGCCGATGGTTCGCCTTCGTTGGCCACCAGCACATACCGGCCACTCGGCGAGAAGGTCACCATGTCTGGCAGTGCGCCCACGGTCACGTTCGAGACCGCCTGCAGGTCCGCGGCCCGATAGAACACCACGCGACCATTGTCGGTCTTCACGTTGGCTTCCACGGCCACGGCCACATACCCACCGAAGGTCGCCACACTGTTGGCGGCCGCGCCGAAACCCGAGACGCTGATCGAACCCACCCGGGCCGGCATCGCGGGATTGGAGAGATCGAGCACGTCCACCGAACCCAGGGCGCCGTTCACCACGAACAATCGCTTGCTGGCCGAATCGAACGCCGTGATTTCGGCAGCGCCTGCGCCGCCTCCGGTGAAGCCGCCAATGCGTTCGAGCGTGAGGCTGTTGGGCGTCGGTTCGGGCGGCGGCGTGTCGGGGCCGGTGCTGTCGCTGTCCGAGCACGCTGCGGCGATGACCAGTGGCAGCAGGGTGGTGGCGAGCAGTGCGCGCCGGAGCGAGTGCCGGGGCGTGGCGGTATCGGTGCGGGAGATCGTTACCAAAGTCATGAAAAGGGGTGAAGGGAATCGTGAAGAATCCCCGCCTCCGGTCACGCCGAAGCGAACGGTCCATCACCGTAGGATCACGGATGCGTCACGGTCCATGTGCGTTAGATTGCCCGCGGCAATTCCCTCCACGGCTCCCCTTCCGCCCCCTCCATGCTTCCGTCGTTTCGCACCGCGCCGGCGTCCCTGACCGGTGCCTTTGGTGTGCTCGGTCTTGTCGCGTCCGTCCTTGTTGCACCTCGCGCCTCCGCTCAGGCGGGTGGCACGCCCCCCACGCAGCCTCGCCTCGATGCGGCCGTGGCCGATTCGTTTGCACGGGCTGCGCGCGCCAGGCCACGGCCGAGCACCACCGCGATACGGGTGACCACGGCGCCGAATATCGATGGCCGGCTCGATGAGGCCATGTGGAAGGAAGGCACCCCCATCAGTGAGTTCGTGCAGCGCGAACTGAATGAAGGGGTGCCGGCCTCCGAGCGGACCGAGGTCCGTCTCGCCACCGACGGCAAGTACCTCTATATCGGAGCGCGCATGTACGATCGGGAGCCGCACCTGATCGTGCCGGGTGAAAAGATCCGTGACGTGCAGTTGAGCAACAGCGACCATATCGCCCTGATCTTCGACACGTATCACGATCGCCAGAACGGGTTCGTGTTCGCGACCACACCGGCGGGTGTGGAGTACGATGGTCAGGTGATCCGCGAAGGTGAGGGCGGCGGTGCCTCCGTTGCCGGACAGAATCGCATGCAGGCTGGTGCGATGGGCGGCTTCAACGTGAACTGGGATGCCAGTTGGACAGTGGCTACGTCCATCGACTCGCTGGGCTGGACGGCGGAGTTCCGCATCCCGTTCTCCACGCTGCGCTTTCAGGCGGGCAGTGAAGATCAGACGTGGGGACTCAACGTCTCGCGCAGCATTCGTCGGAAGAACGAAGAACTGTATTGGGCGTTCATCCCGCGTCAGTTCAACCTGTATCGACTGTCGCTCGCCGGAACGCTGACATCGCTCGACGTACCGTCGCGACGCATCCAGACCATCACGCCGTACATTCTGTCGTCGGTGCAGCAGCGATGGGCTGGCGATGTGAAGACCCAGAAAACTCCCACCGAGTTCGGTGGCGAGATCAAGTACGGTGTCACACCGTCACTCACGCTGGACCTCACGTACAACACCGACTTCGCGCAGGTGGAAGTCGATGACCAGCGTGTGAATCTCACGCGTTTCCCCGTGTTCTTCCCGGAAAAGCGTCCGTTTTTCCTCGAGAATGCCGGCGTGTTCTCGGCTGGTACGCCGCAGGCCGTGGACCTGTTCTTCTCGCGCCGCATCGGCATTGCCTCCGATGGGTCTCCGCAGCCCATCCTCGGTGGTGGACGTCTGTCGGGACGCGTGGGGCAGACGACTGTTGGTCTGTTGCAGATGGTCACCGAGGCACCGAACGACAGCTTGCCCGGCCAGTCGTACTCCGTGGCGCGCGCTACACGTGAGTTGTCGTCGCGTTCACGTATTGGTGTGATGGCCGTGCAGCGCATGTCCACGGACAGCAGCGTCGATGTGAATCGTACGTTCGCCGTGGACGGACGCATCGGTCTCGGTCAGGCGTGGACCAGCGACCTGTGGGCCGCACGCACGACCACGCGCGGGCGCGATGGCAACGACCGCGCGTTCAGCGGACGCATCGCCTACCAGACCAATGTGTGGAACCACAACGCGCGCTATGCGGAAGTGGGCGCGGATTTCAATCCGGAAGTGGGCTTCATGAGCCGGCCTGGTGGCTACCGCACGTACGATGCATCGGTGATGCGCCTGATCCGCAAGCCGGAGTGGTCGTGGTTCAAGCAGTGGAACCCGCACGTGAGCTACCGGAATGTGAGTGGCCTGAAGGACGGTTTCTATCAGACTGGCTACTGGCACATCGATCTCACCGAGTTCGAACTGGCCAACGGCGCACGTTTTGGTCCGGAGTACAACATCTCGCATGAAGGCCTGCAGGCGCCGTTCACCATCGCGCCGGGAGTGGTGATTCCCGTTGGTCAGTACGACTGGGGCACGTTCGGATTCGACTACAACACCGATCCCAGCGAGAACGTGTCGGCCGTGGGCCGTTTCGATGTCGGTCCGTTCTGGACGGGAACGCGCCAAGGTGGGAGTGGCACCGTGACGGTGCGCCGCGGCGCCACGTTCTCGGGATCGTTCACGATGGACTACAACGATGTGAAGCTGCCGCAGGGTGACTTCAAGAGTTCGTTGCAGGCGCTGCGTCTGAATTATTTCTTCTCGCCGCGTGTGTTCGTGCAGACACTGACGCAGTACAACAACCAGCAGGAGATCTGGTCGGCCAATGTGCGTTTCGGGTGGCTGAACACGGCCGGCACAGGTCTGTTCATCGTGCTGAACGAAGGACGCACGGCGAACGGCTTCTTCGATTGGGAGCAGCGTCAGCAGCGCTCGGTGTTCGTGAAGTTCACGCGGCAGTTCGGCACGGGCGGCTGATTGGTACGGCGGGTTGGTACGGCGCAGCTCGTGTAGGGGTTTTACCTATGGCGGCGCGCCCTCGGTCTTTGCATGTTGCTGATGCAGAGAGAGGGCGATGCCTCCACAGCGCTGCGGCAGATCGGGGATCGATCCCGATTCCTCGCGGTTCAACCGAAGGCGTAGTGCAACGACGTTGCGTGCATTGACCCGCTGCAACATTCCACCACAGAGTGGAACGCGCCGTCATTGGGCTTGCAGTTCCTGATGATCGGGTGTCGACGTGGACTCAGAGGGCAAATACGCTCTCGCGACCAAGTCGCTACGAACCTCCACGGACGACACGGAGAAGCGTCGGGCAGTATGCCCGGCGCTTCTCGCATTTCAGGCGCATATTTTCCGGATACCTGCCGTGCCAACAGTTGGCGTCGGCGTTCCCACCTTCCCGGATAGCTCGTGCCCCTCAAGGATTTTCCCGATCATCATGACGCAGAGCTCGTACTCAAGCTCTATGAGCTGCGTCGCGAAGCGGTCATGCGTGACTCGCGGGCCCAGATCATCACCAAGTTTCTGCCCACCAGCTTCGATGACGTGCTGGCAATCACGAAATCGGATCATCCGCTGAATGCCGCCTTCCGTCAGTGCTCCACGTACTGGGAGATGACCTACGCGATGGCCAAGCACGGGGTGATCCACACCGACTTCCTGCTCGAGAGCAACGGGGAAGGTTTGCTGCTCTATTCGCGCATCGAACCGTGGCTCGCTGAGTACCGGGCGCAGGTGAACGCGAACGGCTTCCGCAATGCCGAGTGGGTGGCGACCAACAGCGACATGGGGCGCGCCACGGCGGAACGCTTTCGCAAGCGGATGCAGGCCCATTTGGCTGCGGCCAAGCCGGCGTCCTGACGCAAGCTGACGCAGTGTGGGGGAGAGCATTACGGCGCCGGGCACTTACCCGGCGCCGTTGTCTTTTTACTCGCGCGGAGACGTACCGGCCACCACGGGCAATTGACGCTGCTGCCAGTCCTGATAGGAGCCGTCGTAGAAGCGGGCCGGCAATCCCAGGGCTCGCGCGGCCACATACGTCATGCTCGCGCGATAGCCCACCCAGCAGTACGTGACCACCGTATCTCCTCCACGCATGCGTTCCGTGTAGAGCTGCCGGAGCTGTGTGGAGTCGCGCAACTGGAAGTGCTTCTCGTCCGTGAATAGCTGTTCCCACTCTAGCTGTCGTGCGCCCTGCAGGTGGCCCGCCGACGGCATGCCACTGCGATTGCCACCGCCGGCGTATTCACCATCGGTGCGGGTGTCGATGAGCGCGATGCGGCCCTGCTGCTGAGCGCCACTGATCCAGTCGGCGGTGGCCACCAGATCCTGACGTACGCGCGGCGTGAAGGTGCCACGGGTCACCACCGGTGCCTCCGTTGTGGTGCGGCGATTCTGCGCCGTCCAGCGCGCGACACCGCCGTCGAGGAACGCCATCGAACCGTGGCCGAGATAGTCGAGCGACATGAGTGCGCGCGCGGCCATCGGGGATTCCTGGCTGGTGGTGATGACCACCGTGCTCGCATCGGACACACCGAGGTTTCGGAACAGCGACGCGAGGCTGTCCACGTCCGGCAACTCCGTGGTGAGCGGACCACGACGTGTCGTGAGCGCGGAGTACGGTATCACGCGCGCCCCGGGGATGCGCACGACGTCCGGCGAATTCTTGCCTTCCACCTGGATGATCACCAGACGGGGATCGCTCAAACGCTCGGCCAGCCATTCCGTGGACACGATCTTCAGCGGGGACGGCGCTGGCGATTGAGCCTGCGCGGCATGGGGCATGAAGCCGGAGGTGAGGGTCAGTGCAACGGCCGTGAGCGCGACGCGGAAGGCCGGCGCGGTCAACGAGCACAAACCGGCAAGAGGGGCACGAACGGGCATGGTCATTGGGGTCGGAAGTAGCGCTGATAGGGTGTTCGCACGAAACATGGCGTCGGCTGGTTCAGGTTGTGAGTGGCTGAAAAGCCAGTTTCCGATAGTTTTCGGCCATGCCGGAAACACCGATCGAAACGCCAATTTCTGTCGCCATTCTGATCCTGCCATCGGTCGTGCCCTTCGATCTTGGCGTGCCCATGCAGGTCTTTGGCTATCCCGGCATCGATCTCGGCGTACAGCGATACCGCGCCACGCTCTGCGCCCCGAAGCCCGGCCCGGTGCGCACGGCCAATGGATTCGATGTGCTGGTGACGCGCGGATTGGGGGCGCTGCGGCAGGCGCACACCATTGTGTTGCCGGGTGTGCACGATCTTGATCTGCCCATTCCGCGTGCGGTGAGCGTGGCGCTGCAGCGAGCCGCGGCACGAGGCGCGCGCCTGGTGTCGATCTGCTCCGGGGCGTTCATGCTGGCCGAAGCAGGGCTGCTGGATGGTCGACGCGCCACCACACACTGGATGGACGCCCCATTGCTGGCCTCGCGCTATCCGCAGGTGCGCGTTGATCCTGACGTGTTGTACGTGGACGAGGGCCAGGTGCTGACATCGGCCGGCATCGCCTGCGGCATCGATCTCTGTCTGCATGTCGTGCGCAAAGACTTCGGCGCGGCCGTGGCGGCTACCGTGGCGAGACGGCTGGTGGTGCCACCGCACCGTGATGGCTCACAGGCGCAGTTCGTGGATCGTGCCATGGTGACCGACGACACCGGCTCGCTCGATGCGACACGGCAGTGGGCGCGCACGCGATTGGGGGAAGTGTCCACCGTGGACGCCATGGCGCGGCATGCCGCATTGCCACTGCGAACCTTCACCCGCCGCTTTCGCGCCGAGGTCGGGACATCACCGCTACAGTGGTTGCTGATGGAGCGCTTGCAGCGTGCGCGTACATTGCTGGAGTCCACGGCGTTGCCGCTTTCACGAATCGCCGAGCAGTGTGGATTTGGATCCGTGATCTCCATGCGTGCACATTTCCGTACGCAGTTGCATACCAGCCCCCACGCCTACCGTCGCGCCTTTCGCGCGCAGCTTTAGGAACACATGTCCTTTTGCATTCCTCTGTCGCGCTCGCAGCGCGCTGCCATGGCCCTGGCATGGTGTGTGGCCTCATCAGCATTGCTTCTGGGGGGGCCTGTCGGTGTGTCGGCGCAGAGTGCCACGCGCGCGGTGGTCACACCGGTTCCACCGACCCCGAATTGTCCGGACTGTGCAGAATGGAATGCCCCCCACGCGCCATTCCGCATCTTTGGCAACAGCTATTACGTGGGCACGCATGGTCTGAGCGCCATCCTCGTCACATCACCCGATGGTCATGTGCTGGTGGACGGCGCCCTGCCTGAATCGGCACCACAGATCGTGGCGGGCATCGAAGCCATGGGGTTTCGTGTCGGGGACATCAAAATCATTGTGAATTCCCACGCGCATTTCGATCATGCGGGGGCGCTGGCCGAGATTCAGCGGCTGTCCGGTGCGACGGTGGCCGCGAGCCCCTCGAGTGCGCGCTGGTTGATGGCTGGGCAATCGTCGAACGATGACCCGCAGTACGGTATGAATCCCGGTTTTGCCAAGGTGCCCAGGGTGCGTGTCCTGCGTGACGGGGAGGTCGTGAAAGTGGGGACGTTGTCGCTGACCGCTCATTTCACGGGTGGTCACACGCCGGGTGGTACCAGTTGGAGCTGGCGATCCTGCGAAGGCACGCAGTGCCTGGATCTCGTGTATGCCGATAGCCAGACCCCCGTGTCGGCCGACGATTTTTTCTACACCCGGAGCACCACCTACCGCACCGGTGTTGCGGACTTCCGTCGTGGGCAGGCTCTGCTGAGCCGACTCTCCTGCGACATTCTCATCACGCCACATCCGGCGGCGTCGTCGCTATGGGAGCGACTGGCCAGCAGTGACCGTTCCGCATCACCGGCCGGCGCGCGTCCCGCGCTGGTGGACCGCGAGGCGTGCCGTCGATACGCATCCCGTGCGGCCGAGGCGCTCGAGAAGCGCATTGCGAAGGAGAAGATCGCGCCGCGCTGATCGGGGTACGGGTGATGGTGTTGATCGCGCATCACGGGTCGTGTCGCTATGGTTTAGGTTCTCGTTCACTCTCAGGAGAGTTTTCGCATGCGCATTGGTCAGACCGCTCCAGATTTTCAGGCCGACACCACGCATGGATCCATCCGGTTCCATGAATGGCTTGGTGATTCCTGGGGCATCATCTTTTCGCACCCGAAGGATTTCACGCCGGTCTGCACGACAGAGCTCGGCTATGTGGCGCGTCTCGCGCCGGAGTTCGCCAAGCGCAATGTGAAGGTGATCGGCCTGTCGGTGGATCCCACCGATCGTCACAGCGAGTGGGCCAAGGACATTCAGGAAACGCAGGGCTACATGCCCGAGTTCCCGATGATCGGTGACACGGAACTCGCCGTTTCGAAGCTGTACGACATGCTGCCCGAAGAAGCGGGAGAAAGCTGTGAAGGTCGTACGGCGGCCGACAATCAGACCGTGCGCACGGTGTACGTCATCGGCCCCGACAAGAAGATCAAGCTGATTCTGGCTTACCCGATGACCACGGGTCGCAATTTCGACGAGATCCTGCGGGTGGTCGATTCGATGCAACTCACGGCGAAGCACCGTGTCGCGACCCCGGCCAACTGGCAGCATGGCGAAGAGGTGATCATCGCCGGCTCGGTGTCGAACGATGAAGCACGCACCATCTATCCCGACGGCTGGAAGGAACCGAAGCCGTACCTGCGCATTGTGCCCCAGCCGGGCGCGTAACGACTGACGCTCAGGATCCCGCGATCGCGCTGCGCACCAGGCGCAGCAGGTCGTTGGAGGCAAATGGCTTGTCGATGCGGTGCACGTCGCGCAAATGCGCGACGCGCTCCCCGTCGATCGATGCACCGAATCCTGACGCCAGAATGATGGGCGTGTGGTGACCGGTCGCCCGCAGTCGCTCGACCAGCTCCAGGCCCGTCATCATCGGCATGGTCTGGTCGGTGAGTATCAGGTCGAACGCCGGATGGGCCGCCACACGCTCCAGCGCCTGCACCCCGTTGCTGGCCAGGGTCACGTTGAACCCGTTGCGCTCGAGGAGTCGTCGTATCACACCTGCTACGGCGTCTTCGTCGTCGACCAGCAAAACACGCTGGCGTTGGCTGGATGCACTCGCGGTGGGAGGTGTTGCGGTTGGGCGTTCGGGCTCCGCCATCCGCGATGCCGGCAGATGGATCTCCATGGTCGTGCCCCGGCCGAGCTCTGACGTCACATGGGTCAGTCCACCGTGCGACGTGACAATGCCATGCAGCACACTGAGACCCAACCCCGTGCCATGGCCCACGGGCTTGGTGGTGTAGAACGGCTCGAAGATGCGCGCGCGCACGTCTGGCGACATGCCCACACCGGAGTCCGAGACGGTCAGTGCCACCCACTCTGCACCGTCAGCCGTTGCGATGTCCGTGAGCCAACGCAACCGGATGCCCAGCGTGCCCCCATTGGTGGCGCGCATCGCGTATTCGGCATTGGAGCAGAGGTTGAGCAGTAGCTGCTGCAGTTGCGTGGTATCTCCCGTGACGGTGGCGTCGGGCGCTTCGTTGGAGATGATCACCTGCACGGTGGAGGGGATCGTCGAGCGCAACAGCGAGCGCGTTTCTTCGAGCAGCGCGGACAGGCGCACCGGTTCCTGCTGCAGTGCGGTACGCCGGCTGAAGGTCAGGATCTGCCGCACCACTTCACGTGCTCGATGGCTCGCCACCAGCAACTGCGAAATCGCCTCACCAGCCGCTGATGTCGGCACGAGATCGCTCGCCGCGAGTTCGGCGTTGGCGTGAATGACGGTCAGCAGGTTGTTGAAGTCGTGTGCCACCCCGCCGGCCAGGGTGCCCATCGATTCGAGTCGCTGCGCATCGCGCAACTGAGACTCCAGTTCGGCTCGTTCTTCCTCGAGGCGCTTGCGCTCCCGCAGGTCGCGCATCTCGAAGTGATCGAGGATGGCCTCATCGAGCGGGATACGCGTGTGCCACACTTCGACCGGGATCGCTTCTCCGTGGTCATTGATGACATCGCACTCACGTCGATGTGTGGGGCGGTCGCTGGCCAGCAGCGGCACGACCCGAGGAATGAGCGACGCGATCGGACGTCCGACCAGTGGTTGGGCGCTGGTCTGAAGCAGTTGCATGGCCGCATGATTGGCCTGCAATACGGCGCCATCGGCGATCAGCAGTTGTGGGTTGGCTCCGTCTTCGAACAGACGACGAAAGCGCTGTTCGCTGGTGGCGAGCCGTCGCTCATTGGCCTCTGCTTCTTGCGCACGTTGCCACGACTTCTGGTTGCGTCGACGATCGATCAATACCCCGGCACCCAGCAACAGCCCACCATAGGTGATCAGTGCCAGTGGAGAGCGCCACGCGGGCGGCATGACCACAAACTGCGTTTCGCTGCTGACGGCCTCCAAGCCCCGATAGTCCACGGCGCGCACACGAATCGTGTGGCGCCCTGGTGACAGCGTGGCCAGCGTGGCGCTGCCGCGGTCGGTCCATGCGGGGGTGGTGATGGGTGTTCCGTCGAGCTCAAACCGGTACAGCGTCTCTTCCTCGCGATGAAAAGTCATCGCGTAGGCATCGATCTCCACGCGTGATTCGGCCTGTTGCAGACGCGAGCCCTGGGTGATGAGCAGACCACGGCCATTGCGGAGCTGCACCAGCGAGAGCAGGGGGCGCATCTCGTGTCCGCGTCGTCCGTCGATATTGGCAAATCCGACACCGAGTGGGGTACCCAGCCAGAGGCGTCCGCGATCGTCGAGCGGACCGATGGTTGCGACGTAGGGGTGCGGCAGTCCATCGAGGTCCGTGAACGATTCCGTCACGGCCAGTGAGTCGGCAAAGGTGCGGCCCAGCGAGGCGATCGTCAGCCCGCGCGACGTGGCAATGGCAACCCGCCCTCCGGGGAGCGGGGCGAGATCTTTCACGTCCTCGCCGAGCAGCCCGGTGAGATGCTCGGTGTCGAAGAATTTCCAGGACGGTGTCCCACCGCAGCTCCGCATCAAGGCCAGGCCTTCGGAGCCACCGAGCACCAACGCACATTCGCCGGAACTCAAGCGCATCGCAACGAGATCAACCGGTGTGCCAATGGCGGGTCGATCGTCGGAGAGCACGGACCATCGTTGTCCGTCGAACCGATCGACGCGTCCGTCGGCAAGCGCTACCAGGAGCTGGCGTGTCGGACCGGTGGAATCGATGGTGGCCGCCCGTGCGCTTGCCGGAAAGCCAGGCCATCGCGTGAATGTGGAGGGAGCGGACTCGTACCAGGCGCCACGACCGGACACGATGATGAGCGCGTTGGATCCCGAGGGAGTGGGACCTTCGAGCAAATCGAAGATGAAGTCATTCTCCCCCACATCGAGGCGCAGCACCCATCGGTCGCCGACCTGTTCGTAGAAGTGCCATCCGATGGCGGTCAACAAACGGGCGGGGCTGGTGCCCGTATCGAAGTAGAGTCGCGTGCGGGAGTCGTTGCCACCACGCATCTCCTCGTTGGTGCGCACCCCGTGAAAATCGGGGAAACGGACTGCCCCGAAGTTCATGGCCCAGAACCACAACGTGTCCCCCAAACGTCGCGGGGCCGCGCCGACGATGGGATAGCCGAGGACTTCGGGCGCCGTCGCCACCCGTCCGGCGACCCCCACCGTGACGCGGAGCAGCACGCCGCTGCGAAAGGCGATGTAGATGGAGGGGTGCCCGAGTCCATGGTCCACCGCCTCGAGCGCCTGAACGCGTGAGCCGAGTGTGCGGGGGCTCAGTTCGAGCGATGTGAATTGTCGATCGTCACGGGATCGAAAGACCTGACCGCTCGTGGCTCCGATCCAGGTTTCGGTCGCGTCGTTGACGCGCACACGTAACACGCGGGCAATGGAGCCCGCCGGTCCGATGCGACGCCACCGATTGCCGGTGAGCAGGAAGGCGCCATCCTCGGTGGCGATGATCGCCGACGCGGAGTCGCCCGGTGGTGCGACGGCCAGATGCTCCACCATGCGGTTGTCGAGGCCATCGGCCGCGCCCCAGGTGGTCCACCTTCCGTTGGACCGGCGCGCGACACCTCCCCCCCGGGTACCGACCCAGAGTTCGAATTCTCCATTGACGGTACGGGAGGCGATCATGGCATCGCGTTCCACCATGCCAGCGGGCAGCGGCATGCGCGTGAAACGTCCGCTGTCCTGCGCCGTGAACACGCCACCCGCCGTGCCGACGATCAGGCGTGGCGTGCTGTCGCCGCGCGGCTCGAACACGGCCGAGTAGATGGGGGCCGCCGCCTCCGGCAGTTCGAAGCGTCCAACCCATTGGCCATCGCGCTCGATGCTGACGTAGCGATGATGGACGTAGTACCGCTCGTGCGCGGACGCATCGAGCACCATACGGACCATACCGTCCGTAATGGTGGGTGGCAGGGGCAATCGCGACCATGACCGTCCCGTGAAATGGCGCGCACGGTCGGCGGTGCCCAGCATCACGCTGCCGTCCCGCGAGCGGGTCAGCGAGTAGAGGGGCGAGTCCGGCAGACCGTCACGTCGACCAAAGGCCGTGTAGGCGAGGTCGTCGAGTTCGAGGGCCGTGACCGCCGACGAGGTGGCGGGTGTCGGGCGCCGGCCAAACTCCTGCGCTGCGAGGCGCTGCACCGCGACAACATGCGCGATGCAAAGGGCGGCGATGAGCTCCAGGGCCCGAGACGGGGTCATGGAGCAACATAGTGCTTGAAAACATGGCTGGTCGCCACGCGGACTCAATGCCTATGCGGGCCAGTTCTGGCGTGTCCAGGCGGCCAGAAATCGCGACTCGTACTAATCCCGATACCTTCAATCGTTTATTGTTGCTAGTCTATCCGATTCAGTCAAAAACCAGACGTTCCGCGGTCGCTCCGTGCGTCCCACGTCGCTTTCCAGCTCCTGTTGTGGGACCTTCCGCCGTAGCCAAACAGGCAACACGATCGAGGCACTATAAAGTCAGTGGTGTGGCAGTGTCATCACGCCACACTGACTTGCTTGTCTATGGATGGTGTGAGAGCGCGACCAGCCGGAATGTGCACACGGTTGTCAGAGAAGCGTCCATCGCCACGGACGCGGCATACGTCTGTTCCGGGCGAGCCGGATCGAGGTTGCTGGCCAGTGAAATGTCGACCACGCGAAGCGGTGGGCTGGCCTCCGTGGCGTCCAAGGTCTGGGGTTCCAGGATTTCTGCTCCGAGGCCGAGCCCGGTGGCCTTCTGGAGTGCCTCGTGACGCACCCATTGTTGTGTGAGATCGAAGGCCGGACCAGGATCGGGTGCCGTGGTGGTCGCCGGCACCATCTCCACGTCGACCCCCAGCGGTCGTTCGGCGATGCCAATCACCACGACGCCGCCGGCATGCGCGAGGTTGAAGTGCAGCGGTGGCTCCGTGATGGCATCACCGATGGTATCGGTGGCGATCCAGGGTTTGCCGCGGGCGCCCGTTCTGAAAGCCAGCCGCACCGGCTCCCGATCAAGGTGCCGTCCCAACAGCAGGCGCAGTGTCCCGTGCGCAACCAGGAAACGCTCCTGATCGGCGTGCTGGCGGAAGCGGCGCATGCGCGTCTGTTCTTCGGCGGAGATCGTCGCCTGCAGCACATCCAGAGCGACGGGCAGCCAGTCGGCGATTACCACGATGTACAGATGCGCGTGTCCGGGGGACAGCGTACGGGGAAGTGTCGCCAGCGTGTGCATCGACTGCACGATATACGCGTCGTGCGCTCATGACGAGTTTGCCCGCCGGATCTTCAGGGGCCGCGTCGCCGCAGGCCGCCACCGTGTTGGCGGGGTACCGTCGGCAGATACGCCAGCGGCTTGCGCTGCTGGTGCTGCTCACGGTGGCCATTGTGGTGGCCCTGATTGCCGATGTGCTGACGGGCCCTTCGGATCTGGGGGCGGCCGAAGTGCTGGGAAGCTTGTTCGGCGACGGCCCGATGGATGAGACATCGCTGATGATCATCAAGGAAGTCCGTCTCCCCGGGGCCGTCATGGCCTTGTTGGTGGGCATGGGGCTTTCGTTGGCCGGCGCCGAGTTGCAGACGACGCTGCGCAATCCGCTGGCCAGTCCATTTACGCTGGGCCTGTCTTCGGCGGCCATCCTGGGGGCGGCGCTGGCGATCGTGTTGGGAGTGCGCATCCCCGGCGTGCCGGATCATTGGGTGATTTCGTCCAACGCCTTCGTGTTTGCATTCGGCTCGGTGCTGTTGCTGCAGGCGGCCGTTCGTCGAAAGGGGTCGTCCACCGAATTGCTGGTACTGCTCGGCACCGCCCTGTTTTTCACGTTCAATGCGCTGGTGGCCATTCTGCAGTTCATCGCCGGCGAGCAGGCGTTGCAACAGCTCGTCTTCTGGACGATGGGTAGCCTGGGGCGTGCGTCGTGGCCCCGCGTGCAGCTCGTCGCCATCGTGGTGGCCTGTGTGTTGCCTTTCACGTTTCGTGCGTCGTGGCAGCTCAACGCGCTGCGGTTGGGTGAAGAACGGGCGCACAGCTTTGGCGTGAACGTCGCGCAACTGCGGCGCGCGTCGCTGTTGCGGGTGAGTTTGCTCACGGCCACCGCCGTCGCGTTTGTGGGCACGATTCCGTTTGTCGGACTCGCGGGTCCTCATATCGCCCGCATGCTGGTGAGTGAAGACCATCGGTTCTTCCTGCCGGCCAGTGCGTTGAGTGGGGCGTTGGTGGTGTCGTTGGCGTCGGTGGTGAGCAAGATAATCGTGCCCGGTGCGATCCTGCCGATCGGCTTGGTGACGGCGCTGATCGGTGTGCCTTTTTACGTGGTGCTGATCTTCGGCACGCGAGGAGGCACACGCGGATGAGCGCACCACGCGATCGTTCGGCTGGTCCACTGGAGATCCGCGGGCTCACGGCGGGCTATCGCCATCGTCCCGTGTTGCACGACCTCACGCTGCCGTTGCTGCATGCCGGCCAGCACATCGCGCTGGTGGGGCCCAATGGTGCGGGCAAGTCCACGTTGCTGCGCGTGCTCGCCGGTTTGGTGGAAGGGCGCGGTTCGGTGCGCTTCGACGGGTTCGATCTGTTGCGGGTGTCGGCCATGCAGCGTGCCCAGCGCGTGGCCTTCATGCCACAATCGCTGCCGCAGGACGTGACGCTCTCCGTGCTCGATGGTCTGCTGGGCGCGCTCAAGGCGTCGCCGATGTCGCCGCCAGTGGAGACCATGGAAGATGCGCAGCAGCGGGGCATTGCCGTACTGGAGCGCATCGGGATCGCGCACCTGGCCTTGCAGCCGTTGCAGCACCTTTCGGGGGGTGAGCGGCAACTGGCGGGATTGGCACAGGCCATTGTGCGTGAGCCGGCGATGCTGCTGCTGGACGAACCCACGAGTGCGCTGGATCTGCGGCACCAGGTGACCGTGATGTCGCTCGCCCGGGCACTGGCGCATGAAGGGCGGTTGGTGATTTCGGTGCTGCACGATCTGACACTGGCGGCTCGCTGGGCCGATCAGCTCATCGTGCTCGATGGCGGTCGTGTGCAGGCCATGGGCGCACCGACGGCGGCGCTCACGTCCACGTTGTTGTCGCGCATCTACGGTGTGGACGCGCGCGTGGAACCGTGTTCGTTCGGGTATCCGCAGGTCATTGTCGACGGCACGCGGGATCGTGTTGGCGAGGGTGATGCGCGGTGAGTGATCGTGCGGCGCTCGACCCGACGATGTCCGGGGCCGGTTCACCTCGTGTGAGCGCGGTCATGGGCGCGGTCGTGGGTCCGGTCGTGATGGCCGACGCAGAAACCTGGGAGCTCGAGAGCGCCCATGGTGTGCGCTATCGGTTGCGAGTGGCCTGGCCCGTGCAACCGGCTCCGCCGAGCGGTTACCCCGTGATCTATCAGCTCGATGGCGATGCGACGTTCGCGACCACGGTGGAGTCGATGCGTACGCGTGCCCACCGAGCCGATGCCACGGGGGTGATGCCGGCGATCGTGGTGGGCGTGTCGTATGCCGACGACGGGGCCGAACACACCGCCGTGAGTGCCGACGATCGGCGTCGGCACCGACAGATGTTGCGTGCGGAGGACTTCACGCCGGCACTGGGTGCGTCGCGTTTTCGGACGTTCCTGGCATCGGTGGTACAGCCGGCCATCGCCTCGGCCTTTCCGGTGAATGCCGCACGCTCCACACTGATCGGTCACTCGCTGGGCGGTCTGTTTGTGCTCGACACGCTGCTGGAAGCCTTGGGCCGTGGAACGTCACCCGAAGGGGCGCCGCCCTATCAGGCGTACGTGGCCATCAGCCCGTCCATCTGGCGAGGTGGAGACACTTTGTGGCAGGCCGTTGCGGCGCTGTCGACATCGCGTCCGGTGTTGCATCCGCAGGTGCTGATCACGGTGGGTGAATACGAGCAGGCGCTGGCGCCCTGGCAGCATGGGCAGAACAATGCCGACGACATTCTGGAGCGCCGCCGCGCGCGTCGCATGGTCGACCAGGCACGCGAGTTCACCGATCGCCTGAACGAGGTCGCGCCGGCGCTCGATGCGCGATGCCGTGTGTTCGCCGGTGAGGATCATGCCTCAGTGGTGTTGCCCAGCATGAGCGAGGCATTGCGCCTGGTGGGGACGGTCCGATGACGGCGCCGGCATCGGGGCTGCTGCTCGATGTGACCCCACTGCGCACGAGCCGGGATTTCCGGCTGCTGTTTGCCGCACGCACGATCTCCATCGTGTCGATCGGGGTGATCAGTGTGGCGGTTGGGTGGCAGGTGTTCGAGATCACCGGTTCGTCGTGGCACGTGGGGTTGGTGAATCTGTGCCTCGCCGTGCCGATGACGATGGGGCTGATGGTCGGCGGCGTGATGGCCGATCGGTTCGATCGTCGTCGGCTCATCGTGAGTTCGCGCAGCGTGTACGTGCTGGTGGCGGCGCTGTTTCTGATCAACACGCTGCTGCCACAACCGCAGTTGTGGATCATCTATCTCGCGTCGACCATTGCCGGAGCGATCAACGGCATCAGTGCGCCGGCGCTGATGGCGGCGATGCCCTCGCTGGTGCAGCGCGCGCAACTGGCCGCGGCCGGTGCATTGATCACGGTGTCCAGTCAGGCCGGTGCGATGCTGGGGCCCTCGCTCGCCGGCATCACGATCGGTGCGTGGGGACTCACGGCCTGTTATGTGATCGTCGCGGTGGGGGCCATTCTCACGCCGCTGCTGCTGTCGCGCATGCAGCCATTGCCGGCCGGCCCCGGTGTGCCATTGGGCCCGATCGCTGCGGCGCGGGAATCGTGGCACTTCACACGCACCCATCATGTGGTGGGTGCCCTGTTGTTGCTGGAGATTCCGGTGGCGTTGTTTGCGTCGCCGGGCTCGCTGTTTCCCGAGCTGGCGTCGTCGCGGTTTGCCGGGGCGTCGCTGCCGTGGAGCAGTCGGCTGATGGATGGTGCCATCGTGGCCGGTTGGCTCTACTCAGCGCCAGCCGCAGGTGCCTTTCTCTCGTCGCTGCTCAGCGGATGGACCGGTCGCACGCGGGATGCCGGTGCGATGCTGGTGTTGACGACGGTGTTGTGGGCCGTCGGCACGATCGGACTCGGTGTGGCATCCACCGCACTGGCCGCCGTGATCGCCCTGACGGTGGCCGGCGCCGGCCGCGCGCTCTCGGAGATTCTTCGCCGCGCGTTGTTGCAGTCACACACGCCCGATGGCTTGCAAGGGCGTGTGGGCAGCCTGTGGCTGATCCAGGCGGTGGTGTTGCCGTCGCTGGGCATGGCACTCGCTGGCGCCGCCGCTCAATGGCTGCCGCCGCATCGGGTGGTGACCGTCAGTGGATGTCTCGCGCTGATCGGCACGGTGGTCATCGTGCTCGCGTTTCCCGCCCTGCGCCGCGAGGGACAACCCTCGTGACCGGCCACGTTTTGTTCGCTTCCTTCCCATCGTTTCTGTGAGGCACTCCGTGATCCGTTCGTTCTTGCCGCTGCTCCTGGCGACCATCGGGCAGGGTATCTCCGCTGGTGTGAACACCGTGCAGGCGCAGGCCGCGCCGCGTGGTACCGCGCGTGCCACCGCGGCGGTGGCGCAGGGACCGGTGCAGTTCACCGATATCTCCGGACGCCGCATCTCGCTGGCCAAGCCGGCGTCGCGTGTGTTGATCGATGATGGCCGTTTCCTGATGGCCATGGCGCTCATCGACCCCGATCCGGTGCGCACACTCGTGGCGTGGCCCAAGGATATCAATCGTATCGGGGTGCGCACCCACGAACAGTTCCGGGCGAAGTTTCCGCGCCTCGATTCACTGACCGCGATTGCCAGTTCGGCGGCGACCTATTCGCAGGAACAGGTCCTGCGCGTGCGTCCCGAGGTGGCTGTGTTCTCGATGGGGCAGGGCCCTTCCACGGAGCAGGTCGAGCAACTCCAGCGGGCCGGTATCGAAGTGGTGTTCATCGACTTTTTTGTGCACCCGCTCGAGAACACCGACCCCAGCCTGCTGATGCTGGGTCAGCTCGTAGGACGTCGTGCGGCCGCGCAGGCGTTCGTGGATTTCCGCAAGCAGCACATGCGTGTCATCTCGGAGCGTCTACGGAAGGCTGGTGCACGCACGCGCCCGAAGGTGTTCGTGGAAGTGCACGCCGGCATCTCCGAGGAGTGCTGTCATGCCCCGGGCAAGGGCAACATCGGTGACTACATCACCTTCGTGGGTGGCCACAACATCGCGGCCGATGTGCTGCCCGGTACCACGGGCAAGCTGAACATCGAATACGTGCTGTCGCAGAACGCGCCCGTGTACATCGAGACGGGTGGACCGCACCTCGAGAAGGCCGGTGGCCTGGTGTTGGGCCCGGGCTTCACGCCCGAGCAGGCCCGTACCGCGTTGCAGAAGATGACGGCGCGTCAGGGGATCTCGTCGTTGGCCGCCGTGAAGAGTGGACGGACGTATGGCATTGCCCATCAGCTCCTCAACTCGCCGCTCGATATTCTCGCCGTGGAGTCCATGGCGCGGTGGATCGATCCCGTGCTGTTCAAGGACATCGATCCGGCGAAGACGCTGACCGAAATCAACACGAAGTACCTCGCTGTCCCGATCGAAGGCCCGCAGTGGGTGAGCCTCCGGTGACGGCACTGCCGTTCCTGCTGTCGTCGGGACCCGAGACCTTCATGGCATCGGGTGTCGTCGAGCGGGTGCGCTTCGCCCGCGGCGCCGGTTTGCCGGCGGCCGTGGCGGCGTGCTTTGCGGGAACACAGGCGGAAGATCCACACGGCGTTCTGGTGGGCGCGATTCCGTTCGATCGCGCGCGGACGCTGGAGTTGCTGCGCCCCGAACGGGTCACGCGCAGTGCCACGTGGGAAGCGGCATGGGCAGCCCATGGTGGCAGCGCGCCTCAGTCGTCCGATGACGCGCAGCACGGAGCGTTTGTGCCCGGTGTCTGGCATGTCGTGCCACAGCCCACGCGTGCGCAGTATGAAGCGGCCGTTGCCCGGGCCACCGCGCACATGGTGGACGACGCAGAGGCCGCCGCTGCTGATCCGCTGCGCAAGGTGGTGTTGTCGCGCAGCCTGCAGCTCAATTCCACGGCACCGATCGATATCCGGCGTCTGCTGGCGCGGCTTCGACTCGATCCGAGTGTGACCACCTTTGCGACGCCGTTGCCCGCGACGCCAGATGGCGCAGCCCGCTCGTTGGTGGGCGCGACACCGGAGCTGTTGGTGGCGAAGTCGGGGCGCACGGTATCGTCACATCCATTGGCCGGATCCACGCGGCGTCGACTGGTTGCCGCAGACGATCGGGCTGCGGCCGAAGCGTTGCTGCGATCGGACAAGGACCAGCGTGAGCACGCGGCCGTGGTGGAAGCCATCGCCGATGTACTGTCACCGTATTGCTCCTCACTCGATTTTGCGCGTTCGCCTGCGCTCGTTTCCACGGCCACCATGTGGCATCTGGGCACGCGCATCACGGGGCAGTTGCGCGATGATGCCGTTTCGTCGCTGGAGCTGCTCGATGTGGTGCATCCCACGCCTGCCGTGTGTGGTGTGCCGCAGCCACGGGCTCAGTCGCTGATCACGGAGCTCGAGGGATTCGACCGCGACTACTTCACCGGCGCGGTGGGGTGGTGTGATGCCCGCGGAGACGGACGTTGGATGGTGACGATCCGTTGCGCGGAGATTGCGGGCACGCGAGCGCGACTCTATGCCGGTGCCGGTATCGTCATCGGTTCCGATCCGGCTGGCGAAGGCGCGGAGACATCGGCCAAGTTCGAAACGATGCTACGTGCGCTCAGTGCCCAGGAGGTTCTTGCCCGCGCCCATCGTCCTGTGGCCGCTCCGGCGGGAGAACCCCAACATGCCTGAGAGGCCCGTTATGCCGACATCGGTGCCTGGAGTGCCCACGCAGGAATGGCCGGTCGCCGATGCGACCCGGTATCGCGACGCGGGCTACTGGCAGGGCGAGTCCATCGGCGCCTGGTTGCGCGCGCGCGCCGCGCAGCATGCTGAGCGCACCGCCGTTGTGGGCGGCAGCACCCGATGGAGCTACGCGCGTCTCGATCAGGAAGCGGACCGCGTGGCGGCGGGCTTTTTAGCGCGTGGTGTGCAACCGGGGGAACGGGTGGTGGTGCAGTTGCCCAATGTCCCCGAGTTCCTGGCAGTGATGCTTGGGCTCATTCGGGCGGGTATCGTGCCCGTATTTGCCCTGCCGGCCCATCGTCAGACCGAGATCGACAACATCGCCACGGTGTCCGGTGCGGTGGCGTATGTCATTCCGGCGGTACATGAGAAGTTCGACTATCGCACGCTGGGGCGATCGCTGCGGGCTTCGCATGCGACCGTGCGCCACGTGGTCGTTGCCGGCGTCGTGGAGCAGGACGATCCGGATCTCGAGTCGCTGGACGCGTTCCGTGGCGACGATCTGTCGTTGCTGATCGATCCGCCGTCCTCGTCGGTGGCGTTCCTGCAATTGTCGGGTGGAAGCACAGGACTGTCGAAATTGATCCCTCGCACCCACGACGACTATCTGTACAGCGTACGGGAGAGCGCGACGATCTGCGGTCTCTCACCGGCGTCGGTGTATCTGGTCGTGCTGCCGGTGGCGCACAATTTTCCGATGAGTTCACCCGGGTTTCTCGGCGCATTGGACGCTGGCGCCTGCATTGTGCTCAGTCCATCGCCGGCACCCGACGTGGCCTTTGCATTGATCGAACAGGAACGGGTGACCATCGCTGCTGCCGTGCCACCCATCGCATTGATGTGGCTGGAGGCCAAGGCGATCACATCGGCAGACCTGTCGAGCCTCGAAGTGTTGCAGGTGGGAGGGGCGAAGCTGACGCCGGCGATTGCGGCACGGGTCACGCCGACGCTCGGCGCCACGTTGCAGCAGGTGTTCGGCATGGCAGAGGGATTGGTGAACTACACTCGTCTCGACGACGATGTCGACACCATCTGCAACACACAGGGGCGCCCCATCAGTGCGGACGATGAACTGCGCATCGTGGACGATGATGATGTACCGGTCGCACCGGGTGCCATCGGTCACCTGCAGACCCGTGGCCCCTATACCATCCGCGGTTACTACCAGAATGCCGCGGCCAATGCGCGCTCCTTCACCGATGACGGCTTCTATCGCACCGGTGATCTCGTGAGCCGTACGGCTGCCGGGTATCTCGTGGTGCATGGCCGAGCCACCGATCAGATCAATCGGGGAGGCGAGAAGGTGTCTCCCGAGGAAGTGGAAGATCACCTCGTGGCGCACCCGGCCGTCCTCGATGCCGTGGTGGTATCGGTGCCCGACGACTATCTCGGCGAGCGATCCTGCGCGTTCGTGATCCCACGCGCCGAACGCGTGCCCCCGCCGGTGCTCAAGTCGTGGATCCGCAATCGGGGGCTGGCCGCGTACAAGGTGCCTGATCAAATCGTGTTCGTGGACGCGTTCCCGTCCACCGGTGTCGGCAAGACCAGTCGCAAGGATCTGCGTGGTGCGCTGCGCGCACTCGCGGCAGAGCAGGCCACGGCCGCCGCAGCACCTGTTTCCACTCCTGATTCTCGCGTGTCATGAGTAATGCTCCAAGCAGTGCCAAGCTGCCTCGCATCGGCTCGTATGTGATGCCTACCGCCGACGAGTTGCCGCCGGTGGTGGCGCCGTGGCGTGTCCAGACGGATCGCGTCGCGTTGCTCATCCACGATATGCAGCAGTACTTCGTGGATGCCTTTGCGTCGGGTGAGGCGCCTGTCGAGGCGGTGGTCGCCAATATCGCGCGGTTGCGTGATGCCTGTGATGCGCAGGGAGTGCCCGTGTTCTACACGGCGCAACATGCGGCTCAGGATCAGCGCGACCGCGGCCTGCAGGCAAAGTTCTGGGGAACGGGCATGGCGACGGCCGAGCAGGCGGCCATCATCCCGGCGTTGCGGCCCGGCGCCGGGCATCATGTGCTCACCAAGTGGCGGTACAGTGCCTTTCAGCGCACGCCACTCGAAGAAATGCTGCGCGCGCGTGGTCGGTCACAGTTGATCGTTTGTGGCGTGTATGGGCACATCGGATGCCTGCTGTCGGCAGCCGACGCCTTCATGCGGGATATCGAGCCGTTCCTGGTTTCCGATGCCATTGGCGATTTTTCCCGTGCGCACCACGATCAGGCCATCACCTACGCGGCGTCACGCTGCGCGGTGGTGCAGGACACCACGCAGATTGTTGCAGCGCTCTCGGGAACGGAGGTGACCACGTCATGACGGCCATCACGTTCAATGGGATGCGCCAGGCCGTGGCGGACATCCTCCGAGAAGAAGTCTCGCAGATCGGCGACGAGGACAATCTCGTCGACTGGGGGCTCGACTCCATTCGCCTGATGGCGCTGACGCTACAGTGGCAACGCGCGGGTCTTCAGGTCGACTTCGCGCAGCTCGCGGAGCGGCCGCAGCTTTCGTACTGGTGGGGACTGCTCGCGTCTGCGGGTGGTGCGGAGCATGACGGCTGATATCGCCGACGGCGACATGGCCGGCGATGTGGCTGGAGCGGTGACGCTGACCGAAGCCCAGGAAGGCATCTGGTACGCTTCGCAGGCCGATCCTACGCATCCAGGCTACAACACCGCACATGCCGTTGAGCTGCGCGGCGCGCTCGACGTGCCGCGCTTTGCCCGTGCCATCGAGCGCGCATTGGCGGAAGCGCCTGGGTTGCAGGTGCAGATCATCGATACGCTCGATGGTCCGCGTCAGGTGATGCACGCGCAGGTCCCGGTGCTGGACGTGGTGGACCTTGCGTCGCAGGCCGACCCACACGCGGTGGCGATGATGGCCATCCGCGCGGACATGGACCGCGCCCGCGCGCTCGATCGGGACGCGCTGGTGGTGCAGCGTCTGTATGTGCTCGGGCCCGCGCATTGGCTGTGGTACCAAGGGGTGCACCACATCCTGATCGACGGGTACGGCACACTGCTGTTGATGCGGCGCATCAGCGAGTGGTATGACAGAGGCGACGACGAACCCACCGGCATGACCATGGGGCGGATTGTCGATGTCCAGGCCGACGATGCCCGATACCGTGCCGGCGCTCTGCGGGAACGCGATCGCCGGTATTGGCACGAGCAGTTCGTGCGACTGCCGGAGATCACGTCGCTGTCCGCGTCGCGCGCCCCAGCCGCTCGGGCCGCACACATGGCCTCTGCCGCGCTGCCGGCCACGGTCATCGAGGCCGTGCAGGCCGTGGCCGAGGAAGCGGAAGTGCCATGGCCCGATGTGCTGGTGACGTTGGTCGCCGCGTATCTCACGCGTCACACCGGCAGTGAAGAAATCGTCATCGGCGTTCCCTATATGGGTCGCCTCGGCACGCCCGCCGCGCGCGTGCCAACGATGACGATGAACGTGCTGCCCATGCGCCTGGTGATCGATGAATCCCAGGAGATGCGCGCACTGGTGGCCGACGTATCGGATCGACTGCGCATGGCCCGCAAACATGGCCGGTATCGCAGTGAACAGTTGCGCCGCGACTTGCACCTGATTGGTGGTGATCGACACGTGCACGGTCCGATCGTCAATGTGTTGCCATTTGAAGAAGCGGTGACGCTGCGTGGTGTGCAGAGCAACCACCTGGTGCTCGGCACCGGACCGGTCGATGATCTGGCCATCGCCGTGCGTGGTGGAGCGCCGAGTCGTGATGTGCCGGGTACGGTCGCACGCCTCGAATTCGAGGCCAACCCGGATCGGTATTCGGTGGCCGAGGTGGACGCGCATCTGACGCGGCTCTCCACGTTCCTGCAGCGCGCCGTGCAGGCCCACACACTCGCTTCGGTCCCCACACTGACCGACACCGAGCATCAGCAGTGGGTGCACACGGTGAACGATACGGCGCATGTCGTGCCGTCCGTCACGCTGATCGACCTCATCGACGATGCCATGCGGCGCGCGCCGGATGCGCCAGCATTGCGGGCCGATGGTCGCACCGTCACCTATGCGCAGCTCGACACGCTGGTCACTGCGGCTGCCGTGTCCCTGGCGTCCGCCGGTGTGCAGCGGGGCGATGTCGTGGCATTGGCGATTCCGCGCTCACTCGACTTGTCGGTGGTGATGTTGGCGGTACTGCGGGTCGGCGCTGCCTACATGCCGATCGAATCGGACCAGCCGATCGAACGCGTGGATGTGATGATGCGCGAGGCCAAGCCGCGGTTGCTGGTGGCCAGTGCGGCCTTCGCGTCGACACTTCCTGATGCGCTGCCACAGTTGCAGGTGCAGGACGGTGTGATAGCCGTGCCCTCTGCACAGGCGCGTGCCGATGCACGACCGGAGCGGCCGGGGTGCTCCGACGCCGCCTACGTGATCTTCACGTCGGGATCCACCGGCGTTCCGAAAGGTGTGGTGGTGGAACACGCGGCCATCGTGAATCGCCTCGAATGGATGCGTACGCACTACGGCATCGGTGCGACGGATCGCATTCTGCAGAAGACACCGGTGACCTTCGATGTGTCGGTCTGGGAGCTGTTCCTGCCCTTTATGGCAGGCGCAACCTTGGTCATGGCGCCTCCGGCGTCGCACCGTGACCCGGCGTGGCTGGCGCGTGTGATCGATGACGAAGGCATCACTGTCACGCACTTCGTGCCGTCGATGCTGTCGGCCTTTCTGGCTGAACAGGAAGGTGCGCCGCGACCGGTATCGTCGCTGCGTCAGGTGTTCTGCAGTGGGGAGGCCCTCACGGCGGAGCAACGGGATCGTTTCCATGGGTTGTATGCGGCCGAACTGCACAATCTGTACGGTCCCACGGAAGCGGCGGTGGATGTCACCTACTGGCCCGCCAGTCGAGACGATCGCAGTGATCCGGTGCCCATCGGTTTCCCTGTGTGGAACACCGCGATGTATGTGCTCGATGCGCGCCTGCGGCCGGTGCCGCCGGGTGTGGCGGGCGATCTCTACATCGCCGGTGTGCAGCTCGCGCGCGGCTATCTCAATCGCCCGGAGTTCACGGCCGAACGCTTCATTGCAGATCCGTTTGTGTCGGGCGCACGGATGTACCTGACGGGCGACAAGGCCATGTGGCGTGCCGATGGAGCCCTGACCTATCTCGGCCGATCCGACCACCAGGTGAAGATCCGCGGCGTACGCATCGAACCGGGCGAGATCGAATCGGCGATCATGAGCATCGGCGGATACGCGCAGGCCCATGTGGTACCACGCGTCATGCCCGATGGTGAGACACGATTGGTGGCGTACGTGATGCCGGCCATCGGTGCGAACTCGCCCGATGCGGACGGACTGCGTGCGTTGCTGCAGACGCGACTGCCCGAAGCCATGGTGCCGTCGTATGTCATGGCAGTGGACACAGTGCCACTGACATCGAGTGGCAAGCTCGATCGCAAGGCATTGCCGATGCCTGAACACATCGTGGGGGCTGGACGTTCGTTGTCCACCGCGACGGAACACCAGGTGGCGGCGTTGTTTGCCGAGCTGCTGCAGCTCGATGTCACCACGCTGCATGCCGACGACGACTTCTTTCTTCTGGGTGGGCACTCGCTGCTGGCCGCCCGCGTGATGGTGCGGCTGCGTGCAGAGCGACAGCTTTCGGCTGGTATCGGCGCGCTCTTCGCCAATCCCACGGTGTCGCGTTTTGCCCGTTATCTCGATGAGGCGCTGCCATTGCGCGCCCACGAGCGTGCGCAGGCCGAAGGCTTGGGGACGGTGGTGTTGCTCGCCGATGGCGTGCGGGATGGCGTGGCGCCGCACCACGCGCCGCTCTTCTGCATTCATCCGGCGGGTGGCATCTCGTGGTGTTACGCCGCCCTGGGTCGGGTCATGATGCAACCGCGTGCGGTGTATGGTCTGCAGGCGGACCTGCTCGGAGGTGCGCAGCCATCCACACTGCGCGACATGGCATCGACCTATGTGCAGCGCGTGCGCGAGATCCAGCCGGCCGGTCCGTACCACCTCGCCGGGTGGTCGGTGGGGGGGATCATCGCTCAGGAGATGGCTGTGCAATTGCAGGAAGCCGGTGCTGCCGTGGGTGTCGTGGCACTGCTCGATGCGTATCCCGCCGACCACTGGCGCCTTGCGCCGCCCCCGGCTGACGGCGCCGCTCTCGATGCGCTGCTGCTCATCGCCGGGATCGATCCGGCGTCGTTCGCGCAGGCTGATCGGAATCTCGAAAGCGTGATCTGTCTGCTCCGACACACCGGCCATCCGCTGGGCACACTGTCCGACGACACCCTGGCCGGCGTTCTGCGTGTGGTGGAGTCGAACAACCGCCTGGTGCGCGGGCATGTGCAGCGCCGTTTCGACGGTACGCTCCTGCACCTGCGCGCTGCGCTCGATCACGGAGACGGTTCGTATCTGGCGACGGAGTGGGAGCCGTACGCCCAGACGATCGACGCTCATGATATCCCTTCGTTGCATGCACACATGACAAGCCCTGAACATGCGCCCCGCATTGCGGCACTTATGCACGCCGGGCTGCAACCCCTCACGGTGGTGGTCCAATGACCCATCCCGGTCTGGTCGGTGGCGTCGCGATCGTGAGTGGTGCAGCGGGTGGCATCGGGTCCGAGGTGGTGTCGGCGCTCCTGCACGCCGGAGCGCGCGTGGTGGCGTTCGATCAGCAGATCCCAACGCGGACCGACGCGGATGACTCGCGCTATCGTGCCTTCGCGGTGGATGTGTCGCAGTCGGCTGCGGTGGAAGCGCTGGTCGCACAGACCATCGCTGAATGGGGACCGGTGAGGTTCGGCGTGAACGTGGCTGGTGTGTTGCATACGGCATCCGTGGTGGATACCGACGACACCCAATGGGATCGACTGTTTGCCGTCAACACCACCGGCGTGTTCAACCTGTCGCGCGCCTTGGCGCGGCACATGATGACCGAGCGCCAGGGCAGTATAGTCACGGTGGCCTCGAACGCCGGCGGTGTCCCGCGCCAGGGCATGGCCGCCTATGGAGCGTCCAAGGCGGCCGCTTCCCTTTTCACCCGCAGTCTCGGCCTCGAGCTCGCGCCCTTTGGCGTGCGATGCAATGTGGTGTCGCCGGGTTCGACGAGAACCCCCATGTTGGAGGCGATGTTGGCCGAACATGGTATGGACAGTGTGATCGCGGGGTCACCCGCCCAATTCAAGATCGGCATCCCACTCGCGAAACTCGCCGAGCCGCGTGATGTCGCTGACGCAGTGTTGTTCCTGCTGTCTGATCGTGCCGGACATATCACGATGAACGAGCTTTTTGTCGATGGCGGAGCATCATTGCATGGTTGATGCACTACCGACTCCCCACGCACTGCGGGATGCGGTGCCGCTGTCGGATGCAACCCAGGGCACGGTGGAGCGCGCCCGTGCGGATATTCGCGAGATTCTGCACGGAGCCGATCGCCGCTGGTTGGTGGTGGTGGGGCCTTGCTCGGTGCACGATGTGGACGCGGCGCGTGAGTACGCCGCGCAGTTGCACGCGCTGCAGCAGGAGGTCTCGTCCTCCCTGCTACTGGTGATGCGTGTGTACGTGGAAAAGCCGCGTACGCGACTCGGATGGACCGGTCTGTTGCATGATCCGGGGCTCGATGGCAGTGGTCGGGTGAACGACGGACTGCGCATTGCCCGAGCGTTGTTCGAAGAGATCAACGCCATGGGGTTGCCAGTGGCCACCGAATTTGTGGACCCGGTCGTGGCCGACTACCTGCAAGATCTGGTGGCGTGGAGTGCCATCGGCGCTCGCACGGTGGAGAGCCCGCTGCACCGCCAGATGGCGTCTGGGCTGGCGTGCCCGGTGGGGTTCAAGAACAGCACCAGCGGCGATGTCACGGCCGCGATCAACGGGATGATCTCGGCCGGTGCCACCCATCGGGTGTTGACGATCGACGATGATGGGCGTGCCGCGGTGCGTCAGACACCCGGCAACCCGGACACGCACCTGATCCTGCGAGGTGGAACGCGACCGAATGCGGATCGGCATTCGGTGCATGTCGCAAGCGCAGCGGTGGCCCGGGAGCGGCTCGTGCCGCGTGTCATGATCGACTGTGGGCACGGCAACGCCGGGCCGTCCGGTGCGCAGACGGTGGTGCTCGAGGACATCATCCGACGGGTACAAGGACGCAATGAGGACATGACCCATGTGCTGGGCATCATGCTCGAGAGTCATCTCGAGGAGGGGCGTCAGCTCTTCGTGCCTGGTGTGCCGATGCGTCCTGGTCAGAGCATCACGGATGCCTGTGTCAGTCTCGAAGACACGCGCCGGCTGCTGCGGGAGCTGGCGCGCGCCCTCGGGTAGTCGGTGTCGCGCTTGAATGCGTAGGCGTGTGCCGTGTCAGTTGGTCGGACGCGGGGCCGCCGTGCGCAAGGCGCGCGTGGTGCCCATCCATTCCACGGGCAACTGTCGACGCTTGAGGTCGGCCATGATCACATCATGTTCGACCTGATAGGTAGGCACGCCCACAAACGGTGTGTACAGCCAGCGCAGGGTGGGTGAATACACGGCGAGTGCCACACCAAAGTCCGGCACCTCGAATGGTGTGATCAACACCGAATCGCTGCCGATGCGCACCCATTGGGTCTTCGAGACCACGGTGGCACGGGCTGCGTTGGCCGCTCCGGTCATGCGGCGCACCGACGTCGCGGCGCCCGGGGCCACATAGAGCGGACGCTGTTTCGCGGCAAACCAACGCACACCGCCATTCCCACTCACCGGGCGGGCGACGATCGCCACCGATGCTCCCGCTCCGGTTTGTTTGGCGAGCCAGTTGTGCACGATGTCGACGGCCCCTTCGGTCTGCGCCGTTTCCAGCAGCACCCACTGCCCCCCAATGCGTACCGCCCCAATGCTGCCGATGAAGGGCGGGAAATTGGCGAACGCATTCTCCACGATCTGTACGGAGTCGAGCGACACCTGCCACATCGGACGGCGCTCAGTGGCGAGATACCGCGTCACAGCGCTGTCGGGGATGGCAAACGAATCGGCCGGTGCCGGTGCATTCACCGCGACCACCATGGCCGTCATGCGCTTGTACGGACGACCCACACGACGGACATCCCGCTGCCGTGCGATGAGCACACCGGGATTGTATCGCGTCCATCCGGAGTACCAGATCTCGACGTCCTGTCGGGCCCACGGTGCGAGCCCAAAATCATTGGTCTCGTCGGCCGAAAAGCGGATCATGGAGAGCAGATGCGTGCTCCGATGCAGGAACCAGGTGGCCGGAAATCCATCGACCGTACCACGCACACGGGCATGTGGCACACCACCCAGTGTGGTGTCGGTCAACAGTCGCAGGGTGCCGGACGCCCGTGCCTGCTGCAGGGTGCGCTCGGGGGCAAACGCGAACAGTTCCCGACGTTCATCGACGTAGGCGATGTTGAGCGGTGTGATCGACCTCGGCCCGTTGGGCTGGGAGAGCCAGCGTGCGCCGACCGTATCGCGCACCACATCGACCGCGATGGAAGGACTGGGCAGGAAGTAGCGCGTATTGCGCCAGCTCTTCGTCGTGTAGTTGCGCAGTTCCGTATGGCGTTCGTACGACGGGGCGTCGGCATAGGGCAGATCGGAGAAGCCGATCCGTTGCCACTGGGTCATGACATCCATGCGAACGGACGTGACCGCATTCAACAGACTGTCGCCGCCCATGCGAGCCAGGGAGCGTGCCACGACGGCCTCGGCGCGCGGGTCATTGCCCGGCTGAGCGTAGAGCGGTTTGAGGGGGAGGATTGCCGCAGCGGTGACGGCGACCAGCAGGGAGCGCGAGAGTGATGCCGCCATGGGCAGGCGGCTCCGGAGCGTTGGCATTGGGAAGGAAATAGTGGGAGGACAGTACTCCTCTTCTCACCACGCGCACCCGACGCGCCAGTTTCACCTCTGGTCCCGCGCATATGCCACTCGGCGATGCGATTGCCCGATTCCCGGGACGAACTGCCCTTCGAGCGAAAAGCGCTGGCCGTGCGTAGTCTTTAATACAAGTATCTAATCACCCACTTTTATCGGATATGCGTGCACTCCGAGGTTGGATAGCGGCCGTGGTACTGGCCGGGGCGGCTGGCCTCACACGCCCCGTGATGGCACAGGACACCACGGCGCTCGATCCGGTCATGCGCCTGCAAGCGAAACTGGAAGCGGGCACGTTGACGCTCGCCCATGATTCGGTGCTCGGGTATCTGCCGGCGGTGCTGAAGGCGCTCGATATCCCGTCGTCGTCGCAGACGCTGGTGTTCTCCCGGACCAGCCTGCAGACGGACAAGATCACGCCGTGGTCGCCGCGGGCGTTGTACTTCAACGACGATGTGTATGTGGGCTATGTGTTCGACAGCGATTTCCTGGAGATCGCGGCCGTGCACCCCACGGCGGGCGCGCGTTTCTACACGTTTGGTCAGGCCGTGCGTCCCAAGCCGCGATTCGCGCGAGAAACCACGACCTGCCTGATGTGTCATCAGTCACGCAGTGTCACCGGTGGCGTGCCGGGCTTCATGGTGCTCTCCACGTTGGTCGATCGGCACGGCTATCCCATCACCGGCGTGCATGAAGGGGCCACCACCGATGCCACGCCGGTACGCCAGCGATTCGGTGGGTGGTATGTGACCGGCACGCACGGCACGATCGGGCACTCGGGCAATGTGTATGCGCCCGTGTTGGGTCATCAGGTGGCTGACAAGGCCCAGTATCGCACGCAGTTCAACATGCGCACCGAGAGCGCCCTCACCAGCCTCGCGGGCAAGTTCGATTCCACGTACTACCTGACGACCCAGAGCGATATCGTCGCGATCCTGGTGCTCACGCACCAGACGATCATGCACAATCTCATCACCGCCACGCATGAAGCGGCCCGGGAAGCATTGCTCGAAGCGGCCATTGCTCCACCGGAGACGCGCGCCCAGACCCCGCAGGTCTCGCCCCGACTACGGGGGGCGGTGGAGACACTGGTGCGTGGCATGTTGTTCGTGAATGCTGCTCCGCTCGAAGGACCGGTTCGTGGCACGACCACTTTTGCGACGGACTTCATGGCCCATGGGCCGCGGGATCCGCAGGGTCGGTCACTGCGGGCGCTGGATCTCGAGAAGCGGTTGTTCAAGTATCCGCTCAGTTTTCTGATTCATTCGGAAGCGTTCGATGCGCTGCCGGAGATCGCCAAGCGCGCCATCTACGTGCGTCTCGATGGCATTCTCCGGGGGACTGATCGCACGCCGGACCTGCAGAACATTCCCGCCGAAGACCGGCGCGTGGTATTGGAGATCCTCACGGCCACCAAGCCGGAGTTCACCAAAATGCGAACGCCCTGAGGCGGCCGGTTGGGCTGCGCTCAGGGCGTCCTGCTCCACGCGTTCGCGCTTACTTGTTCGCGTCGAGAATGGCGCGACGTTCGAGTGCGGTCTGGCCGTTGGTGATCCACTTCGCGGCCGGTTCACCCTTGAGGTAGTGTCCGAACCACTCGAGAATGCGCGTCTGGTAGTCGCGCTGGTTCTCACGCTTGGTGAGGCCGTGGCCTTCGCCCGGGTAGGTGAGCATCACGACATGTTTGCCGGCGCGGCGGGCGTAGTTGTAAAACAGCGAACCCTGCCGCGGATCCACCGTGCCGTCGTCGCTGCCGATTTCGATCAGCATGCTCTTGGCCTGCATCTGATGCACCCGCGCGAGGGGTGAGTTGTCGAGCATGGCCTTCATGTCTTCCCACGGCGCCACCTGCATGCGGAACTGACCGGTCTCCCAGTGATCGAACTCCGCCGTGCCGCCACTCCAATGCAACTGGCCCGCGAAGCTGATCATGTCGGTGATGCCGGAGCCCACGATAGTGGTCTGGAACAGGTTGCTGTGAGTGGCGAGATACGCCGCTTCGTAGCCGCCCTGTGAGTGGCCAACATGGCCCACCCGCTTGGCGTCCACCAACCCCTTCGCAATCAGGGTCCGTACCGCCGGTTCCACGGCGTACTTGGTGCCGATCCCCGGTTCACGCGGCCGGAACACGATGTCGGGCATCAGCACGAAGTAGCCTTCCTGCGAGAACACCGTGGCGTTGTAGTAGTTGCGATTGTTGGGGGCGATGTAGCCATGCAGCCCCTGCGTGAGCCGCTCGTACGTGTAGACAATGAGCGGGTACTTCTTGGCCGGGTCGTAGTTGGCCGGATAGTACAGCAGCGCCTGCAGCGGCACGTTGATCGTGCTGCGGAAGTTCATCAGCTCCACCTTGCCCCACGCGAACTTCGATTGCTGTGGGTTGGTGGCGGTGACGGCCTTGGCAGACGCGGGATCGGCACCCACGAACACATTGGGTGACGTGTCGTACCGTTGGCGCAGGAACGCCACCACATTGGCGCTGTCGGCGCGCACAAATCCCGAGTGCCCGGCATCGATCAGCAGCAGCCGCTGCACGGTGCCATCGGCATTGAGACGGGCGTAGCCACTCTGCTTGGTTTGCCGTCCGGTGAGGGCGAAGTACTGCGGCGCCGACAGGTCCACCGCGCGGTCGACGACCGACGCATTGAACCCGGCCGCACTGACCAGGCGGTGGGCCACCTGTTCGCGGGCGCCGTTGGTCAGGCGGGTGGCAGCGCTGCCATCGGCGGCCAAACGCCACACGTCATGTGTGTCGTTCACCAGCAGCGCATCGCCCTGCTTGCTCCACGCCACGATCGGAAAGATGTGGGGGATATCGGTGGGATGATCGTCGTCATGGTCGACGAAGTCCGCCTTGCCGCCACGTGTCACCGATGCCGTGAGGTTGGTGCGCTTCCCCGAGGCAAGATCGACGACCCAATAGTCGCGACCATCGGACCAGGCGAGCTTCGTGCCCGTCGGGTCGCCGCCGTAGTAGTGACGCACCCGTTCGAGCACCTTGCTGCGTGCGCCTGTTTCCAGGTTCACGGCATACACGTCCTGCACGTTGCGGCCGAACTTCCATTCCCACGGATACGGCTTGCGATCGATCTCCGTGGCCCAGCGTCCGCTTTCCAGCGCCGCCGATTGCTCATTGAGATCAGTGCCCACCGGCACCACACGATCATCGGCACGCCACGCTGCCAGCAGCGTGCTACGCAGGTCCTGCGCTTCCTGCACCTTCTGCTGCGCGAACATGCGCACATCATTGGTGTGCCAGATCTCCACGTCGGAAACTTTCTCGGCGCTCTTCTTGATGGCGTCGGCTACGGTGAGACGCGGGCGCGTGCCGAAGAACAGCACCTGTCCATCCCGCGACCAGGACGGCCGTCGGTGTTCCGCAATGCGGACGCCAGCGGGGAATCCTGTGGCCTTCGATCCATCCAGCGTCCGCGGCGCGGCCGTTGCCGTCACATCGCGCCAGTTGAGCACCACATACGCCGTGTCGCGAAATGCCTTGTCCACCACACCACGCAGGGCGGCGAATTCCAGCGACTGCCGACGCCAGGCGAGTGCCCGATACGGGGCGCCGCCATTCTCCAGTACACGCAGGGAGTTGCCGGCCGCATCATACAGTTGCACTGAATGACCGGACGAGCCGTCGCCGTCGATGGCCAGTGCCAGCAGCGCTCCGCCCGCGCCAGCCGCATCGGCCCAGGTGTGCTCACGGACCGAGGAGAACGTGAGGCGCGTCCCACGGGCCAGATCGTACACCACCACATCCGAAACCTGCTTGCCTTCGGCGGGGTATCGCGTGAGCGCGGCGTAGCGGCCGTTGGCGCTGAACGTGAAGCCGCTGACTTCGGCTTCGGTGATCACCTGACCATTCGCGAGATTGCGCAACTGCACACTGTTGCGAATGGGCTTCTTCTCTTTGGTGAGCCGTTCGCGCTCCGCCGTGGACATGCCGATCAGCATGCCCACCCACTCGTTGGAGGCCCCGAATGTCACCGGTGAGCCGAAGGGAACCACGATGGTGGTGTCGCGCGGCCCGCCGATGAGACGGACTTCGTTGTCGTCGTTCAGACGCGAGATCGGCAGCGCGGTCCAGTCACCACGGGGGGAGATGCGCGGAGCACCGGGTACTTCCCACTGAGCAAAGTCGGCCGGTGTGACCGTGGGCTTTGGCTGTGCACCGAGAGCGGCGCCCAGCAGCAGGGCCGCGGGAACGAATGGAGCGGTGGTTCGACGCATGCGGGTCAGGGTTGGATGGTACGGCGGCGCTTCATCAACGCTTCGATTTCGTCGATCTCACGAGGCACGAGGGAAATTCGTTCGAGCCCCTTTTCGGTGATCACGTAGTCGTCCTCGATGCGGACGCCCGTGTTTTCGTACTGCTGCACCACGGCCTTCACCTTGGCGATGAAGGCGCGATTTTTCGGCGTATCAGGCAGTACCGCGAGCGCCCGGGTGCTGATGTAGATGCCGGGTTCGATGGTGAACGCATCACCCACCTGGAAGGTCGCGTCGCGCCCGGCGCCCTGCATCGGGTCGTGCACCGCGAGGCCGATGCCGTGTGTGATGCCATGAATCATCCAAAGGTTGGCCTGACGACATGGTGCCGGATTGGTCGTGCAGTTGACGGCCCACGGCGGATCGAAGGTGGCTTCTTCGCTCTCGATGAGGCCCAGCGCGGCCAGTCCACGTGTGCGCACGGCCACCGACGAATCGGCCGCCGCCCGCACACTCATGCCAACCTTCGACATCTGCTCGGCTACGTGTTGGGCATCGCGCACGAGTTGATACACTTTGCGCTGAGCCGGCGTGAACGTGCCGCTCACCGGAATCGTGCGCGTAATGTCGGCTGCATATCCGCGGAATTCGGCGCCGGCGTCCATGACCACCAGATCCCCCGGCTTCACGGGGTCGCTGTCTTTCATGTAGTGCAGGGTGGTGCCGTTGTATCCGCCACCCACAATGGAACCGTACGCAGGACGTTCGGCGCCCCGACGCGTGAACTCATACTCGATCGCAGCGCGCAGCTCGTACTCGGCCTGTGGGTTGGCCGTGAGCATGGCGGCGCGATGGCCTTCCGCGCTGATCTCGGCGGCGCGGCGAATCAGTGCGAGTTCGGCCGGAGACTTCTTCGCCCGCAGTTGCAACACCAACGCCATGCCATTGCGGATGGCCAGGTTCGGGAATTTGCGCGACAGCGACTTGACCGTTTCCTGGCCACGCGTGAGCGAATCGTCGCGCGCAAAGTCCATCGTCTCCACATCGGGGATGTTGTAGAACGGCAACCCCGTACCGGCCAGGGAGTCGAGCACGCCGGCGAGGGCGGCGAAGGAACGTCCCGGCATGCCGTATCGGGCCAGGCTGGACGCGGTGTCGACCCGCTGTCCGTAGTAGAACGCCGTGCGCGGGTCGAGCGGTGTCAGGAACAGGGTGCTCTGCGCCTGCTTGTCGCGCACCACCATGACCAGTGCATGGTCGGGCTCATTCAGCTCAGTGAGATAACGGAAGGCCGAGAGCTGATAGAAGGTGCTGAAGTCGTGCACGAGCGCGCGGCCACCGTAGGACAGCACCACGCCATTCTCGACCTTCTCCGCGAGGGCTGCGCGTCGGGCCGACACCTCGGCCTGCGTGATGACAGTGTCCACGGCAGCCGCACGATTGGGCGTCGCGGCTGGCCGAGTGGCCGGGCGTCGCGCCGGCGGGGGAGACTGTGCACCCACCGTAGTGGGCAAGGCCGCCATGAAGGCAGCGGTCAGCGACGCCGTGGTGATGGCTGCACGGAGACGCGGGGCGGAGAGGCGGCTGTGAAAGTGCATCCGCCCAATCTACGCCCCACCGGAGCGGGCGTCAGCGCGTGGCCTGCACGCCGCCTTCCAGCCACGCGATGACATCTGCTGCGTGATATGACCCCTCAGCGGCCAGTGTTGCCACCGAGGCCAGATCGTCACCGCTGGTGACCAGTGGTGGCTCGTCCCCCTCGGTTCGTACCTGTCCCAGCCCGACATCCGCCAGCAGGCCGTTGCAGAGGCATCGGCGCCCCTCACAGTCAGCGGCGTCACCGCCCTTGGCCACGTAGGCGTCGACCGGTTCCGCCGGGCATCGATACACCGTGCGACCATCGTCACCGCGCACGGCTACGCGCAGGTAGCCCAGGTCGCACACCCGTTCACGGCTGTCGGCCAGATCGGCCACGCCGTGAATCACCTTGAACGGGTAGCCGGTGGGTGAAGCCAGCGGATCGGTGAACACATGGGCACGACCCGCACACACTGCCTCAACGACCGACGTTCGCAACGTCGGCTCGAGGCCTGACTCTTCGCAGAAGGCGAACAGGGTGCCCACCTGCACGCCCTGTGCGCCTTGTTCGAGCGCCTGCGCGAATCCCCGCGGGGTACCGGAGCCGCCGGCAATCCAGAACGGCAGGCCCAGGTCGCGCATGCGCGCAAAGTCCACCACATCACGTTCGCCGTAGATCGGCTGACCAGAGGCGTCGAGCTGCATGTCCCCTCGCGGCGGCGCATTGTGCCCACCGGCGGTGGGACTCTCCACCACGAACCCGTCCACGCGACCGTTCGACTTGCGGGCCAGCGTGGCCGCCAGTGACACGGCCGAAACCACGGGATAGAACGACGGACGTCGCAGCACGGTCATCGGTGGTGCATGCTCGTGCCAGAAATCCATGGGATCGAACGTGATCGACTCGATCACATCACGCGGCATGCCTTCCACGTCGAAACGCAGCGAAGCGGGGCGATGCTCCGACAGAGCATCGAGCGCACCGGGGATTTCGCGCGGGATGCCGGCCCCCATGATGATCGTGGCCACACCGGCGAGCATCGCGCCATACAGCGTGGGCAGGTTGGGCAACTGCACCTTGGTGAGCAAGTTCATACCGACATCGCCATCATGTCCTTCGCGGGCCAACCACGTCTCCACAAACGCGGCCGCCACCGTGACCCGCTGCCGCGCGCGACTCACGACCTGGCGATACATGGGCAACAGACGATAGGGGGCATCGGGGGCGCGACCTTCCGCGATGAAAAACCGATGCAACATCTCGTCCGCGATGGCCGGCACCGGAAAGTGCGCGAGCGCACGGCGTACATGTCCGCCCGGATCGCCATCCTGCAGTCGGCGCACCATCACGGTATCGATCACGGTGCCGGAGACCACACCGAGATGGCCGAGCGAAGACACGGCGTTGGCGAGTCGCCAGTTGGACACGCCGATGCCCATGCCGCCTTGAATGATGCGAGGCAACGTGGCGACGGAAGGGACGAGTGTAGCGGACATCGGATGGGGTGCAGAGGAACCGGAAAGCCGGCAGGATGTGACTCCGCAATGTGCATCACCATGTCACCTTGTCGGCATTCGCACATTCCCCGACACGGCTGTCAGGGTTTCCACACGTCGCACCGTGGTGAAGGGGTGGCACATGGCACATAGGGGGCGTTGCCCCGTGCGTGTCACCTGGAAGACAACGCCAACGACAACACCTGCGACGATGACGTCGCATCGCATCCCGTACCCGAGCGCCGAATCATGTCCCTGCTCATTCTCTCGCCCACGGCATCACACGACGATCATGATGATCACGACGACCATGGTGGGTTGCATCGCGATCTGATCGCCACCGGCCGCACCATCGATCGACGGGCGATGTTGCGCATGGCGGCCAGTCTCGGGGCGGGGTTCGGCGCGTTGCAGTTGCTCGGCTGCAGCGACAGCAGCGCGGTGACCGGCACCGGTACCGATACCGAAGGCGTGTCACCGGTGAACAACAATGGCACCTGCAGTCGAGTGCCGGAAGAAACAGCGGGACCGTATCCGGGTGACGGATCGAACGGAGCCAATGTGCTCAACCAGACCGGTGTGGTGCGTTCGGATATCCGGTCGAGCTTTGCGGGACTGAGTGGCACGGCGGTCGGCATTCCGCTCACGGTCAACCTGACCATCGTGTCGGCGAGCAGTTGCTCACCGTTGGCGAATCGGGCCGTGTACCTGTGGCACTGCGACCGAGCGGGGAACTACTCGCTCTATTCGTCCGGCGTAACCAACCAAAACTATCTGCGTGGTGTCCAAGCTGCAGATGCCAACGGGCGTCTGAGTTTCACCACGATCTTTCCGGGGTGTTACGCGGGGCGCTGGCCCCACATCCACTTCGAGGTGTTCCAGAGTCTCACGGCGGCGTCCGATGTGCGCAACAAGGTGGCCACCTCACAGATCGCGCTGCCGAAGGCGACGTGTGACCTGGTGTATGCCACCAGCGGATACGAATCGAGCGTGCGCAATCTGGCGGGTGTCACCCTGGCCAGCGACAACGTCTTCAGCGACGGGGCATCGCTGCAGTTGGCGACGGTGACGGGCAGTGTCACGGAAGGCTTCACGGCCACACTCACGGTGGCGGTGGCCGTCTGATGGATTGAAGCTGCAGTACGAGGCGGCGGGTGAAGGACACCGGATACTCACGTGGAGAGGGGTATCCGGCGGACATCCTGCGGAGGGGCAGGCTGTTCCGCGAGACGGGGAGCGAGGCGCTGAGGGAAACGATATGTTCCCGGCATGCGACTCCTCCCCGCTCTTGCTGCCATCCTCATCGGCGCGTTGCTGGTGAGTGCCTCACCGGCGTCCGCGCAAGCCGTGCGACCCGGGCCGACGTCACTGCGTCGCGTCATCGACAGCCTCGCTGATGCACACCGCGGCGTGGTGGGCTACAGCATCACCAATCTCGAGACCGGTGAACATCTCGAGCGACGCGGTGATGAAACGTTCACCACGGCTTCGCTCATCAAGGTGCCGGTGCTCGTGGCGCTGTTCGATCTGGCCGAACAGAAGCAGCTCACACTCGATGATCCGATCGTGCTCACCGAGATCGACAAGGTCGGAGGAGCCGGACAACTGCAGTTCCTGCGCACGCCGCTCACCCTGCGGCTGTGGGATGTCGCGTGGTTGATGACGACGCTGAGCGACAACACCGCCACCAATCTGGTACTCGACCGCATCAAGATCCGGCGTGTCTGGCAGAAGATGGAAGCGCTCGGGCTTCCTCACACCAAGGTGCATTCCGGCTCGATGACCCGCATTGGTACCGTCGCACCCGACAGTTCCGTCAAATACGGGCTGGGAGTCACTACTCCCAATGAGATGGCTCGCCTTTTCACCCTGCTCGCCCAGGGCAAGGCCGTGAGTCCGTCGGCGGATTCCACCATGTTGGCCATTCTCGCGCGCAATGTCGACGATGCAAAACTGCTTCGGTACGCCTATGGCGTGCGTGCAGCCCACAAGACTGGTGATGTGGACAACGCGCGCACCGATTGTGGGGTACTCTACTTGCCAGCCCGGGTCGTGGCGTGTGTGCTCACCAAGGAGAACGTGGACACGCGGTACTGGATGGACGCCGAGGGCAATACGGTGATCGGTCGTATTGGCGCCGCGATCGTGGCACACTGGGCGCCGCGTCAGGGACCGACGCGCTGACCCCCATCATCATGCCGGTGGCGTTGGCCCGCCAACCGAAAGCGCCAGTGCGCGCAGCGCCCGTTCCAGTTCTTCACCAGAGAACGGTTTGTACAGCAATGGCCGCCGCGACGAGTTGACACGTTCCCGTACGAAGCTGTCGTCGTGAAAGCCCGTCATGAACATGAGCGGCAGCACGGGATAGTCCCGTTCGATATGTAGCGCCAGCTCGCCACCGGACATGCCGGGCATGATCACATCGGTGAGCACGACGTCGATCTCCGCAGTGGCCCGCAGAGCTTCCAGCGCCTGATCGCCATCCGGGGCGGCCGTCACTTTGAGCCCAAAGCGCATGAGCATGCGTTGCAGGATCTACCGCAGACTGGGCTCGTCTTCCACCAGCAGGATATGGCGGAACGGCAGGAGCGCTTTCACACCCTTGGTGTTGGCCGCCGAACGATGCATGGCTTCGTTGATCAGTTCTTTCTGTTGCTCGATCCGCTGCGACTGCCACAGGATGATCGGTTGTCCATCGAGTGTGTCCGGCACCTTCACCACGGTTGCCAGCACCTGCACCGAACGTCCGGCCATGTGTCGCAGATGCATCTCGACGGGGGCCGCCCGCGTACCGGGAGCGGGCGCCGATTTCAGCCATTCCGTGAACGCCGCGCGATCACTGGGCCACACATGGGTGTCCGCCGCGCCTTCAATCTGCGACGCATCCGCCGACAGACCGATCATCGTCAGGAAGCCGGGATTGTGGCGCACGATATTGCCGTCGCCATCCAGCAATGCGATGGCGGCCGGTGAGGCTTCGAAGGCCACGCGCAACAATCCATCTGCCGCACGTCGCATCTTCTCGAGGCGGCGCTGGGCACGCAGGTCGGTCAACGTGTGCACGTGGCCTGCGGGTTCACCGTGTGGTGAGACCATGGCACGGCAGCGCCACGCGACGGGAATACGCTCTTCCTGCCGGTTGATGACCCAGGCGTCGTCATCATGCCAGTCGCCGCGGAGACCCTCGGTGAGCGGCACCGTACGACCCGGGACCGACGATTCCAGCTTGAGCAGTTGTGACAGCACCAGCCCCTGCTCCACCGCGTCGTACAGTGTCCAGCCCAGCAGGCGTTCGGCCGACGGGTTCAGGTAGCGCACCATCTCGTCGCGGTCGGCCACCACCACCGCATCGGCGACACCATCACTGATCGGGGCAAAGGTGAGCGAGCTCGCGCGAAGATCCCGCTCGATGCGATGTCGATGCAGTGCCAGGTCGAGCGCCAGAAACAGATCGCGCTCGTGGAACGGCTTCAGGACATACCCGTACTGCGCGGTGGTGTGCGCACGCTCATAGGTGGCGCTGTCGGCGTTGGCGGTGAGAAACACCACCGGCACATTGAAGCGTCGGTGAATCTCGTTGGCGGCGTCGATGCCATCCCGTTCGCCCTTGAGCCGGATGTCCATCAGTACCACCGTGGGGCGCAACGTCGCGACGGCCTCGATGGCCGCGGCCGCGCTGTCTTCGGGGCCCACCACGTCGTAACCGCGCCGCCGCAACCGATCCACCAGCTCGGCGGCGATCAGCGCTTCGTCTTCAACCACCAGGACGCGGTGTTGTGCAGGTGAAACAGGGATCGGGACAGGCATGATTATGTCTGTGTCACGCGGCGTGAGGCGTGGGGATCCTGAGGCGCGCGACCGTGCCCGGTTCACCCTGCGTCAATTCAAATTGGCCATCGATCTGGCGTGCGAGTGCCTCCACCAATGTCAGGCCGAGTGACAGGCGGTCCTGCAACCCTTTGTTCGTGCCCACGCCATCGTCCTCCACCACCATCTCGCTCCACTGGGGATCCTGATTCGAGAGTGTCAATCGAATGTGCCCCGGGCGCCCGGCGGGGAAGGCGTGTTTCATGGCGTTGGTGACCAGCTCGTTGAGGATCAGGCCACACGGCACGGCCAGATCCACCGACATCGTGATGGGCTCGAGCGAGAGGTCGAATTCGATGGACTGTCCGGGAATACGCTGACTGTGGCGCACTTCTTCGCACAGTGAAGCGGCGTAGTCGGCAAACTCGACCGACGACAGATTGCCCGACCGATACAGTGTTTCATGCACCAATGCCATCGACCGCACCCGGCGCTGGCTTTCTTCGAGGACCGTGGTCGTTTCGAGGTCGGTGATGCGGGTGGACTGCATGTACAGCAGACTGGAAATCACCGCGAGGTTGTTCTTCACCCGGTGATGAATCTCGCGCAGCAGGATCTCTTTTTCGCGCAGTGAATCGCGCAGGCGTTGGTCGGCCTTGCGTCGTTCGGTCACGTCGCGGATGACGCAGAGCACGACCAGACCATTGTCGTCGTCCATCGGACTGAGGAGCACGTCCACGGGAAACTCGCGGCCGTCTGCGCGTACCGCGTGCAATTCCAGCCCGGCGCCCATGGGCCGCATGCGTGGCCCTGAGAGATAAGCTTGCCGGTGCGCGGCGTGCCCGTGCCCGAAACGGCGAGGAATCAGCTCGTCGACCAGTCGGCTCTGCAGTTCGCTTGCCTTGAAGCCGAACATGGTGGCCGCCTGAGGATTGGCCTCTCGGATACGACCATCGGCACCGACCACCAGCACGGCGTCGGGAATGAACTCGAAGATGCGTGCGTAGAGGCTCATGCGGTCCGACAGGCCTATCGAGGGCCGACTTCGTCGCGCCGGGTGTCATCGGCGCGATCCCCGAACTCTTCGTCGAGTTCGTCGGGCTGTCCATCCGGAATTGACTGACGGATGTGCCGGCGTTCGCACGCCGCACGACGTCAGAGTGTACCTGGTTGCTGCGAGAGTGAGTAGAACATGGTCCGACTGAGATCGCCGCCACTGCTCGACGCGATATCCAGACGGCCCACCACACCAAACCCGAGATTGAGTGTCGGGCTGGTCCAGGTCGAACGCGCACCGATGGCCCGCAGTTGCAGCGTGACACCACCGCCCGGCTGCTGGTCCGATTCGCGAATGCGCAGCGTGGCGCCACTGCCCCCGGAGATGGTACCCAGGCGTCGGCCGACCACGCCCGCCGATCGGATCGCGTACACATTCACATCGTAGAACCCGCGATTGGTCACGACCACGATCGCGGTCATATCGCCCGACACGGGTGCCGGAGCATTCTTGCGGCAGCCGGAGAATCCAAACACTCCTGCCCCCACGGCCAGGGTCAGGAGTGTTCGGCGGGTGAACCAACTGGCAGACATGATTGGGGTCCTCAGAGCCGATCAATCATCGGCTGGGTGATCAGCACAGTGCCACGCGCGGAGCGGCGGAATCGCCTGGCGTCGAGGACTGGATCTTCCCCGACCACCAATCCGGCAGGTATTCGTACCCCGCGATCCACCACGACGTTACGCAGCCGTGCCGCCCGGCCGATATCCACGTATGGCTGGACCACCGCGCCTTCCAGGTGCGAGTAGGAGTGCACGCGTACGCCGGTGAACAGCAACGACTTGTGTAGGTAGGACCCGGATACGATGCAGCCGCCGGAGACCAGCGAATTCAGGGCATGTCCACGCCGGCCCTCTTCATTGTGCACGAACTTGGCTGGCGCGGTGAGTTCCGAATACGTCCAGATCGGCCAGTCCTTGTCGAACAGATCGAGCTGAGGCGTAACGGTGGTCAAATCGATATTGGCTTCCCAATAGGCGTCGATGGTACCGACGTCTCTCCAGTACGCCAGGGACTCGTCCTGGGAGCGCACACAGGACGTACTGAACCGGTGCGCAATGGCTTTGCCGTGGCGTACCACGGTGGGAATGATGTCCTTGCCGAAGTCGTGACTGGAATGTGGGTCCGCCGCATCGGCGCGGAGCAGCTCGAACAGGTACGTGGTGCGGAACACGTAGATGCCCATGCTGGCGAGCGACAGGTGCGGTGCGCCGGGAATCCCCGGCGGGTCATCGGGCTTCTCGAGAAACGTGATGATGCGGTCGTTGGCATCGACGTGCATCACGCCGAACCCGGACGCTTCCCGCTGCGGCACCTCCAGCACCCCCACCGTGACATCGGCATTCTGGTTCACGTGCTGCTGCAGCATCAGCTCGTAATCCATCTTGTAGACGTGGTCACCGGCGAGGATGACCATGTACTCGGGCGCGTAGTCCGCGATGATGTCCCCGTTCTGGTAGACGGCATCGGCGGTGCCGTCGTACCACTGGGTCTCGCTCACGCGCTGGCTGGCGGGCAGGATATCGAAGCTTTCGTTCCGCTCGGGGCGCATGAAGTTCCAGCCCCGTTGCAGGTGCCGGATCAGGCTGTGGGCCTTGTACTGCGTGGCCACGCCGATGCGTCGGATGCCGGAATTGATCGCGTTGGAGAGCGCGAAGTCGATGATGCGGGTCTTGCCGCCGAAGTACACCGCCGGCTTGGCGCGCGGGTCGGTGAGTTCGTACAGGCGCGATCCGCGGCCGCCGGCGAGCACATATGCCATGGCCGTGCGGGCAAGCGTGCCGCGATTGGACGGGGTCATACGAGGGCGATCGGGGAAACGGAGTGAAACCAGGCGGGCCTTCCGGGGGCGATGGCGCCATCCCCCTGCCCGCATTTTGCGTCGCGTGCGCGCAGGGCGTAAGGTACGGGGCATGAACGTGCTCTTTGTTGCTGCCGAAGCGACACCCTATGTGAAGGCGGGGGGGCTGGCCGATGTGGCCGGGGCGTTGCCCGCCGCCCTGCGGACGCTCGGCCATGATGTGCGCGTGGTGTTACCGCGCTACCGTGAGATCCGGCAGAACGGTGTGCCCATGGAGGGGCCCATCGCGGCCACCTTCCTGCCGCTGGGTGAGCGCGCCGAAGAATTGCGGGTGTGGCGGGCGCGGGATGATGACGTGCCCACTTATCTGCTCGACGTCCCGGCGGCTTTCGAACGTGGCGTGATCTACGGTGAATCCGATGACCATCGACGGTTCATCCTGTTCGCGCGCGCGGTCCTGGCCACCATGCAACACCTGCGTGAGGTGGACGGGTGGCAACCCGACGTGGTGCACTGCCACGATTGGCATGCCGCGCTGGTCATCAACTATCTCAAGACCTACTACGCCTACACGTTCGGCCATATCGCCACGGTGTTCACCATCCACAACTTGGCGTATCAGGGGCAGGTGCACCCCGATGTGCTGGCGGTGGCGGGGTTGAGCGAAGGTGGGCTGGTGGAGAACGGCCTGGGCGCCGGTATTGCCCACTCGTTCAACTTCATGGCGCGTGGCATCCTGTACGCCGACGTGGTCTCCACGGTGAGCCCTACGTACGCACGCGAAATCATGACGCCCGAATACGGCGAGCGTCTCGATGGGCTGTTGCGTCGTCGGCAGGATCGTGTAGCGGGCATTCTGAACGGCATCGATACGGGGCGCTACGATCCGGCGACCGACCGCCACCTGGTGGCGACGTACGATGTGGATCACCTGGAGGGCAAGGCCGAGTGCAAAGCGGCATTGCAGACCCGCTGCGGGCTACCCGTGGACGCCGCACGGCCGCTGCTCGGTGTGGTGTCACGACTCGTGGAACAGAAAGGTTTTGATCTGTTGCACGTGATCATGCCGTGGCTGCTGCAGGAGACCGACGCACAACTCGTGTTGCTGGGATCCGGACAGCCCTATCTGCAGGAAGCTTTTCAACGGCTCGCGCACCATCATCCACAGCGGGTGGCCGTCACGACCGGATTCGATGCGGCATTGGCGCAGCAGATATATGCTGGCAGCGACGCCTTCCTGATGCCCTCACGTTTCGAACCGTGTGGCCTCGGGCAGCTCATTGCCTTGCGCTACGGCAGTGTGCCCATTGTACGGGCCACCGGCGGACTCGCCGACACCGTGCGGGAAGGGTATGACGGCAATGGGTTTCGATTCCATCCGTATGAGGCGAGCCATTTCATCGATGCGATCCGGCGCGCGTTGATCTCGTATCGCGATGTCGACGGATGGAAGCTGCTGCGTGAGCGTGGCATGCGGGAAGATCATTCGTGGACGATGGCCGCGCGGCATTATGCCGGTCTCTATCAATGGGCTCGTGGTCAATAGTTTTTTCCGTCCGCAAGCACACTGAAGCCAGCGCCAACTTATCACCTGCCACGTATCACTTAGTACCCGCGTCCTATGACCCAGCCTCCAACCGCTGGACACAGGTGTCAGGGGGCACGGTACTAAGCTGTAGGTGGTAGGTGCTAAGTCGGAGCTGAGTCCGTTGCGGAGATCAGCAATTCTTTGGTCGCCTCATGCGAAGGTGCGTCGAGCACTTGGCGTGCGCTGCCGCATTCCACCACCATGCCGTGAGACAACACGGCGACTTGATCGGCCACGTTACGTGCAAAGCCCAGATCATGTGTGGTGATGAGCAATGTCCGTCCGCTCTGTGCGAGCTGGCGCAACGTTTCGGTGAGGGCCATGCGTCGCGCCGGATCGAGAGCGGCGGTGGGTTCGTCCATCAGCAACAACGGTGGGTCGAGTGCGAGCGCGCGGGCAATGGCGACTCGCTGTGCTTCCCCGCCGGAGAGTTGCGCGGGATAGGCTTCGGCACGATGGGCCACGCCGAGCGAATCGAGCAACTGCATCGCCGTCGACCGCGCCGTTGCCGGCGTCAGGGCGCCAGTGTGTACCGGGGCCAGGGTCACGTTGTCGAGCGCCGAGAGATGCGCAAAGAGGGCGTGCTGTTGAAACACCATGCCCACGCGGCGGCGTAGCGCGTGCAGTTGCGATTCGGGCGGCACGCGGCCCGGCACCAGCGATACGTCGCCCATCGTGATACGGCCGCTGTCGAAGGCCTCGAGGGCCACCGCCGCACGCAGGATGGTGCACTTGCCAGCGCCGGATACCCCCATCAACGCCCAGACTTGGCCAGTGGGCACGGCGAGATCGACGCCGCGCAATACCGCACGACCGTCGCGGGACAGTGTGACTTGCTCGAGCGTGAGCGCCGGTGCCGTCATGCTCAGGTGCTCCATCGCGCTTCAAGACGGCGGGCCAATCGCGACAGTGGCAGTGACATGCACAGATAGATCACGCCACACATCAACCCGGGAACCACCCAGCTCCCACTGTTGGTCGCATAGATGGCGGTCTGCTTGGTGAGCTCCACCACCGTGATCACCGATACGAGCGACGAGTCTTTGAGCAGCGCGACGAAATCGTTCGTCATCGGTGCGAGCGCGAGGCGCAGTGCCTGGGGGCCGCGCACCAGTCGCAGAACCTGCCACTCCGTGAGGCCGAGGGTGCGGGCGGCCTCGAGCTGCGCGCGTGGGATGGCCATGAGGGCCGACCGGTAAATCTCCGACTCATAGGCGGCATAGTTGAGTCCGAGCCCGAGAATCGCGGCCACCAATGCCGGTAAGCGGATCACTCCGCTCAAGCCGTAGTACAGCACAAAGAGCTGCAGCAACACGGGTGTGCCGCGCACCACTTCGACATAGATGGAAAGTGCCGCACGCAGTACCGGACCACCGTACACCCGTCCGGTCGCGATAGCGCCACCAGCGACCATGGCGAGCGCCATCGCGGCGAGTGAGATGCCCAGTGTGATGACCGCGGCGCGCAGCAGTGCCGGCAGGTATGCGGTCAGTGACGCGGGCGACGTACCGGCTGAACGGGGAGCTGAGGCAACGGTGCCCGTGCTGCCAGCCGCGGTGTCGTTGGTGGGTTGTTCGGCGAACTGCGCGATGAGTTGCTGCTGGTAACGCGCCTGGGCTTCGTCCCACACGCCCCACGTGCGGAAGATCCGTTCCAGCGACCCATCGACGAGGCGTGCACGCAATATCGCATCGGCGGAATCGCGCAGTGCGTGTCGTTCCGGGGCGAACACGGCGACATAGTGGCCGATCGCGACGGGTTCAGGCTGTACGACAAACCCCGCCGTGCGCCGCATGGCCCGATCGGCCAGCACGTGGTCGAGCAGCACGGCATCCACACGACCGGCCACCAGATCTTTGTAGGGATACACATCGTCGTCGTACGAGACCGGAATGACGCCATGCACACGCTGCGCCTCGAGCAGCATGGTATACGCCTGCGTGGAACCCAGCGTCGCCACACGACGCTTCGCCAGATCGGCCAGCGTGCGGAAGCGTGTGGCGTCCGCGGGACGCACGGCCAGCACTTCGCGGAACTCGAAGTACGGCAGGCTCACGGCCATCCGGGCGCGCAACTCGGGGCGGTCTTCGAGACCCGACATCCCCACATCAAAATCACCGCGCGTCACCGATTGTTCGATGGACGGCCAGCTGACCTGCACGAATTGCGGTGTGCGTCCAAGTCCGGTCGCGATGGCCGACGCGATCTCCACGTCGAAACCGTGCACGATACTGGCATTGGCGGGATCGGCTTCCACAAAAGGCGCACCACCTTCGGCGTCACCACCCCAGCGCAGAGTCGGGGCCGTCTGGCTGGTGTTGGTCGAGGTCCGGTCGCAGGCTGTCAGCAGCATCGATGCGAGCAGCGCGGTCAGCAGGTACCACATCCATCGACTGCGCGCGAAGCGCCGTGCGGCGTCACTCACGTCCAGTCACCTGCTGTCGCACTGGCCGCCGTCACTCGCCTCAGTCTCCCAGACGCCGGTCGTCGGTGAGGTAACCCTGCACATAGTCACGCACGGCGTCCGCCAATGGCGTCACGAGCGCCGCATATCCGGCCGCCCGTAGCTTCGCGATCTCGGCCTTGGTGTGATACTGGTACTTGGCGCGGATGGACTCGGGAATATCGATGAACTCGATCTCCGGTTCACGACCGAGTGCGGCGAACAGGGCGCCGGTGAGCTCGAGCCACGAGTGTGCCTGGCCGCTGCCGATGTTGTACAGGCCACCGGCCGCCGGTGACATGGCCAGGTGCAACGTCATGGCCACCGCGTCCTTCACGTAGAGGAAGTCGCGTTGCTGCTCGCCATCCTTGTAGTCGACCCGGTGTGAGCGAAAGAGCCGGACGCGGCCGGTGTCGCGGATCTGCCCGAAGGCCTTATGGACGAGCGAGCGCATATCGCCTTTGTGCGCTTCGTTGGGGCCGTACACGTTGAAGTACTTGAGTCCCACAATCCGATGCAGCAGCCCGGCCTGCGCCGCATACTGGTCGAACAGGTGCTTGGAGTAACCGTACGCGTTCAGCGGACGAAGCCGCGAGAGCGCGGCGGACGAATTGTCGATATCGTCCATGCCGTGTGCGCCGTCGCCATACGTGGCGGCACTCGACGCGTACACGAATCGTGATCCCCGCGCGAGCGCCCGGTGGGCGAGCTGTTTGGTGAACTCGAAGTTGTTGCGCGCGAGATAGGTCGCATCGAGCTCGGTCGTGGCCGAACAGGCGCCGAGGTGGAGAATGAGGTCGAAATCTCCCAATGCCCCTGACTCGAGACGCGGGAAGAGATCGTCGGCCTCGAGGTAGTCCTCGAACCGCAGCGGGACGAGGTTGCGCCACTTCTCGTCCTGCCCGAGCCGATCGGCGATGACGATGCGGTCGACGCCCTGCTGATTGAGGGCCCAGACCAGCGCGCTGCCGATGAAGCCGGCACCACCCGTGACGAGTACGCGTGTGGGCAGCGTGTCGAGTACAGAGAGGAGTGGCAGGGGCCGGTGAGAATTCGCTTCAGTCATGGCGGGAAATTAGTCCCCGGAGACGCCTATCGGGGCTGCTGCCAAGGGCTGCCGATGGGCTGGGGTGCCGTCGGCAGGCGACTGTTCGGAGTCCCCGACTATCCCATCAATTCGGAATACGGATGGGCCCATGAGTATTCGGGTGAGCGGCTCAGCCCGCTGAGTGCTGTGGAATAGCGCTGCTGAAAGTGCGACAGGGTCGCTGAGTCGTGCATTGACGGGAGGGCTCACCTGTTGGTCCCCGGGACGGTTTGACAGCCTATGTGGGCAGGGCTAAGGTAGGCCATCCGATTGCGACGGGGATCACTCCTCGGAATTTTCGGCAAATCGTGCCCCTTGCAGGCCCACTGTTTCATCCTGTCCGTGCGCTGCTCCCGACAGTGCACAGGCCCCCTCCCAGGCACTCTTCACGATGAAGAAACGCGTCCTGGCGGTGCTGCTTGGCACCGCCCTCATCGCCTCATCGGCGATGGCTCAACAGCAAACCGTGACCGGCAAGGTCACCCGCGATGGGAGTGTGCCCTTGTCAGGCGCCTCCATTGTCATCAAGGGCACGACGTTGGGGACTCAGTCCAATACCAACGGCGATTACACCATCCGGGTGAGTCCGGGGCAAACTCTGCAGTACCGACTCATCGGCTATGTCCCGCAGGAGCGCCCCGTCGGCACGAACAGCGTCATCAATGTGACCCTCGAGAAGTCGGCGACCAATCTCGATGCCATGGTGGTCACTGCGCTCGGCCAGCAGACGGTGCAGCGCAGTCTGGGTGTGTCGCAGCAGACCGTGATCGGTGCTGACCTGGCACAGACGGGACGCGAAAATTTCGTGAACGGCCTGCAGGGGCGCGTGGCGGGCGTGGAGGTCACGAGCAGCTCCGGTGTGCCGGGCGCGTCGGCTTCCATCACCATCCGCGGTGTGAGCTCGATCAGCTCGAGCAATCAGCCGCTCATGATCGTCGATGGTTTGCCCATCGACAACAAGACGATGAGCACCGGCGTGCTCGCGTCGGACGCCCCGGGATCGTTGACGGCCTTCTCGAATCGCGGTGTCGATTTCACCAACCGGGCGGCCGACATCAACCCGGAAGACATTGAAACCCTCGTGGTGCTGAAGGGGCCTGAAGCGGCTGCGCTGTACGGCATCGACGCAGCCAATGGCGCCATCGTCATCACGACGAAGCGCGGCCGTGCGGGCTCGAACGGTTTCGACTACAGCAATGACTTCCGCATCGACAATATGCGGGCGAACCCTGAGCTGCAGAATGTGTTTTCGCCGAGCGGACTGTCGACGGCGGGCTTCACGTACTTTGGCCCCCAGTACCCGGCGGGTACACAGTTCTACGACAACATCGACGGCTTCTTTCGCCAGTCGGTGAATCAGCGCCACAACCTGAACTTCAGCGGCGGCTCCAGCGACGGTCGCATCACCTATCGTCTCGGCACGGCGTTTTAGGACACCAAGGGTGTGGTGATCAACACCGACTACCGGCGTATCAACGTGACCGGTGCGGCGACGGGGCAGGCGACCAGTTGGCTCAAGGCCGACCTGAGCATGCAGTACAGCAAGGCCGACAACAATCAGCCCTACAAGGGCGAGATCGGTCCGCTGATCGGTTTGTTGCTCTGGCCGCAGACCGACAATGCCAAGGACTACCTGACGCCGTCCGGTCAGCGCCGTCGACTCACCAACCTTGGCGCTTCGGCCGAAGTGGACAATCCGTATTTCAACCTGTCGGCCAACCGGAACAACAACGTCACCAGCCAGATCATTGCGAATCTCGGGTTGACGCTGACGCCGGTGCGCTGGGCCTCTCTGCAAACCAACATCGGCACGCAGACCTACATCAGCGAAGCGTTGCTGTTGCGGAATCCGCAGAGTGCGTCTGGCTTCCAGTACAACGGCGTGTTGGATCTTGCGGACGATGTCACGCGCAACACCAACATGCAGACGGTTCTGAACTTCAATACCTACCAGCTCACTTCGAAGATTGCGGTGCGCGGCCTGGTGGCGAACGCGATCAATGACTCCTGGTCACAGACGAATGCCATCAAGGGACAGGACTTCCTCGACCCGGCGTTCGTGTCGGCCAACAACACCGTGCTGCGTACGAACCGCACGACCTTGTTGCAGCGTCGCCTGGTCGGTGTGTTCGGCAGCGCCACGGTCAGCTATGACAACTATCTGTTCGTGACAGCGACGGGGCGCAACGACTGGACGTCCACCATTCCCGTCGAGCGCAACTCGTTCTTCTATCCGGGTGTCAATGCGGCCTTTGTCTTCAGTGACGCCTTCCCGTCCGTGGCCAAGTTCGTCAGTGGCAAGCTGCGCGCGGGCTACGCAGCGGTGGGTCGCGATGCGCGTCCGTATGCGTTCCGTCCATCGCTCGAATCCAAGCTGACCGCCAACGGCGGATACGGGTACGGCTTCACGGGCCCCAATCTCGGGCTCAAGCCGGAGTTCAAGACGTCGGTGGAATTCGGTGCGGAGCTGAGCTTCCTCAAGAACCGGGTCGGCCTCGATATCACGCACTACAAGGCGCGCACGACCGATCAGATCGTGAACGATATCCGCGGCTCCTACGCCACGGGGTTCATCCTGTTCAATCTCAATGGCGCCGAGACGGAAAACCAAGGCGTCGAAGCCACGCTGCGTCTGAGCCCGATCCAGACCGCCAGCGCCGGTTGGGACATCACCACCAACTTCGAGCGAGCCCGCGGCAAGACGCTCAAGATTCCGAATGATCTGCCGGAATCCTACGTGTCCGACACCTGGCTGTTCGGCAATGTGCGCAACGGTACAGCGCCCAACCTGTCGACGCGCTCGCTGACCGGCTTTTTCTACCAGCGCAACAATCAGAAGCAGCTACTGATCGATCCGACGACCGGACTTCCGCTGCGTTCGGCCACGTTCATCGATGGCGGCTACGATCGTCAGCCCGACTACTCCATCGGTATCACCAACACCTTCCGCTTCAAGAACTTCCAGTTGAGCATGCTGCTGGATGTGCGCCGCGGTGGTGATGTGTTCAATGCCACCGAGCACTATCTGACGACCCGTGGCCTGAGCATGCGCACGCTCGATCGGTGGGAGCCGCGTGTGGTGGAGGGGGTGTTGCGGGACGGCAAGGAAAACAGCTCCACGCCGACCAAGAACACGATTGTCGTCGTGCCGGGTGCGCAGACGGAGTACTACCGCCTGATGAGCGAAGAGCTCTTCATCGAGAAGGACATCAACTGGTTCCGTCTGCGCGATGTCACGCTGCGTTACCAGGTGCCCAACCGGTATTTCAAGGCCCGTGACGTGAGCGTGTGGGTGCGCGGCACCGACTTGTTCCTCTTCACGAACTATTCGGGACTCGATCCGGTGGTGAACGGCAACACGGCTGCGGTTGGTGGCTCGGGTGCATCCGGCATCGACTTCGGCAACTTCCCGATGCCGCGCGGCTTCGCGTTCGGCGTCAAGCTGGGGTACTGATCATGCGACGCGAATCCCTGACTCCGTCCGCAGGACTCCTAGGCATGTTTCCGATCAACCGTCTTCCGATGAAACGGCTCTGCACTGCGCTGCTGGTGGGAGGGTTGGTACTGCCCGCCACGAGCTGCGACGAATTCCTCGATGTCAACACCAACCCCAACGCGCCGCAGGTGGTGTCGGCCAATCTGTACCTGGCGCCGATGATCCACTGGATGGCCACCGCTCCGCAGTATGAGGGGCGTTTCATCGGCCGCTATACGCAGCAGTGGTATGTCGCGGCGACGGCGCAGACCACCTGGGACCGTATGGGATACGACCCGGGCAGCGACAACGGTGCCCAGCAGTGGCGCGATGTGTATTGGACGCTCGGCCAGAACCTCGTGGACATGATGACGAAGGCCGAGGCGGAAGAGCGCTGGGACATCTTGGGCGTGGGCTATGTGCTCAAGGCCTGGGGATGGCAGGTGCTCACCGACATGCACGGTGAGATCATCATCAAGGAGGCCATCAACCAGAACACCTTCTCGTTCAACTACGATTCGCAGGAGTTCGCCTATCAGGAGACCCAGCGTCTGCTGAACAAGGCGATCGAGCTGCTGCAGCGGAACGATGGTGGCGTGGACGTGGCGTATCTGGCCCGTGGCGACAAGATGTACGGCGGAGATCGTGCCAAGTGGCTCAAGCTGGCCTACGCCATGCTGGCCATGAACCTGAACCACTACAGCAACAAAGCGGGCTACAAGCCAGCGGATGTGATCGCGGCAGTGGACAAGTCGTTTGCGAGCAACGCCGACGATCCCCTTCTGACCTATCCGGCCACCCAGAACGACGACATCAACTTCTGGGGCCGGACCCGCGGCAACATCGGTGGTACCACGTTCTATCGTCAGACGCAGTTCGTGGTCGGGCTGATGAACGGCACGGCGTTCAATGGCGTGGTGGATCCGCGCCTGAGCCGCATGCTGTCTCCGTCTCCGGACGGACAGTATCGTGGTCTCGATATCAATGCCGTGAACTACGGAGCGCTCACGGCGACGCAGCAGCCCAACAACTTCAACGGCTATCCGGGCAGCGGTGGAGCGCAGTTGCCGGGGCGCTACATCTTCGACGACAAGGCGAAGATCCCGGTAATGACGTACTCGCAGTTGCAGTTCATCAAGGCCGAAGCGGCATATCGCGCCGGTGACAAGGCCACGGCCTATACGGCATATCGCAACGCCGTGTCGTCGCACATCGACTTTGTGAACGCCCGCAATCTCGACAACAACCAGCAGCCTACGCAGATCACGGCGGCCGAGAAGGATGCGTTCCTGACCAATACGGCCATCATGCCGGGCGCGGCCGGACTCACGCTCACGCATATCATGTCCCAGAAGTACATCGCGCAGTGGGGATGGGGACACAACGAGCTGTGGATGGACATGCGCCGGTATCACTACACGGATATCGATCCCGCCAGTGGCCGTCAGGTGTACCCTGGTTTTGCGGCGCCGACCAACCTCTATGGAGACAATGGCGGCAAGGTCGTCCAGCGTATTCGTCCGCGGTACAACTCCGAGTATGTGTGGAATATCCCCGCACTCGACGCCATCGGAGCCCGCGCCGCCGACTACCACACCAAGCCGCTTTGGATCACCCAACCGTGAACGCCATGACCATCAACAGAATCTTCTCCCGATCTCTTCGGTCGGTGACGCTGCTGGGTGCCGTTGTGTTGGCGGCATGTGACAAGACGGCGGTGCAGACCATCGACGGCCCCCTGCCGACGGCACGTATCCGCTTCTACAACTTCGGACTCAACGCTCCGGGCATGAACTTCTACGCCAACACCGACAAGGTGACGGCCATCAGTTCTGCCACCGGCGTGGAATCCACCACCGGCATCGTGTACGGTGGCGTCGGCCTGGGGTCGCTGTATTCGGCGCTGGCACCTGGCCAGTACACGTTCACCGGACGCATTGCGGCGACCGTCGACAAGGACGTCGCCGTGGCCACGATTCCGGGCGCACTGGCCGATGGCAAGGCGTACTCGCTCTTCGTGAGTGGGTTCTACAACACGACGGCCAAGACGGTGGAAGGCTTCATCGTAGAGGACGTGTTGCCGCCGGAACCGCTCGAGGTCGGGCGATTCCTGGTCACTCATGTGCGATTCGTGAACGCGATCCCGAATTCGAGTCCCATGACCTTGTATGCGCGGAACACGACCACTGGCACGGAAGTCGCCATTGGTGGTGCGATCGCATACAAGTCCGCTGGGGCATTCGTGGAGATTCCGGCCGGGACGTACGATCTCAACACCCGGGTGGCCGGCTCGACGACCAACGTCATCTCTCGAGCCGCCACCGGGTTCGCGGGAGGACGCGTGTATACGATCGGCGGTCGTGGCGACATGACGATCACCTCCACCACGGCCACCAACCGGCCGTTCCTGGACAACACGACGAACCGCTAGGCGTCATTCACGCAGGACAACAGAAGGCCCCCACACCGTGTCTGGTGTGGGGGCCTTCTGTTTGTTGCTGCCTGCGAAAGCGTGCCTTTACTTCAGATTCTTGCGCAGGAAGGCAATGGTGCGCGGCCAACCGTCCTTGGTGGCGGCGATATTGGCCGCTTCCTCGGCCTCATCCCGCGTCGCCTTCGGGTCACCCTGCGCACGCAGGAAACCGTGCACGGCGCCCTCGTAGTTCTTTTGCTCGTACTTCTTGCCCTTCATGGCTTCCTCGAGCGCCGGCATCAACGCGCCGATACGGGCATCCTTGCTGCCATTGAGCAACATGACCGGCTTCGAGATTTTCTTGAGTGAATCCGTGTCCACCGACGCGGGCACGGCCGCTGTGGTGGCCGTGGCCGGTGTGCCGCCCTTCGTATACGGCGCACCATAGAACGCCACACCACCCGAGAAACCCTTCACACCGCCGTTCACGGCGTGGGCAAACACCGTCTGCCCACCCCAGCAGTAGCCGATCACCGCATACTTCTGCTGCGCACTCGGCAACATCATCGCGTAGTTGGCGGCCGCGTTGATGATCTGATTGCGTTCGGTGGTGTTCACACCGGCGATGATACGGCGCGCGGTGTCCGCGCTGAGCTCCACCGAGCTTGGACCACCACGTGCACGGGACAGGAAATCGGGCGCGATGGCGATGAAGCCGTCGGCCGCGACCTGGTCGGCCACACCACGCACCCAAGTGGACAGACCGAAGATCTCATGGACCACGACGACCACCGGTGCCTTCTGGCGGCTGTCCTTGGCAAACGGATACACCACCCACGCCATGAGCGTATCGGGCGTACCAGCCATGGGGATCTTCACCCATTCGGCGTGACGCGGTGAATTTTTCACCCGTTCCGCTGCGGCATTGGCCGACGCGGGTAGGCTCAGGTCCTGCGGCGTTGTCACCGCGTTGATCTGCGGCGCCACGAGGTCGGCCGCGTTCATGTGCGCCATGTGATCGTCCATGGCAGACGGGCCTCCCGTGTGGCGGCCAAGCTCCGAAACGGCCGGAACCTGTCGCTGCATCGCGAGACTTTGAGACGGAGCAGGGGCAGTACGCTGCACGGTGCACGCACCGATCGACAACAGCAGCAGGGGCACGTAGGGCCGACGGGACATCAACGGAGTCCTCGCAAAGGGTGGGAACAACCGTCCAAATCTAACACGGCCAATCCCACCCACAGGAGGCATATCCGCCGGCGCACGCGGTCTAGAAGCGTACCCCCAGTCCGACACTGGCCAGCCACGGGTCGACCCGCACGGCGGACACTTTTGTGCTCCCCAGCAGCACGTCCGAGCCGATGCCGACGCGCTTGAGGTCGATGTTCAGGAACTTGCCGGGCGCCAGGCGAATGTCGGCGCCGACCTGTCCGGCCACACCAACCGAACTCTTTTCGAGATCGAGTCGGCCGACACCGGGCACCGCGATATCGACATCTGAAATGAGCGTGAGATTCACCCCCACACCGATGTACGGCCGTACGATCGCGTCGGGCAACACGTGATACTGCGCCAGCAGCGTCGGCGGCAGATGTTTGAAATGGCCGATCTTGGTGCTGCCGAGTTTCACGTCATGCTGTTGCGGATACGTCAACACGAGTTCGGCGGCGAGATGTTTGCCGAAGAAGTAGCTGATATCGACGTCGGGGAAAATCTTGTCGCTTACGGTGATCTGGTCGGCTTTCACGCCGAGCGATGGAATGGCGTCGGACTTGTTGGCGGCGGTGAGTGACAACGCACGCACACGAATCATCCATGACCCTTCCGTCGTCGATGCCGCCGTCTGCGCATCACCGTGCGAAAACGGCGCCGTCATGAGCAAGGCGGTGCCTGCCATGATGCCAATGGTGCGACGCATCCTGGATCGCGGTGCCTGCGCGAATCCCCCAGCCAGTGAACGGCAGACGTTCGAAAATCCTGTATCCCGCATGAAACCACTCCTGATGTCGGAGAGAATGTCCATCCGATGATGAGTGACTCGCCGGTGTCGGCGAGTCGACCGGACGCGGCAACGTAGTTCCGTGCGTGGCGTCGTCTCTGTCAGGAAAATGCCGTATGCGACGTCGGCGTCCCGCTGGCTTGCACCGCGATAGGGTGAATGCGCCCATCGGTGTCTTCTTCACAGTGACGGCATCGCAGCACCGTGCGCGATGCACTCACAGGACACATCATGCGTCGTCGTGCAGGCCGTCATGAAGGGATTCAGAGACGGGAATCATGACGACAGGAGGAACACATGCAGATATCCGGATATCGCGCGGCATGGGCTGCGGCGATGATGGCTGCGGCTGGCACACTCGCCGCGGCGCCGGTCGACGCGCAGATCACTGGCGTGACACGCAGTCAGGTGGCGGACATCACGCGCCTCACGTTTGGCTACCTGTGCGACGATGATTTCGTGGTGCGCAACGACAGTGATCGTGAGGTGAACGTGGAGCTGGCTGTGGACAAGGCCACCGACAAGACACGCATCACGCTCGCGGCGCATGAACAGGTGGCGTTCACGTCCAAGTCGAAGGAAGACATTGCGCTGTGGGTGAACGACAAGCTGGTGGCGAAGGCCGAGAAGGAGAAGCGCAATTGCAAGGACGTGCAGGGCAACGCGTCTGTGGCCGTGGCGCCGCTCGATGTGCAGCAGGATGACCGCGGTGGACGCACGCGATACGCGAACTATCCGTACTTCGACCCCTGGCTCTTTGGTGCGTACGGGCCATTCGGATACGGGGCCTACGGCGGTATGGGCGCGTTTGGCTATCGGCCCTTCTACACGGGCTATATCGGCGTACCGATCGTCGTGAGCCCGCGTGGAGGCGGTCGTCGTCGCTGAGCGGTTCGACTACGCCGTCACCGCTGCGCCTGCATGGCCTGCAGCAGGACTTCGTTCAGTTCGACGCTGGTGAACGGCTTGGGAAGCACGGCCACAATGCGGTAGCGTTCACCGGGCTGTAGTTCGTGGTCGAGGTAGCCCGTGGTGAGCACCACCGGCAGTTCGGGATGCAACTGTTCCGCCACGCCGGCGAGCTGCACACCGGACATGCCCGGCATCGCGAGATCGGTCATGAGGCAGTCGAACTGTGTGGTGTTGTCCGCGAGCAGGCTCGCGGCCTCGGCCGGATCGGTCAGTGCGGTGACTTGCCAGCCGAGTCGTTCGAGTTGGCGACGGGTTGCCATGAGCACCATGGCTTCATCGTCCACCACGAGGATGCGATCGACACCTGGTGTGCGGGCCTGCTTGTCGGCGCGCGTGGGCTCCGGCGGAGCGGCCGCTGCCAATGGCAGGTAGATCATCATGGTCGTGCCCGCGCCGACGCGGGACATGGGCACGATCACGCCACCCAGCGCGGTGACCGTGGTATGGACCATGGCCAGGCCCAGTCCTGTGCCACGACCGAGCGACTTGGTGGTAAAAAATGGCTCGAAGGCCCGTGTGATCGTGTCATCGTCCATGCCGATGCCGGTGTCCTGCACCTGCAGGCAGGCCACAAAACGCTGGCCGCGGAACGTGCTGGTGAGGACCGCATCGTCCCGCACCGGTGCGCCGGTAGCGGAGATACGCAGTGTGCCTCCCGTCGGCATCGCGTGGGCGGCATTGGTGGCGAGATTGAGCAGAATCTGCTGGATCTCACCGGACTCTGCGCGCACGATGACCCCCGGCTCGCTCACGCAGTGCAGGTGCACCGACTGCGGCAACGTGGCGCGCAACAATCGGTCGGTCTCGGTCAGCAATTCGCCAAGGTCGAGTGGTTCGCGTTCGGCGTTGTCGGTGCGGGAGTAGCTGAGGATGCGACGCACCAGTGTGCGTGCGCGTTCGGCCGATCGACGAATATCGTCGAGGTACATCGCCGCTTCGCCGTTGTTGTCGAGTTGCGCACGCGCCGCCTCCGTGTTGCTGAGGATGGGGTGCAGCAGGTTGTTGAAATCGTGCGCGATGCCACCGGCCAGCGTACCGATGGCGGCAAGACGCTGCCCCTGTTCGAGACGGGTCTCCAGGAAGCGCTCTCGTTCCACGTCACGCAGGGTCGCCAGGTACTGCGTCACGGTGCCCTGTTCATCGCGAACCAGCGAAATGGTGCCCGAGAGTCGCATCACGGCGCCGTCCTTCAGGGGCCAGTCGAAGGTCCCGGCCCACGGTTCACCGGCACGCACGATGGTCCACGGTGCCTCATCCCATGGCACCGATTCGCGAGCCAGCAGCTCGTTGGTGGCGACATTGCCGTTGGCGACGGAGCCGTCGACGTTGAGCAGCATGACAAACCCGTCGCTTTGATTGACCGCGCGGGCGAACTGCACGGAGGCTTCTTCTGCCGCGACGCGGGCGAGCGCCTCAGCGGCCAGTCCATCGAAGATGGCCGTGATGGCAAACGACAGCGCGGTGGCCAACAACACACTGCAACCGCCAGTGACGGTGAGCATGCCCAGCGCATTGGGCTGATCGAGCGCCCACCACAGCATGCCCCGGTCTACGGCGAGTGCGCAGACGGCATAGGTCAGCGTGACAAACAGGATGGCCGTCTGAGCGGCCTTGCGTCCGATCAGGGTGGCGCAGAAGATCGGGAACGTGAGGAGCCAGACCGGCGCAGCCGTGGCATGTCCGTAGGAGAAGAGGAAATACGCTCCCATGCCGGCCGGCAGCGAAGCCAACAGACCGGCTCGCGTCGCAAAACTCCATTGCCTGGCCAGCAGGGCGACGATCGCGAGGGCGTAGACGGCAGTGCCGAGAATGACGACGTCATAGTCACCAAACTTCCAGGCAAACCACGTGCTCGGGATGTACGCCACCATGCCCAACGCGGCCACACCCAGCAGCAAGGCCGAGAAAATGCGACGTCGCCACGCGTCCACAGCGGAGGTGGGCGACGCCGCGATCCATTTCAGCACTGCCGCGAGGTGAGCCTTTGGTGATCGTCTCGGCATGAGGCCGTGAGGAGGATCAGCCGCCGATCGCCGTCCTCGGATTCCCGGCGAGTCCCAGCGTCTGCAGTGCCTTCTGAATTTCGTCGAGCACAGTTGGATCCTCGATAGTAGCAGGAACCGATACGCTCTCGCCATCGGCAATTGAGCGTACCGTTTTCCGCAGGACCTTGCCGGACCGGGTTTTGGGCAGACGGGACACGATGGCCACCATGCGAAAATTGGCCACCGGACCGACCAGATCACGCACGCGTTGCACCAGCTCCGCTGTGACGACGGCGTGCTCCCGTGTGACACCGGCCTTGAGGACGACCAGCCCCACCGGTAGCTGCGTCTTGAGCGGGTCCCGTATGCCGACCACGGCGCACTCGGCCACATCGGGGTGCCCGGCAAGCGCCTGTTCCATGGCACCCGACGAGAGGTTGTGCCCGGCCACGATGATGATGTCGTCGACCCGGCCCATGATGAACAGGTAGCCGTCTTCGTCGATGTACCCGCCGTCTCCCGTGAGATAGTGTCCGGGATAGCGGGACAGGTAGGTGTCGATGTATCGCGCGTCGTCGCGCCAGAGCGTCGGGAGCGTGCCTGGCGGCAGGGGCAGGCGGATGGTGACGGCGCCCTCCCGGTTCGGGGGCAGGGGGTGGCCTTCGTCGTCGAGAATCTCGACCACATAACCCGGCACCGGCTTGGTGGGTGACCCCGGCTTCACGGGGAAGGTGGTCAATCCCAGGCAATTGGCCGCAACGGGCCATCCCGTCTCCGTTTGCCACCAGTTGTCGATGACCGGTTTCTGGAGCAGCGCACGGGCCCAGTGATAGGTGTCGGGATCGAGCCGTTCACCGGCGAGGAACAGCGTGCGCAGCCCGGACGTGTCGTAGCGCGCGTGGTGCAGACCGTCGGGATCATCCCGCTTGATGGCGCGGAAGGCCGTGGGCGCCGTGAACAGCACCCGCACCTGATGCTCCTGAATCACACGCCAGAATTCGCCGGCATCCGGCGTACCCACCGGCTTGCCTTCGTGGACCACCGTGGTGCACCCCGCCAGCAGCGGTGCATACACGATGTAGGAGTGTCCCACGGCCCAGCCAAAGTCGGAAGCGGCCCAGAACACTTCGCCGGGCGACATGCCGAACACGTGTTGAATGGACCAGTGCATGGCGACGGCGTGGCCGCCGTGATCCCGCACCACCCCTTTGGGTTTGCCGGTCGTGCCGGACGTGTACAGGATGTACAACGGATCGGTGGCCGCGACGGGCACACATGGCACTGGTTCGGCGTTGGTGACCGTCTCCTGCCAATCGTGATCGCGTCCGGCCGTCAGTTCACAGCGGTGCACATCACGCTGCAGCACGATGCAATGCGCGGGTTGGTGCGCAGCGATCGTCAGGGCCTGATCGAGCAACGGCTTGTAGGGTACGATGCGCTGCACTTCGATCCCGCAGCTCGCCGTGAGAATCACCTTGGGCTCGGCATCATCGATGCGCACCGCGAGTTCATTGGGCGCGAACCCGCCGAATACCACGGAATGCACGGCGCCGAGGCGTGCGCAGGCATACATACCGATGAGTGTTTCGGGCGTCATCGGCATGTAGATGATCACCCGATCCCCACGCTCCACCCCAAGAGCTCGCAATGCCCCGGCGCATCGCGCTACCTCGTCCTGCAGTTCGGCGTAGGTGATGATCCGCTTCGTACCGGTGACGGGGCTGTCGTAGATCACTGCCGGTTGTGCGCCGCGCCCAGCCAGCACGTGACGGTCGATGGCGTTGTAACAGGTGTTCAGCATGCCGCCTTCGAACCAGCGATAGAGCGGCGCGGCACGGTCATCGAGCACACGATCCCACGGACGGTCCCAGTGCAGCGCGTTCGCTGCTTCGCTCCAGAAGGCGACCGGATCGGAGAGGGCCTGTTGATAGGCGATGTCGTAGGCGGTGGGATCGGACATGCGGCGGCTCGTGATTGGGGTGGGAATCACAAGTTCGGAAGCGTGTGAGGGTGTGTCGAGGGCTGCGACACGTGACGCAGTGATGGATTCGGGGTTTCGGGTTCGGTGGGTGTTGGGCAACTTCCATCATGATCGCGAACCTGATTCTTCCGGCGGTGCTCCTTCCCGCACTCGGCGCCGTGCTCCTTTCGCAGCCCCCCGCGCGCACGGCGTTGGCTCAACCGCTGTGTGTGGCGGCCGACGCCTTTCTGCGTACGGACCGGAACATGAAGACCGTGATCGAGCCCGATACCGTGAACGACTGGCGCACCCGCAAGCGCGTGCAGGGATGCAAGATCTCGGCGGCGGGTGGCAGTACTCGCGGCGTGCAGCCGGAAGCGGTGTTTTTCTTCGAACGTATCCGTGCGGTCGGATGGGTGCGGACGCCCGATCCCCGCGATGCGCCCACCGAAGCGTCGCTGCGCTTCCGCAAGGATAGCGCTGACTGCCTGTTCAACTTCTACGGTCCCGAGATGATGATGACCGATGGCGAGGAACAGGCCGGGCAGGCACGTCCGCTCGCGGCCGGCGAAGTGCGGTATCACGTGTACGCGATGTGTCTGCCGGCCATGCCTGCTGCGCCGCGAGATACCAGCGAGCGCTGAAAAGCTGGTACAGCGGGGGGAACACAGAGCACACAGAAACAGAGCAGAAGGCACAGATACAACCAGAACAATTTGAAAGAAGGGGAGCAATCCGGTTCTTGCTCCCCCGTTACTTTTTCAGTTCAAGTTTTTGTTGTATCTGTCTTTCATCTGCTTCGTTTCTGTGCCATCTGTGTTCCCCCCGCTGTACAAGTAGTTACAGGCCGCTGTGTGTGGTCGCTCCGAGATGCGCGGGGCCAACCAGCTTCAGGTACTTCTGCAGTAGCCCGCCGCGCGCATGCGCAGGGATCTGATGGGCGGGAAGCGCCGATAGTCGTGCAGCGAGCGCTTCATCGCTGAGTTCCACGCGAATGCTGCGTGCATCCGGCCGCGCATCGATGGTGATGATATCACCGTCACGCAGCACGGCGATCGGGCCACCGTCGGCGGCCTCAGGTCCGGCGTGGCCGATGCACAGGCCTCGGGTGGCGCCGCTGAAACGGCCATCGGTGAGTAGCGCCACTTTGGCGCCCATGCCCTGACCGTACAGCAGGGCGGTGATGCCCAGCATCTCCCGCATGCCGGGACCGCCGCGCGGTCCTTCGTTGCGGATCACCAGCACATCGCCGGCAGCATAGAGCTGGTCGCGCACCGCGACCAATGCCGCCTCTTCACTCTCGAACACCCGTGCCGGTCCACGGTGCACCAGTGTGCCCAAGCCGGCGGTCTTGAGCAGGGCGCCATCGGGGCAGAGGTTACCATGCAGCACGGTCACGCCACCATCGGCCGACAATGCCTGCTCCACGGCATGCACCACACGTCCGTCCACCGGCGCGGCGTTTTCGAGTTCTTCGGCCAGCGTACGTCCTGTGAACGTGATGCAATCACCGTGCAGAGCGCCTGCGTCGAGCAGCGCACGCAACACCACACCAGCGCCGCCGGCGTAGTGCAGGTCACGCGCCAGGTATTTACCGCCCGGCTGCAGATCGGCGATGAGTGGCGTGCGACGAAACACCGCGGCCACATCATCGAGGGTGAACGTGATACCGGCTTCATGTGCCATCGCCGGGATATGCAGCGCGGCGTTGGTGGATCCGCCGGTCGCCGATACCACCGCGCAGGCATTCTCCAACGCGTCGCGGGTCACGATATCCCGTGGACGCGGTGCATCGGCCATCACGGCGCGCATCAATGCCGCTGCGGCGCGACGCATGAGCGGGGCACGTTCACTGAAGACTGCGGGCACCATGCTCGAACCAATCGGTGCCAGTCCGATGGCTTCCGACACCATGCCCATGGTGTTGGCGGTGAACTGGCCGGCGCAGGATCCCGCTGTCGGCAGGCAGGCATGGGCGATCGCTTCGAGCTGCTCGGTCGTGGCTTCACCGGCGTACACCTTGCCGATGGTCTCATACGTCTCGGCCACGTTGGTGTCACGTCCCTGCCAATGTCCGGGCAGTGCGGCCCCCCCATGCACGAACACCGATGGCACGTTGCAGCGCAGCATGCCCATCATGAGGCCGGGCAGGTTCTTGTCGCAGCCGCCAATCGCGAAGATGCCGTCCCACTGATGCCCTTCGGTGCTGGCTTCCACACTGTCGGCAATCAGCTCGCGTGACACCAGCGAGTAGCGCATGCCGCTGTGTGCGATGGACAAGCCATCGGACACCGACACCACCGGACATTCGTGCGGCATGCCACCGCCGGCGTAGATGCCCGTCTTGGCATGCTGCGCCTGGTCGCGCAGGTTCATGTTGCACGGACTCATCTCGCCACCGGTGTGAAACACGCCGATATGCGGACGCCGGATCTCTTCAGCGCTCTGCCCCAACGCCTCGAGAAATGCGTGTGTCGTGGCGCGAACCGTGCCTTCGTAGATCGTGGCCGAACGGAATCGACGGGTCACGACGCCGGGTGCTGCGAAGTAGCGTTGCGCGTGAGGCGAATCAGTCGCGAGGCATCTCCATCGGCGCCGATGTCACTGGCGGCAATGGCTTCGCGGTAGCGCTCGAGTGCTGCGCGTGTGACGGGAATGGACGCGCCCACTTCGCCGGCCAAACGGCCCACCTGTTCGATGTCCTTGCGGAACGTGCCCACGGCGCCGAGCCGCGGCGTGTCGATGTTGGCCGCCATGCGCGGGCCGAAGATCTGCAGAGGCAGCGAATCGGCAAACCCACCGGCCAGCGCCGCCGGCAACTTTGACGCATCCACGCCCGACTTTTCGGCAAACGCCAGCATCTCCGCAATGACCATGAGGTTGCACGCCACGATCTGCTGGTTGCAGCTCTTGGTCAACTGACCGGCGCCATTGGCGCCCATGTGTGTCACGCGCTGCGACAGCGCATCGAACACCGGGGCCGCGTGTGCAATGTCGTCCGCCTCACCACCGGCAAAGATGATCAGACGGCCCGCTCGTGCCGCCGGCACGCCACCAGATACCGGTGCGTCGATCCAGCGTGCACCGGCTTCGCTGTGCAGGCGTGTGGCCATGCGCTGTGTGGCATCCGGTGCAATGCTCGACAGATCGACCAGCAATTGCCCAGCGCGCATGGCACTCGCAATACCGTTTGCGCCGAAGAGCACATCTTCCACCGCGCTGGTGTCGGTGAGACAGATGCAGACGATGTCCACCTGCTCCGCGAGCTCACGCATGCTGCCGGCGGCCGTAGCGCCGGCGGCAAGCAGCGGCGCGAGCTTTTCGGAGGAACGATTCCACACCACCACCGAACGGCCGCATTCGAGCAGTCGTTCCACCATGGGGGCGCCAATGAGGCCCGTGCCGATGAAGCCGATCGTGGATGTGGACATCAGCCGTTGAGGTGCAGGCCGTTGTCCATGCGGATGATCTCGCCTGTGATGCCCGGCGGGCCGGCGATCAGGAAGATCGTCAACTCGGCCACTTCCACCGGTGTCAGCAACCGCTTGAGCGGCTGTGTTTCGAGATACTTGGCTTCCACGGCCGCCAGCGCTTCGGTTTCGAGCACACGGCTGGGCAATCCGCCCGCCACATAACCCGGTGCGATGGCGTTCACGCGAATGTGCGGCGCCAGTGCGCGGGCCATGGAGATGGTGAGGGTGCTGACGGCGCCCTTGCTGGCCGCGTACGCCACCGACGAGCCCACACCCGAAATGCCAGCGATGGACGAGTAGTTCACGATGGCCCCACGGCCACTGCGCTCCAGTCCGGCGCGGCAGGCGCGGATCATCTGGAACGTGCCGAGCACGTTGACGTTGTTCGTGCGGCCAAATTCGCTCGACGGCAGCGCCTCGAGGTCGCCATGCGGAATGAATCGCGTGGTGCCGGCGCAGTTCACCAGGCCATCGAGCTGGCCCATGTGGTTTTCGAAAGCCGCAGCGGCAGCGCGGCAGGAGGCATCATCGGTGACATCCACTTCGACCACGAGCGCATCCTGGCCGATCGCCTGACAGGCGGCCACCACGGCGTCCGCTTCGGCGCGTGTGTCAGGCAGGGTGCACACGCCGACACGCCAGCCGGCGCGCGCAAAGGCGGTGGCGCACGCCGCGCCGATACCGGTGGCGGCGCCGGTGATGAGGACTGCGGGAGAGCGATTGGTCATGAGGCGATCAGGGGATGCGTGTCGACACGAAGTCCCAGACACGCGCAGCACCGAAGTGCATGGCGGTCACACGGCCTTTCGCATCGCGGGTGAACCAGACGGCATTGGACGGGCCGTCGAAGGCATCACGGAAGGTGGGAGAGAGGGTCTCGCTGAGACCGGCCCGTGGGCTCACCGTGAGCGCGCCGTTTTCCACGGCCACCGTGAACGTCGTGCCAATCTCATCGCTGCGATACCGACCGGCATACGCGGCGAGTTCGGTGGGCGTTGGTTTCGCTGTGGTCTCGGCGCGCCATGTGTACACCACCGAGTCACCGTCGCTGGTGACCGTGCGGATGGTGCGGGTGCGGCCGTCCTTGTCCATCGCCAACCGAATGCGCTGGCCGCCCATCATCAACGTGCCGTCGCGCAATGCGCGGATGGGTGTGTTGCCCTGCCGGAGCAGACCGCCGGCGGTATCTAGCACCGTGACTTCGTGCCAACGACCATCTTCGTACAGACCCCGCCACGCTCGCAGTGCATTCTGATCGGCCGCCACGGTGTCGAGTGCGGCCGCACGCGGCAATTCGGGATGCAGGGCGTCCACCAACTGGCGGGTGGAGCTCGTGGGGTTGGCGCCGGCCACATTGCACAATACGGCAATGGAGAGATCGCCGAGTTCGGGGTAGCGGGCGAGATAGGTGGAGTAGCCCGCCGTGGACCCGGAATGCGCGACTTCCCGGGTGCCGCGGTACTTGCCGACCGTGAGGCCGAGCGCGTAGGCGATCTCGAGGCCGTTGGTGAGGCGCATCTGACGCGTGAGGGAGTCGACCACGCCGGCGCCAAGGGTCTTCTTCGTGAGTGAGTTGTTCCAGCGCAACCAGTCGCCCACGGTGGTGAGCAGGCCACCGGCGGCGATGATGTTGTCGGTGGGCATGTCGATGCTGAACCCCGTGCCTTCACGGGAATAGGCCTGCGCGAGGCCGGGCACAATGCGCGTATAGTCGTCGCGCCACTGCGTGTGCGTGAGGCCGAGCGGCGCAAAGAGACGTGCCTTGCTGAACTCCGCAAACGTCTTTCCACTCACTCGTTCGACGAGGGTGCGCAGCAGAAGGAAGCCGGAGTTGGTGTACGAATAGTGCTCACCGACGGGGTAGTTGAGCGCCTTTTGTGCCGTGATGACGCTGTACACGTACGGCTGGGTGTGCACGCGTGTACCGCGCGGCCAGCCCTGCCAGGCCATCAGATTGCTCCACTCCCGCAGGCCGCTGGTGTGGGTGAGCAGATTGCGCACGGTGATCGTGCGCCCGTACAGCGGTAACTCGGGGAGATATTTCCGCGCGTCGTCTTCCAGCGCGACTTTGCCGTCGGCCACCAGGACCATCACGGCGGCGGCGGTGAACTGCTTGGCCACCGAACCCGATTCCAGAATCGTGGCCGGAGTGATGGGGCGCTCGCCGGCCAGGTCCGCCATGCCATAACCACGTTCGAGCAGCGTCACGCCACCGCGTGCCACACCCACGGCACAACCCGGGCTGTGCGTGGTGTTCCACGCGGCAAAGATGCGATCGGCCGTGGTCACCAGATTGACGGACTGGGCGCGGAGCGGAGCGGCGGCTGCCAGGGCAGCCAGCAGCGTGGCAACGGTGAGGTGGGCGGGCGCGGCAACGCGCAGCAGAAGGGGGCGCATGACGCGAATGTATCGCGTATCTTTCAGCCATGCCCATCTACGTCTATGAAACGCTCCCCGAGGCGCAGGGGGAGGCACCTGAGCGCTTCGAAGTGCGCCAGGCGATGTCCGAAGCGCCACTCACGGCTCATCCCGAATCGGGACGACCGGTGCGCCGGGTGCTCTCCGGTGGTCTGGTGACTTTCACCAATGGCGCGAGTGGCGACAGTTGCGCCATGCCGTCCGGTCGAGGACTGCCGGCCATGGGATGTGGCGCGGGCAACTGCTGCATGAACTGACCGTGCCGGCCAAGAAGGCGGCGGCCAAGACGGCGGCCAAGACGGCGGCCAAGACGGCGGCCAAGACGGCCGCGAAGCCTGCGGTCACGAAACAGGCGGCGAAGAAGGCTCCCCAGTCGGCTCCCTACGAGCAGGGAGCCTGGGCCTCCGTGTTTGCGCCGCGCGCAAAGGGTGAGCGGCGCTACTGGCTCATCAAGTCCGAGCCGGATGTGTTTTCCTTCGACGATCTGATGCAAGCGCCTCAGCGCACGACGTGCTGGGACAGCATCCGCAATTCGGGGGCGCGCAATTTTCTGCGCGATGGCATGAAGGTGGGCGATCGCTGCTTCTACTACCACTCCAACGCCGAGCCGTCGGCGATTGCGGGTGTGTGCGAAGTGGTGCGCGAAGGGTATCCCGATCACACGGCGTTCGACCCGTCGCACGAGTACTACGACGAAAAGTCCGATCCGGCCATGCCGACCTGGTTCATGGTGGATGTGAAGGCCGTTGCCGCGTTCAAGACCTTGGTGACCCTCCCCCAGATCAAGGCTGATCCCGCGCTCGCCGAGATGGCGCTGCTGCGGGTGAGCCGTCTGTCGGTAGTGCCCGTCACGGCGGATGAGTGGGCCCACGTGTGCGCGCTGGGCGGCGTGAAAGTGTAGGGGTTTGGTATGGGGGCAGGCGGACCCCGGATCGCAGGAAACCCTCCGATGTCGACTCGTGACTGACCCGACGCAACCAGTGGTTTGTGTCGGGTCACTCATTTTCGGACGAATCCCTCCATGTCTCGTTTTCTGGTCACACTCGTTGGCGCGGCGGCGGCCGCCGCCCTGGCCGTCGCTCCCCTTGGCGCCCAGTCTGCCACTCCACTGGTCGGCAAATGGACCGTCGAATGGGAAGCCGGCCGTCGCGTGGAGAACGGAGTGCCTTCTCCCATCCACTCCACGGGCGTACTGACCGTCGTGACATCGGGCGACTCGCTGCTCGGCACCATGGATGTCACGAAGCGATCCGATGGCTCGGCGCCGCCCAAGCCTTTCACGATCAGCGGACGGATGACGGCAGCCGGTGCCGTTTTTCGTCAGATCTCGCAGGCGCGACTGAACATGAACGGCGAGGAAATGACGCGCGAAGCCATCACCACCTGGACCGTGCGCGCCAATGGCGATCAGCTCGAGGGCTCACTGACCCGTGAGATCACCGGACTGCAGATCAACGCGGATCCCACGCCGATCACCGGGAAGCGGGCGCCGGGCTGATCGCGGCGAGTTTTGGTGTAGGGGCGAGCAGGGGAGGCGCCCTGCGGGCGTGATACCAGCAGGATCAACCGCTGGATACCCGCAGGATGAACATCGGGAGATAGGGATGTTGATGGGTCCATCTCAATCCCCATCAAGTTGTTCTATCCTGCTGGTATCCAGCGGTTGATCCTGCTGGTATCGCCGCCGAAGGCGGCCCCTCAACGCTCGCCCTGCCCACAATCTCAGTCGTCGCGAAGCTACCGTGGCCGCGCGCGCAGGTACTGTGACGGCCACGATCCAGCGTCGCCGAGTTGATGTGCGGCCAGCAGCGGCCAATGCGGATTGCGCAGGACCTCTCGGGCCAGCAGCACCATGTCGGCGTCGCCGTTCGTGATGATGTCCTCGGCCTGCTGTGCTTCGGTGATCAGGCCAACGGCTGCCGTGGGGATCTTGCCCTCATGGCGAATGCGGCGCGCAAACGGCACCTGATAACCAGGGCCGATCGTGATCTGCTGATGTGCCGCGAGGCCGCCGGTTGAGCAGTCGATGAGATCGACTCCCAAGGCTCGCAGGCGGTCGGCGAGTTGGATGGACTCCTCGATATCCCATCCGCCATCGGCCCAGTCGGTGGCCGAGATGCGCACGATCACCGGAAGGTTGTCGGGCCATACGCCACGGACCGCGGCGGACACTTCGCAGGCAAGCCGGATACGGTTCTCGAACGAGCCGCCGTATTGATCGGTGCGCTGGTTGGCGAGCGGAGACAGGAACTGGTGGATCAGGTAGCCGTGTGCCGCATGCACCTCCGCCACCTGGAATCCGGCGTCCAGGGCTCGGCGGGCGCCGGCGACAAAGGCCTCAACGACCTGCGCGATGCCGTCGAGCGTGAGGGCGTGCGGCTGCGGATAGTCGGGGGCAAACGCCACCGCACTCGGCGCCATCACATTGTCCCAGCCCCCCTCTGATACTGGCGCTGCACCATGTCCGGACCATGGGCGACGGGTGCTGGCCTTGCGGCCCGCATGGGCCAGTTGGATGCCAGCCACGCTGCCTTGTTCGTGAATGAAATCGGTGATGCGTCGCAGCATCGGCACGTGTGCATCGGACCAGATGCCAAGGTCCTGGGGCGAGATGCGCCCTTCGGGCAAGACGGCCGTGGCCTCGGTGATCACGAGGCCCGCACCACCCGAGGCAAAAGCCCCGAGGTGCACCAGATGCCAATCGGTGGCCATGCCGTCGGTGGACGAGTACTGGCACATCGGCGAGACGCCCACGCGATTGCGCAGGGTGACACCACGAAGTGTGAGCGGCGAAAAGAGCGCGGACATTGTGGATCGGGCTGTGGTGACACCATGGGTACCCTCGGGCGCGGACACCCTGCTTCTCGCAATATGGGGAGGCGCACCACGCTCAACAGGTGGCCTGCCGAGGCGTGACACGCCACTGGAGTGCAAAGGGGCGTCCGGGTCGACAGATTCGGGAGCATCACCGCCTCTTCACTTCAGCACCCTCGCGTGAACTCGCATTCTCCCATCCTGATCGGCATCGCGTTCGCGGCCCTGGTGGCTGCGCTCACCGCGTTCGGACGCCGCTTGCCGGTGCCGGCGCCGGTGCTACAGGTGCTGGCCGGCCTCGCGCTCGGGTTCATCCCGAGTGTGACGGTGCCCGAACTGGAACCCGATCTCGTCTTCTTCGTGTTCCTGCCGCCCATCCTCTGGGCCGCGGCGTACTTCACCTCGTTGCGTGAGTTCAAGGCCAATCGCCGACCGATCGCGCTGTTGGCGATCGGGTTGGTGGTGGTGACCACCGTTGGTGTGGCGGTGGTGGCCCGCGCGCTGTTCCCCGGGATGCCATGGGCGGTGGCCATCGCGCTGGGCGCCATTGTCTCGCCTCCCGATGCCGTGGCGGCTGCGGCCGTGGTGTCGCGCCTGCCGGTGCCACGTCGCGTGATCGTGATTCTCGAGGGAGAGAGCCTCGTCAACGATGCGTCGGCCCTCGTGTTGTATCGGTCCGCGGTTGTCGCCGCCGTGGCCGGCGTGTTCAGCTTCGGCGAATCGATCGTGCGGTTTTTCGTGGACGCCGGCATTGGCACGTTGATCGGCCTGGCTGTGGGATGGCTGATCATTCGTGGCGCGCGGCGGACACGTGATGAGCTGGCCGAAACCCTGCTCATTCTCGCGGCACCCTATGCGGCCTGGATGCTCGCTGAAACGCTGCACGTGTCGGCGGTGCTCGCCTGTGTGGCCGGTGGTCTCTACACGCGCCAGCATCTCTCCACCGCGGTCGGCCCCAAGTCGCGTCTGCAGTCGAACGCGGTGTGGGATGTGCTCGTGTTCGTGCTGAATGCGATGATCTTCGTGCTACTCGGCATGCAATTCGCCAAACTGCTCCGCACCAGTGAAGCGGCGGAATTGCCGGAGCTGCTCATGCCCGGGCTGGTGATTTCGATCGTGGTGATCGTGGTGCGTCTGTTGTGGGTGCCGATCGCCACCTATCTGCCGCGCTGGCTCGATCGTTCGATCGCGCGACGTGACCCCGCGCCACCGGTGCGGTCGCTGGTGCTGGTGGCCTGGACGAGCATGCGTGGCATCGTGTCGTTGGCCACGGCGCTGGCTCTCCCGCTCACGCTGGCCGATGGCAGTGCGTTCCCGTTTCGCGAGCAACTGCTGTACGTGACGATGGTGGTCATCCTCGTCACGTTGGTCGTGCAGGGCTGCTCGCTGGCGCCGATCATTCGGTCATTCAAGTTCGCGCCGGAAACCCGGCAGCATGACGAAGAACGGTTCGCCAGGCTGGAAGCAATGCGCCGTGCTGCCGAAGAGCTGGAAGACGCCGCGCGGGAAGGCTCCCTCAGTGAGGCAGACGTGGCCTGGCTCCGGCATGAACTGCGCGAGCGCAAGGAACATCATCGCGATCCCCATGGGGCGCATGCACGCCACGAGGTGCGGGCGCGCATGCGGGAAGCCGAACGCCGCTTGCTGGTGCGGCTGCGCAATGAGGGGGCCATCTCGGACGAGGTGCTGCGCGAATTGGAACGGGAGCTGGACTTTGACGCCCTGCGCGGCGAGCACGTGGATGCCGGGTCCCATGGCGCAGTGGCCCACACCGCCGCGCGGTAGGGCCACTACACGGCCGATCAGGCGCTGATGGGAGCGCCTTCGGCCGGCGCCGGGATGCGGGTGGTGCCTTCGGGCAGTCGATCGAAACGACTCAGACGATCCACATCGATGGCCAGTGCGTCGTCACCGGCGGTCGTGAAGATGTTGGCAAACTTCGCATCCCAGCTGACCTCATCCCATCGATAGGACGCCCGCACGGAGACATGCGTGGAGAACGTCTCTTCGTGGGCGGTGATGAGCACGAGGATTTCCGTGTCTCCGCTGCACAGGCGCTCCGGCGTCACGCCACGCATCGGGCTATCGGCGGTGATGGGATGCACCACCGTCCAATGCAGCGGGAAAAACGCCACGTGTTCACGCTCCAGAGTGAGCACGTGGAAGTTGCGTTCGCGCTTGCCATCGATGTCTTCGTACCAGAAGAGATTGACGCTCACCGTCACATCGGTGAGTTCGCTGGGCAACTCGTTCACGAAGCGGAACATCAGTCCACGTCCGCCTTCGTATGGCGCGATCACGGCCGACTCGCTGAAACGCAGACGCGCGCGGGGGCGGGTGAGGCGCGCGATGACAAGGCCGGCGATGATCATGCCGGTGAGCGGACCGATCAGCGACTGCATGATGGTGAGCAGATGAGCGGCGCTGCCCATGGCATGCAGGCCGTCGGTGCCCGTGGTCGTGAACGCGCCCACGCTGTACACGAAGGCCCGCATGAACGGGTCGTCGAGGCCCAAGGTGCCCGCGCCAGCGATTGCGCCACTGCCCAGCGAGCCATAACCCAGCGCAAAGATGCCGTTCATCAGCAGGACCGCGCCCACCGTCCACAGCAGGAATGTGCCCCACGGCACATTCAGCGCGCGCAGGTAGAGATGTTCGGTGCGTTGTCCTCCGAGTCCGAACTTCCGGGCGGTGGCCCGACCGTCTTTGGAGAGGAATCGTCCGCGGGTCTGTTGAGCCACGACCCGGCCGAAGCCCAGGTCGGAATCAGCGGGCGGGGCGGGCGCCGAGATGTCGGCGGCGTCGGTGTCGTTCAGGTGATCAGTTGCGGGCGCGGTCATCGGGCGTCGACAGAGTTCCAGCGGAAGGTGCCTGCTGGAAAGTGCGCCATTCCACGTCGGAAGGCCATCGTTGTACGGTCCAGTGCGTACCGTTGGTCCCCGACCCCGCGCCAACGGCGACGTCACGTGCTAGCGTTGCTGCATGACCATCGAACACGCTTCGGAGCTGGATGCCATGCAGCGGGTGGGGGCACTGGTGGCCCGTACCCTGAACACCATGACTCAGGCCGTGCGCCCGGGAGTCACCACGGGGGAACTCGACGAGGTGGCCGCGGCGTGTGCCCGCGCCGCCGGCGGCCGGTCGGCGCCGCAGCTCACCTATGACTTCCCCGGGTTCACCTGCATCAGTGTGAACGACGAAATCGTGCATGGCATTCCCGGGCCGCGCGTGTTGCGCGACGGGGATGTGGTGACACTCGACGTGACGCTGGAGCTCGATGGATTCATGGCCGACAGTGCGCGCACGGTGATCGTGGGCACGGGCCCTCGTGGTGCGGAGCAGCTCGTACGAACCGCGCATCTCGCCCTCGAAGCCGGCCTCGCGGCGGCCCGCCCAGGCAAGCGGGTGCGCGATGTGGGCGCCGCCATCGATCGCACGGTGCGCAGCTACGGCGCACGGGTGTTCAAGGAATTGAGCGGACATGGCATTGGACGCCAATTGCACGAAGAACCGTCGGTGCCGAACTGGGACGATCCCTCGGCCTCCATGGTGTTGCACGAAGGTTTGGTGATTGCGGTGGAGCCCATGATCGCCGGTCGTGTGGCCCGTGTGGTGGAAGACGATGACGGGTGGACATACCGCACGCACAACGGCACCGTCGCCGTGCACGAAGAGCACACGATCATGATCCGCAATGGTGAGCCGCTGATCCTGACGCAGGTCTGATCGCCGACACGGCGTTCGTCGTTCGTTCATTCTTCCCTATCGCATCGTCCGTCAATGCTTCGTCGCACTTTCCTGCAGCAGGCTGCCGCACTGGCCGCGGTTCCGGCCCTGGGTGGTACCATCGTGCGTGGCTATCGTGGGCAGCCAACGCCACTCCGGGTCAACGGGGAACGCCTGAACGGCATGCTCGCCCAGTTCGATCGCATCGGACGCACGGCAGGTGGCATCAATCGTGTGGCGTACAGCGACGCGGATCTGGCGGGGCGGAAGTTCACGCTCGATCTCTTTCGGCAGAGTGGTCTCACACCGCGGCTCGACACTCTCGGCAACATCATCGCGCGTGTGCCGGGCACCGATGCGAAACTGTCGCCCATCATGATCGGGTCGCACATCGACTCGGTGACCGATGGTGGCAACTACGACGGGCCCGTGGGATCGTTCAGTGCCATTGAGGTGGCCCGGTCGCTGGCCGAGCAGCGGGTGCGGCTGCGGCATCCCATCGATGTGGTGGTGTGGCAGAACGAAGAAGGGGGCACCGTCGGCAGTCAGGGGTTCATCGGCTTGCTCAAGCCCGAGGACCTGTCGAAGGTGGCACGCTCAGGCAAGACACTGCGCGAAGGCATCACGCTCATTGGCGGTGATCCTGACCGCATTGGCGAAAGTGTGAAGCGGAAGGGTGATGTCGCCTGTTACATCGAATTGCACATCGAGCAGGGTGGTTTGCTGGAACGGGGCAGCCGACAGATCGGCGTGGTGGAAGGCATCGTGGGGCTGCGCTGGTTCGAGGTGACCATCAAGGGGTTCTCCAATCATGCCGGCACCACGCCCATGGATCAGCGGCAGGATGCCATGCTGGCCGCGGCGCGTTTCACGGTGGCGGTGAACGAAGCCGTTCGCAGCGAACCCGGGCGGCAAGTGGCGACGGTGGGGCGCATGAATGTCACACCCAACACCACCAACGTGATTCCCGGTCAGGTGGTGATGACCATCGACCTGCGCGACATCGACGGGGCAAAGCTGGAACGTTTCGCGGCGCGCTTTCGTCAGATTGCCAAGGAGATTGGCGACGCGACACGTACGGAATTCAGCTTTGCGATCAACGCCAACAGCCAGCCGGCCTTGGCCGACCCACGTGTGATGGATGTGGTGCAGGCGAGTGCTGCAGCGCTGCAGCTCACCCATCAGCGCATGCCCAGCGGGGCCGGGCACGATGCGCAGGAAGTGGCGCACATCGCCCCGATGGGCATGATCTTCGTGCCCAGTGTTGGCGGGATCAGTCATTCGCCACGTGAGTTCACGAAGCCGGAAGACGTGGCGCACGGTGCGAATGTGCTGCTCAATGCGGTCATCGCTGCCGATCGCGCGCTTGCCTGAGTGAACAACCAGGAACCGGCATGAGCGTCGTGCGCAGGTTGTCGTAGTCGTGGAGACACCCGGACTGCAGGTCGTCACGGGCGATTCGCCGCATGCCCTGTTGGCGGAGCTGGATCGCACGCTGACAACCTGGCCGCTGTCGCCCTTCGACGACGATATCGTGGTGGTGCAAAGCCTAGGTATGGAACGCTGGGTGCGGCAACAGCTCGCCCGTCGTCGTGGTTGCGCGGCATCGCTGCAGTTGCCATTCCCGGCCGCTTTCTGCCGAAAACTGGCCGAGTCGCTGGCGGGTATCGGCGGACCCGGCAACGAGACCGACGCCCCGACGCTCGACAAACGATTCGAGGAGGAAGCGCTCACCTGGCGGCTCTTCGCGTTGCTGAGCGACGAGGACATGCTCGCTGACGCGGTGTACGCGCCGCTGCGTGCATTCCTCGAACAGGCTGATCCTGCCAAGCGTTACGGACTGGCACGCCGCGTCAGTGCGCGGTTCGATGAGTACCGTCTGTATCGTCCGGACATGCTGCTCGCCTGGGAGGCAGGCGGACATGCATCTGTCGAAGGGCCTTTCGACACCGCGGCCGAAAATCCGCATGCGGCCTGGCAGTGCGCCCTATGGCAACAGGTGCTACAGGGAGAGCGGCCGATGCACTTTGCCCGGTGGTTCCTGCACACCATCGAGCGCCTTGAACAGGCGGCGATCAGACCGGTCGGTCTGCCTGATCGCTTGTCGGTCTTTGGCATCTCCACGCTGCCACCGCTGTTCGTGCGCCTGCTGAAGGCGGTGTCGCGTTTCGCAGCAGTGCGCTTCTTCGTGCTGGTACCTGCAGATCCGCAGCTTGTTGGCAGGTCGCCGAACCCCCTGACGGCGCAGTTCGGGCACGCGTCGCAGGAGCTCCTGACGTTGCTTGGTGCGAACGAGCCTGGCGGTTCGCGGCATGTGCAGGCCGCGATGCCCGCCGAGGACTCCGTGTTGCATCATCTGCAGCGTGCCCTGCGTGGCTCGGAGCTCACGCCGACGGCCTGCCTGGTGTCGCCCACCGACCGCTCCGTGAGTGTGCACATCTGCCACTCACCGCTACGCGAGATGGAGGTGTTGCGCGACCAGCTCCTCGATGCGTTCGCCGTGAATCCTGCCCTGCGGCCGCATGACGTGCTCGTGATGGTGCCGGATGTCGAGCTGTATGCTCCACTGGCGGAAGTGGTGTTCGGTGGAGCGATGAGCGAGTCCCGCCCCCGTATTCCGTTTCGCGTGGCCGATCGGGCGCTCGCCCGGGAGTCGGCACCCCTGCAGGCGCTGGAGCTGTTGTTGCAGCTCGTGTCGTCGCGACTGGGTGTGAGTGACGTACTCCACCTGTTGTCCGTGCCTTCCGTGCGGCGGCGCGTGGGAGTTACGCCGGCACAGGTCGAGCAGCTCACTGGCTGGGTGCAGCAAGCCGGCATTCGATGGGGATGGGACGCTGACGATCGGGTGTCACGATTCGGCGTACCGTCGTTCGTCGAGAACAGTTGGCGCCTCGGACTCGATCGTCTCATGGCCGGCTATGCCATGGGGCCCGTGGACGTGCTGGTCGAGGGGCATGTACCAGTGGCGGGGGATCTCGTCGGTGATGCCGAGCTGCTCGGGGTGTTCGTACGTTGGGTGGACGACCTCGAGCGGCATCTGATGCGACTGCGGGAGGCGCGGCCCCTATCGACCTGGTCGACCGTTCTGGCGGAGGTGTTCGCCTGGGCGGTCGTGCCGGAAGGCAGTGCGGAACAGGCGACCATGGCGCAGATCGCCGAGGCCATGCAAGCGCTGCGGGAACCGTCCGGCGCACCGCGCCAGCGCCGGCTGCGCGAGGCGCACGATGTGGAAGATCCCGAGGTCGCCTTCGAGGTGGTCCGCGATTGGATTCTGGCGGCGCTCGACAGCGATGATCATGCCACGGGTTTCCTCACCGGGGGGCTCACGATCTGCGCCATGAAACCGATGCGCGCGATTCCGCATCGGGTCATCGCGATGCTCGGCCTCGACGATCGCAGCTATCCGCGCCGCGAGCGACGGCCGGCGTTCGATCTCATCGGGAGCGCTCGGCGGGTTGGAGATCGTGATCCGCGTACGGATGATCGACAGCTCGTGCTCGACACCCTGCTGTGCGCCGAGGATCGGTTGCACCTGTCGTACGTCGGGCGATCAGAGACGAACAACGCCGAGATCGCCCCCTCCATCGTGGTGGCCGAACTGCTGCAGTACCTGCAGCGCATGGTGCATACGGTCGACAAGGCTCCCCATCCGTTGTTGCGGGTGGAGCATCGTCTGCAGCCATTCAGTACGGCCTACTTCGTGCCAACGGCGACCGATACCGCGCTGTTCAGTTTCGACGATGTGCTTGCGGCCAGTGTCCGCGATGTGACCGAGCGCCGGAAGGCGCCACCCTTCGTGGCTCGTGCGGTGACCCCATTGCACACCGAGGGGGTGATCGCGCTCGACGATCTCATGCTGGCATGGTCCAACCCATCGCAACTGCATGCCGAGCGTACGTTGCATCTGTCCCTTCGTGACCATCGTGATGCGCTGGATGATGTGGAGCCCACGGTGGTGGACGCGCTGCTGCGCACCCGATTGCAGCAGCGTCTGCTCAACGAGGTACTGCACGGCGCTGGTGAGCGTGGAGCCACGGCACGCCTGTCGGCGTCTGGCGAACTGCCACCTGGGCCGCTGGGTGCTGCCTGGCAGCAACGGCTAGCGCAGCAGGTCGATCCACTGCTGCAGCGCGTCGGTCAGCCACGGTTTCTCGAGCCGCTGACGGTCGATCTGCGCGGACACGGTTGGCAGCTCGTGGGGCGACTCGATTACCAGCACGCAGAAGAACAGTGGCGCGTGCGGGCGGCCACACTCAAACCGCGTGATGTCGTGCGTGGCTGGATCGCGCACCTCGCCCGCCAGGCCATGGGCGTCGGTGGCACCACTCGCGTCATGGCACTCGATCAGGAGCTGCGGTTTGCGCCACAGGCAGATGCGATGGTCCTGTTGGAAGCATTGGTGCAGGGCTATCAGCGCATGCTGGCCGAACCAATGCCCTACTTCCTCGCTGCTGCGGTCGCCTATCGAAAGGCGATCGCCACGGCGTCGAGTGGTCGTGGAGCGGCCAAGCCGCCACTCGAAGCCGCGCGGGCAAAGTTTGCGCCCGGCGGGGACTACGGCGAAGGAGATCTCGACGATCCCTACGTCGCATTGTTGTGGCGTGAGCGGGACCCTTTCGCACACCATGCCGATGCCTTTGTCGCGCTCGTCGATGCGTTCTGGGAGCCACTGGAAGCCGCGCAGACGGTGCACGCGGCGTCCGATGTCACCGGGGCATCAGTCAGATGAGCCGTGCGGCAGGTCCGTTCGATGTGGCGCGGTCGCCGTTCCCACCTGGTATCTCGCTGATCGAGGCCAGCGCCGGCACCGGCAAGACATTCAACATCGCCATGAGCGTCGTGCGGTTGCTGCTCGAGCAGGATGCCGCCGGGCAACCGATCGTGAGCGGACTGGGTGGCATCCTCGTGGTCACGTTCACCAACGCGGCCACCGAGGAGTTGGTGACGCGCGTGCGGCGCATGCTGCAGTTGGCCCACGAGGTGTGGTCCGGAGCACTGTATGCGAAGAGCAACTCCGAGATCGAGATTCTGCGCGAGCTGGCGAACGGGCGTGAACCGTGGGCCGCGACGCGGGCCCAGGAGGCCCTCCGAGCCCTCGATGCACTGGCGGTGTTCACCATTCACGGCTTCTGCAAGCGCGTGTTGGATGAATTCGCGCTGGAAAGTGGTGCCCCATTCAGCATGGAGCTGCTGGACGATCCGACTCCACTGATCGAAGAGGCGATGTTCGACTGGTGGCGGCGCACGTTCTACATCGACCCGGCACTCGCTGCGTGGGCGGTACATCGTCAGTGGTCGCCGCTCAGCTTCGTGCAGGACTATGCGATGTGGCGTCGCTGGCCCGATGCCGTGCTCGATCCGATGATTCGCCTGAGTGAAGCACGAAGTGTGCTCACGACCGTTGCGAAACGGATGCTCGACGTCTGGTCGCCGGATTCTCTCCGGGGCACGGCTGCGGCAGTCAAGTGGAACAAGGGTGCGGTGCTGGCCACGGAGGATGGACTGGCCTCGTTGGATGCGCTGATTCAGGAAGCACGCGCCGGCAGCCTGGCGGCGATGCAGGGGCTGGCGGGTGCGCTCAACATCGATGCGCTGCAAGCGAAGGCCAACAAGGTCGGCAAGCAGAATCGCGCGACCGCCGACGGCATTGCCGACTGGCCCATTGCCGTGGCCGCGACGGCGCTTGCGGCCGCCATTCAGCAGCTCGTGCTGGCCGTGCGCGCGGACTGTTTGCAGGACGTGGATGATCGGGTGCGCACGCTCAAACGCGAACGCTCGTTGATGGGCTTCGATGACCTGTTGGGGCAGTTGCATGCGGTGCTGGCGGCGCAGGGCAGCGAGGGGTTGCTGGCCCGCGCCATTCGGCAGCAATTCCAGGCGGCGCTGATCGACGAGTTTCAGGACACGGACAGTCATCAGTTTCACGTGTTCCGCATCGCGTTTGCCGGCCAGCCGCTCTTCCTGATCGGTGATCCGAAGCAGGCGATCTACGCGTTTCGTGGTGCCGACGTCCGGGCGTACCTCGAGGCGGCGCGGCAGGCGTCTCACCGCTACAGCCTCGAATTCAATTTCCGCAGCACGCCACCCATGGTGCAGGCGGTGAATGCGCTGTTCTCGAGATCGACTGCACCGTTCGTGGAACCGGAGATTGCATTTCACCCGGCGACGGCGCGGAATTTTGATCCCAACCCCAAAGGGGTGGCCGGTTCGCATGGGCTGCATTGGCTGTTTGTGCCGCCCGACACTCGAAATGGGAACAGTGTCCCCACGCCAATAGGGCAAGCACGGACGCTGCTGTTCCGCGCATGTGCCAGCAGGATTGCCTCCTACATCAAGCAGGAGGTGCCGCCCGGCCGCATCGCTGTCTTGGTGCGCAAAGGCTTTGAGGGCGTGGAGATGGTGCAGGTGCTCGCTGAGGCCGGCGTGCGATCAGTCGTTTCCGGGCTTGGTGACGTGATGCAGTCGCTGGAGATGGCGGAATTGCAGCGGGTCCTGGAGGCCATCGCGGTGCCACGCGATCCGTCGCGCGTGCGAGCGGCATTGGCCACCACCCTGTGGGGCGCGACCCACGAAGACCTCGTGCGTCTCGCTTCGCCGGAGGGGGAACGTGAATGGGAAGAAATCCTGACCGAGGTGGCGTCCCTGCGCGAGCTGTGGGCCACGCAGGGCACCCTGCAATTGCTCGAACGGTTGTTCGAGTCGCGTGCGGTCGTGTCGCGCTATCTGACGTACACCGATGGTGATCGCCGGCTCACCAATTTGCGGCATGCGCAGGAACTGCTGCATGGTGCGGCGGAGCAGGACGCACTGAGCATCGAGGGCACCCTGCGCTGGCTCGATGCGGCGCGCCGCGAACCCGCCGAGACGCGTGGGGTGCGGGAGTTGCGCCTCGAAAGTGATGACGACGCGGTGCAGATCGTGACGGTGCATCGCAGCAAAGGCCTCGAATACGATCTTGTGTTCTGCCCCACCTTGTGGGGCGTGCGGCGCGTCGAGCCCGATGCTCCGGTGCTGGTGCACGAGCAGGGCCGTGTGGTGTACGATCACGGCTCTCCACGTCTGGCCGAACGCACAGCACAGGCGGAACGCGAGCGGTTGGCTGAGGATTGCCGGTTGGTATATGTCGCGCTCACGCGGGCCCGCTTCCGCACCTATGTCGCGTGGGGGCCGATCGGCAATGCGCCAAACGGCTCCGAGCAGTCGGCCTTGTCGTGGTTGCTCTTCGATGGTGCCGCTGCGCCAGACCGTGACGGACCTGCTGCGGTGGCCGATCAGTTGCGCGCCGCCCCCGATGCGTGGCAGGGCATGCTGCGGTCGCTGGTGGATGCTCATCCATCGCTGATGGCCTTGGATATGGTGGACACGTGGCAGCCGATCGCACCGGTGGCCGCCGCGCCGCAGGCGCCACCGCTCACGGGGCACGCACGGCAACTGCCCTCGGTGCCGTCTCTGCGAGAGCGTTTCTCCACCTTCTCCATTGCGAGCTTCACCTCGTTGACCGCCGGGGTGTACGAATCCCTGCGCGCAGAGATGAGCGAGCAGGTGGCCCGGGATCGGGATGCCCAGCCTGATGCGACGCCCGTCACCACAGTGACGAACGATCCACACGACTTTCGCACCTTCCCGGCGGGCGCCGTACCGGGCACGGTGCTGCATGCGATCTTCGAGCATGCCCACTTCGATGGGAGCCCGGCGGCATGGCAGGAAATTGCCGATAGGGAGCTCCTTGTACTGGGGTTCGACGAAGACGAGCACGAACTGCGCACGGCCAGCACCGTACGCATGATGCAACGACTGCTGCAGGCACCTCTCCCGGGACTCGGTTTTGCCCTCGCGGCAGTACCTGCGTCGCGCACGCGTCGCGAGTGGCAGTTCCTGCTGCCTCTGGCATCCGCCGATCACGTCATGACCCGCCAGGCACTGGCGGCGGTGTTTGCCCAACACGGCGGTGCACATGGCGCGGCCTATGCCGACCAGCTTCGTCGGCTGTCCTTCAATCGCCTGCACGGATACCTGACCGGCTTTGTCGATCTGCTGTTCGAGCACGAAGGCCGGTGGTATGTGGTGGACTGGAAGTCCAACCAGCTCGGGGCCGACAACGGGGCGTACAAATCCTCGGCGCTGCAGACCGTGATGGACGACCACCACTACACATTGCAGTACCATCTGTACCTGGTCGCGGCGCACCGGTTTCTCGCGCAACGTGTGCCCGATTATGACTACGACACGCACATTGGTGGGGCCGCCTACGCCTTCCTGCGTGGGTTTGCTGACGCGTCAGTCGATGGCACCGGTTGGTTTGTGCATCGGCCACCGGCGGCGCTCATCCGCGCCCTCAGCGCGGCGCTCGGCGCATGAGTCATCCACTCGTCGGCCAGGCCGCCGCATCGACGCTGGAGGTGTCGCGTCTCGACGAGGCCTTCGCCGATCTCGTGGTGCGTATGGCCGCCGTGCAGGCGGGCACCACCGAAGCGCTGCTGGCCCGTGAAGTGCTTGCCAATACCGCACTGCTGGTCAGTGCTGAACGTGGCATGGGCAACAGTTGTGTGGACTTGGCCGCGCATGCCGGCCGCATCATCACGTTGGGGAGCCGCACGGTGCAGTTCCCCGCACTGGATGACTGGGGTGATGTCCTGCGAGCGAGCGGAGTGTGCGCGCGTGTGCCTCACACGCAGGATGCCAACGTGCCCCTGTTTGTGCTCGAAGGCACACGACTGTACCTGCTGCGGTATCATCGCGCCGAGGTGCGTCTGGCCGAAGCCATCGTGCATCGGGCGCAGCAGGCCACACCCGTGGAAGCGCTGCCGGACACGCCGCGATTCCACGCACTGTTCCCGGCGGTGGATGGTGTCGTCGATTGGCAGGCGCGTGCGGCTGCCACGGCTCTCGCGTCGCCACTGGTGTTCGTGACGGGAGGGCCCGGCACCGGCAAGACCACGGTGGCGGCGCGCTTGCTGGCACTGCTGCTCCATCGTGATCCCACGCTGACGTTTGCGCTGGCTGCACCCACCGGGCGAGCGGCGGCGCGGCTATCCGAGGCCATCGGCGCAGCGGCGCTGCGTGACGCCCTTCATGAACTTGCTCCATCGCTACCTGGCGTGTCCGGCAAGACATTGCATCGTCTGTTGGGCTACCACACGGCCACCCAGCGATTCCGTCATCATGCACAACGGCCTCTGGCCGAAGATGTGGTCATCGTCGACGAGGCCAGCATGATCGACGTGCTGATGATGGATGCGCTGTTTGCCGCACTCAAGCCGTCCGCGCGTCTGATCGTATTGGGTGATCCCGACCAACTGGCCAGTGTGGACACGGGGTTCGTGCTGGGTGATGTCACGCGGGCTGCGCACGATGCCGTGAAAAGCTCGGCGATCAGGCGCTCGGTGGTGCGACTGGCATACTCCTGGCGATTCGGCCAGCAGGTCGGCATTGGCCTGCTGGCCGAAGCCACGCGTGTTGGCGAAAGCCAGCAGGCCATGCGGGCGCTGCAGGACACCGCACTGACGGATGTCGCATGGCAACTACCGCATCGGAGCGCGCAGGAGCTGCTGGCGCCGGTGGAGCCGCATGTGCAGGCATTCCTTGCCACTGATACGCCGGTGGCCGCACTCGCTGCTCTGGCACGATTCCGTGTGCTCTGTGCGCTGCGTGATGGCCCCGGTGGTGTGACGGGGCTCAATGCACTGACCGAGGGTTGGCTGCAGCGGCAGGGACGTGCTGTGATGGGATGGTATGATCATCGACCGGTGCTTGTCACGGCCAATGACGCGGCCACGCAGCTCTACAACGGTGATGTCGGTGTCACGCTGGCCATCGATGGTGTGCCCATGGTGCACTTCCCGGCGTCTGACGGTGGGGTGCGATCCTTCATGCCATCACAATTGCCGGCCCACGAGACGGCATGGGCGATGACCGTGCACAAATCACAGGGATCAGAATTCGATCATGTGCTGGTGGTGCTGCCGGAAGCGGACAGTCGTGTACTGACCCGCGAGTTGCTCTATACGGCCGTGACCCGGGCTCGCCGATCAGTCACCATCAGCGGCAGTGACCGAATGATCGAAGCCGCGATCCACCGATCGGTGGTGCGCGGCTCCGGTCTTACGGATCGATTGTTGGCACAGGCTGGCGCGTCATAGCGCCGCGCGAGCTTATCGCGCGGTTTCGTCCGGCATCTCGATGCTCCAGAGGCGCTTGCCGGTCACATCCCACAGACCGGCCGTGAGTGCGCGTGTGCGCGGATCCACATCGAGCGTGCCGTAGAACTGCATATTGTCGCTGGGCGGACGGTTCGGCTTTGGGGCGGGGCTCGCAAACCGCACTTCGGGGCCAAAAGTGCCATCCAGTTGATTCGGGCCAAAGGTGCCGGAATGCATCGGGCCCGCCACGAGTTCCCAGAACGGATTGAACTCGGTGAAGGCTGCGCGGTCCGGGGCATAGTGGTGCGCGGCGGCATAGTGTACGTCGGCCGTCACCCACACCACATTGCGGACGTTGCCTGCCTTGAGTGAGCGCAACAACTGCGCAATCTCGAGTTCCCGCCCGAGTGGCACGCCGTTGTCGGCGTTGGCAATGGCCTCGTAGTTGCGCTCACCGTTGCGCATGCGATCGGGGACGATCAGGCCGATCGGCATGTCGCAGGCCACGACCTTCCACGTGGCGCGGCTGTTCTTGAGCCCTTGCTCCAGCCACTTGAACTGATCAGGGCCAAGAATGGAGGACGCCGCATTGAGCTCCGTCTGTTTGTTGCCCGAGTTGGCGCCGCGATAGCTGCGCAGGTCCACCACGAAGATCTCGACCAGTGGCCCATACGAGAACGAGCGATAGATGCGATCCCGCTCCACGGCATGGCGCCGGATGGGCAGGAACTCGAACACCGCCTGCTTGGCCCGCTCGGCCAGCACGCGCACGCGCTTTTCGGTGAAACGCGTGTCGTTCTGCAGCACCAGATCGTGGAACCAGTTGTCCACCACCTCGTGATCATCCCACTGGGTGATGAGCGGCACGCTGGATCCGAACTTCTGTGCATGCGGATCGAGCATGTTGTACGCAAAACAGCCTCGGAACTCGTCGAGGGTTTCGGCCACCTTCGACTTGGCTTCGGTGACGACGTTCTTCCAGATCGTACCGTCGTCGAGCTTCACTTCAGCCAGCAGGGGCTGATCGGCGTAGATGTTGTCACCCGAGTGCACGAACACATCGGGCTCGGCCCGGCGCAGGGCGTCGTAAATGCGCAGACCACCCCGCGCTTCGTCGATGCCCCATCCCTGGCCGACCATGTCGCCCGACCAGGCAATGCGTACGGGGCGTACGTTGCCGCGCGCATCGGGGCGCTGAGGGGTGCGGAGACTGCCGATCACCGGTTCGCTGAACGCACCCGGCGAGTCCGCACTTTCGTACTGCATGCGATAGTGAATGGTTTGACCGGGGGGCAGGCCTGTCACGTCGAGATGTGATGTGAAGGCCGACGCTGCGTTGGTCACACCACCTTTTACCCGTCGCACGTTGGTGAACTTCTCCGACGTGGACCACTCCACCAGGCACTGGGCTGGCCGATCCACGCGCCCCCAGAGAATCGCGCGGTCATGCAGCACGTCGCCGGTCTGCACACCGCCCGGCAACACCGGTCGCAAGCGCTCCGAGGTCACGATCCCCGGTGCTCCCTCGAGCAATCCGCGCGCCGACCAGATCGACGCGGGCTGCGGAGAACGCAGCAGGGCGGCGCCGGAAGCGACAGTGGCACCAAGAAACAGACGCCGGGAGATCGTGGGGTCGGTCATGCGCAGAGCCTGATGAAGTGGAAGACGTGGGGATCAGTTCTTGAACGGCATGATGAGCGGCGACGTGCGGTTGGCCACGAGGATGGCGTTGACGTCGTTGCGGATTTCCACGGTGCGGGCCGTGGTGCTCATCACGAAGCTGTCCATGCCCAGGTTGGTAGGCAGGAACGACGGAATCACACCGGACATGTACGGTGCACTCATCGAGATGTTCGTGTTCACCTGCGCCTCGGCAAACGGCACCGGGAATCGCAGGCCGATATCGGTGGAACGCCGGCCTTCAGCGAAGAACATCTCCTGCCGCATGAGATACAGCACGTAGTAGCCATCGTTCGCGCTGGTGATCTGGTCGATCCGCTCAGCGGTCACCGACGTGCCCGAAACTGTGGCCACGCGCACGGTTGCGCCACGGCGGTAGAGCACAAAGCCGGACTGGAACGGCGCGCCCGGGGAGAACGCCACGCGGTAGTCGGTGCTGTCGGGGTAGATGACCGTGCCGCCGGAACGCCCGCGATTCTGCGTACGGGAATCCACCAGTTCCGTGGGACGTGACTGGATGAGTGTGAGCAGTGCCCGGAGACGCGTGCGGGCGGTCGTCACGTCGCTGGTGGCCAGCGCCGCTTCGGCCAGGATCGCATGGGCTTCTTCGGCTTTCAGCACCGCCAGGGGGCTTTGCACCTGCGCCCCGCGGTTCGGGTACTTGGGGTCGAGGAAGTCGAGACGGGGGAGTGGCTGATAGTTGTTCGTGGAGCCGGTGATCAACCCCTGGAACGAGTTGGACGGGCCGGTGATGCCGTCGAACGTGGCGTTGCGCAGGAATGACGGTGCGGCCGCGAGCAGTGCCGTGGCTTCGGTGGTGGCATTGGCTCGATCGCCCAGGCGGTAGTACGCACGAGCCAGTGCTGCCGTGCACGCATTGCGCAGCGCGACGTCGGTGTAGAGCGTGCGGGCGCGCTTGAGATCATCGATGGCGAGGCGCAGGTGGCCCGGCCCATCGACGATCGGTCCGAGCGCCACGGCCGGCATGCCCGCGAAGTACTCACCCGCCCAGATGGAGGCCATCGCGCGATAGAACAGCAGGTCCGCTTCGTTGCGCACCCGGTTCAGGGTGTCGGCCGGCAGCACCACATCGATGCCGTAGGTGGCACTTTCCCGCAGGCGGGCGAGATCGATGAACATCGACCGCACGTCGAGATCCTGATTGTCGATACGCGGCTGGTCAAAAACCTTGTTCTGCGTGGTGTAGTTGTTGAAGTAGTTGTCCGACACGATCTCCACGTTCGCCATCAGCGAGTTGATCGTGGACAGGTACGTGCGCTCAACGCCCTTCACCCAGATCTTCGATGCATCCGGCGTGCGCAGAAACGCATTGTTGGTGACGTTGGGGTTTTCGACCCCGGTCGGATTGAACTGATCGCAGGCCGAGAGCAGCAGGGCGGCCGCAGCCGTCGCGCCGCACAGGAGGCGACGCGAGGTGGTCGGAATGGCAGAGAGTGGTGTCATGATCAGAAGCCCACGCCGATCGACAGCAGGAAGCTGCGCGCCGCGGAGTCGGTGGAGTAGTTGAAACCGCCCACGGCCGCGCCGCCCTGGCCGATGGCGCCAGAGAGGTCCACTTCCGGATCGAAGCTCGAAGCGGCCCAGGTGAGCAGGTTGTTGGCGGCGAAGCTGATGCGGGCCGAGCGTGCACCACGCGGGATGAAGCGATCGGGCAGGCGGTATTCCACCGATACGTTCCGCAGCTTCACAAAATCGGTCTTCTCGACGAACAGGTTGAATACGTCGAGCCAGATATTGGCCGGGCCACCGGCCGCCTTCACCGCGGCTGCGGGCACGATCGTTTCCGGCAGACCGTACTGGAAGCGGAAGTGACGATCGAACGAGTGCGACGACGCGCCGAACTGGTAATCGCCGTCGGCGTTGATCGTGAAACGGCTGCCCAGTCGGAGCTGCGCCGACATCGAGCCAAACGCATCGGGGTGCGGCTTGCCGAGGTACTGAAGCTGCTCGATTTTTGCCACGGTGCCGTCGGCATTGAACGTGGCCTTCGTGCCGCGCAGGTAGCCCACCGGCTGTCCCGCTTCCACCACCGCCTGAATGGTGCGCTCACTCAAGCCGCCGAGATTGAACACCGGGGTGTTGCCCGTGCTCACCATCTTGTTCTTGAGCGTGTTGAGCGAACCGGTGAGTGTGAGACGACCGGACGGGCCCGACCACGGCACGACCGAGGAGCGCAGTTCGATGCCGCGATTCTCGATCACGCCCACGTTGCGTAGCTGCGCCGTCTGTCCCGACGATGGAGCCGACGGTGCGTTGAGCAGGGCGTCGTCGGTACGCGACTTGTAGACGGTGAGGCTCACCGTGGCACGGTCCGACAATAGGCTCGCATCGAAACCGCCTTCGAACGTGCTGGTCCGCTCCGGGCGCAGGCTGGCATCACCCGGCTGACCAAACGTGGCGGCAAGAGCGCCGCCCAGCGACGAGAAGTTGATCGTCTGATCGTTGGCGAAGGGACGCGGGAAGTTGCCAGCCACGCCGTAGTTGCCGCGCAGGCGGAACTTGGGCAGCCACCGCTCACTCACCACGCTGCGCACCCACGATTCCTGCGTGAGTTCGTACACGAGGCCGACCTTCGGGTAGTACTGCGCCCCCACCGTCGAACCGAATGCGGTGTTCTGGTCGGCCCGCACGCCCAACTCGAGGAAATACTTGTCGCTCAGGCCGATGTTGGTCTGGCCGTACAGGCCGTAGTTGGCCACACGCAACGTGGCGTCCGCGCCCGTGGTGGTGCCGGCACCGGTGACCGTCTGCGCGCCATCGCGCACATTGGTGGCGGTGTATGCAACCTGTTCGTCGTCGTTGCGGAAGAGCTGCCCGCCAACGGCCGACACGATCGATACTGCGCCGCGGTCGTACCGATGTTGCGCCGTGAGCTCACCCGTGAGCCCCTGGAACGTGCGATCGTAGTTCTGGATGGTGCCACGATCGGACGTGCCGACGGCGACCTGTTTCGTGTGAATCAGGAACTCGTTGGTGGTGATGGCCCGTTCATGCGTGAGGCGCTGATCGATGCCCACGTTGGCCTTCACCGACAGCCCGGTCATTGGCTCGATGGTGAATCCGTGTGAGGTGGTGAAGCGGCGCACACGCACGGAGTTGTCCTGCAACGCTTCCGCCTTCGACACAAACCCCTGCAGGGCACGCCAGGCCGAATCGCCGAGTTGGTCGATGTTTGGATTGAAGCCGAAGGCGTTGGACCGTCCGCCTTCCACGAACCAGATCGAGTTGTATCCGCCGGAGTTGCCATTCCGGAAACGCGGGTACGCGTCCTGGTTGTACGACAACGAACCCTGGTATCGGCCACTGCGTCCCATTTCCGCGCCGAAGCCCGAGCGGAACGACAAGGCGTTGTTCTCGCCTTCGACGCGGTGGCTCTGTGATGCGCGCGCGCTACCGGAGATGCTGTAGGTGAAGCCGCCGGTGCCACCTTCCACGCCGGCGCTGTATTTCTGCGTCGCACCGTTGCGGTACAGCAGATCGCGCGTGCGATTGAAGAACTGAAACTGTGTCTGCGGGGTTTCCATCCCCGTCTCCACTTCGATGTTCGCCCGCGTGGGGCCTGCGACACCGCGACGGGTGAAGATCTGGATCACACCATTGGCAGCATCGGATCCGTACAGCGTGGTGGCGGCGCCGCCCGGGATGTGTTCGATGCGCTCGATGTTGTCGAGCGGGATGTCGGCCAGGGCGCTGGTGGCCGTGCCCTGGTGCGCGCCACCCGACACATTCATGCCCAGTGTGGCCGGTGTATTGAGGTTGTCCACACGTACACCGTCCACGTAGATGACCGGCGTGGAATTCGTGCTCACCGAATTGATGCCGCGGGTCCGGATCAGCGACGTGGTGCCGGGCTGGCCCGAGGTCATGCGGATCTGTGCGCCGGGCAACTTGGTTTGCAGCAGTTGGTCGAGTCGCGTGGTGGGTGAGGCCTCGATTTCGTCGCGCGAAATGACATCGACGTTGGTGGAGAGGCGACGGCGTTCCATCTCACCGCCCTGACCGGTCACGACGACGCCATCGAGGGCGAGGGCAGAGTGTTCGAGGGCCACCGGTACTTCGTTGGTGCCGGCACGTACCGTGATCGGCAAACGCTTGACGGCAAATCCGATGCGACGCACTTCCAGCGTGTGTTCGCCCGGTGTCACGTTCTGGATGACAAAGCGGCCTCGCTCGTCGGTCTGGCCGCCGCGCTCCTGGCCCACAATGCGCAACTGGGCGTTGGCGACCGGAGCGCCGGTTTCGTCGCGTACGAGTCCCGTTACGCTGGTGGCACTCTGGGCCTGGAGGGTCTCACTCGGCACAGTGGTCGCAAAAAGCAGGAGCGTCATGGCGACGTGCACCAGACGCCACATGCCCGGCAACCACCCGTGGCGGCGTGGCATGAACGGTTCGGAAGTCACGAGGATCTCGAGATGTGGAGGACACGATGCGGCGTGCACTGTCGGAGGATGCCGGAGCCAGTGCTGCAAGCCGACGCCGCAGGCAGGCGCCACGAGCGGTGCCCGTCGACGCATGCCATCGTGTGTCCCACGCTATCGGCCGTGCTCGCCAGACCGACGACAGACCGGTAACGCCGCCGCAACGAGCCGGTCGGCATCCGGTCGCCATTCTGGCGTGGGCGGACGACCGATTCGTGACGATCGAGTGCGTTCTCACTCTCGCCGCGGGCCGTTACAATCGTTAGGCTATGGCCGCAGACGTTCCCTCCCTCGAACCGAATGGTCATGTCTCTGTTCCGCACCGCCCTCCGCTCGATACCCGCCGGCGCGCTGCTGGCCATCGCAGCCGCGGCGCCCGCCGGCGCACAGTCCGATGAGCCGTTTCTCCGCGTCCGCGTGGACGACACCCGCAACCGCGCGCTGCTGGAGATTCCGGCCGCTCAGTTGAATCGGGACTTCCTGCATCAGGTCACGCTCGCCACCGGATTGGGGACAGGAAGCCTCGACCGCGGCAACACGGGCTCCAGTGGCATCGTGCGCCTCGAGCGCCGTGGCAATCGTGTGCTGATGGTGCGCGACAACTATTCGGTGCGCGCGCCCGCTGGTGATGCGGCCAACCAACGCGCCGCACGGGAAGGATTTCCGCGCTCCATCGTCGCGTCGTTCCCGGTGGAGAGCGACAACGCTGGTGTGCTCACCGTCGATGCCACCTCGCTGTTCCTCGCGGATGCCTACGGTGTTGCCGATGGCTTGCGCGGGCAGGGCGGGGCTGGTGGCGGCCCGTATCGTGTGGATCCGGCGCGCAGCTATCTCGACGCCGAACGCACCAAGGGCTTCCCGAAGAACGCCGAAGTGCATGCGGTGTTGACGTTCGTGGCCGATCAGCCCAATCGGGCCTTGCAGCGCACCGTGCCTGATGCGCGCGCACTGACCTTCGAGGAGCATCATTCGCTGGTCGTACTGCCTGAGCGGGACGGGTTCCGTCCGCGTGACTACGATCCGCGTTTCGGCTATGGCGGCACGCAGTTCGCCGATCTCTCGGAAGGCTTCGACGGTGACTACCGGTCGGGTTTCATCAACCGCTGGCGCCTCGTGCCGAAGGATCCGGCCGCCTACGCGCGTGGCGAAGTGGTGGAGCCGGTCACGCCGATCACCTACTATCTCGATCCCGGCATTCCGGCACCGTATCGCGAGGCGATGCGCGAGGGTGGGAACTGGTGGGCCAAAGTCTTCGAAGCCGCCGGGTTCCGCAATGCGTTCCGCGTGCTCGATCTACCGGCTGGTGCCGACCCGATGGATGCCCGCTATTCCATGCTGATGTGGGTGCACCGCACCGGGCCAGGCCCCAGCGTGGGGCCGAGCTACTCCGATCCACGTACGGGCGAGATCATTCGCGCCGTGGTGCGTATGGACGCCTGGCGCTCGCTCATCGATTACAACATCTGGGCCGGCACGGTGCCGGCGTTTGGGACGGCAGGTCCGAATGTGAGCGCGGAATCGTTTGCGATGGCACGCCGTCGTCAGCACGCGGCGCATGAAATCGGCCACACGATCGGCCTGTCGCACAACTACATCGCGTCCTCTCAGGGTCGCTCCAGTGTGATGGACTATCCCTTCCCGCTCATCACGCTCGATGCGAATGGTGGTGTGGATCTGCGGGATGCCTTCCGTACCGGACCCGGTGCCTGGGATTCGCTGTCCATCAAGCTGGGATACACTTGGTATCCGGATGTCAACGCCGAGAAGTCGGGGCTGGCGGCCATCATGAAGGATGGCATAACGCGTAACGTGCGCTTCATCAACGACACGTACGCCAATGCCAATGGGTCCATCCCCGAAGTCACGCGCTGGGATGAAGGCGCCACCATGTTCGATGCCGTCACCCGTAGCAGCAAGGTGCGCCGCGTCCTGATGGACAAGTTCGACGAACGGGCCATCCAGCCCGGTGAGCCGCTGGCGTTGCTCAACATGCGGTTTGCGCACGTGTACCTGCATCACCGCTACTCACTCGAAGGGGTGAGCAAGTATGTGGGCGGCATGGACTTCAGCTTTGCCCTGCGTGGCGACGGACAGGTGCCCACCCGCGTATTGCCGGCTGCCGATCAGCGCCGCGCGCTCAAGCTGGCACTCGACGCACTCGCACCGGCAGAACTCACGGTACCTGAGCGGGTGCAGAAGCTGATCCCGCCGCCGCCGCCGGGATTCAACACCGATCAGACGTGGATCGAAGGCAGCGGTGGCCCGGCATTCGATGCCATCACGCTGGCCGGTGGATTGGCCAACGAGGTCGTTGGCTACCTGCTTGACCGTGATCGTGCGGCTCGCGTGGTGCTGTTTGCCGCCCGTGACCCACAGGCGCTCACACTCGATGAGGTGATGCGCACGATCGTGTCGCGCACCTGGGGGGCCGCCGTCCCCACCGCCGCTGCGGAACGGGCCGTGTTGCGCGCCTCCCAGCGTGCCACACTCGATGTGCTGCTCGATCTCGCGGGCGATGTGCGTGCCATGCCGGACGTGCGCGCTACGGCGCTCACGCATGTGCGGCAACTGCAGACACGCCTCGCGGGCGCAGCAGGGGCGGGTGATGCGGCCGCCGCTGCACATGTCGTGGCGGCTCGCCATGACATCCAGCGCTTCCTCGATGGCAATGACAAGCCGGAATTGCGTCCGCGCTATCCGGTGATCACGCTTCCGTGGCCCTGATCGTCTCCTCTGGGGATGATGGGCATTGGCCGTCAGAGGTGGAAGGTCCTCTGGCGGCCACACGTGAATCGGCCGTATTGCTCCTTGCCCGTATTGTGTTGTGGGTGTGGACCCCCGCCTTTGCCGCCAGCATCCTCGTGCGATGGCTGCAAGGGGGACGGTTTTCGCTGCCCTATGTGCTTTATTTGCTGATTCCGATGGTGGGCTGGCTGCTGTTGCCCTCACCACATCGATCGGCGATGGCGCGTGCCGGCAGTGCGGTGATTCTCGCGTCGATCGGCACCGCCATTGGTCTGTTGCTCAGTGGGCCACGCGCCACCAGTGCCACCGGCGTTGCGGTCACGCTCACACTGACGGTGTTGTTCTTCCGCCGGAAGACGGCCATCAGTCTGCTGCTCTTTTTCATTGTGATGGTGCTCGTGGGCCTCGCTCTCAATGCGTACGGCATGCACGCCACATCAACGGCCGAGTCGGATCTGCCTTGGCTGGATCGCGGTGTCACGATGCTGATCATGTTCTCCGGCCTGTGGTTCTGTGCGGGCGTGGTGGATCAGACGGTGCGCATCTATCGCGATGCCCAGGTGGCGCTGGCGTCGCGTCAGCAGGCCATGCTGGCGGCGCAGCGCGAAGCCGAATTGTTGCAGCGTGGTGAACTGGTGGCGGCCATGGCGGCCGGCATGGCCCACGACATCGCCAATGTGGTGCAGGTGATGACGTCCAGCGCCGACATGCTGGACGGCCACGAGCTGGATGATGAAACGCGTCGTGTCGTCAGTGACATCCGGACGGTTGGTGCACAGGCCTCTGCCACCGTGCGCACCCTGCTGGCCATGGGTCGTCAGCAGGTGGAAGACGAAGACGGCGCCGCGCCCTTCGGGCTCGATCGGATGACGCACCTGCTGCGGGCCTTGGTTGGACGGCGCATCACGCTGGTCGTGGAGGACGGCGCCCGTAACAAGCCGGCGGCGAGTCGTCTGCAGCTCGAGCAGGCGGTGATCAATCTGTCGCTCAACGCACGCGACGCGATGCCCAGTGGTGGCACGCTCCATCTGCGCACCGCGGATGTCGACGCCGGAGGGGTGCGAGGCATCGAGCTGCAAGTGCAGGACAATGGCGTGGGCATGGACGAGGCCACGCGCGGGCGGATCTTCGAAGCGCACTTCACCACCCGTGCACATCGTGGTGGCTCGGGGCTCGGTTTGTCGCTGGTGGATCGGGTGGTGCGCGAAGCCGGAGGCACGTTGGCCGTGCAGAGTGCCCCCGGTGTCGGCACCACGTTCACGCTTTGGGTGCCGACGGTGGGAGCCTGAGAGACCCAGAGCACCGTGTGAGATCACCGCGATCTCACACGGCGATATCACGTGGGCAGATGGGTTTCGATGAACTGCGGGGCGTAGAGCGCTTCGCGTGAGCGGCCATGCGGATCCTGACGCTGCCGGATGGCGTTCACCATGTCGAGTGCCGACTGCTCCACCGGCGGGAAGGTGGCATCACTTTCCCGGAGCGGCGTCACACGATCGCCCCAGCGCACCAGTAGTGCGCCATACGTCAGTCCCCCACCAAAGCCCGGCATGAGCAGCAGGCTGCCCGGCTTGACGCGCCCTTCGCGTAGCGCGTCCACCAATGCAACGGGCACGGTGGCCGCGCTCATGTTGCCGTATCGCTGCACGGTGAGCATGACGCGTTCCATCGAGACACCGGCGTACTTCGCCACCGATTCGATGATGCGCAGGTTCGCCTGGTGCGGAACCAGCAGGTCGATGTCCTGCGCATCGACCCCGGCCTCGCTGAGCACCCGCGCGCAAGCATTGCTCATGCCATGCACGGCGCGCTTGAAGATCGCCTGTCCGTCGAAGTCCCAGATGGTGTCGCCATAGGTCAGCGCGCCACGGGCATAGTCACACCCCATGCCACGTACGCGCAGCGTCTGTCGCCCTTCAGCATCACACCCCAGGACGGTGCCGATCACGCCGCCTGGCGTTTCGCTCGCCTGCAGTACCACAGCGGCCGCGCCATCGCCAAACAGCACCGCCACGTTGCGATTGCTCCAGTCCATGAACTGGCTGATCAGTTCCACGCCGATCACCAGGGCGTTCTTGACCACACCGGTCTGGATCATCGCCGTGGCCGTCGACAGCCCGTAGAGAAAGCTGGTGCACGCGGTATTCACATCCATCGACGCCGCGCGAGTCGCCCCCAGTGCGATCTGCACGCCGGAGGCGCAGTTGGGCACTTGTTCGTCGTTGCTGCAACTACCGTAGACGATGAGTTCCAGCGCTCCCGCATCGAGATCGGCACAGGCCAGGGCACGGCGTGAGGCCAGCGTGGCCATGTCGATGGCAGAGACATGCGAGATCCGACGTTCCTGCATGCCCGTGCGCTGCACGATCCACTCGTCCGACGTGTCGAGAAAAGTGGAGAGATCCTCGTTGGTCAGGATGGCGGGCGGAAGTCCCTCCCCCCATCCGGTGATGGCAGCGTAGCGGGCCTGAGTCATGGCACTTGGGAACGATGGGGAGGCGCGGGCCTATGGGCGCAGCGCGGGGAGGAGGGAACGACTGAGGAAAGCCTACCCATGAATGCGATAGTCGACAAGACAAAGTCCCCAGTTGCCACTCTGTTGGCGCCTCTCGTCACCGGGGATCACAGGAGAGAAAAGACCCATCAAGTCGGTCATCGGACGGACGATACTGATCTTCATCATGTGTTCGGCAGCACGCCGCTCAGTGCACGGCCGACGTTCGTTGAAACCGCCATCCATGCTGACCGCCTTCGACAACTGGAAGCTCCGCACCAAACTGTTGGTCTCGTTCACCGTCTTGTCCACACTGACGGCCCTGGTCGGCCTGGTGGGCATCAGCAACATGGCGAAGCTGAGTGAATCCAGCCGAACCATCTACAACAAGGAACTGCTCGGGTTGTCGTTCGTGAAGGAAGCGAACATCAACCTCGTGTATCTGGGCCGCTCCATCCGCGCCCTCGTGCTGGCCACGTCCGAAGAGGAACGGCAGGCCGCGCTCAAGTCCGGTGAAGACGCACGCATCGTGCTCCTCGAGCAACTCGACAGCGCCGGCACCCGATTCTACACACCCGCCGGTCAGGCGGCTCTGGCGCAGGTGCGCGCTGCCGCCGAGGACTATCTCCGCGTCTACAAGCAGGTGCAGGTAGCGACGCTGGCCGAACCCATGGCGCAGCAGCGGACGTCGGTGGAGCTGCTCAAGAGCGAATTGAACCCGCGTGCCACACATGCCGACACGCTCATGACGCTCCTGTCGGACATGAAGACGGCCAATGCGGCGACGGCCAGCGTGGAAGCCGATGCGCTGTATCGCTCGAGCCGGAACTTCATGGTGCTGGTCATTGTCACGTCGGTGCTGGCCGGCCTCGGACTGGGGCTGCTGATTGCCAACCGACTCGGTCGGGCCATTCACGCCGTGGTGCAGGCGGCCAATGCCGTGCGTGAGCAGACCATCAATGCCGTTGGTCGTATGGGGTCCGCGATCGCGCAGGGCGATCTGACCACGGATATCGCCGTGCCGGCTCCGCGATTGGGCCTGACGCGCACCGACGAGATCGGCGATGTGGCGCGCACCTTCGACACCATGGCGTCGGAAGCCCGTGAAGCTGGAGAGGCCATCCAGAATGGTCGCAGTGTCCTCCGGCAGCTCATCACGCAGACCTCGTCACTGGTGGGCAGTGCATCCAATGGTGATCTCACCTCGCGCGCAGACGCGGGTTCGCTGCAGGGAGGCTACCGACAGCTCACGTTGGAAGTGAACGCGCTGCTCGATGCCGTGGTCGCACCGATGCGTGATGCCGGGCGCACGCTGGAAGCCATCGCCGAACGCGAGCTGACGGCTCGGGTGCAGGGGCAGTATCGTGGCGAATTTGCCGCGATGGCCACGGCGATCGATACGGCGGCGAACAATCTCGAAGAAGCGATGGCGCAGGTGGGAGGCGCCGCGCAGCAGGTCTCCTCGGCCGGTGCACAGATCGCCAGCGGCAGTCAGGCCCTCGCCTCCGGGTCGTCGGAGCAGGCGGCATCGCTGGAAGAGATCAGCAGCTCGCTGACCGAACTCAGTGCACAAGCCAAGGTCAGCGCGGAGTACGCGGCCGAAGGGCGGCGGTTGTCGGACAGCGCCCGGGAAGCTGCGCGGGAGGGCACGACGGAGATGGCGCGGTTGTCCACGACGGTGCGCGAAATCCAGGATGCGGCGAGTCAGACCGCGCGTATCGTCAAGAGCATCGACGAGATCGCGTTCCAGACCAATCTGCTCGCGCTCAATGCCGCCGTTGAAGCTGCGCGGGCCGGCGATGCCGGACGCGGATTTGCCGTGGTGGCCGATGAGGTGCGTGCCCTCGCGTTGCGCTCTGCGGAAGCGGCGCGCAACACCACCGATCTGATCGAACGCTCGCAGCAGATTGCGGCGGAAGGCGTCGCGCTCAACGCCCGGGTGGCCGAACGTCTCGACGTCATCGACCGCACCGTGCATTCGGTGGGTGAAGCGATCACGCAGGTCGCTGATGCCAGTGGGCAACAGGCGGATGGCATCCTGCAGATCGAAGTCGCCGTCAATCAGCTCAATGGCACGACCCAGCATGTCGCGGCCAATGCCGAGGAGTCGGCGAGCGCTTCCGAAGAGTTGGCCGGGCAGGCACAGGAACTCACGTCACTCGTTGGTCAGTTCCAGGTGCGGCGCGATGGCAGCATCCAGCAGCACGCGCGGTCGATATCCCGCCGCCGTGTCGGCGTGGCGGCATGATCAGCACCTGCTGGTGAGTGGGACTGTCTCACTCACCAGCAGGTGCATGGCAGCAGCGCGTGTCGTTCAGCGCGCCCAGCCCGTATTGAGCACACGATCGAGACCAGAGAGCAGATCGTCACGCAGATCTTCCCCGTGTTCGATCCCCACCGACAGGCGCACGAGACCGTCGGTGATGCCCGCCACGGCACGGGCCTCCGGTGCCATGGAGGCATGTGTCATGGTGGCCGGGTGAGCGATGAGGCTCTCCACTCCGCCCAGCGATTCGGCCAGCGTGAAACAGCGCAACGATGCCGTGAGTGCGCGCACCGCGTCCGATCCGCCCGCCAGTTCGAAACTCAGCATCGCGCCAAAGCCATCCTGTTGTGACGCGGCAAGTGCATGTCCAGGGTGTGAGCGCAGGCCCGGATAGTGCACCGCACGCACGGCCGGATGGCCATCCAGGGCTTCCGCGATCAGTTGCGCGTTGGCCTCATGCAGCGCCAGTCGGGGATACAGCGTGCGCACCCCGCGGAGCGTGAGATAGCTGTCGAATGGGGCGCCGGTGACACCCAGGCAGTTGGCCCAGAAGGACAGTTGTTCGATGATTTGTTCGTTGCGCGCAATGACGGCACCGCCCACGACATCGCTGTGACCATTCAGGTACTTGGTGGTGGAGTGCACCACGATGTCGGCACCGAGTGTCAGCGGGCGTTGCAGGGCCGGTGACAGGAAGGTGTTGTCCACGACACTGAGCGCGCCGGCGCGCTGCGCGGCGGCACAGATCGTTCGCACGTCGGTGATGCGCAGCAGCGGGTTGCTGGGCGTTTCGATCCACACCAGCGACGGAGCGAGCGCCTCGATGCGTGCCACCGCGCTGTCCTGCGTGAGGTCGACCAGATGCAGGGTGAAAAGCCCCCGTGTGGCCAGCGACTGCAGCAGGCGCCAGGTGCCGCCGTAACAATCGTGCGCGCACACGATGCTACCGCCCGCTGGCACGAGTTGCAGGACCAGTGTGACGGCCGACATGCCGCTGGACGTCACGACGGCGCCATGTCCTTCTTCGAGTTCGGCCAGCGCGTCGGCGAGAATCTGCCGCGTGGGATTGCCGCTGCGCGTGTAGTCGAACGGGCGCTTCTCTCCGAAGGCCGCGAACGAGAAGTTCGACGAGAGATGCAATGGCGGCACCACGGCGCCATGGGCTACGTCAGTGTCGATCCCGACCCGCACGGCACGCGTGCGGCGGGACGGGGCACTGATGGCCTCGGGCAAAACAGAATCGGCGGCGGCAGTGACAGCGGGAGCGCACATCTTGGGCCTCGTGAGCTGGGTGAATAGACGAGGTCCCAAAACAAAAAACCCAGCGCGTGCCGGGTATTCGCGTTTTAGCACCTTGTTTAGCGTGGCGGCAATAGCGGCAAATGACCACGGAGCGAACTGCGTCTTCGGTTGTCTTGTTGCTTGGTGTTGCTCTTTTGAGGTTAGTGTCGACCGGCCCGTGAAGTCAAGGGGGGCGTCATACAATTCGGCGTATGCCGCTTGACACGGCGTGACAAGCCACATTACGCTGCGTGAAGATATCCGACCGGTGGTTGCCGAGCGGACTGTCGATCACCCGAGCCCACGCTCACGTGTCGCATCGCGATGTCACCTGTTGTTGTCCCCGCTGTCGCGTGGTGTGCTGTCGCACACCGCACGTCGGGGGCTTGGTGACGTCCGTCTGTTCGGGCTAGTACGCGCATCGCACTCTTGCTGATCGCGTACAGTACGGCTTCGGCGCCCGCCCCTCATGCGAGGGGCGGGCGTTTTTCATTCAGGCCCCCGCATGTGTTCACCTCCATCATGGTGGTTTCATGTCGGTGTTGGCCTCCATCGCGCTGCTGATCGGCAGCAGCGTTTCTTTTCCGCCCACACAACCCGCTGAACGGGTGAAGTGGGCCATCACGCGCGTGACGCGCGCCGTGCGTGGTGATACGCAGTTTGTGGAGCTTGGCGCCCGGATCGATCCGGGTTGGCATGTCTATTCGCTCACCCAGGATCCGGACGGTCCGTTTCCACTGCGTGTGACGGTGCCTGCACCGACGGGTGCCGCCAGTGGTTGGACGATTGCCGGCGCGGTGAAAGGGCCGGCGCCCGAACGGCAGCCCACGTCGCCGTTTGGTATTCCCGTGGAGTGGTATAGCGGTGCGCCGCAGTTCTCCGTGCCTGTCGTGGCAACGCCCGGGAAAGGAGCGAACACCACAGCAGTTGTCCGCGTGCGCTACCAGGCTTGCAGCGACACGCTCTGCCTGCCCCCCAAGACCATCGAACTCTCAACGCGGCTTGCCGCACGGTGAACACATGACACATCGCACGAAGACTGTGCTGGCCGTTGCAGCGGGATTGCTCGGCGTGCACGGCACAACACTTGCCGCCCAGGCGCCGTCAGCGCTGACAGGACGTTGGGAAGGCACGTTGCACTACGATTCGCTCACGGTGGTCTTCCCCCTCACGTGGAGCACCACCGGTACGTCACGCGCCGTGCAACTCGCGCTGTACAATGGCACCGATTCGATCACGTCCACATCGGTGCGCGTCGTGCCGAAAGGCCGAGGAACGGCAGGCACGGTGAACACCGGTGATTCGGTCATCGTCGACTTTGCCCACCTGGCATCGCGGTTGCGCGGCACCCGCACGGCAGACGGTTTCGAAGGATGGTTCGGCAATCCGCGCCGGCGGGATTCGGTGCGGGTGACCGCACATCCCGGTCGCGCGCGTGTGGCGGCGTCGGGCAAGGCCCCGTCGATTGCCGGCACCTGGATCTTCCCCGTAGAAAGCTCCAAGGGCGAACGCGCGTGGCGTTTTGTCGCGCAGCAGTCGGGCGCCAATGTGACGGCTACCATCCTGCGGGTGGATGGTGACGCTGGCGCACATACCGGCACGTTTGCCGATGGACGATTCGCGTTGTCACACTTCGATGGCACGCGGCCTGGGCGTATCGATGTCGAACCCAATGCTGATGGTTCGCTGACAATTGTGCAGCGTTCTCCGCGTGGTGCGGCACGCCGGTATGTGGCATGGCGCGACGCTGACGCGCGGGCCCGCGGATTGGCCGAGCCGGCCGATGTGGCGACGCACACCTCCGTGCGTGATGCGCGTGAGACCTTCGCCTTCGACTTCAAGGACGTGAGTGGAGCGCGAGTCACGAACCGCGATGCGCGGTATGCGGGCAAAGTGGTGGTCGTGAATGTCACCGGCACCTGGTGCCCGAACTGCCACGACGAAGCGCCGTTCCTGTCGTCGCTCTATCGCAAGTATCGCGAGCAGGGGCTGGAGGTGGTGGCGCTGGATTTCGAGGAGACCGAAGAACTGCAGGATCTCTCCCGCCTCAAGGCGTTCGTGAAGCGCTACGACGTGGACTATGCCTATCTGGTGGCCGGTGAGCCCAAGGAGGTCACCGCCAAGCTGCCGCAGGCCGTGAATCTGAACACCTGGCCGGCCACGTTTTTCCTGGGACGTGACGGCACGGTGCGGGCGGTACGCACCGGTTTTGCAGCCAAGGCGAGCGGGGTGCACCACGAGACTTTGGTGGCCGAGTACGAAGCCATCGTGGAGGGACTGCTGAAGGAACCGGTGAGCGGCGCGAGCGGGCGCTGAACATTCGGTAGCGCACTCGGTGGCGGCGGAGTAGTGTGACCGTATGGCTCATCTCTACTCCGCCACCATCGAGTGGTCGCGCGGTGAGGCGCGATTCACCGACAATCGCTACAGCCGCGCACATCAGTGGCGCTTCGATGGCGGGGCTGTGGTGCCCGCGTCGTCCTCGCCGCAGGTCGTACGCATTCCGCTCTCCGATCCGTCGGGTGTGGATCCGGAAGAAGCCTTTGTCGCGTCGCTGTCGTCGTGCCACATGCTCTGGTTTCTGTCCATCGCTGCCGAACGTGGCTGGACCGTCGACAGCTATCTCGATGAAGCACAGGGCGAGATGACCAGGAACGAGCGCGGACAACTGGTGATGTCACGGGTGACGTTGCGCCCCGCCGTGCGATTTGCCGGTGACCCGCCCTCGGCTGCTGAAGAAGATGCCGCGCATCATGAGGCGCATGAATCCTGTTTTATCGCCAACTCGGTACGGACCGACGTGGTGGTGGAGGCAACGCATGGAACGCCGTGAATTGTTGAAGCACGTGCTGATGGGTTCCAGTCTGCTGGCGGCTCCGCGATGGCTGGCGGCATCGGAGTCCACGGCGTCTAGCGCTGTGCTGTCGGCGACGTCATCGGCCGAAGACTACCGGGCGGCGGCGCTGGCCGCCGAGCGATGGCTCAACAGCGTTGCGCAGCGCGAAGGGGACACTGTGCGATGGCCGGTGGATCCGCTCAAGCCCAAGGTCGTGGACCAGAGTCTCTACTCGGGGATGCCCGGCGTGGTGCTGTTCTATCTCGAACTGCATCACGCCACGGGCGACGCGCGCTACCTGCGTGAAGCGCAGAGCGGTGCGCGCGCACTGGTCGCCGCGTTGCCCCCGGAAGGAGTGGGCGCCGCTGGAGCGGGCCTGTATACCGGGCTCACGGGCATCGCCTACGTGTTGCAGCTCGTACAGGAGCGCGCACCGTTTGCGGCCGGTCAGACGGCACTCGCGCAGATCGCCGAACGTGTGCGCGGCAGCGCCTCGTGGAAAGGCGAGGCGGCCGTCTGGCAGGATTCCACGGATATCATTTCTGGTACCGCAGGTCTCGCTCTGGCCCTGGTGTGGCTGCAAGCGCGTGATCGTGCTTCCGCCTCACCATGGCGGGATTCCAGCCGGGTGTTGCGGGGGGCGGCGCGCTCACTGTTGGACGCCGGCGTCAGTGAAGGCAACGGAACCAAGTGGGCGATTTCGTCGTCGACCCCCCGCCGCTACCCCAACTTCTCGCACGGTACGGCGGGGGTGAGCTATACGCTGGCTACCCTGGCCATGCATCCCGCGCTCGCTGACGATCGGACGCTGCAACGGGCTGCTCGTGAAGGTGCGTTGTCGGGTGCGCGCTATCTCGATGGCATCACCACCACATCGCCAAGCGGTGCACGGAAGATCTTCCACTCCGAACCGGGCAATGAGTCGCTGTATTACCTGAGCTGGTGCCATGGACCGGCCGGCACCGGGCGTTTGTACCGGCAGCTCGAGCGTCTCACCGGTGATGCCACGTGGCGTCGTTATCAGCCAGCGCTGGCCAAGGCGATCGTCGAGAGCGGTGTCCCGGAACAACATCCTGATCGCTCGGGTTTCTGGAACAACATCTCGCAGTGTTGCGGCAATTGTGGCGTGGCCGAGTATTTCGTGGCGCGCCATGCGGCGACGCGCAGTGCCGATGATCTGGCGTTTGCGCAGCGGGTCATGGACGACGTGATCCGGCGTGCCACACCCGACGCGGGTGGACTCAAGTGGGTGCAAGCGGAAAATCGGACCAGCCCCGATGACGTCATTGCGCAGACGGGTTTCATGCAGGGGGCTGCGGGCGTGGGCATCGCATTGCTGCACATGGAAGGTGCGCTGCGTGAACGGAGGCCGCTGGTCGTACTGCCTGATTCGCCGTCGTGGACGTGACTGAATCGGCCGGTGCGCTGCAGCCCCGGATCGGGGTGGCGGTGATCATTCGCCGCGCCGATCGCGTACTGCTCGGCCGGCGTCGCAGCACCTCTCATGGCGACGGCGTATGGCAGTTTCCGGGCGGCCATCTCGAGTGGGGGGAGTCGGTGCACGACTGCGCGCGCCGGGAAACCCTCGAAGAAACGGGACTCGTGCTGACGGACACGCACGACGGTCCCTGGACCAACGATGTCTTTCCTGCGCAAGGCACGCAGCGCGGGCGTCACTACGTCACGCTGTTCGTGATTGCCGAGGCGCCTCATGGTGAGGCCGTGGTGCAGGAGCCGGACAAGTGCGATGGCTGGGAGTGGTTTCGGTGGGATGCACTGCCGACGCCACGTTTTCTCCCCATCGATCATCTGCTCGATCAGGGATTTGTGCTGCCGCCACGGTAGCGATGTTCGGCACCGTGAGACGGCATATCATCACCCGATCTACGGCAGAATAACGGTGCGCACCGGTGCGGCGTGACGATCGAGCGCGTCGAGCACCCCATTGATGGCGTCGGCGTCGAGTGGCACGGTGTTGGTGACGACGTGACGCAGATCGAGGTGTCCTGCGGCGGCCAGTGCCATCAGCTCCTCGAGCTCACTGCGCAGGTGATCGTTTGACCCGATCAGCTCTGCCTCGCGGCCAATGATGTCGCGGTAGCTGTCCACCGGCACGGCGACGTTGTTGAGCCCAACCACGGCAGCGCGGCCGAGGGGAGCGAGGGCCTTCAGGGACACCTGCACCGTGTCGACACTGCCCACCAGTTCGAGGGCCACATTCACACCGCGGCCGTTCGACGCATCACGAACGGCTGCCACGACCTGATCCACGGTGAGGTCCGCCGCCGACACCGGCGTTGCACCAAACTGCGCCGCCAGCGCGAGCTTTTTGGCATCCCGGTCCACGGCGATGACCTGCGACGCGCCCAGGTGAGTCGCCAACTGAATGGCCGACATGCCCAGTCCCCCCGCGCCGATGACAAGCACCGATTCACCGGGCTGCATCCGTCCTTTGCGCAACGCATGCAGCGACGTGGAAGACGAACACATCATGACCGCGCCATGCTCGTACGACACCGCATCGGGCAGTGGTACGGCGTTCCACGCTGGTACCACGATGTACTCGGCCCAGCCACCATTGGTGTAGTGGCCGAGCATGAGACCGGTCCGGCAGAACTGTTCGCGCCCGGCGAGGCAGTCATCGCAGGCGCCGCAGATCACGAGGTAGTGCAGCGCCACCCGGGCGCCGATCGCCAGCGTCGTGACATCCGAGCCGACGGCCGCGACTTCTCCGGCGATCTCATGTCCGAGGGTGAGCGGGAGCGGGTGCGCTGGTGAGCGACCGCTCCGATAGTGTGCATCCGAGTGACAGATGCCGGCGGCCCGCACGCGCACCAGCACGTCGTCGGGGCCCAGCGATGGTACCGGAACCTCATGAGACACGACCGGATCGCCCGCGCGCACCATCTGCACGGCCTTCATCGTCACCGGCATATCCACAGGCTATCGGCGCATCCGCGCTGACGAACGCGGCGGCGGCAACGTGCGCGGCCCCGGCGGCACATCCACGAGCGCGAGGCGCAGTTGTTCGACGCAGCGCTCCGCCGTTTCCAACGACGTGAAGCCTTCCCGTTCAAAGCCGAAGGGGTGCCAGTTCCACCCCGATTCGTTTTCGGCCGATACCAGGTGTGTTTCTTCCCACACCGGCTTCGGCGGCGGCGGCGCATGGCGCGGCCCACGTTCTGGTGCGTGATCACCGCGTGGAGCGATGACGCCGTGCCAGACGATGGCCAGCAACTGGCCACCAGCCTGCACTTCGCCACCCGCTCGCAGATAGGCCAGCGTCAGGGCCACAAGGCCAAGCTGGATGACGCAGCGTTCCGGCGCGCGCCGCAGCTCGGGCGGATCGGTGTCGAGTGTGACCGCGATCTGGTTCGCGATTTCGATCGCGCGTTCGGAGAGTTGCGTGAACTCGCGCGACGCGGCCGATTGCGCGCGATGTGTCACCAGAAACGCGCCCCGGTCAAATCCCAGGCGCGAATCGCGCACGAACTCAGGTGAAGCGTGTGGGATCATGCCGGTATCCTCCGGCAGTGTGCGATGCCAAGGTCACAAAATTGACGGATGGCATGGGGCCCGCGCGCGGTGGCAGGCCCGTGGCGGATGGGCAGCGACAATCGCTGACATCTCACCTTGGGAAAGCTAGACTGGTGGGACGTCGCGCACAACACGACACGGAAACCTCGCCCTTGGAAATGATGCCAGAGAGTCGATCGTCCCTCCAGATAGCGCTCCTGCGTGGTGTGAATGTGGGAGGTGGCAAGAAGGTGCCCATGGCGGAGCTCCGCGCCATTGCGGAGTCTCTCGGGTGTACCGACGTACGCTCCCTGCTCAACAGCGGCAATCTGGTGTACCGCACCCGCCTGAAACCCGATGCCGCAGCGCTTTCCCTGCATGACGGGATTCTCGATGTCCTGGGTGTGGATTCCCGGGTGTTTGTGCGCACGCCGGCACAGATGCGACAGCTACTGCAGGAAAATCCGATGCCGGAGGAAGCCCTCGACAACCCATCACGATTCGTGGTGACCGTGTGGAGTGCGGATGTCACGCCGGCGGATCTTCGGTGCATCGCCGAGGCGCCGACGGTGCGCGAGCGGTTCCTGGTGGGCGCGCATGCGGCGTACCTGTGGTTCCCCGATGGCATGTCGGCGAGCACCGTGTACGAGAAGGCGACGCGCGGTCTGGGGGACCGGATCACCGCACGCAACTGGAACACGATGCAAAAGCTGCTGACCATGGCCACGGACGTCGCGGGCCCCTGAGTTTCGGTTCTTCCGCCGTGGGCATTGGTGCTGACAGATTCTCGCGATGCTCACTCCCGGACTCTGGACCGCACCCGCGGAAGCGCCCTGGCGGGCGGCCCTCGACGCGTATCCTGCGGTGGTCGCCCTGCAGCCTCCCGCGCGGCTTGTGGAGCTGGACACGTGGTATCGTGGCACGTTGACGTCCGACGTGCAGGCGAGAACGCCGCGACTGGTGACGCAGGAAGAACTGGTGCGCCTCACCGAATGGAAGATGACGCGTGGAGTGTGGCGAGGCCCCAATCTCACGTTGGTGCGCAGCAATACGCCGGACGCCGTGCACGATGCCGGGGTGTTGGCTGCCACGCATATCACGCAGCTCAGCAAGGCCATTGGCGCCTACACGACACTGGCCGGTGTGGGGCCTGCCACGGCCTCTGCGGTGCTCGCTCTCGTGGCACCCGATCGCTATCCCTTCTTCGATGAGTTGGTCGCCGCACAGGTGGAGGAACTCGGTCCAGTGGCGTGGAGCACCACCTACTATCGGCGTTACGCCGCAGCACTGGTCGAGCGCGCGTCACAACTCGGTGCTGGATGGGACGCCGTGATGGTCGAGCGTGCGCTCTGGGCCAATGGGGCGTCGACGTGAGCATGCCGGTGCAGGCGAGTGCGGTGATCTGCGGGGCCGGTATCGCGGGCATTGCGGTGGCCCATGCCCTGGCGGTGCAGCAGGGGTGGCGCGACGTGGTGCTGGTGGACGAACGGCCGCCACTCTCGCTGACCAGTGACAAGTCCACCGAGGCGTATCGCAATTGGTGGCCCGGGCCCGACGATGCCATGGTGCGGTTGATGAACCGGAGTATCGACCTGCTGGAATCGTGGGCCGATGCCTGTGGCAATCGTTTCCATCTCAACCGCCGCGGGTATCTCTACACCACCGCCGACCCGGTGCGCGCTCAACGGTTCGAAACGGAAGCGGCCCTCGCCGCGGCGCAGGGCGCCGGTCCCGTGCGAGTGTATCGGACACGCGCTGAAAGCGAGTCCTACCTGCCTTCCCGGCACCGTGGGTACCACGATCATCCGGAGGGCGCCGATCTCTTTCTGGACCGCGACGCCATTCGCCACTGGTTTCCCTGGCTCGCACCGGACATCTGCGGCGTGCTGCATGCGCGGCGCTGTGGCTGGTTCAGTGGCCAGCAATTGGGCATGCACCTGCTCGAGGAAGCGCGTGAAGCGGGAGTCGTGCTGGTGGAAGGCCGCATCACCGATGTTGCCTTCGAACCCGATCACGATCACGCGCGTGTCGCCGGGGTTGCCGTGCGTGATGCGCAGGGCATCGAGCAGCGCATTGCCACCTCCCACTTTGTAAATGCCGCCGGTCCTCATGCTCGGCAGGTCGCGCGGATGGTGCAGAGCGATTTGCCACTGTTCTCGGAAGCGCATTACAAGGTGGCCATCGAGGATGTGCACGGCGCGCTGGATCGAGATACGGGACTCGTCATTCTGGACGATGTGCAACAACTCCGGTGGGCTGATGACGAGCGCGAGGAGCTTGCGGCATCTGACGAAACGCGCCGCTTCATCGAGGTCATGCCGGCAGGCATTCATCTGCGCCCCGAGGGGTACGGTGCGTCGAAGACCGTGCTGATGCTGTGGGACTATCACGGCGATCACCGATTCGATGAACCGGAGTTTCCGATGCCGGATGATCTCAGTTATGCCGAAATCGTGCTCCGAGGCATGGCCGCACTAGTGCCGGGATTCGCGCAGTATGTCGATCGCCTGCCGTCGATGTATGTCGACGGTGGCTACTACACCAAGACCGCCGAGAACAGGCCGCTGATTGGTGCGTCAGGTGCACAAGGCGCCTATGTGTGTGCTGGCTTTTCGGGGTTTGGCCTCATGGCCGCACCCGCAGCGGGTGAAATACTCGCGCAACTCATGGCTGGTGAAGCGGTGCCCTCACATGCGGCCGCATTCCGTCCCGACCGATATGAGGATCCGGCCTATCGTGCGCGGGTTGCCACGTGGGGTGGCACCGGGCAGTTGTAGCAGCAATCGCCGCCACTCCATCCGGTGCCGTTCCCCGATGGTTGTTACTGCCGCGTCGCGCCCTTCTTCACCTGCGCGTCCATCATGCGCAGCAGCTCCTGGTTGCTCCATGGCTGCCAGCCGTGTGGCTTGAGCGGTCGACCATACTCGAACTTGCCACCGTAATACGGCCCCTTGCCTGGCTGCTTCGTGCTCTCGAGGAATGTCTCGAAGCGATACACGCCGAGGTTGAGGAAGTAGTTGTCCATGTCACCGACGGCCACGTGCAGCTTGCCCACCAGCTTGGGGCCAATGGTCGACCAGTTCCTCTCCACGTAGTCGCGCAGGTCGTAGCCCTTGGCGCGCATGGCTTCGGCCACGCTGTGATCGATCACGCCGGTACGCTTGTCCCAGAGCGGCTTGGGATATCCGTCGGCGCCCACTGGGGCCCACGCCGCCTGCCACCCATCCCACTGGCCACCAGAGCGGCCGCGTGACGCGACCACCATTTCGGCCTGATTCTCTTCGCGCATGCTCAGCTCCATCATGCCTTCCGGGCTTCGGCTCGAGGGAATTTCCCGCGACAGCCACGCCCCGTCACGGCGCTCGAAGGCATTGGAGTCGGCGTAGATGTTGCCGAACTGGTAGTTCCGGAAATCGAGCTGATCGGGATACAGCGACCACGCGCCGCCGAACACATCGGGGTAGTGGATCTGTAGGCCGAGCACATCCCAGCCACCCGTCGAGCCACCGGTGAGCATACGCGCATGTCCCGAGGCGACGGTACGATAGCGGCGATCGATCTCGGGGATGAGTTCCTTGGTGATGGCGTCGCCGTAGGGGCCGTTGTTGGCGGAATTGAGTGCGTAGCTGTCGTCGTAAAACGGCGTGGGGTGCTGGATGAACACGGCGATGAACTCTGGCACCTTGCCGGTGGTCCACGCCTGCTGGAATTCACATCCCGGTTCACGGGCACTGCGCGCGAGACGGATGGTGCGGGCTTCGGCGGTTTCCGGGCGATCGCAGCCCTCGAACGTGAAGCCAAAGGGCGCACGGTCGTTGAAGTGGCCGATGGTGTACACCACCGGATAACGCTTGGCGGTGTTCTGCGCGTACCCCTTGGGCAGCAGCACCACGGCGCCCACTGTCATGTCATGATTCCAGAACGCGCTGACGAGTTTCGACTTCATCGTGAAGCGCTGCACCCATTCCGTGTCAGCGGTCTTCTTCACTGGCGGCAACACCCGGTCGGCCGACAATGTGATGCGGGCGGCGCCATCAACGCGCACCTTCTGTACCGCGCTCACGATGGTCCCCGGTGCGTCGTTGTAGCGCTGGCCTTCCCATTGGTCCATATGTGCCCAGATGGTGTGGCCATCGGCCCGAGCAAACCGGGTGTAGGGCACGACAATGCCCTGCACGAAGTACTCGCCGGCTGGCAGCTCCTTGAGCGACGCAAAGGGAAACCCCAGCGTGCTCTGATCGATCGTGGCCGAGGCACCGGGTGCCAACTGCTCTACGTCGACGCCAAGGAACTGTTCACTGCCGCGGCGGGCGCCGGCCTGCAGACGCGGCTCGGTGCGATCGGTACGGGCGATGTAGACAAACGCACGTCCGGTGATGGGCGTGGCGCTGGCAGTCGCCGGAAACGAAATGGCAAACGTCTGGGCGTGTGTGAAGCTCGGCGTCAGCAGGAGGCCCGTGACCGCGGCGAGTACACGAAAGGAGGGAAGTCGCATGTGACGAATCTATGCGACCTCCCTCCTTTTGCGCGGCCCGCTCGTCAGCGCTGCCTCAATACCGGACTAACACCACTCAGTTCGCGGTGTACGCGGGGCACGCAAGCGACGTCACGCCGGCCCGAATACGGGCGAGGCACTCGGCCTGTGGCACCACCTGATTGTTGGTGAGCTGGAAGTTCACACCGCTGAGCGGCAGCGTGGTCAGTCGGCCGAAACGGCGCACATCCACCCAACGATGCCCCTGCAACAGTAGTGAGAGACGCCGCTGCTGCAGCAACTCGGTGATGAAATCATCCGTCGATGCAAACGCGCCACGTGCCGCGAGGCCGCCACTGATCGTGCGCACCGCGTTGATGTCTTCGAGCGCCCCAGTGGTGTTGCCGGTGAAGTACCGCGCCTCCGCACGCAGCAGGATGAGTTCTTCGTTGTCGATGATCGGGATGCCACTGGTCAGCGCCGGGTATGCCTGGAATCGCAAATCGGTGGGTGTGTTCGATTCGGCAGGCACACGCAGCGGCTGCCCGGTGAGAATCTTGGTCACATACCGACGGTCGGTGAGGCTGACCGTGCCATCGTCACGGATGGACGGATGGGCATACAGGTTCGCGTTGTTCGATGACAGACCATTCGATGCATCACCGCTCACATTGCCGTAGAAGTACTGTGGCCCCCGCTTGAGGTTGCTGCGATCGGCGGCGAGGGGTTGCAGGAACGATCCCTCCAATGCGTCGAGCGCACTCTGGTACAGCGCCGGATTGCGCGACGCCAGCGAGGCCCGGTACACCTGCACGCGGGCCTTGAGCGCCCGGTTGTACGTGGCGTAGGTCGCAGGGTTGTCGAAACCACCGTACCCGATACCGGTGCCCGTCGGCAGCGTGAACGGGAACGCCGTGCTGCCGGCCTGCCGGAGCTGCGCGAACCCTTCATCCAGGCGCGCGGCGACGTAGGTGTACACCGAATCTCGCGATACAAACGGTGCCAGATCGTTGGCCGCCGGCAGGATCTCGATCACCGCGCCGAGGTTGTGCCGCGACAGGATGATGTACAGCAGGTTGAGTGATTCGGTGGTCAGGCCAAATCCCTTCGCCGCCGCTTGCTGCGCTGGTGTCAGCGAGGTGGCTTGCGAGGCCGTCTGCAGGAAGATGTTGACGTTGCGCAGATTGGCGTAACGATCGGACCAGCCGCCAGTGGACTGCCCGGACGGATCACTGAAGTTGAGATAAAACGACGTGACCGAGCGGCTTTCCGTGGGTGAGATGCTGAACAGCTCGCGTCCGAACTGACCACTGCCACTGATGAAACCGGAAATGCTGCTCCGTTCACCGGCCACGAGTCCCGTGGCCCCCAGACGCAGTGCCTGCGCCGGGTCGGTGGCCAGTGCACCCGGCGTGGGCTTGTTGGGGTTGGTGAGTTCACTGGCGCTGCAGGCCGCCAGTGCGGCGGTGAGCGCAATCGGGAACAGCGAAAGAGCGTGACCGAAGCGACGCTTCGGTGTTGAAAGCGTGCGCATGATCAGTACGTGAGATCGAAGGTCAGGTGGAACGAACGCGCGCCGGGATACGGAGCGGTGTCGATGAAACGATTGAGGTTCTGGTTGCCGAAGTTGTTGAACTCGGGGTCGTAACCCCAGTAGTCCGAGATCAGCAGCAGGTTGCGGGCGCGCACGGCCACATTCAGAGTCGAGGCACGGAAGACCTTGGCCAGGCGCTCCGGTGCATCCAGCGTGAGCGCGACTTCACGCACGCGGAAGTACGAGCCGTCCTGCAGGTACACACGCGCATCCGAGCCGCCACTCCATGAGCGGAAACGGAAATCGCCAAGCCCCAGCACGGTGGACGGCACGTTGCCCAGCGTCGATGCCGGCGTGCCGCGTGGCACGTTGGACGACGTGATGCCCGTGGTGAAGTCGCGGCTGTTGCCCCCTTCGTCGTACAGCTTGGTGGTGGTGTTGGCCACATCACCGCCGTGACGCCAGTCGGCCGTGGCGCTCAGACGCACGCGGCGCCAGCGCAGCGAGTTCTCGAAGAACATCTGGAAGTCGGGGTTCGCATTACCGATCACCGTGTCCACACGCGCCGCGATGGCGGTGGGATTGGTGACGTACGATCCCACGGGCAGAATGCGTCCTGAGGCGTCAACGGGCACGTTGCCCCAGATCTCACTGCTCTGATGGCCCTGCGTGATGCGATTGCGGCCGAACGAAGCATTGAAGCTGCTCGCCGGCGAGAAGGGTGGCACCGACTCGGGCAGGTTGGTCACCAATTCGTTCTTGCGCTGGAACGTCACGCGCGAGTCGAGTGAAAACGAGCGGGTCTGCAGGGGCGTGCCATTGAGCGCCAGTTCGACACCCTGATTGCGCAGCGCACCGGCATTGATGACCAACGTGCCGTAGCCCGAAGACGGCCTGGCTGGCGGCTGCAGCAGCAGGTCGGTGATGGTGCGACGGTACAGTGTGCCTTCAAATCCGAGACGGCCGCCAAACGCCCGCAGATCGAGTCCACCGCTGACTTCCGTCAGCGTCTCAGGCGTGATATCCGGGTTGCCGATGATCGATGACGCCTGGACACTCGGCTGCCCCTGCACGATGCCGCCGGCATCGAGCGTCTGGTTTCGATCGCCGAAACGTGGACGATTGCCGGTCTGCCCCCACCCGGCGCGCAGCTTGAGTTCGTCCACGCCCGACACCGGCGCGAGGAAACGATAGGCGGCCGACGCCCGTGGGAAAACGAAGAACCGCTCCGTGTCACCGTTGGCGCTGGAGCGATCGGCACGCAGGCCGGCGTTCAGCACCAGTCGTTCGTCGAAGGCGAGCAACTGTTCACTGACGAATACGGCTTGATCGCGGAAGCGGGTCATGCCGTGTGACGCCGAGAGCGTGCCCTGGCTGGCCAGCTCGGACCCCGGCGTGAGACCGCGGCCGATCAGTGCATAGTTGTTCACCGACTGCTGTTCGACGCTGCCACCCACCGAGGTATTGAACGTCACACCACCAGGCGCGAAGGTCCACGACGCCGTGGGTTGCAGGTTGTAGTTGAGTCCATCCACCGTGGTCTGTTCCGACGTACCGAACAGGTTGTTGCGCCCTTCGTACTGCAGGAAGCCCGGCGAATAGAGGCGGCCGGCCTGCTGGTAACGGTCAAAGCCCGACAGCACACCAAGCGTCACACGATGGCGCGCCGACTGCACCGGCGTGTAGGTGAGGTTGGCGCTGCCGATCTGTCGCCATACGTCCTGCGAGTAGTCGAGATACTCGTAGGTCTCGAACGGATTGGATGCCGCAAACCCACCACCGAAGATGGGATTGCGCACATAGCCACCCGATGCCGTGCGCTCACGCAGATCGAACACCCCCGGCGTGTAGGCAAACGCATACACCGGGCTAGTGAACGAATTGTCGTTGTTGGCGAGGCCGCGCCGGAGGAAGTTGCGGATCACGCCCAAGCTCACCGTGAGGTTCACGTCCGGCGAAATGGTCTGATCGAGATTGAGACGCAACGACTGCAGTCGCGCGGCATTGTTCACCGCGATGCCTTCTTCGTTGCGCTGCGTGGCCGAGGCGAAGTACTTGGTGGCCGAGGTACCACCCGACACCGAGATGGTGGTTTCGTACGACGGCTGCCGGTTGCGGAAAAATTCGCGCTCGAGATCGATATTGGCCTCGGCGGGAATCACGCCCGTGGGGAAACGGCTGTTGAGATACGCCTGCGACGCCGCGTTGGTCGTGGCGCCGTACCGCAGCGCGAGCACTTCGCTCACGTTGCTGTAGTTGCGGGCACCGAGATATCGCAGCGGACTCGCCGTGCCCACCGACTGACGCACCGCAATGCGTGGCGCGCCCGCGCTGCCGCGTTTGGTGCGGATCACGACCACGCCATTGCTGGCGCGTGAGCCGTAAATGGCGGTCGCCGATGCGTCCTTCACGATTTCGATGCTTTCGATTTCGGCGGGATTGATGTCGGCCAGGCGATTCACGTTCTGGTCCTGGCTGGTGCCGCCGCGTGTCACGGTGGAGGCGCCGGCCGAGTAGGCGTCATTCGACGAGATCACGCCGTCGATGACCACCAGGGGCTCACCACTCCCGAGAATGGAACTCGTGCCGCGGATCTGGATCTGACCACCACCACCGGGGGCGCCGGTGTTCATGTTCACGCTGGCGCCCACGATCTTGCCCTGCAGCGCCTGTTCGATGGACTGCGCGGGCGCACGGGTGACTTGCTCGGCGGATACGTTGGCCGTGGCGGTGGTGGCGCGTTGACGGGCGACATCGGAGGCGGAGCCCACGATGGTGATTTCGCCAAGGGACAGCGCCTGCGGTTCGAGCACCACATCGAGTGTGGAGACTTCGGCCGCGACACGGAGTTCGCGTGCGGAGAAACCGATGGCGCGTACGAGAATCGTGGCGGCCGATGCAGGCAGCGTCACGGTATAGCGCCCCGCTTCGTCGACGCGAGACGTGCCGCCGCCCGTGACGGCGATGGTCGCGAAGGTGATCGGACGGCCGGTGCCATCCTTCACGACGCCGGTCACGCGGCGTTGTGCCTGTGCGCCGGTCGTGCTGGCAGCAGCGCCACCCCGGGGCGATTGTGCCGTCAGTGCCGCGTGAGGTGTGAATGTCAGCAAGCCGGCGGCCAACAGCGCCAACCGACGTGAAAGAACAGGATCCTGCAGGCCCATCGGAACTCCAGCAGAGAATGGAGGGGAGATCCGGGGGTGACGTGAAGGACGTCGGACGTGCGGGAACCGCAATGCACGAAGGTCCACCCCCGGGGTACGTGGGGGTGGACCTTGGAGAACGAAGCCGAATGATCTGTCCGTCAGTGACGGCGAGTGTTCCGGTCGTGCAGGTGCCTCCCCCGGTGCTTACAGCACGAGGGACAGCAACACGTGAACAGGACCGGGGTCAGCGACATGAACGGGGCTCAAAGGGGGACATGTGCGTTCGGGATGACCGCACCGCAAAACAAAAACGCCCGACTCGGAAACGAGACGGGCGGCATGCCAGGATCACCGGTGACGGAAACAATCCGTCAGTGGGAAATAACCTGGGTCAGCACACTCCGCCTGCAACGGCACCGCGGCGACAACACGCGGCACGCACGGCGACACACGGACAGTGTGGGGCCGGGAGCAGGGAGATGGAGGTGCGCAGGGACGCGAACATGCAGGGAACTGTAGTGGAGTGTGCCGGATCGGGTCAATGGCGAGCCGAATGTGTAGAATAGACCATGCGCATACTCTTTCTCTCCCTGTCCGCGCTGGTCGTGGCGCTTGTCGCCGGGCTGTCGTTCCTGTGGCAGCCGATCCTCTGGTCCTATGTGATCATCCTGCCGGCCATCGGTCGTGGCGTCGTCGACATGCTGCAGACCAAGCAGGCCATCCGTCGTAACTTTCCGCTGATCGGGAATGCGCGATACCTGATGGAAATGATCCGTCCCGAGATCAACCAGTACTTCGTCGAATCCAACAGCGACGGCAAACCGTTCAGTCGCAACGATCGCTCGGTGATCTATCAGCGCGCGAAGGGTGATCTGGACACGCTGCCCTTTGGCACGCAGAAGGACGTGTACGAAACCGGCTACGAGTGGATCAACCACTCGCTCGCACCGGTGCATCCCGATCCGGCGGAAGCTCGTGTCCTGATCGGTGGTGCCGACTGCAAGCAGCCGTACTCGGCCTCGATTTTCAACGTGTCGGGGATGAGCTATGGCTCGCTCAGCAAAAATGCCGTGCTGGCACTCAACGCGGGTGCCAAGATGGGCAACTTCGCCCACAGCACCGGTGAAGGGGGATTGAGTCCGTACCATCTCGAGCCTGGTGGTGATCTCGTCTGGCAGATCGGCACCGGGTACTTCAGTTGCCGTGACAAGCAGGGGCGCTTCAATCCGGATGCATTTGCGGAACGTGCGGCGCTGCCGAACGTGAAGATGATCGAGATCAAGCTCTCGCAAGGCGCCAAGCCTGGGCACGGTGGCATCCTGCCTGCAGCGAAGCTCACGCAAGAGATCGTGGATATTCGTGGCGTGGAGCCTGGCCATGACGTGATTTCACCGCCGGCACATTCGTCGTTCCGCACACCGCTCGAGATGGTGCACTTCATCAAGAAGCTGCGCGATCTGTCGGGTGGAAAACCCATCGGCTTCAAGCTGTGTGTGGGCAAGCGTCACGAGTTCCTGGGCATCGTGAAGGCCATGCTCGATACCGGCATTCTCCCCGACTTCATCACCGTGGACGGCGGTGAAGGTGGCACCGGCGCGGCCCCGATCGAGTTTTCCGATTCAGTGGGCACACCGCTCAACGAAGGGTTGTCGTTCGTGCACAACGCTCTCGTGGGTACCGAGCTGCGTGATCACATCAAGGTGATTGCCTCGGGCAAGGTGAATACCGGTTTTGCCCTGGCCACGAAGGTGGCGCTGGGCGCGGATGCCTGTAACGCGGCGCGGGCGATGATGATCGCACTGGGATGCATCCAGGCGCTGCGCTGCAACAGCAATGCCTGTCCCACGGGTGTGGCCACACAGGATGCGGCTCTGGTGAACGGTCTGCATGTGGGCGACAAGTCGCAGCGTGTGGCGCGCTATCACCGTGAAACCGTGAAGAGCTTCATGGAGGTGCTGGGGGCGACAGGATTGGCACGCCCGCGCGACCTCAAGCCCTGGTTCATCATGAAGCGGGTGAGCGCGATGGAAATCCGCAGCTACGCGGACATCTATCCTCACCTCGAACCTGGTCAGTTGTTCCGGAATCCCGAGACGACGGGCATGTCGCGCGCGTGGGCGCAGGCGAGCGTGGCGCAGTTCTGATGACGGACCATCAATGACGGTGGACCATCGCCGCAGCCGTGTCCGCTGGTCGTGATGCGGCTGGCGATGGTCCCGGGGCCGTGCTTTCAGGGGTGTCCGAGAGGTGCTCCTGTACGATCATCCACCGCCCGTTCTGATTGCGCCACAACATGGTCCATGCGCCACTCACGGTGTGTGGTGTGTTCCGCGGCGTGGTGTGTGGAATGCTGTACGTCAATGTCATCACGACCGCGTCGCGTGTGATCACATCCACGTATGTGGAGCCCAGGACAAATTGCGGCGCGCGCATGTTCTGCCCCACACGTTCCCAGAAGCCGCGGATTTCGCCCGCGAGCGTGTCGCGCGTGGTCGTCACGTGTCCCGCGACGCCGGAAATGACACGTCCGCTGTCGGGGTAGAGTGCCAGCAACCGATCGGCAGCCCCCGGTGCCGAGAAGTCGTAGGCGCGCGTGATGAGCCCGCTGAGGCTGTCGGCGATGGTGCGACGTGCAGATGCGGAGACCTGTGACTGGTCTGCGCAGGCCGTGGTCACGAGGAGCAGCAGCAGCCACGGCCATCGCAGAGCCGTGCACCACGATGTCGGAGCCAACCGTGACGACGGTGTGGCTGTCATCACCACAGGGTGGGGAATTGGCCGCTGTCGACGCGACTTTTCATCGGACGAATGCATCATGACGAACTCTGTGATCGCGGGATTGTTTCTGACACTCGGCGTTTCCAACGCGGAACTCCTCGCACAAGCGGCACCGCCGGTTTCACCTGCGTCGTTGACTATTGAATTGGCTGGTGGCTCGTCCTTCGAACAGCGCGGTCGGGAGCAGCTCGATCGACTGCTGGTGGCGTACGACCTTTCCCCATGGCTATTCACCCGTACGGTGCGGATTCAGTCGCGGGTGGTGCCCCACAGCCATCCGGTACTGACGGTCAACACCGCCTACCTGGCGAATGATACGGCGCAACTGGCGACTTTCCTGCACGAACAACTGCACTGGTGGTTCGCCGGCCGGCAGGCTGCCACCGATGCGGCGATGGGAGAACTGCAGCAACTGTACCCCGACGCACCGGACGGACCGCCGCTGGGCGCCCGGGATCGACAGAGCACCTATTTGCATTTACTCGTGTGTCTGGGGGAGTTCGACGTGGTTCGTCAGTTGTTCGGCGAGGCGGTGGCTCGCCGGACCCTCGCCGCCTGGCAGCACTACCCCTGGGTCTATCGCGAGGTGCTCGAACGGCAGGCGCCGATTCGGGCGATCCTCGACCGCCACAGCCTCACAATTCCGGGTACGATGGGGGCGGTGCGGTAGCTCGGCGGCGGTAATGCTGAGTTCGGATGACGACATCAATGACATCAAAGGAGGACGCCTCTCGTCCTCTGCTGGGGACGGCGCAACTGGCACTTGGCGCGGTTCCACCTGCGCCACGAGCAATTCACCGACTGGTGCGGGAATTGCAGGGCTAGACTTGTTGCACGGCACCCTTTCTCGGTGACGAAGCGCATCATCTCCCGTGTCCGCCCGGACACACCGCCCACGGCCAGATCGGCCCGAGGTTCGCATGCGAGCACTGTGGCAAAGTCAGAGCTTTCGGCTTCCGACACGTCGTCGTGCCTGGGTTGCGCTCTTCGGTGCGACGGCCGCGCTGGGGATGGCGGGCTGTGGGGGGGAGGAGTCCGGGGCGATGACCGCTGACCTGGAGCGTGATCTCCAGATGGCGGTCAACGCCCAGCGGCCACGCACCGGCATTGTGTCGGCGCTCGAGGGAGGGCGTCCAGGCTCCCCGAGTGGGGATCAGCGCGGGCGACGGGAGGCGGTGGCCACCCGACGTCAGGCCCCGCGGCCTGCCCCACAGGCCGAAGAGCAGGAAGTGGCGGTGGCACCGGTGGTCGACGAGGCGCCCGCTCCGGCGATGGTCGTGGCAGAGCAGGTCGAGCCCACGCCAGCCCCGGTTCCGGAACCGGAAACGCGTGCTCCAGCCCCGGTGGGCATTTCGTATCCGACGGACGGCGGGCCTTCGGCCGGCAGCGCCTCCGATGAAGGTGAGGGGCGTCGGGGTACGGAGGGCATGGGCCGTGGCCGTGGCGGCGGCGTGATCATTCGGGGCGGTGGGGCGGGTGAGGACCACTGTGAAGAGCATGATCGCCGGCGTGGCGGGCGTCGTGGCATGCCACCGGTTGGCATGCCGGGCACGGGCATGGGCGGTGTGATTGGCGGCGTGATCGGTGGAGTCATTGGCGGCACGATCGGCGGCAACATGCCCCGTGGACGGTACCCGAGGTACTGATCGGCGGTTTGCCCGGTGAGGGTCAGGGCCTGCTGTGCCTTGCTTCGTGCGGGCGCGGGGGACTAGGCTTTCCTCACGATGACCCATGAGCAGACGCAATACGAGCAGTTGGGTGGCGAGACGGGGATCCGCTCGCTGGTGGACCGCTTCTACGACCTGATGGACACCGCGCCCGAGGCCACCAACGTCCGGGCGCTGCATGCGGCGAGCCTCAAGGCCTCGCGCGAAAAGCTGTACCTCTTCATGACAGGGTGGACCGGTGGTCCGCAGCTATACGTCGAGAAGTTCGGCCACCCCCGCCTGCGCATGCGGCATTTCCCGTTCGCCATCGGCGAGCGTGAGCGCGATGAATGGCTGTGGTGCATGGACCGCGCACTGGCGGAACATGAAGCTCCCCAAGAGCTCAAGGACTATTTGCGTCAGCGCCTGCATGCCCTGGCCGATCACATGCGCAACCAGGAGGGCTGACCGATGCGCATTGTGGGAGGCAAGTACGCCGGGCGTAACCTCACCTCGCCGAAGGACTTCCGCGTGCGGCCCACGGCCGAAGCGGTGCGGGTGGAGATGATGAAGCTGGTGCGCGCCGATCTCGAAGGTGCCCGGGTCATCGACCTGTTCGCCGGCACCGGTGCGATCGGACTCGAAGCGCTGTCGCGTGGGGCGAAGTACGTGGACTTCGTGGAGTTCCGTCCGTCCAGTTTGCACGCACTCAAGGCCAACATCGCCGCGCTGCGGGTGACGACGAAGGCGCGCGTCTACAAGAAGGATGCGTTGCCGTTTGCCAACGCCCTGATCGCTGGCCGATATGATCTGGCCTTTGTGGATCCGCCCTACGAATCCCGGATGCTCGATCGGCTCATCGAACGCTGGCTGGAGGCGCCGTGGTCACCCATTCTGGTGGCCGAACATGCGAGCACGCACAAGCTTCCACGGACGGTCCGCTACGTCACGATGCAGCAGGTGATCGTGGATGACAGCGCGATCTCCGTATACCGCCATCAGCTCCCGGTGTCCGCTCCTCCCCTCGCTCCAGCCCCCGCCTCGTCATGAAGACACGCTTCCGTCGCCTCCTGGCGGCGAGTCTGTTGCTCGCTGCTCCGTCACTCGCTGCGTCGTCGCTCCCTGCACAGCCGGCCCGCTGGACCCAGCAGGCGCAGCGCGTCACGATCATGCGCGATCAGTGGGGTATTGCGCATGTCTACGGCAAGACCGACGCCGATGCCGTGTTCGGCATGGTGTACGCGCAGGCGGAGGACGACTTCAATCGCGTGGAGACGAACTACATCAACGCGATGGGGCGTCTCGCCGAAGTGGAGGGCGAGAAGGAGATCTGGCGCGACCTGCGCATGAAGATGTTCATCGATACGCTGGACATGAAGAAGCAGTACGCCGCCAGCCCGGCGTGGCTCAAGGCGCTGATGAATGGTTTTGCCGATGGCCTCAACTACTATCTGCACACGCACCCCGAGGTGAAGCCGCGTCTGATCACGCGCTTCCAGCCCTGGATGGCGTTGTCCTTCAGCGAAGGCAGCATCGGTGGTGATATCGAATCGGTGAACCTGCGCGGCATCGAGCAGTTCTATGGCGCGCGCGGTGGCGCCGGTGCCGGTGGTGATGTCGAGGCGGGTGCTGACGCCGCGTTGTCGCCGTTCGGTCAGGAACCCGGTGGTTCCAATGGCTTTGCGATCGCGCCGGGCAACACGACCAATGGCCACGCGCTGCTGATGATCAATCCGCACACGTCTTTCTACTTTCGCCCCGAGATCCACATGGCGAGTGAAGAAGGGTTGGATGCGTACGGCGCGGTGACCTGGGGGCAGTTCTTCATCTACCAGGGCTTCAACAGCCGGTTGGGCTGGATGCACACGTCGGGCGGTGGCGACGTCATCGATGAGTATCTCGAGACGGTGACGCCCAAGGGCAGTGGTTTCACCTATCGCCATGGTGGCGTGGAGAAGCCGGTGCGCGTGCGGACCATCGTGTTGCCGTACAAGACCGCGTCGGGCATGCAGCGTCGTACCGTGACGGCCTACTTCACGCACCACGGCCCGGTCATCCGCTCTCAGGATGGCAAGTGGGTGGCCGTGGCCATGATGCAGGAGCCGCTCAAGGCGCTGCAGCAGAGCTACCTGCGCACCAAGGCCAAGGACTATGCGTCGTTCCGCAAGATCATGGAGCTGCGCACGAACTCGTCGAACAACACCGTGTATGCCGACGCGGATGGGGTGATCTCGTATTTCCACGGCAACTTCATCCCCAAGCGCAACGCCGGCATCGACTTCAGCAAGCCGGTGGATGGCAGCGATGCGAAGAACGACTGGCAGGGACTGCACGCGCTCAACGAGATGATCACGGTGCACAACCCGAAGAGCGGCTGGCTCATGAACACCAACAACTGGCCGTTCACGGCGTCTGGCGCCGACAGCCCGAAGATCGGGGACTGGCCGGTGTACATGTCGGAGCAGCGCGATGACAATCCGCGCGGTGTGCACGCGGTGCGGGTGCTGCAGAATCGCAAGGACTTCACGCTCGATGGCCTGATCGGTGCGGCGTACGACAGTTACCTGCCCGCGTTCGAGCAGCTCATGCCGCCACTGCTGGCGGCCTACGATGCGTTGCCGGCCGGTGACTCGCTCAAGACCAAGCTGGCCGAACAGGTGGCGCAGTTGAGAAGCTGGGACTATCGCTTTGCGGCCAATTCGGTGCCGATGGCGTTGGCCAATGCCTACGGCGAAGAAGTGTCGCAGGCGGCCGCTGCACCGGCGCGCGCGAGTGGCACGCTGACCTTGGAGTTCGTGAAGACCAAGGCACCGGCTTCACTGGTGCTGGGGGCGCTGTCCCGGGCATCGGATCGCCTGACGCGGGATTTCGGCACGTGGAAGACACCGTGGGGGGAGATCAATCGCTACCAGCGCCTCAGTGGTGACATCGGTGCCGCGTTCGACGACAACAAGCCGAGCATCGCGGTGCCGTTTGCCTCCGCCAACTGGGGTTCGCTGGCGGCATTTGGTCAAACGGGCGCTCGCACCACCAAGCGCATGTACGGCAATCGCGGCAACAGCTTCGTGGCGGCGGTCGAGTTCGGCCCCAAGGTGCGTGCGAAGAGTGTGCTGGCTGGTGGTGTGAACAGCAGCCCGTCCTCGCCGTACTTCTTCAATCAGGCCGAGCGCTACGCCGCGGGCAATTTCAAGGACGTCAACTACTATCGTGCGGACGTCGAGAAGAACGCCACGCGGACATACAAGCCGGGCAAGTGAACGCACTGCATGTCCTTCTACCGCCACGGCTGGAGAGTACTCCGGTCGTGGCGGTTGATTTTGGGGTCAGCAATACCGACATCGTGTGGCGGGCTGGTGCCGTGACGCGGCACGAGAGTATTCCGAGCGAAGGGCAGCCCGACGAAACCCGTGTGCGCCGCGCATTGGCGGCGGTGGATCTGGACCCGCAGTACGTGGCATGGATCGCCGTCACGGGCGGCAATCGTGCGCTGGTGCCGTCCATCATCGATGGATGTACGCTGCATCGTGTCGAAGAAGTGCAGGGCATTGGTCGTGGCGGACTGGCGATGGCGCAACGCGACGCCGCCGTGGTGGTGAGCGCGGGTTCCGGCACGGCGGTGATTGCAGCCACACGAGACCGTGCACGTCATGTCACCGGCACGGGTGTCGGCGGGGGGACGTTGCTGGGGCTGTCGCGCCTGCTGATTGGTACTGTTGACCCGACGGAGATCGATGCCCTGTCCCGCGCCGGTACCGACACGACGCACAACCTGATGCTGCACGAAGTGCTGGGTGAGGCCATTGGCAGCCTGCCGGTGGACACCACGGCCGTGAATTTCGGTCGCGTTGCTCGGCACGCGGTGAGTGCGTCGCGCGAAGACACGGCCGCGGCACTCGTGAACATGGTGGGGCAGGTGATCGCCGTGATTGCGATCAACGCCACGCGCGCCGAGCAGATGACCGACGCCGTGATTGTCGGCCATTTGGCAGACATGCCGAGTGTGCGACATGTCTTCGAGCTGGTGGCACAATTTTATGGCGCGTCGCTGCTTATGCCCGAACATGGCGGCGCGGCCACGGCACTGGGGGCCCTGCTCGTGGTGCAGGATCGATTGGCGTAAGGGGCGATCAGGGTTTCGCGGGTTTGCACAGATGCGCCATGGCCACGGCGGGCACTGAACCCGGCACCGGTGCGGCATAGCCTGGAATCTTCACGATGCGCTCGTTGGCCACCTTCGCAAACTTGGCATCGGCGTAGTAGCGATTTTCCTTCACGGCCACCGTTCCCTCTGCGCAACGCACCGCCACCAGCGTGCGTGAACCGAACCATTCGCCGCCCGGCACTTTGGCCGGTTTGAGGAAGGGCACGCGCAGAGTGGCTGTGATCTCCTGCGGTGTGCGTTTCACCGTGCGACTTTCGAGCAGGACGGTGTTGCCTCCGGAAATCGTGCCGATCTGAGGCATCGCGGTGGACTGTGCCCATGCGGTCGATGGCATGGCCAAGAGCAGCGCGATCGCCGACAAAATCGTCGCACCGGTGATCGGGACGCTGGGGCGCGCAATGGACGTGACGGAACGCGGAGCGATGTGCATCGGTGATCCGGGCGAGGGGCAGGGAAATTGTCAGTGCCTGCGATGAGGAGTACGATATGGCCTATGACACTGACAATGCCACCCACCGCCCAGTCGGCGACGGCTGCACCGTCCTCTGCGCTCGATCCCGCGCTCGCCTTGCCTCGTCCGAACCTCGACGTGTCGGCGGCAGATTTTGTGGCGCTGCGCACGCTGCTGACCGGGCACCGGTACGATGTGCCGGGTGTCTGTGCGCGCACGGAGCGGGGGGATCTGTACGACTTCACACCCCGCACCCATGCGCGTCATGGCCAGGCGCCGGAGACGGGGCTCGATGCGCTGATCCATCTTTACTACGACTGCCACACCCTGGATCGTGGGGTATGTGACCGGCTGCTGGGTGAGGGGAGTGGCGATTTGCTGCTTCGTCTGGGACTCGCCTCGCTGCATGAAGGCGAGATCATGGGCACCGTGCTCATGTACCCCACGGAAGCATTGTGGCTCGTGTCCGACCGCCCCGTCTTCTCCGCTGCAGGAAGCATCAGCTACGAAGCTGTCTCCGATTTTGTGTATCCCTCAAACACAAAATCTGTTCGGGTGTTTCTGGCGACATTGCCTCCCAGCCGCGGGAAGCGTGTTCTGGAACTGTGCTCCGGCACGGGCGTGGCAACGCTCATGGCCGCCAAGGCCGGCGCGACGCATGCATGGGCCGTGGACATCACGGAACGGTGCACGCACTTCGCCGCCTTCAACGCGCGTCTCAATGACCTCGAGCACGTAACCTCGCTGCAAGGTGACCTCTACGCACCGCTCGAAGGCCAGCAGTTCGACTGCATCGTCGCGCATCCGCCGTACATCCCCTCGACATCCACCGAAATCATCTACCGGGATGGTGGCGAGGACGGAGAACAGATCACCCGCGCCATCATCGGCAAGCTGCCCGAATATCTGGCGCTGGACGGCATCTTTCACTGCACCTGTCAGATCACGGCGCGTGAAGGGGCACCGGCATTGGATCGTGTGCGTGCCATGCTGGGTGATGCCGCTGACGAATTCGATCTGATTCTGTTCGGCAGGGGCGTCACGGATGTGAAGAGTCATTTTGTGAAGCAGTTGCTCAACGCGGACGTCGAAACCGAGCCGGGGGTGGTGGCCCTGATGAGGCGATTCACGACGCTCAAAGTGCGGCAGATGGAGTACGGCACGATCATCATCCGTCGCCACGGCATGCCGCGCAGAGGTACCGCGATGGCCGTGACGCGTCATCTGGATGGTACGTGGGGACAGGTGGCCTGGCTGTTGGCGATGCAAGAGCTGCTCGCGGATGGTACGAACGCACTGGACGTGTTGCTGGCGTCGCGGCCCCGACTGTCCCCGGTCGCGAAGTTCTCGCTGAACTACCAGATCAGTGGGAATCCCGAGGATCCGTGGCGGGCAGCCGAGGGTTTCCTTTCGGTGGAGCAGCCGGTCCCCGCGCGGATATCGGCCAACGGCGCCGATGCGGCATTTCTCTCGTCCTGCGCCGGCGATCGCACCTTCGCACACATTCTTCGCGACCTGCAGGCGGAGGGCACGATGCCACCGACGCTCACGCCCCATGAGTTCATGCACACGATGCTGCCCCTGGTACTCAGCGGTGTGCTGGAGACCGATGCGCTGCCGATTCCCTTTGTGCCTTCGGTGCGGTGAAGTGCGCCTGTCGAGTGTTGTTCTCCTGCGAAGCGTGACGGTTCGCGTCGGCACCAGAATTGTCGTTGTGCACAACGCACGATACGATATGGCGCATGTCATCTGAAATGCTCCCAGAAAACGACGTGGCCGGTGATCATCCGTCGGTCTCCACGCGGACCGGCCCGTCGGCTGGCTCTTCCCCCCGGTCCTTGGCACAGGCCGCCCCTCCCCGTCTCGACGCTCCCGAGGAGGACTACGCCGCGCTGAGGACCCTGCTGGCGACCCATCGGTTCGACGAGCCCACGATCTGCGCCCGAACTGAGAGTCCGTCGCTGTACGACTTCCACAGCCAGAACCACAAGCGCGGCACGGCGACGCCGGAGCACGGTCTCGATGCCTTGATCTGGCTGTTCCTGGATTGTCACGCCATGCCGGCCGGGGAAGCCGATGCGCTGCTTGGTTCCGGGAGCGCGGCACTGCTCGGCCGCCTTGGGTTGGTCGAGGCAGTCGGCGACACGATCGTCGGCACGGTGCTTTTGTACCCCACGTCGGGACTGTACCTGATCTCCGATCGGCCGACGTTCGGAGAAAAGGGCGTGCGGCCGGAAGACGGGGCAACCGACCTGGTGTATCCGGCCATCACCAACTCGGTGCGCGTTTTTGTGTCGACGCTGCCGCCGTCACGCGGCAAGCGATATCTCGAACTGTGCTCGGGCACGGGCATCGCTGCGCTCGATGCGGCGCACCGTGGCGCCGAGCATGCGTGGGCCATCGACATCACGGCCCGCTCCACGCATTTCGCGGCGTTCAATGCCCGCATGAACGCTCTACCGAATGTGACCGCCCTTCAGGGCGATCTGTATGCGCCGGTGGAAGGACAGCAGTTCGACGTGATCTCGGCGCACCCGCCGTATGTGCCCGCCACATCGACCGCGCTCATCTACCGCGATGGTGGGGAAGACGGGGAACAGATCTCTCGGGCGATCATGGCGCGATTGCCCGATTTTCTGGCACCGGAAGGCATCTTCCACTGCACCTGCCTCTTCAGTTCGCGCAAGAACAAGCCCATTGCTCGTCGCTTGCGGGATATCCTGGGCGCGCAGGCCGACGAGTTCGATCTCGTGGTGCTCAGCAACGGCTTCTCGGACTTCATGCAGCACTACGGCAAGGAACTGGCGGCTGCCACCGACGAGGCCATCCCGGGTGTGGTGACGCAGATGCGGCGCCTCCGGGACCTCGAGGTCGAACAGTTGCAGTTCTGCACCATCGTCATGCGACGACATGGCAAACCGCGTGTGGGAGGAACGGTTGCTGTGGAGCGGGACGGCGGCACGAGATGGGCAGAGGTGCTGTGGCTGCTGCGCATGCAGGACTTTCTCGGCGAAGGTGAGCGCGCACTCGCGGCGATGTTGGAAGCGCGTCCCCGACTGGCGGCAACGGCGCGGCTGTCACTCACCTACACGGCCACCCCTGGCGCCGAAGAGGCATGGACGCCGGCCGAAGGCGCGATATCGGTCACGCATCCGTTTCCGGATCGGATCTCCGCGAATGCCGCCGATGCGGCGTTTTACGCCTCCTGTACCGGCGGACGCACGTTTGCGGAGATTTTCCACCAACTTCAGGCTGAAGGCGCACTTCCGCCCGATCTCCCACCCTTGCAGTTCATGCACACCATGGTGTCACTGGTGGCCAAAGGCGTGCTGGAGACGGATCTCCTGCCGTTCCCCAATCGCACGATGGCGTCATGACTCACGCATTCCGTACACTCCTTGTCGCCGGCCTGATGGCGGCCAGCGCCCCAGCGGCTTCTGCTCAGTCCTTTGGCCCCGCCGAAGACCAGAAGGCCGTGATGGCGGTGGTGAATCGTCTGTTCGATGGCATGCGCGCCGGTGATTCCACGATGCTGCGTTCGGTGTTCGATGCCCGCGTCCGCATGATCACGTCGGCTTCCCGCAACGGCGCGCCGACACTCTCGGTGCAGCAGGGGGCCGACGGTTTCGTGAAATCGGTGGGTACACCGCGGCCCGAGAAGATCGATGAGCGTATTCGCAATGAGCGTGTGCACATCGATGGCGACCTGGCGTCGGTGTGGGTGGACTACGGTCTCTTCATCGGTCCCAAGTTTTCACACTGCGGCATCGATCACTTCCTGCTCGTGAAGTCCGACGGGGCGTGGAAGATTCTGGAGCTGGCCGATACGCGTCGCATGACGAACTGCGAGATGTGGACGAAGTAGTTGCGGGAATGGCGTGGCGCACTGGGGGGAATCAGTGCGCCACTCTGGTCAGGATGTCGTGTGCGATCTGCGGGTAATTGCGGTCAAAATGATGGTCACCGTCGCGTGGCAGGATGTGTGCGCGGGTGGCATCCAGTTCCGGGCAGACGGTGTCGTCTTCCGTCTTGCCGTATATGCACAGCACGGGCGTCCACGTGATGCGCTCGATGAACGGCTTCACCAGGATGTCGGTGGGTCGACTCACGGTGCGTACGAGATCGAGGAGATGGAACTCGAAACTGGCGGTGTGCTCCATGCCCAGGAGAGCCACACCGATCACCTTCGCGCGCAAGTCCGGTGGCAATTGTTCTGCCAGCAGGGCGGAGAAGCCTGCCCCGCGTGAATAGCCGATGAGCAGGATGCGATCGCGTTGCCAGGCGGCGAGATAGTGCCGCAACAGCAGCACGCTGTCATGGCTCAGGGAGTCGGGCGTGCGCGTGGCCGATGTGAGCCAGGACCGCGAATTCATGCCCACGACCGCAACGCCTTGCCGCACGAGCTCCTGCGACACGCCATCCACCAGTTCTTTCCATCCGCCGTCACCACTCCAGAAGAGCGCCAGTGTGCGTCCGTTGGCCGCCGGCATTTCGGTGAGGGGGAAGCGGCGCAACTGCGCGGGCGTGAGCTGCGCCGCAGGTGCGACGGCCGTGACAGCGGAGGTGGTGACGGGTTGGGCACGACCGACGACCGGTGCGATGCTGGTCAGGCAACACACCAGCACGATCGCCGGCAACAGTGGTGAAACGGTGGCTTTGCGTTCGAGATTGCCCCAGCCTACCACACGGCCGCGTGCTGCGGCAGCCAGAGATCGCAACACCACCCAGTACATGACCTGGCGATAGGCGAAGCGCTGCAGCGGCACGAGCCAGGCGAGGCGATGAGATTCGAGGGGTTCCATGAGCAGTGCGATGACGGCCGATCCCACATCGGTGAGCAGGAAGAGCAGATAGAGACTGATGATGTGCCTGACATCGGTGCCGGCGTAGGTGGCACCATGTTGCTGCCAGACGATTGCCACGCGGGTCAGGCTGAGTACAAACAGCAGGTCGGCCAGCGGTGAAAGTGCGGTGAACGCCAACTGGAACAGCCAGGTGTTGGGCATGGCGATCAGCCCCAGCGAGCCATAGGTGGGGCGCAGCAGTGTGTCGCGATGTTTCCAGGCGCACTGCAGTGTGCCGAATGCCCAGCGGAAACGCTGCCGTGCGAGTGTGCGCAGCGAGTCTGGCGCTTCGGTGTACGCCACGGCGGCATCGGCGTAGGCGATGCGCCAGCCGCGTCGCCGCAGCGTGATCGTGAGATCCTGATCTTCGGCCAGCGTGTCTTGCGTGAATCCCCCCGCCTCGCGCACGGCCGAAGCGCGCCAGGCACCGATAGCGCCGGGTACCACCGTGATGGCATTCAGGTTGGTGAAGGCGCGACGGTCGAGGTTCTGGCTGGTGATGTATTCCACCGCCTGCCAACGGGTCACGAGATTGATCCGATTTCCGACCTTAGCATTGCCCGCGACCGCTCCCACCTGCGGATCACGCAATGGTTGCACCAGCTCTGCGATGGCGTCGGGGGCAAAGACCGTGTCGGCATCGAGCCCCACGATGACCTCGCCATGCGCACGGGCAATGCCGAGGTTGAGCGCTGACGCCTTACCGCCGTTCGGCTTGGTCAGCACCATCACCCGCTTGTCGGCCGCAAAGGTATTGCGCGCGATGGCATAGGTATCATCGGGAGAGCCATCATCCACCACGATGATCTCGAGTGCGCCGGCATACTGTTGCTGCAGCAGACTGTGCACGGTGGCGACAATCACCGACTGTTCCCGGTAGGCCGGGACGATCACACTCACCGATGGCGCGAAGGTGATGGGCAATGGATGGTGTGCCGACTGCCAGCGTTGCCGAATGGCCAGTGCGGTGAGCAACAGCATGCGCACGACACCCATCGACACGGCCACGGTCAGCGTGGTGACGATCAGCCATTCCAAGGCACTGACCGCGCTGTAGCCGCCCAAGGCCAGCCAACGATGCCGAGCACTTTCCGGGGAAAGCGGCGGCATGAACGTCTGCATGGGCGCGTCTACCAGTGCTTCGAGTGGTACGATGGTGTCGCCGCGTGCGCGCAGCGAGTCGATGAGAGGCCCCACGGCGGCCACGGTTTGCGCCCGGTCGCCACCTCCGTCGTGCAGCAGCACGATGTTGCCGCGTTCCCGCTGATGCAGGGTGCGGGCAATGATCGCTGTCACGCCGGGGCGCTTCCAGTCGTCGCTGTCGATGTGCACACCGGCCGTGAGGTAGCCCAGTGCAGTGGCGGCTTCCACCGGTTCAAGTTCGTCGATCGTGCTGGGCTCCGCGTCGCCGAAGTACGGTGGACGAAAAAGCATGGTGTGCCGCCCCACGACCGCTTCCAGCAGACGCGCGGTGGCGTCGAGCTCGAGCCGGGTGGCAAAGGGCGAAACACGCGACAGATCGGGATGTGTGAACGTGTGACTGCCCAACGCGTGTCCCTCGGCCGCCATGCGACGTGTGAGCGCGATGTGCTGCTGGACCTGCTCTCCGATGACAAAAAACGTGGCCTGTGCGTGTCTGGCGCGGAGCGTATCGAGCAGCATCGGCGTCCACCGGTCGTCCGGTCCATCATCGAAGGTCAGTGCCACCCGATGCGGATGAGATGCGCCGGTGCGCTCCACGGTCCAGGCACTGGGCAGTGAAAGCCATCGTTCGTTGGTGAGCATGCCGCTCACGGAATCGTGTACGAGCTGTCGTTCACCCGCTGAGGGGTGCGATGTGACGCGCAACAACTCCCCGTTGCCCTGAATCTCCACGCCGTATCCCGGCGGAAGCGGTCCGAGTTCCGGCCACGCCATGGGGCTGGTATTGCGGCCGAATATCCGCCACAACGAGGGGTCTTCTGCACCGAGCCTCCACACGGCCTCACCGGCCACGCCCAACGACGATGCCGATTGCAGCGCATTCCAACTGGTGACCGCATCGAGGTACCAGAGCACATGGTCCGTGGAATCGGCATCGATCCACTGGATACTGGGCTGCATGAGATCGGCATTCCACTGTGGCAGCACATGGTGTTGCCGTGCGGCCGCGATGGCCTCGGCGTACGTCATGGCGGTGGCCTGCGGTGCACCATCCGCATCATTCCACTCATAGCCAAATGCACCGAATGCGAGCATGAGGCGATTGGCCGGGATCACCTGCAGCATGCGACGTGCACTGCGTTCGAACCACGCCTGACTGGCCACAGGGCCGGGCTCATCGCGGCTGCTGTGTTCGTCATACAGCATGGCGATGACCATATCGCTGGCGGCGGACCACTGCTGCAGCATGGCGGGTTCGGCGTCGGCTGCCACGGTGACGGCCACCAATGCGTGTGCCGGAGCGAGCGTCTGTCGTAACTCACGAAGCAATGTGGTGACACCTCGATGGGCGTCAGCAGGCACCATCTCGAAATCGATCACCACACCACCCAGATGGTACTGCTGTACCATGCGTGCGACACTATGGACAAATGCCGCACGTGCATGGGGCGAGGCCACCAGTGTCGCGACCCGGGCTCCGGAAAACGCACGGCCTCCACTGTCGACGTTGGTGATCATGGTGAGCAACCGTGGACGTCGATCCGCGGGTTGTTGTGCCAATAGGGTTTGCACGCGTGGGTCCGGACGCATTTCGAGCGCGCCTGTGTCGGCGCGGAGAAATCCCCACTCGGCGATGAGCCAGTCGAGTTGCTGCACATGTTGGGTGAGCGACTGCCAGGCATCGTCGTCCCAGTTCACATAAAAACCTGCGCGGATGGGTGCCGCCCGGCGCACCGGATCGTGTGAATGATGGACACGGGAGGGACGCGTCGCCGTGCCGGAGTATGCGGCACGTCCCGCATGCCGAAGCCAGGCCAGTCTGGTCGACCACGAAGGGTGACGACGATGGGTCGGCGGCATGGTGGAGTCACCTCCTGTCCATCCCGGGAGTGCAGGCGGCACGAGCACGCCCACCGCGAGGTAGAACAGGCCCACGGTGGCGAGTAACAGGAGGGCGAGGCCCGCGTACCGCATGCGTCGCCACCGACGACCGGTGGGGTCGAGAAAGACCGGAAGCAGGTTGACGGGCTGCGACATGACGCACCTCGACTAGCGCAGAGCAGGAGAATCGGTGGCACGGGGCTCGCCCGCAAACAACCGCGGCGCGCCTGACACGGCGGTAACACGTGACACACGCGTGTGTCATGGTGCTGTCAGGTTCGCCGCCTTGTTTGCAGGGACGGCCTCGGTCATGCGCCAGAGTCGTGCATTCGCCCGTACATTCCTGATCGTCAACGACTCTTTGTGGCAATGCCCAATCCATCCGTGAGTTCCATCGATCCCGCATCCACGCCAGCCGCACCGGGCGCTTCTGCGAGCGTGACTCGAGAGCAGCCGGCGGTGTGGCGCGCGTGGCTGCCTCCAGTGGCGATGCTGCTGTTGCTGGCCGGCGCCATGCTCGTGGTCCATCACGAGCTCGCGGGCACTGGGTACGCACATCTGCGGGCGTCGCTGCAGGAGATTCCCGGGGCCGCGCTGCAGCGGGCAGCACTGCTTACGGCGCTGTCCTATCTGTTGTTGTGTGGATACGACCTGTTGGCGCTGCGGTATGTGGGCACACCGCTGGGCATCGCACGTGCGGCGCTCACTTCGTTGTTGGCCTATGCGCTCAGCCAGACGCTGGGGTTTGCGCTGCTGACGGGTGGTGCGGTTCGTGTGCGTTTCTGGAGCATGTGGGGATTGTCCACGCAGCAGATCGCGCAGGCCGCGGGATTCGTGAGTGCCACATTTGTTGTGGGTGTGCTGGCGGTGTGTGGGTTTGCGTTGTCGCTGGAAAGTCACGCCATGCTGGGCGTGTTGGGTGTGCCGGTGGTGCTGGCCCGGGTGCTCGGCGTGTGTCTGCTGGCGTCGGTTGGGGCTTACATCGGCTGGGCCACACTGCGGGCGAACACCAGCATCGAAGTGCGTGGGTGGCGCATTGCCGTGCCGGCCCCAAAGCTGGCGGTGGCGCAGGTGCTGTTGGCGCTGCTCGACTGGGGGGTCGCAGGACTGGTGTTGTATGCACTCCTGCCAGTCGGTCACGATTTGCCGCTGCTGGCGTTTCTTGGTGTGTTCGTGCTGGCGCAGTTCGTGGCCGTCGTGAGCCACGTGCCCGGCGGACTGGGTGTGTTCGAGTCGGTGATGCTCGTGGCACTGCGTGGTGTGGCGCCCCCGGCGCAGTTGCTGGCCATGCTGGTGGCCTATCGGGTGGTGTACTACTTCGTGCCGTTCACGATGGGCCTGATCACGCTGGCCACGATGGAACTCCGGCAGCATCGTGCGCGGGTGCCGGAGTTTCTGGGCACGGTGTCGTCCACGGCCGCCACAGTGCTCGGCGGTGCGACGCGTGTGGCGGTGATGCTGCAGCCATTGCTGCCCACCGCGATCGGGTTCAGCACCTTCGTGGGCGGCGCGATGCTGCTGTTCTCCGGCGCCACTCCGGCGGCACATGGTCGGGTGCGTGCCCTGACGGCGGTGCTACCACTTGGTCTTGTCGAGTTCAGCCATTTCACGGCTAGTCTGGCGGGCGTGGGGTTGATGGTGTTGGGGGCGGCTCTGCGACGGCGGCTCGATGCTGCGTGGGGCGCCACCGTGGTGGTGCTGACACTCGGCATTGCGACCTCTCTGCTCAAAGGCCTCGACTGGGAAGAAGCGACGCTGCTGGGCATTGTGTTGCTGGCGGTCGTCGCGTCACGGCGCGCGTTCTATCGTCCCACGGCACTCACCACCAACCTGCTCACGCCGGGATGGATGGTGGCCGTGATCGGTGTGGTAGGGGCGAGCATCTGGCTGGGGTTCTTCGCCTATCGCCGGGTCGACTTTTCGAATGACCTCTGGTGGGAGTTTGCGGTGCGAGGCAATGCGCCGCGTTTCCTGCGGGCGAGTGCCGGCACCATTGTCGCGGTGCTCACGGTGGGGTTGTGGCGACTCTTTCGACCCGCCTCGCATCACGCGGTCCTGCCCACGGACGTGGAGTTGGCACAGGCGCATACGGTCATCCACCAGGTGCCGGAGTGCACGCCGGCACTCGCTCTCCTGGGCGACAAGGCATTGCTGTTTGCCGATGATGCCGAAGCGTTCGTGATGTATGGCGTGTCAGGACGCAGTTGGATTGCGATGGGTGATCCGGTGGGAGTGGGTACGCGGCAATCCGATGTGGCGTGGCGCTTTCGTGAGGAGGCCGATGCGCATGGTGCGTGGCCGGTGTTCTACCAGGTGACACCGCAACGACTGCCACTGTACATCGACCTTGGACTGACGCTGCTCAAGTTGGGTGAAGAGGCCGTGGTACCACTCGAGGGGTTCACACTCGAAGGTGGTGAACGCAAGTGGATGCGCCGCGTGCTCAAGGACGCCGACAAGGCGGGACTCGAGTTCGTGGTGGTGCCGGCATCGGAGGTGCCTCCGCTGCTGCCGGAACTGCGCCGTATTTCCGACGAATGGCTGGGTGGCAAGACGGCACGCGAAAAGGGCTTCTCCCTGGGGCGTTTCGACGAGCGATACCTGTCTCACTTTCCCATGGCGCTCATTCGCGAGCATGGTCCGAGCAGTACGCGCATTGTGGCGTTTGCGAATATCTGGGCGGGTGCCAGCGGCGGAGAAGTCTCGCCGGATCTGATGCGGCGCACGGCCGATGCCCCACGCGGTACGATGGACCTGCTCTTCGTCCATTTGTTGCTCTGGGGTCAGGCGCAGGGCTATCGCGCGGCGAATCTGGGCATGACTCCACTCGCCGGTCTCATGGATCCGGCGTTGGCGCGGCCTGAACTGGCGCCCTTGTGGGCGCGTGCGGGCACGTTTCTCTACGGTCGTGGTGAGTCGCTGTACAACTTCCAGGGACTGCGTGCGTTCAAAGAGAAGTTCTCGCCCGTGTGGGAGCCGCGGTATCTGGCGTCACCCGGTGGGATCGCGTTGCCACGTGTGCTGGCGAACGTTGCGACTCTGATCGCCGGCGGTGTCGGTGGCATCGTGCACAAGTAGCGTACAAGCACCACGGCGAGCCGACCGGTGGGGGGACCGATTGACTCGCCATGGGCCTGACGGCGTCGGAGCGCCGTCCGCGTTTACGGCTTCTTGCCAGCCGGCTTGGCCGGTGCGTGCTTCGTGCTGTCGTGGCTGGTCTTGCCGGCCGGCGTTGCGGCGGTGCCAGGCGCGGCATGCTTGGTCGAGTCATGCGCGACCGGCTTGGCTGGAGCGGCCTTCGCGGGTGGCTTGGCGGCCTGAGGCTCATGCTTCGCGGGCTGCTGTGCGCCGGCGACGGTGGCAAACGCGAGTGCGACGAGGGATGCAGTTGCGCGGATGGCCGACATATGATCTCCTGAAGTCTTCGATGGCACTCCCGCAGGGCAATCGGTCAACCGGCCGGGCTCCGCAGATGGTGCGACCGAAAGCTGCGTTCCTCAACCTGAACGACAGGTAACGACGTTCGTCCCATGCGCATCCTGCTTGCGGAAGACGATACCCGACTCCACGATCTGCTCGCCCGGGCTCTGCGCGAGCGTGCATTTGCCGTGGACGTCGTCGCCGATGGCGAGGCGGCCATCATCGAGGCGGCGGTCAACGACTACGACGCCATCATTCTCGATGTGACCATGCCGCGTCGGTCGGGGCTCGAGGTGTGCGCCGAATTGCGCAAGCGCGGCAAGCGCACACCTATCCTGATGTTGACCGCGCGTGATGCACTCACTGATCGCGTGGCGGGACTGGACGCCGGGGCCGACGACTATCTCGTGAAGCCGTTCGAGCTGGACGAGTTGCTGGCCCGTCTGCGAGCCATCATGCGGCGAGGGCCAGTGCTGCAGGACGAACGCATCGTGGTGGGCGATCTGGTCGTGGATACCCGCGCGCAGCAGGCCACGCGTGCCGGTGTGCCGCTCAACCTCACGACACGCGAGTACACGCTGCTCGCGTACCTCGCCCGTCAGGCGGGTCGGGTGATTGGGCGCGCCGAACTGACCGACCATGTCTGGGACGCGAATCATGATCCCGCATCCAATGCTCTCGAGGTCTATGTCGGACGGGTGCGCAAGAAGCTCGAAAGCGTGAGCGATACACCACTGCTGCACACACGACGTGGGGCGGGGTACCTGCTGTCGGCGGATGTCACCGACTGAGATGCCGGCGTCGCGCGGCTGGTCCATCCGCACGCGGCTCACGCTGTGGTACACTGCCGCACTCGGTGTCCTGCTGCTCATCATGGGCAGTGCCACCTACGCGGTGCTCAAGCGGGTCACCCGTGCCGACAGTGATGCGTATCTCACCGACACGGCGGATGCGGTTGCTGCGTCGCTGCAGTTGGCATTGGCCGGTGTGCCGCCGGCGTTTGCGCAGGATTCCCTGGCGCCGCGGTGGGCGGCAGATCGCACACTGGAGAATCATCGGTTTCGAGACATCGGCGTGGCGATCTTTCAGGCGCGGACCTCCAATGCCGACGGACCGGTGTTGCATCTGCTGGCGGTGGACACCACGTCGAGCGCCACGCGGTACTTCGGCGGTGCGGCCGGATGGCAGATCGCCAGCACATCGGCGGTGCGTGCGCTGGCGCTGATGGACACCGATCTCGTGACACTCGATCCACATCGTGAACGGGTGGTGTCTCTACCCGTGTCCACACGTCGGGGGTTGTATGTGGTGGCGGTGAGTCAATCGCTGGCCGCACGCGACGTGCTGTTTGCCCGTGTGCGCGAAACCATGTGGATCGGAGTACCGATTGCCTTGCTGCTGGCCATGGCCGGTGGACTGGGGCTGGCGGCGGCGAGCCTGCGGCCGGTGGATGCCATGCGCGCGCAAGCCGAGCAGATCACGGCCAGCAATCTGCACGAACGATTGCCGGTGCCGTCCACGGAGGACGAGCTTTCTCGTCTTTCGCGCACCTTCAACGCCCTGCTCGATCGGGTGGAGGACGCCTTCGAGCAACGTCGTCGCTTCACGGCCGATGCGTCACACGAGTTGCGTACGCCGGTGGCCATTGTGATCGGCGAAAGTGAACTGGCACTGAGCAGCGATCGTTCGGCTGATCAGTACCGTTCGGCGCTGCGCATCATTCACGGCGAGGCACGCCGGTTGGCATCCATTGTGGGTGACCTGTTCCTGCTTGCCCGTCGCGATGGAGCGGAGCAGGCCATCGCCCCCGTGCCCTTGTTCCTCGAGGAACTGGTCGGCGACTGTGTCGATGCGATCGGCGGCATTGCCCGCTCCAAAGGGCTTACGCTGGAGTTCTCCCCCATGAGCGAGGTGCCGTATACGGGTGATGACGCCATGCTGCGACGCGTGGTCATGAACCTGCTCGACAATGCCATCAAGTACACACCAGCGGGTGGTCGTGTGCGTGTGGAAGCCCAGCCACGTCCGCATGAAGGCGCGGTGGTGCGAGTGTCTGACACTGGTGTCGGCATTCCGGCTGAACATCAGCCGCGCATCTTCGAGCGGTTCTACCGGGTGCAGCACACCACCGATCGTTCGGGGCTTGCCGACGCATCCGGCGCCGGTCTGGGCCTGCCGATCGCGGCGTGGATTGCGCAGGCACATGGTGGTTCGTTGCAGCTCGTGCGCAGCGATGACTCGGGCAGTGTATTCGAGCTTACGCTTCCGGGGAGATTGGCGTAGTGCCCTGGGGTACAGCGGGGGGAACACAGATCACACCGAAACAGAACAGATAGGGCACAGATACGGCGAGCCAACCATCAACGCCAAAACTGTTCAATTTGATGGTTTTGATTTCTTTGGTGGTATCTGTGTAAATCTGCTCAGTTTCTGTGCGATCTGCGTTCCCACCGATGTTGAAAGAAATCGGCCCACCGAACCACAAGGTCCGATGGGCCGACAAATCTTCACTGCCTGCGAAATCAGCGCCCGCAGGTGGGCATGGTCGGATCGGGACCGGCGATGGCCGGCTTGTTGGGCCGGTTCGCAATGGCCGTCATGACTTCGTGCACAAAACGACCAAGGCGCGCCGAGTGGTCGTAGTCGATGTACTGCGGCTCGTCGGTGTGCTGGTGATAGTCGATGGCGTACCCCAGCGACATGTACACGGTGGGAATGTCCTTGCGGACATAGTTCACCTGATCGCTGCGGCAGAAACGGTTGAGCGGATTCGCGGGCACGTCCCAGCTCTTGTCGATCGCCATCGGCTCCTTGCTGTTGGAATTCACCGAGTCGATCATATCGCCGAATTCCCGTGACAGGCGGCGTGCGCCGAGCATCTGTACGGAGTTGGGGCCGCCGTACTTCACCTGCCAGTTCTTGCCCTTGCCCACCATGTCCATGTTGTGGGCGGCAACGATCTTGTCGAGTGGGATGGTCGGATTGTCGGTGAACCAGCGCGAGCCGAGCAGGCCGCCTTCTTCACCCTGATGTGACACGAAGATGATGGAGCGCTTCGGCTTCTCCTTCGCGAACTTTTCGGCGATCTCGAGCAGCACCACCGTGCCCGAGCCGTCATCGTCGGCGCCATTCATGATGGAGTCGCGACGCGGCGCGCGAATGCTGCGCGCGTGCGCGATGAGCGAGTCGATTTTCTTCTGCTGCTCGGGGCTTGGCGTGCACACCGGATCGTTGGCGCCCTGACGCCGCACCACCGTGTTGTAGGCGCGCACCGAATCGTGGTCCACCACGACCGGGTTCACGCCCACATGATCGTTGTGTGCGCCCACCAGCACATATTCGGCGCCGATGGTCGGATCCGACCCCGGCAGCACGGCGACCACATTGCGGGCGGGATGCGGAGACACGCGCCAGCGGTGCTGCCACGACGCGGTCACCGGTTGGCCGGTGGTGCCAACGGCCACCTGATCGATGGGCTTGCCGAACAACTGCTCGGCCACCGCGCGTGAGATGGAGGCGCCGGCCGGTGCCGCGGCGTTGAGCGGAGAAGCCGGACGCATGCCCATGGGCTGCGCGAACGCGGCGTTGATCGCGGTCTGCTGCATGTCGTCGAGACCGATGATCAGGACCGCTGCCGCACCCGCAGCCTGTGCGCGGGCGTCACGTACCGCCGTCGCGATGGCCGGACGGCGAGCCGGCGGCGCGCTTGGATTGGCCCGCTGCCGCGCTTCTTCGGCGATGGCGGCATTGGCACCGAACTTGTCGGGCACGTCCATGCAGCTCACGAAGCTGGCCGGAGCGCCGCTGCTGGCGGCCACCGCACGCATGGCCGGGGAGGCCGTGAACACCAGCACCTTGCCGCGCATGGCTGCGGCGTCGAGCATCACCGTGGTGTCGCCCCACTGGCCAGCAAACACCGCCGGCACATTCTGAATGGAGACCGACGAGCCCACACCGTTGGCGGCCGACGGGACCGTGGGCACCCACTGCGAACGCTGGGTGAGTGCCTTGCCACCCACTGTTAGCGTGGCGCTGCTGCTGTCGATGCCGATCGGGCCGAAGGGGAGCGTCTGGAAGTAGGTGCCGCTGTCGCCGGCCGGCTTGAGCCCCATGCGCTTGAACTCGCGCGCGATGTATTCAGTGCCCACCCAGTTGCCACGTTCGCCGATGCGACGCCCCGACATGGAGTCGTCGGCAAACTGATAGAGACGGGTACGCAGGTCGTTGGCCGTGATGGCCGACTCGGTCGGGCGTGGGGCCCACTTGGCCGGCCCTTCGTCGGACCACACGGGACGAGCGGACTTCGTGGGAGTGCCTTTGGAGGGCACAGAGGTCGCACGCGTCGGACTGTTCTGCGCGGGCAGGGCTGCACTGGCGGCGCCGGTGGTGACGGTCAGTAGCACCGTCGCCAAAAGGACTCGGGACACAGGGATCACCGGGAGGGAAGTCGTATGACGGCGGACGTCCGTCGCCCGCCACCCCTGAAATTACGCGACGCGGCCACCCCCTGCTGGGTCTGCGCATAGCTTGCGGCATGCTGCACCTCTGGTCTTCCGCCAGCTATGCCATCGACCTGCCCGAGGGGCACCGGTTTCCGATGGACAAGTACCGCCTGTTGCGCGAGGCCGTGCTGGCCGAGGGGCTGGTCGCGCCGGATCGTGTACACGACCCACAGCGGGCGTTGGAGGAGGATCTGCGGCGCGTCCACACGGTCGACTATGTGGCGCAGATTCGCGATGGTACCCTGCCGGCGGCCGAACAGCGACGGATTGGCTTGCCCTGGAGCCCGTCTTTTGTGGAACGGGCCTTTCGTGTGGTGCAGGGCACGATCGAAGCCAGTGCGTGCGCTCTGCGTGAAGGGCTGGCCATGAACCTGGCCGGAGGCACACATCACGCCTTTCCGGATCGGGGAGAAGGCTTCTGCACCTTCAACGATGTGGCCGTGGCGGTGCGCCGTTTGCAGGCCGAGGGGGCGGTGCAGCGGGTGGCGATCGTGGATCTCGATGTGCATCAGGGCAACGGCACGCACGGCTGTTTCGCCGGCGACGAGCAGGTGTTCACGTTCAGCATGCATGGCGCGAAGAACTTTCCGTTCCACAAGGTGCCCGGCACCCTGGATGTGGAGCTGGAGGATGGCACGGGCGATGAGGCCTATCTCGCGCTGCTGCAGACGCATCTGCCCCGGGTGCTGCGGATTTCCCGGCCCGATCTGGTGGTGTATCTGGCTGGTGCCGATCCGCACGAAGGGGACCGGCTGGGTCGTCTGGCCCTGACCTTCGACGGACTGATGACACGCGACCGGTATGTGATTGCGAGCTGCCGTGAGGTGGGCATTCCCGTGTGTGTGACGATGTCGGGCGGGTACGGTCGGAACATCGATGACACCGTGGCGGTCCATGTCAACACGGTCCGGGTGCTGTCCGCCTACGCCGACGAGCCATTCGCCGGATCGCGCGGCCTGTTGGCGTGAAATCACACCGTTTCGCACGTACCTTTCGCGGGTCCGTTTCCCCCGTTCACTGGAGCATTGCATGATTCGCCCCTCCGCAGGACGTGTTGCCCTGGCCGCGTCGCTGTCGAGCCTGTTGTCCGCCGTGCCGCAGACCGCGTTGCAGGCGCAGGCGCAAACCGCGCCATCGCCGGTGATCCTGACGGGCGTGCAAAAGTCGTCCTTGCAGGACTACCGCGTGGTGAAGGTCGCGGATGGTTTCGTGAATCCGTGGGCCATCGCCTTCCTGCCTTCGGGTGACATGCTGGTGACCGAGCGTCCGGGCCGTCTGCGTATTGTGCGCCGCGGTGCGCTGGTCGCGACGCCGGTGGCGGGTGTGCCGGCCGTGGTGGCAGCGGGGCAGGGTGGTTTGCTCGATGTGGTGGTGCATCCCAACTTCGCGCAGAACCACTTCGTGTACCTCACCTACAGCAAGCAGGTCGAGGGTGGTTCCACCACTGCGCTGTTCCGGGCGCGTTTCGAGAACGACGCGCTGGTGGACGGCAAGGACATCTTCGTGGCGGAAACGCGTGGACGTCCGGGCCACTTCGGTTCACGCGTGGCGTTCGACAAGAGCGGTCACCTGTTCATGACCGTGGGTGATCGTCAGATCCCGCCCGAGGGTGATCTGACGAAGCATCCCGCGCAGGATCTCAGCAACCATCACGGTAAGGTGCTGCGCCTGATGGACGATGGTCGTGTGCCGCCCGACAATCCGTTCGTGAAGCAGGCGGGCGCGAAGCCGGAGATCTGGAGCTACGGTCATCGCAACATGCAGGGACTGGTGGTGCATCCCACCACGGGCGATGTGTGGGAGACGGAGCATGGTCCGCAGGGCGGCGATGAACTCAATCTCTCACAGGCCGGCAAGAACTATGGCTGGCCGGTGGTGGGCTTCGGCGTGAATTACGGCCCGGGCAAAGCCATTCACGCGGGCACGATGGCACCGGGCATGGAGAACGCAAAGAACGTGTGGGTGCCGTCCATCGCGGTGTCGGGCTTGTTGCTCTACACCGGCACACGTTTCCCGGAATGGCGCAACAGCCTGTTTGTGGGCGGATTGGCCGGCATGCGTCTGGTGCGTGTGACGCTCGACGGACAGAAGGCGGAAGTGGCCGACAATCTCGTGAAGGGTCAGGGGCGCATCCGTGACGTGCGTCAGGGACCGGATGGTCTGATCTATCTGGCCATCGACGATCAGGCCGGCAAGCCGACGCCGATCGTGCGCCTCGAGCCGGTCGCGCGGAAGTAAACGCTCCGCACCAGTACGACGAACGGGCTCCTGTACGGGAGCCCGTTTTGTTTTTTGCGACTGATCCGGTTTGACGATCGAAGCCGTGGTTCGCAGCGTATGGCACGAACGTCGGTGCCCGACAGGATGCGGCATGTCATGCGCCACGTGCTTGTTACTGCGCGGGGCGGATGTCCATGGCATGCGGTGTGGTATACACGGTGGCATCATCAATGTGCAGTCTGCCGCGCATGACGTAGCGACCAGGCGGCAAGAGCGTGCGTTCGCCTGTCTCGTTCTCCATGGTGCCGATGTGCCAGCCGGCGACGAGTCGCGTCGATTCTCCAGGCGGTACCACAACGGGTCGTGAGTACGCGGCGCAGACACGAGGGCCGGCAGTCATGAAACGTCTTTGAAGGAAGGTCTCGATGAACAATGCACAATTGGTCTCGACGACCACCGGATCGGGGCTTGTGTTCGTCACGAGCGCCTCCAGGCGGCGTATATCGCCCAGCGTTACTTCAGCAGGGGGCGACACCAGTGTGAGTTGTACACCTGCCGCCGGTCCAGCAGCATCGCCATGGCAAGCTGCCAGCAGCAATAGTGCCGCCATTCGATTTCTCACGTCATACCTCCAGTGGGTCGTCTCACCATGACAACCATGTAGCACGATGACGCGTCACTGGTGACTGGAGGTGGTGAGAGAGCTCATGATCGCTCGCTCACCACCCGGTTCCGCCACTCAGATGACGGGAGGCTCCATGCCCCATGCGGCCCAGTCTTCCCGTGCAGGACCGTAGATGCCTGGCACGCGGAGTCCGGCCTGACGCATGAGCACCGTCATCTGGCCACGATGATGATTCTGGTGGCCGATGAGTGCGCCAAGTGTTTGCGCCTTTGTCCAGCGCATGTCGTACATGTCGTCTTCCGTGGTGAGCGATGCATCCGTCCACTTGGATGCCAGCTCTTCCAGCAACGACACGCAGGCGGCACGATACGCTGCGCTGATCGCGGCAGCGGTGGCGGGGACGGGATCGTGCTCGCTCAGTCCACCAACGGCGAGGCCCGTCTTGTTCATCATCTCCGGAACAGTCTGTGCCACGTGCCAGGCCAGACGGCCCAGGGTGCGGCTCTGGGCGTCGATGGGTTGCGCCAGCGAGGCATCGGTGAGTGCGTCGAGCACATTCTGTGTCTGCTCGGACTCCCAGGCCCACTGCGTGCGGAATTCGTCGATGGTGTGAAACATTGGTCAGGTAGGGGAAGTGGAACGGTTTGCGCTGCGTGGCCTCACGCGTGTGAGGCCCAGATGGTTTCGCCTGGGGTGTACGGCACGCACGGCTCGTACGCACCCGGGGTTTCCTTGTAGCGCATGGCCTGGTTGTAGCCGATTTCGGAGGTGAAGAAACCCAGCAGGCTCAGTTCCTTCATCATGCGAAAATAATGCGTGGGTTCACCGGATTTCCGGCTACGCATGTAACCATGTTGTTCCTGATCGAGCTGTGTGAGCACCGCCACGCGCTGTTCAGGGGTGGCATCCATGAACGATGTCTGGTGTGCCGTACGGCAGGCGTGATCCACTGACGACATGCCGGATCGGAAAATGGCCTGATCTTCCGCTGTGTAGGTGTCCGTGACCATCAGCGCCATGAACGCACCGGTCGCGGCCGCCTTGGCACCGGGAGACTTGTCGGTCGTAGGCAGGATCGTATCGGCGATCTCGTCGAGATATGCCTGATCCTGCACACTGAATGTGCCGATCGGCTTGCTGCCGCCCGCGGTGCGCGCGCCCGCGGGCGCATCACCGGCGCAGGCTTCAAGCAGTGAAGTGCCACCGACAAAGGCCACGCCGCCAAGCAGCAGGCTCACACGTCGGATCGCTTCGCGGCGGTGGAGGCCGAGGGGGGAGATGGTGGTGTCTGCATCGCTCGACATGGGCGCTCCTACAGGTTGCGGCGATTGAGTTCGTTCACCGCGAAATCGGCGGCGCGTGCAGTGAGTGCCATGTACGTGAGCGAGGGATTCACGGCGGCGGCCGATGTCATGCACGATCCATCGGTGACAAACACGTTCAGCGCGTCCCACACCTGATTGTTGGCATTCAACACCGAGGTCTTGGGGTCGCGGCCCATGCGCGCCGTCCCCATCTCGTGAATACCCTGCCCGGGTGTGTAGCCGTTGTCGAAAGTGCGGACATTCTTGGCCCCGCTGCTTTCGAACATCTCGGCCAGTTCGGTGGTCATGTCCTTGCGCATCATGCGCTCGTTTTCACCGATCTCACAGTCGATCTTGAGCACCGGCAAGCCCCACTTGTCGCGCGTGTTTTCATCGATGCTGATCATGTTGCGATGGTCGGGCAACATCTCGCCAAACGCGGTGCCGCCGATGGTCCAGCTACCCGGCTGCGCCATGCTGTCCTTGAACGCGCCGCCAATGCCCAGTTCCGCCACCGCACGTTCCCACCCCTGTCGGCTGGCGCTGCCCTGATAGCCGAACCCACGCAGATAGGGCCGTTTGTCACCGAAGAGGTTCTGGAAGCGCGGGATGTAGTAGCCCGTGGGACGACGCCCATTGTAGTACTTGTCGTCGAATCCCTCGAGTGACCCGCTCGCGCCCAGGCGGAAGTGGTGATCCATCAGGTTGTGCCCGAGGGCGCCACTCGCACTGCCCAAACCGCCAGGCCAGATGTCGCGCGCCGAACGCATGAGCAGCCAGGTGCTGTTGAGCGTCGAGGCACATACGAAGAAGATCTTCGCACGATACTCCGTGGCCTCGTTGGTGAGCGCATCCACGACACGCACACCGGACACCCGTTTGCGGTCCTTGTCGTACACGAGTTCGTGCACGATGGCGTGTGTCTTGAGTGTGAGATTGCCGGTTTTCACGGCCGCCGGCAGCGTGGACGACTGGGTGCTGAAGTAGGCGCCGAACGTGCACCCCAACCAGCAGGCGTTGCGGGTCTGACACTGCCCGCGACCCGGCAGTGGTTGCGTCAGGTTGGCGCTGCGTCCGATGATGAGGTGCCGCTTGCCGCCGTAGTTCTTCTTGATCTGCGCCGCGACGTGTTCCTCGCCGCAATTGAGCGGAAAGCCCGGCAAAAACTCACTGTCCGGCAGGTGCGGCAGTCCTTCCCGGGTACCTTGAATGCCGGCGTGTTTCTCTACATACGAGTACCACGACGCGATGTCGTTGTACCGAATAGGCCAGTCGATGGCGATGCCTTCGCGGGCATTGGCTTCGAAATCGAAATCGCTCCAGCGGTATGACTGACGTCCCCACATCAGCGACCGGCCACCAACATGGTAGCCGCGATACCAGTCGAAGCGCTTCGCTTCGGTGTATGGGGATTCCTTCTCGTTCACCCAGAAGTCGAGATTCTTCTCGTTGAGCGGATAGTCACGGCGCAGCACCGGATAGTCGGCGATCATCTGCTGCGTGCGCCCGCCGCGGTGCGGGTATTCCCACGGGCCTTTGGTGGCGTTGGGGTAGTCCTTGATATGCTCGACGTTGCGTCCCCGTTCGAGCATCAGGACCTTGAGGCCCTTCTCGGTCAGTTCTTTGGCGGCCCAACCGCCCGAGATCCCGGAGCCAACGACGATCGCGTCGAACTCAGTCGTCTGTGGTGTCTGCACGTGGTCTCCTCGGCGCGAGCACAGGGGGCGTGCTCGCTCGGTGCATGCGGACGGCTCGAGGAAGGCGCGAGCCGCGTCTCTTCCAAGTATGCGGCCGGAAACCGCGCGGTGCACGCATGAGGGCCGAATTGACGAAGAACGGTGTACCGCTTGACGCCGCCCGATTCCCGTTCAGGTTCGGTGGAATGGAAAACACCAACACGCCGAACCACCTCCGTCTGGCCCGGGCCGCTGTCGTGGCGGCGAGCACCGCTGCGATCGCCGTGCTCCTGCAGGCGGGCTGCGCCGCTCCCAAGGATGCCGCTGCGCCGGCTGCTGCCAGCCCCGCCTCCGCGGCCGCCGATCCCGAGTTCATCCAGCCCGACGGACCACCGGCCAATCCATTCTCGCCGGCGGTGCGGGTGGGGAATCTGATCTTCGTGTCGGGGACGCTGGGCACCTTGCCAGACGGCAAGCTGGCTCCGGGCGGGATTCAGGCGGAGACCAAGCAGTTGCTCGAGAACATCAAGGGCACGCTGGGTGCCGTCGGAGTGGGCATGGAGCGGGTGGCGCGCTGCACGGTGTACATGGCGGATCTCGCCGAGTGGCCGGCGATGAATGAGATCTACCGATCGTATTTCACGAACGGGAAGTATCCGGCCCGCGCGGCGGTGCAGGCGACGCTGCTGTTTGGCGCCCGGGTCGAGATGGAATGCGTGGCCGCGGCCAAGTAGATCCCTACATGCCTCTCTGTCGGTACACGCGGTCATGATCACGTACGATCCGAAAAACTGGCTGCGCATCCTGCTGGACTTTCCGCACAGCCCGGTGTTTCGCACGCTGGCGCTGGATGTGGTGGGGGCCGGTTTGTATGCCGCGCTCGTGGTGTGGGTGGAAACCGACTATTTCCGCGTGGCCGTGCCGCTGGGGCCGTCGTTGTTGTCCATCCTGGGCATCATTCTCGGTCTGCTGTTGGTATTCCGGACCAACACCTCCTACGATCGCTGGTGGGAGGGCCGTCGGTTGTGGGGCCAGTTGGTGAACATCTCACGGGGGCTGGCGCATCAACTCGACGCGCTGTTGCCGGTGCAGGCGCCGCAGCGGGCGGAGTACGTTCGATTGTTCGAGGAGTTCCCGGTCGCGTTGGCGGCGCACCTGCGTGCACCGCGCGGCACACTCGGCCCTCATGTGCCAAACGATATTGTGCAGCGACTGTCGCGGCGGCTGCACGCCGATATCGCCGCAGGGCAGCTACCGCGCGAAGCAACGGTGGCCCTCACGCCGCTGGTGGTGCAATTCGATGATGTCACGGGCGCCTGCGAGCGTATCCGCAACACGCCCATCCCCTTTTCGTACAGTTCGTACGTGAAGCAGTTCGTGATTCTGTACGCGCTGGTACTGCCGTTCGGTCTCGCCCGCGAGTTCGGCTACGGGACGATCATCGCGAGCATGTTCACGTTTTTTGCGACGATGGGCCTGGAACTGCTGGCCACCGAAATCGAAGAGCCGTTCGGCACCGATCGCAACGATCTGCCGCTGGATCAGATCGCCGATCGGATCGCGCGGGATACGGCCGCTATTCTCACGGGCGCCGCTCCCGATGCCGGACCGGCAACGACGGACTGACGGGCGCTGCTACTCCTCGGACGTCAGCCCGTCGAGGTTGTAGCCCATCGCCTTGAGTTTGCCCGCCATTTCCTTCTTTTCGACCGACTTCACGAACGCTTCTTCCGCCTCGATGGTCTTGTTGCGGACCAGCGTGAGCAGGGCGTCGTTGAGCGTTTCCATGCCCAGTCGGCGGTTGGTCTGGATGATGTTGGGGATCTGCACCGTCTTGCCTTCGCGGATGAGCGAACTGACCGCCTTGTTGACGAGCAGAATCTCACGTGCGGCCACACGCCCACCGCCGATCTTGCGGCACAGTGTCTGCGATACCACACCCTTGAGCGACTCGGAGAGCATCACGCGGATCTGATCCTGCCGGTCGGCCGGAAACTGGTCCACGATGCGATTGATGGTCGACGCGGCGGTGCTGGTGTGCAGTGTGCCGAACACCAGGTGGCCTGTTTCGGCCGTCTCGAGCGCTATGGCAATGGTTTCCAGGTCGCGTAGTTCGCCCACGAGGACGATGTCCGGATCCTCACGCAGCGCCGCGCGCAGAGCGCTCTTGAACGACTGCGTGTGCACGCCCACCTGACGCTGCGTGATCAGACACTTCTTGCTCTGGTGCACGAACTCGATCGGATCTTCGATCGTGATGATGTGATCGGAGCGTGTGCGATTGATGAGGTCCACCAGCGCACACAGGGTCGTCGATTTGCCGGAGCCGGTGGGGCCGGTCACCAGCACCAGTCCCTTGGTGAGGTGACAGAGCTGCTGGACTTCCGCTGAAATGCCCATCTGCTCCACGGTGACCGTACCCGTGGCGATGGTGCGGATCACGGAGGCGACGCCGTTCCGGTCCCGCAGGACATTCACGCGGAAACGTGAAAGGCCCTGAATCTCATGGGCAAAATCGGTGTCCCAGCTACCGTCGAATTCCGCCTTGTTCTTGTCGGGCATGATCGACCACAGCATGCCCGATACGGTGGGGTCATCGAGCACCGGCTCGCCCTCGATGCGCAGGAGGTCTCCCCCCATGCGCAGGATGGGCGGCTCGCCAACTCGCAGGTGCAGATCGGCCGCACCCCGGCGGACCTGCTCTCGCAGGAGGCGATCAATGGCTTCGCGGGCTGCGGCCTCGTTCTCGAACGAACCCAGCGGTTTGTCCGACGCACGACGGCGCATGTGGCCCGTGCCGGTGGGCACAGTAGGGTCGGCCGGACCGGGCTTGTCGACCCACTGCCGGATGCGAATGCGCAGCGGCGCGTCGCTCTCCTGCTGCACCAACCACTGTTTGTCGTTCCAGGCGTACAGAAAACGAATGCCGGCGCCAGCCGCGACCGCTGGCTTGTCGTCTGCGCCCGCCATCTCGTTCACCAGCGCCAGCGCCTGCGCGCGTGTGAGCACCTGTGTGCTGACCGGCTGCGGGCCGTTGGGCGTGACGCAGCGAATGGGGGTATCCGCTTCGAGCAGGATCGCCGAGGCGGCGCCGGCTTCGAGGCGGGTCAGTACACGGTCGAGTTGTGGCACGCTATCACACCGGTGGCAAGAGTCCCCGAAAGTCCACGGGGGACGGCTGTTTTGCAACCGGCACCCCGCGACGGGTCGAGGGAAGGACGAGCGAACCCCTGCTTCGGGCACGTATTGCTGTCCGTGGGCCGACGCGTCGTGGTCAGATGGGGGCACCCCTCTGGTGTGCGATTTGTTGCTGAACCGAGCCCGGGAGGCGACACGTCGATACCGTCGCTGTGGCATGGCCAGCGGAGACTAGGGGGCGTTCACGGTGCATTGGCCTGGTCGCCTTTCCGAAAAAGACATGCCTGCGACGATCCTGTCCCATCAGGCCCTCGTATTGCCGCTCAAGATGCGCTGGCCGCATCGCTTCTCCGGGCTGGCGCTGTGCATCGGCAGCATGGCGCCCGATCTCGAGTTCATCGGTCGCATGTCACACGACTGGCTGTTCAGTCACACGCTGTCGGCGCAGATCTGGTTCACGGTGCCGCTGACGATGGCGTTGGTGTGGCTGCTCACCACCCGGCTGCTGCCGGCGCTGGTGCCATACCTCCGCGATCATCCGGAGTGGCGTCTGCACGATTTGCTGGCCCTGCGCGCGCCGGCGACATGGTGGGACTGGGTCTCCGTGGCATGGTCGGCCTGGATTGGTGGCGTGAGTCATGTGGTGCTCGATGGCATCACGCATGGCAATCACAGTGGCTGGCTGGTGCCATGGCTGCCGGTGTTACGCACCCCGGTGCCCCATCTTGGCGGCGAGGCACCTCTGCACGATGCGCTGCAATGCTGGCTCACCATCGCCTTCGCGTTGCTCTCGGTGCGCTGGTGGCGGCATATCGCCCGCGAACGCCTGCTGTGGACATGGCGTGGAGCACCGGTGTGGGCGACCATTGGCGGGGTGTTGGTGGCCGAGGGGCATGGCAAGGCGGCCACCGCGGCGATCGCGTTTGGCGCGCTCGACGTGACTTTTGTCGCGCTCATGATCAGCGCGTCAGTGCTCACGCGGCGGCGCACTGATGGCCCCTCTGCCACGGATCACCCCGCATCCGGCGCTGCCCGTCCTGCAGAGGCGCGCATCACCTCAGAGGCCGTGCCGGCCATGGGGTGATGGCGTGTCGCCGCGCGCAGTGGCGGGCTCCCCTGCCCGGCGATATATGTCGCCGTATGCCTACCACAGCCGCACGCCTCTCCGTCTTCACGGAATCCGTCATCCGTGGGACCACGCGCCTCGCCAATCAGTACGGCGCCATCAATCTCTCGCAGGGATTTCCGGATTTTGATCCGCCGGAAACGCTGTTGTCCGGCCTCGAACGGGCGGCACGCGGACCGAACCATCAGTACGCGGTGACCTGGGGCGCGCCAGCTTTCCGGAAGGCACTGGCCGGCAAGATCTCGCGCTTCACCGGGCTCGACGTGGATGCAGACCAGCATCTCGTGGTCACCTGCGGCAGCACGGAGGCGATGATGGTCGCCATGATGACGGCCTGCAATCCGGGCGACAAGGTGATCGTGTTCTCGCCGTTCTACGAGAACTATGCGGCCGATGCCATTCTCTCCGGCGCAGAACCCATCTACGTGCCGCTGCATCCGCCCGGCTTCGGGTTCGATGAAGACGATCTGGCGAAGGCGTTCGCACAGAAGCCCAAGGCAATTGTGGTGTGCAACCCGTCGAACCCGAGTGGCAAGGTGTTCACGCGCGAGGAACTGCTCACCATTCTCAAGTACGCCGAGCAGTACGATACGTGGGTCATCACCGACGAACCGTACGAGCACATCGTGTACGCGCCGCACGAGCATGTGTACTTCAACACGCTGCCGGGGGCGTTCGAGCGCACGATCACCTGCAATTCACTGTCGAAGACCTATTCGATCACGGGGTGGCGGTTGGGATATGTGCATGCGCCGGCGTCGGTGATCGCGCAGGCGCGCAAAGTGCACGACTTCCTCACGGTGGGCGCTGCGGCCCCGCTGCAGGACGCCGCCGTGGGCGCGCTCGAACTGCCGATGTCGTACTACGAAGAGCTCACCACGATCTACACGAAGAAGCGCGATCTCTTCCTCGAGATCTTGCGTGGCACCGGCCTGCCGTTCACCGAGCCACAGGGCGCGTACTACGTGATGGTCGACATCACCGAACTGGGCTTCCCCGACGATACGGCCGCATCCGAGTGGCTGATCAAGGAGATCGGCGTGGCCGGTGTGCCCGGTTCGAGTTTCTTCCGCGAGCCGGTGAAGAATTTGATTCGATTCCACTTCGCAAAGCGGGAAGAGACCCTGCGCGCAGCGGGCGAACGACTGGGGGCGCTGGCGGTCAGAGCCAACGCCGGGCGATAGTCGGAGCCAACGGTTTCGGGTTTCGGGGGGGCATGTTCACCCCCCGAACCCATCCGGTGCGACTCGCAACTGTCGTTCATAGTGTTCTCGGACTGGCCGCGATTCTGTCTCACGAATCGCGGCCTTCCAATGTGGGGCGGCTTCATCGTGGCGCCCCAGTCGCGCCAACAGTGTGGCCAGTGTGGCGTGCCATTCGGGCCAACGCTGCATCGCGGCGGACATCGCTTGCACCTCGGCCAGTGCTCGTGTGTCATCGCCGGACTCGGCGATCGCCATCGCGCTCGCCAGTTCCACCATCGGTGAAGGGGCGATACGACGCAGCAGGTCGTAGGCGTTCACGATGCGCAACCAGGGCGTGCCGGCGTAGTCGCTTGCCGTGACATGCGCCGCCGCGATGTCCGCCTCGACGTGATAGCGCGTGATCGTGGGACCCGCGATGGACGTGGCAAAGATCCGCATGCCGCGTGCGATCAGCGACCGGTCCCAAAGGGTGCGGTCCTGCTCGGCCAGCGGGACGGGCGCGCCATCGGCATCCCGCGCTGGCAGTCGTGCTGCGGTGAGCAGCATCAGCGCGAGCAACGCCCGTGCTGCCGGTGTATCGGTGTCCGGCCAACGCAGCAGTTGCTGCACCAGATGGATGGCTTCGCGGCACAACTCGGGCCGTACCAGCATCTCGCCGTGGGTGGCCAGGTGTCCTTCGGTGAAGATCGCGTAGCAGACGGCGAGCACATCGTCGAGCCGCTCCGGCAGGGCCGAGGGCGCCGGCACGATGAAGGGCACACGGGTTTCACGCAGCGTGCGCTTGGCTCGCACCAGACGCTGTGCGACGGTGGGGACATCGGCGCGCAGCAACCGCGCGATCTCCGGCACGCTGAATTGCGCGACACACTTGAGCGTGAGTGCGACGCGTGATTCGGCGCTCAAAGCGGAATGGCAGCAGAGGAACAGCAGCCGCAGTTGATCGTCGGCCAGCGGTGCCGGTTCGGACATGGCGTCATCGTCCACGTGGTGCGCACTGACGGCAGCATCGATCGCCTCCGTGTCGTCCACCCACCGCCGCGCACCGCGCACGCGGTCGAGATATCGGCGGCGGGCCACCTGGACGAGCCAGGCCATCGCATCACGCGGCGCGCCGGCTACGGGCCAGCTCCGCGCCGCCGCCGCAAAGGCGTCCTGTACCGCATCTTCAATGCGATCGAGTTGTTGTGACCCGTGATGTCGGACCAGGATCGCGGTCACGCGCGCCGCCGCCTCGCGGAAGCCGCGAGGGTCCGTCAGCATATGCTCGGCACTGCCCGGCGAGGCCGATGTCGATTCCGATGACGATCCTGCGTCCTCGACATGCGACGGCGCCATCGGGGGGACTTCGACCCCCACGGAGGGGCGTGTGCCGTCTTTCTTTCTCATGCGGAGAATTCCATGTCGCTGTTCATGCTGCTGCTGGCCGACGATCCCACCGAATATGCGGACATGTCCCCGGCAGAACTTCAGGAGATCGTGGCCCGCTACAGCGCCTGGTCGCAGGAGATGGGGGCCAAGGGTCGCCTGCGAGGTGGCCACAAGCTCACCGACGAAGGTGGTCGCATTCTCCGTCGGGAAGGGGCGGCCGTGATTGTCCGTGATGGGCCGTACGCGGAGCTCCGTGAGGTCGTGTCCGGGTATTTTCTGATCGAGGCCGACGGTTATGCAGAGGCCGAGGCGATCGCGCGCAGTTGTCCGCACGCCCAGTCACGCGGATCGATCACGATTCGTGAGATCGAGTTCACGGGCGCGTCGTGACCTGCGCACGAGGCAGGCGCAGGATGAACTCCGATCCACCGCCGTCGCGCGGCCGGTAAAGCACGTCGCCCCCCTGTGCCCTCGCGAACGTGCGGGCGATCGACAGTCCCATCCCCATGCGTCCATCGGTCGACGGGGCGCCGGTGGCGCGCAGGGGGCGCCGCAGGGGGGCGAAGATGCGATCTACCTGATCGGCCGGCAGTCCGGGGCCGCGGTCGGCGACGATCAGGTCCACGGTCGAGTCTCCCGCGCGAATCATCAGGTCGATGGGTTGGTCGGCCGGGGCATGACGGGCGGCATTCTGCAGCAGGTTGCCGAGGACCTGGCTCACGAGCGTCGAGTCGCAGGTGACGACGGCATCCTCGACCGGCGAAGGCAGGTGCACGGTACGCGAAGCCAACAATCCGGTGGACGACCGCAGCGCCGTCTGCAGCACCAGTTCGGCGTCGTGAGGCTGCATTTGCAGGGCCGGTGCTTCACCTGCCTTGGCGAATCGCTGCAGCGTGACGAGGAAGTCGTTGAGCCGTCGTGCCTCTCCATTCACACGCAGTAGTGCATCCTGGCTCTGGAACCCGGACGCGGGATCGGACAACAGCGCCAATGTGGCCACTGGCGAGCGGAGATCATGGGCCACGGAATTGAGCAGCGCATTCTTGAGACGGTCTGCTTCCACGAGCACGCGGGCGGCCGACGCTTCACGCTCGAGCTGCAATCGTTCTTGGCTGAGACGCTCCACTTCCGCCGTGCGCTCGTGCGCCAGTCGTGCGGCCTGTTGCAGGTTCACGAAGAGTTGCGACACCAGCAATCCCGCTGTCGCAAATCCCACGAGAATGAGCCAGTCCAGTTCACGGGTGCTGCCGAACTGGTATAGCGGCGGCACGAAGAACCAGTCGATGGTCAGGTGACAGAGAATCACCAGGACGATCGACAACGCGCGCCCACCTTCGCGACTGGCACCGATGATCAGCAGCAGATATGCGAGCACACCGTGTGCCACTCTGACTTCGGGTTGCCCCGCCACCTGGCCGACGAGCGCCGTGAGCAACACATACAGCGTGAGCCATCGCGCCCACACTTGCCAGCGTCTGGACGGATCCACCCAGCGCACCTGCGCGTGGGGTGCGCCGGTATTCATGAGGGCGCGTTGAACCGGTAACCCACGCCAGGTTCGGTGATGATCAGGCGTGGCATCGAGGCATCCGGTTCGATCTTGCGGCGCAGATGCGTGATGTGCACACGCACATGTGTGGCGAAGTCACCGAACTCTCGGTCCCACACGATATCCCAGAGCTGGCGTGGCGACATGGGCCGGCCGGCATGCAGCACCAGCGCGCGCAACAGCGACCACTCCGTGGGGGTGAGCCGCTGCAGTTCCCCACGACGTACCACGCGCTGTTGCTGTAGGTCGATCTCCACGCCGTCCACCGTGAGCACCGACCAGGCGCGCGAGGCGTGTGATATGGCGGCGCGTCGTATCTGCCCACGCACTCGGGCCTGCAGTTCCGCCGCCCCGCAGGGCTTGCTGATGAAGTCGTCGGCGCCCGCATCGAGAATGGCCACCTTCTCGTCTTCGTCATCGCGGCCCGAGAGCACGATGATCGGCACGTCGGTCACCCCTCGGAGCTGCCGAAGCAACTCCGATCCGTCGCCATCCGGCAGACCGAGGTCGAGCAACACCAGTTGCGGAGAGACCTGCGCGCACTCACGCACGGCTTCGGCCAGCGAACTCGCCGTGCGTACCTGACGGCACATGGTCCCCAGCGTTTGCGCGAGGGTTTCCCGGAGGGCGTCGTCGTCTTCTACAACGAGCAGAGTGTCCGGATCTGGCCACTCGGCAATGGGCGAACGGGCCATGCAGTCTGGGGAAGGGCGGTGTTAAGGAGGTGTTAAAGCGCTGCGAAAACGCTGTCAGATGGGGATGAAACTGCTGAGCATGGAGGCGAACAATCGCAACGTAACGCTCTCACCCCCACCATGACACGCACCATCGCGACCTTGCCGGGGCCGACCCCGGTTCCCGTGACGGTTGTTATCCCGACGTTGAACGAAGAAGACCGTCTGCCGGGCTGTTTGGCCTCACTCTGGTGGGCATCGGAAATCATCGTGGCTGATGCCAACTCCACGGACGGTACCCGCGATATCGCACGACGTTTCGGGGCGCAGGTCCTCGAAGGTTGCGGCCCTACCATCGCGGACCAGAAGAATGCGGCGATTGCTCGCGCAAAGCACCGCTGGGTGCTTTCCGTGGATGCCGATGAGCGTGCCGCAGAGGAGCTCGGATCGGAAGTCGCCGTCATCGTGGCCGCACCCACCGCACAGGCCTATCGCATTCAGATGCGCAACCGCTACCTGGGTGGGCCGTATGAACTCGGGGGCTGGTCACGCGATTGGCATATCCGGCTCTATCCCTCCTCTGCGCGATGGACGTCGCAGCGGGTGCACGAGCGGCTCGAGGTGGAGGGACCGGTTGCCGATCTTCGCGCCCGGCTCGAACACGAATCGTACCGCGATCTCGCCCACCAACTCGAGAAAGGACATCGTTACTCGGTGTGGGGCGCGCAGGACTTGTTCGCCAAAGGTCGTACCGTGCGGGTGTCGGACATGGTATTTCGCCCGGCATGGCGTTTCATGAAGACCTACTTGCTGGAAGGCATGTGGCGTGAAGGTGTGCGCGGGTTCGTGTTTGCGGCGGTACATGCCTGGTGCGGTTTCACGAAGTACGCCCTGCTCTGGGATGAGCAGCGCAAGCAGCATGCGAGCATGGTGGCCGAGCAGGCACACCTGATGATGGAGACATCGCTCGAAGCTCCGATGTCGTCGGCGCATTGAGCCGGTCATGTGGATTCCGGCCCTGTGCTATCACCGCATTGAAGTACCACCACATGTCGCACGAGATGACACCAACTTCGTCACTCCGGACATGTTCGCTGGTCAGCTCGACTGGATGAAGCGCCTGGGTTACACCGGTGTGACCATCGGTCAGGTGCTCGCCTGGCAGCGCGGTGTGGCCTCGCTGCCGACGCGTCCGATAGCCATCACCTTCGATGATGCATACGACAGTGTGGTATCGCAGGCGTTGCCCCGTCTGTCTGCGCTCGGCTGGCCGTGCACGGTGTACGCTGTGAGCGCGTACCTTGGCGACCGCAATCGCTGGGATCCTTCGGCGCCACCGGCGAGGCTCCTCGATGCCGCTGCCCTGCGCGCGATGTTGCAGGCCGGGCACGATGTGGGCGCACACACACGTCACCATCGACGTGTACGCGGCTTGAATGGTGACACGGCGCGCGAAGAGTTGGCGGGCTGCCGAGAAGACCTGGAGCAGTCACTGGGCGCGGCGTGCACGAGTTTCGCGTTTCCCTATGGCTCACACGACCGACTCACCGTGCAGCGTGTGCGCGACGCGGGCTATGCCGGTGCGGTGACGCTCAAGCGTCGTACCATCCGGAAAGGAGGGGACCCGTTCCGTCTTGGCCGCATGAGCGTGGGCGGGCCGCTGTCCCATGCCTTGTTCGCACTCAAGCTCGCAAAACTCCAGTTCACCCCGTCCGTGATCTGACGCGGCTGCCCCGTCAGATCAATGCCCACTCTGTCCGTTCCTGCCATGTCGTCTCGTCCAGCTACACCGGTCGCTGATGCCCGCATCGGCGCAGATTCTTCTGCCCTTCCGTGGAGTGCGCGCCTCGTGCGCTCGGTGCGTCGCGCACTGCGCCTGGACCGCGAACGGCGCTGGAACAGCGAATATGCGGCGGGCGGGTGGGATTGGCTGCGCAACATCGACGAACGTGCGCACCACAGTGTGCTGGCCGGCTACGCGGCCTATCTCAAGCCCGGCGGCTCGCTGCTCGATGTGGGATGCGGCGAAGGAGTGTTTCAGGAGGAGCTGCGCGGGGCAGCCGGCCGCTATGTGGGTGTGGACTTCGAGCAACCCATTCAACGCGCGCAGCACAAGGCGAATGCCACCACCCGTTTCGTCGTGGGCGACATGAACGAATTTGTCGTCGATGAACGCTTCGATGTCATCGTGTTCAACGAAAGCATCTACTACCTGCACGACACCCTGGCTGGTGTGCAGCGCTACGAGTCGATGCTGGCGCCGGACGGCGTATTGCTCATCTCGATGCACGGCAAGGAACGCAATGACGCCCTCTGGACGGCACTCGATGCCCGCTACACGACGCTCGACCGCGTGACCATCACCAACGTCCGTGATGTGCGCTGGACCGTGAAAGCGATGGTGCCACCCGGCAGCACATTCCGGATGGCACCACAGGCACCCTGAGGCGCCGTTCGCTGACTGAGCGCACGGCTTACGCGGTCGGCGCGCTCAGCGTGGCCAGGTCGATCACGAAGCGGTACTTCACGTCGGACTTGAGCATGCGCTCATAGGCCGTGTTCACCTCGGCGGCCGCGATACGTTCGATGTCGGCGGTGATGCCGTGTTCTCCGCAGAAGTCGAGCATCTCCTGCGTTTCGGCGATGCCGCCGATGAGCGAGCCGGCCAACGAGCGGCGCTTGCCGATGAACGTGAACGCCGCCGGCATGGGATGGGTCTCGGGGGACACGCCCACGATGCACAACGTGCCATCGAGGCGCAGGAGCCGCATTTCGGCTTCGATATCGTGTGGCGCACTCACCGAATCGATGATGAGGTCGAGGGTGTTGCGATGCGCGCGCATGGCGGTCGCATCACCCGAGACGATCACGTGATGCGCACCCAGGCGCTTGGCGTCTTCCACCTTGGACGGTGAGGTGGTCAGCACCACCACTTCCGCGCCCATGGCCGCGGCGAGTTTGACGGCCATGTGCCCGAGTCCGCCGATGCCCACCACGCCCACGCGCTTGCCCGGGCCGATCTTCCAGTGGCGCAGTGGCGACCAGGTGGTGACTCCGGCGCAGAGCAGCGGCGCCGTGGCGGCCGGATCGAGATTGGCGGGGATGCGCAGTACGAAGTCCTCGTTCACCACGATGGCGGTGGAGTAGCCGCCCTGCGTAGGCCGGCCGGTCTCCTTCTCGGTGCCGCCGTAGGTCCCGGTGTTGCCCGCTTCGCAGTACTGCTCGAGGCCGTCGCGGCAGGGGTCGCAGCTCTGGCAACTGTCCACCATGCACCCCACGCCCACCCGGTCACCCACGGCCCACTTGGACACGTTCGGGCCAACCGCCACCACGCGCCCGACAATCTCGTGGCCGGGCACCTGGGGATAGGCAATGCCGCCCCATTCACCACGCACCGTGTGCAGGTCGGAGTGACAGATCCCGCAGTACTCGATCTGGATCTGGACATCATGGGCGCCCGGGGTGCGGCGCTCGAAGCGCCAGGGGGCCAGGGGACCGACCGCGTCGAACGCGGCAATGCCGATTGTGGGGATCATGGCTGTAAAGCTGGCGCCGGTGACGTACCTTTTCCACCGTTCCACTGGTCCCAACCATCCCGCCCCAATCATGAGAATCTCCCGTTTCGTCCCGCGTGCTGCGGTGACGATGGTCGGGTCGTTGCTGTGCGTGAGCACGGCAGCGGCACAAGCCATCGACTCCGCAACCATCGCCGGCATGCGCTGGCGCACCATCGGTCCGGCCAACTTCATGGGCCGCTTCTCCGATGTGGTCGGCATTCCCGGCCCTTCCAAGACCATCATCGCGGCATCCGCGGCCGGTGGCATCTGGAAGACGACCAACAACGGCATCACCTGGCGTCCCACGTTCGACGACAAGCGCGTCGTGTCGATGGGTGCGCTGGCGATCGCGCCGAGTGACACGCAGCAGGTGTGGGCCGGCACGGGTGAAGTGAACTCGCGCAATTCCATCGAACCCGGCGGTGGCATCTTCAAGAGCACCGACGGTGGCCTCACGTGGCAGGCCAAGGGGCTCGAGAAGACGGAGCACATCGGACGCATCGCGGTGCATCCGACCAACCCGAATATCGTGATCGTGGCCGCACTGGGCGCGGCGTGGCGTTCCAATCCGGAACGTGGCCTCTATCGCACCACGGATGGCGGCAACACGTGGACGCTCGTGAAGCATGTCAGCGACAAGGCGGGGTTCGTGGATGTGGCCATGCATCCCAAGGATCCGAACATCGTCTTCGCCACGAGCTGGGAGCGTTTCCGCACGCCCTACTCGTTGTGGAGCGGTGGCCCGGGTTCGGCGCTCTGGAAGAGCACCGATGCGGGTGTGACGTGGAATGAAGTGAAGGGCGGTGGTTTCCCGGCCGGTATCAAGGGCCGCATGAGCCTCGACATCAACCTCGGCAACCCGAACATCATCTACATGATGATCGAGGCGTCGGAGAAGACCACGCTGCCCATCGTGGGTGAGCGCAATCCGAAGCTGAATGGCCTCTGGCGCAGCACGGATGGCGGCACCACGTGGACGCAGATGAACAACTACAACGTGCGTCCGTTCTATTACTCGCAGGTGCGCAGCGATCCGAAGAATGCCGATCGGGTGTACTTCTCGAGCACCGACCTGCAGGTGTCCGACGATGGTGGCAAGACCTCGCGCAACACGGCGCAGGGTGTGCACGTGGACGATCACGGTATCTGGATCGACCCGAACGACCCCGAGCGCTGGGTGCTCGCCAACGACGGCGGCGTGGCATTCACGTACGACAAGGGCGGCAACTTCTCGCAGGGGCAGAACATCCCCGTCGCGCAGTTTTACGAAGTGGCCTACGACATGAGTGTGCCCTACAACATCTGCACCGGCGCGCAGGACAATGGCACCTGGTGCGGACCGTCGCGTCGTCGCACGGGCACGACCAGCCTCGGCTACTGGTTCACGATTGCCGGCGGTGACGGCTTCTATGCCGCTATGGACCCCACCGACCCGAACATCGTGTACGGCGAGTCGCAGGGCGGCAACGCCTCGCGCGTGAACCTCAAGTCGGGCGAACGCATGGCGTTCGTGAAGCCGAGCTGGCAGGCGAAGTACAAGGCGTGGGAAGACTCCATCGCGGTCATCCGTGGCAACCCGCTCACGCCCGCCACGCGCGCGCAGACCACGGCCATCAATGCCCTGCGCACTCAGCAGAAGGCCGATTCGGCAGACCAGTCGCTGCGCTTCAACTGGAACTCCCCGTTCTTCATCTCACCGCACAATCCCGCCGTCATCTACTTCGCGGGCAATCGTGTGCTCAAGTCGGTGAAGCGTGGTGAGGACCTGCAGCTCATTTCTCCGGACCTGTCGCGCAAGCTGACGGCCAAGCTCGACACCTCGCTGCGCCTCACAGGCGGCATCACGCTCGATGCCACAGGTGCCGAGACGTACGGCACGGTGGTGGCGCTGGAAGAAAGCCCGGCGCGTGCGGGCCTGCTGTACGCCGGCACCGATGACGGCCACGTGTGGAAGTCGGCCAACGACGGCGGCTCGTGGGAGAACCTGTCGTCGCGTATTCCCGGACTGCCGAATGGCGGGGAAGTGTACGTGACGCGCGTGGAGGCGTCGAAGTTCGACACCAACGTGGTGTACGTGGCATTCGACAACCACCGCTGGGGTGATTTCAAGCCGTACCTGTTCGTGTCGCGCGATGGTGGCAAGTCGTTCTCGTCGCTGGTCAGCAACCTGCCCACGGGCGGTGTGGGTGACTACCTGCACGTGGTGCGCGAAGACCCCACCAATCCGGATGTGCTGTACGTGGGTTCGTCGATCGGTGTGTACGCGTCCATCGATCGTGGTGCCACCTGGACCAAGCTCACGGGCAACTGGCCCAGCACGCCGGTGTACGATCTGCAGATTCATCCGCGCGATCGTGAACTGATTGCGGCGACGCATGGCCGTGGCATCTGGATTCTCGACGTGGCGCCGCTGCAGCAGATGTCGAAGGAGATTGCCGCGAAGCCGGTACACCTGTTCGAACCGCGTCCGGCGCAGCAGTGGGGTGAAGAGCCGTTGCGTGGCGCGAGCGGCAACGGCAACGGGCAGAACTTCTTTGCTACGCAGAACCCGGCGTACGGTGCATCGATCAGCTATCGCATCGCACAGGGGTCGACCGGCCAGGCGCGCATTTCCATCGTGAACGCCACCGGTGACACGGTGAGCAGCATGACGGGTCCGGCCACGACAGGTCTTCACACGGTGACGTGGAATTTTGCGCTCAACGCGCGGCCTGCTGCGCGTGCGGCGCTGACGCCGAGTGAGAAGCGGGACAGCATTCTGCGCGCCGTGCGCATGCCGCAGGTGCTCGACTCACTGGTCGCGGCGAAGTACGACAGTGTGGCGCTCTCGCTGGCGCGTCAACTGCTCAACCCGCCCGCCGGTGGCTTCAACGCCGGCCGTGGTGGTGGTGGCCGCGCGGGAGCCGGCGCCTGTGAGCGTCCGCTCACGCAGTGGGAAGCGTTCTGCGCGCGTCCGGCCGAAGCGACCACGCTGCGTGTCGGGGCTCCGGCCGGCGGTGGTGAAGGTGCGGCGGCGCTGCAGGAACGGGCCACGCAGTTGCAGAACGCCAGCAGCAATCCGGCCGTGCGCCGGGTGTTCGACCTGATTGGCTTGCCGGTGCCGGCCACGGGCGGCCGCGGTGGTTTCGGCGGCGCGCTGGCGGGCGGTGGCATGGCCAACACCGGTGACTTCGCGGTGGTGCTGCAGGTCGGCGGGACCGTCATGAAGCAGCGGCTGCGCGTGGAGAACATGGGAGCGGCCGGCGGCGCCAATCCGTTCGGATTCTCCGATGACGAAGATCGGGACGAGGATCGCGATCGTCGGTAAGGCCCTGCTTGGTCGCTGATCGGGCCAGGGGAATCATTGCGCAGTACCAAGAGGCGTCGAGCGATCGGCGCCTCTTGTCTTTTTCGGGAAACAGGCGCGCTTCGTCCCAGGGGTAGGGTGCACATCCGATCGACTGTTGGCAGCCATACAACCCTTTGGCCCGTCACTGCGTCAAATGGGCATACCGGTGCGCCAGTTGTCTCCAGAGGTCCCCGCCATGCGCCGCACATCCGTCCTCACAATTGCCCTGTTGGTCCTGTCGGTCGCTGCTGCCTGCATGCGCCCGGCGAAGCTGACGCGTCCGCTCGAACGTGACCAGCTCTACAGCCGGCTGGTGGGCGAGTGGCAGGGTACCCTCGAAACGCCGGACAGCTTGCTCGGTGTGCGGGTGACGCGGCACACCAAGCTGAAGGTGGTGCCATCGCCGGATCGGGACGGCCTCGAGTTGCAGTTCCAGTACGAAGACGCGCACGGCCATGTGGCCACGCGCACCGACCGGCTGCATTTCGATGGGGCCATGGAAACGGCGCGCTGGGGCAACAGTTCTGCCCGATGGCACCAGGCGTTCGACGTGATTTCCCGCGGCGGTGGTGAGGGAGCGGCCCCGCTGCGCCTGGTGCTCGAAACGACGGAGGAGTCGGACAGTCTCAGCATGGACACGCCGGTGGCGCGTCAACGTGAGACCTTCGTGGTGAGTGCTGGTGAGGTGCGTATGGTCACCGAACAGCAGGTCGACGAGGACACGTTCACCTTCCGGCACGCCTATGTGCTGCGGCGGGCCGAGTAGCGAGATTTCCGCACGGGCCTGAGCGGGTCCGGGACGGCCGCCACAACGGCCGCAGGTGCGGGTTCTACGCTGGGGTGTGTTCTGCGCGAGTATCGATTTCAGGCGACGACCGAAACGGTTGAAGCATTGCGCCGTTTGCGGGGCGCGTGGCGAGGCATGGCGATCGCCGAACACGAAGTGACCGTCGTCCTGCAGGACGGTGAGGCGGTGCGCATTGGCATCGACACGGCCGACGTGGAATCACTGTTCGACGCCTACCGGCTGCGCGCGGAGATCGAGCCGACGCCCGGCGTGTTCGGTGTGCCGCAGGACGCCTTTGGCGATGGCGGAAACGACATCGTGCTGTTCACCGGGGTGTCGTGGAGTGAACCGCACGGTGGAATGACAGGCGAGGGATTGTCCGAGGCCTCGACGATGCACTTCTCCGGTCATCCGATGCAGCTCTCGGAGACGGCGGAGGTGGTGTGCATCACGACGGACGGGGTGGTCGTGGCATCACCCGATGGCACGGGCCTGCTCATTCGGGTGGGGCTGCGTCCTGGCTCGCTCGAAGTGGAGCAGAACCCCGAAAAAGTGCGGGCGTTTCTCGTCGAACGTGGATACGGGGGACAGCAGTAGTCCGTCCCCCGCGACGACCCGCCGCTATTTAGGTGCCCGCGTGAAGAGCACGTAGTCTGCTTTCTCGCGATGCGTGGCGGGGTCGATCTTCGCCAGATCCGGCACCGGAATGGCTGTGAGGATGATCGACGACGCTGACGGTGCGCGTCGTTTCGCGCGTTCCACGGTGCCAAGCCCGTAGTCGCTGTGGAATGCCCCATCCACGTGGTAGATCAGCGTGCCCTTGGGTGCAGTCTTCCAGGCGTCAGCGATGGCTTCACCCATGGCCTCATCCTTCGTGCACTGCGCCTCGTAAAAACGCATCGTCATGGCCTGCATCGCCGCGACGTCCGAGGCCGTGGGCGGGCCGCCGCCGGCGCCATGACCACCCATGGCCTCGGCGAACAGGTCGTAGTACCGATCGCGTGGACAGTTGTGCTCACGGGCCACGTAGCGCTTGTCGCGGGCGTTCAGCGTATCGAACGTCGCCAGACCGCGGCGGCTCACGCCACTGGCCAATGGGCGCGGAATATTCGACGCAACGACCGGCCAGCCGTGCACCCGCGCGAGTTCCACCATGGGTCGGTAGTCGGTGGTGTAACGATCCCACGGACGTGAGCCGGCCAGGAAATTGGCTTCGGAGATTGTCCCGGCCAGGTACTGATCGAGCAGCGGCTGCACGTCGCGTTCGAACATTTCCAGCGACACGATCACGCGGGGGCGTCGTTCGCCGAGGGCGGCCAGCACGGCATGTTCCGCCGCGTGTGTGGCTGGGTCGTCGTGCTGCTCGCCGAAGAACACAAAGTCACGCTGCGCTGCCGCGTCGATGAGCTGCGAGAAGCCCACGAACTTGCCCGCCTTGCTGTCATACACCCGTAGCGCCGCGGGCGAACCGCTGGCTGACGTGGTGGAAGGACGTCCAGCGCAGGCCGCCGTGAGCAGCAACAGGGCGCCGGTCAACAGGTGATGCACACGCCGGGAAGCACGAAGACGCACGTTCATGGGCGAACCGGGTTCATGAGGTAGTCCACCGCCAGGCTGGCCAGCGCCCGCACGCCGGTGGGGAGTGCCGCTTCATCGGAGAAAAACAGCGGTGAGTGATTGGCCGGCGCCGTGCGCCAGTCCGTACCCTTGGGGGTGACACCGAGGTTGAAGAAAAATCCCGGCACCCGTTCCTGATACCACGAAAAATCTTCCGACGCGGTCCACAGTGGCGCCGGAAACGCACCCGCTTCACCAGCCGCGCGCTGCAGGGTGGGGATCATGCGCAGCGTCAGCGTGCTGTCGTTGCGTGTGACGATGTTGCCACTGTCGATCACCACACGGGCCGTCGCACCCGATGCCGACGCGATCTGTTCGGCCGTACGGGTCACCCGCGCAAAGATCTCTTTGCGGATGCCCAGGTCGAATGTGCGGATGGTGCCCAACATCACCACGCTGTCGGGGATGATGTTGCCTCGCACGCCACTCTGGAACGCGCCGATGGTGATGATGGCCGGCACCGTGCTGATGTCGGTCTGCCGCGAGACGATGGTCTGGAGCGCCCCCACGATCTGCGAACCGATCACGATGGGATCGGTACCGGCCCACGGCATGGCGCCGTGCGACTGCTTGCCGTTCACGATGATGGACACGTTGTTCGACGCGGCCATCATCGGGCCTGGGCGATAGCTGATCTGCCCGACGGGTGCATTGCCCACGTGCAGGCCAAAAATCGCATCCACTTTCGGATTCTCGAGCACGCCATCGGCGATCATGAGCTTCGAGCCCGTGCGGCCGTTGCCCAGTCCTTCCTCGGCGGGCTGGAAGATGAACTTCACCGTACCGGGCAGTTGCGCCTTCATGCCAACGAGAATTTCGGCGGCGCCCATCAGCATCGCCACGTGGGTGTCGTGTCCGCAGGCGTGCATCACCCCCACGGTCTGCCCGCGGTACTCGGCGGTCACCTTCGATTTGAATGGCAGCTCCACCTGTTCGGCCACCGGCAGCGCGTCCATGTCGGCGCGCAGCGCCACCACGGGGCCGGGTTTGCCGCCCTTGAGCAAGCCCACCACACCGTGACCGCCCACCCCGGTACGCACGTCGATGCCCAGGGCGCGCAGGTGATCGGCCACGAGCTTGGCGGTGCGCACCTCGTTGCCGGAGAGCTCGGGATGTTCATGCAGGTCACGGCGCCAGGTGACCACTTTGGGCATGACGGCCGGGAGGCGACGCTCCACGTCGAGGATCAGCGGGGACGGCTTACCCGCCGACGTCTGCCCCTGCGCACGGGTCGCAGCGGGTGTCGCAGCCATACAGAGAACGAGCAGGCCGACGGTCAGGGGCGTGCCGAGGGAACGGCGCGGGGAGCGGGGCAGGGGAACTGGCATCCCTCAAGAATATCATCCGGTCCGGGCGGAGGGATTTTTCGCGGACCCCTTGCTCCTCACGTAACGTGAGGGCCTAGCCTGTGTGCTGTGGCTGCCCCATCCGGGCTGGTGGCCATGTCCAGTTCCCGTTTCCCGAGGTGTCCCATGCTGCAGGCCAGTACTCCACCACTCAAGGTTGGCGCGCTGGCGTCGCAGACAGGGCTCTCGGTGCGCACCCTGCATCATTACGACGAGATCGGATTGTTGGTCCCTTCGCAGCGCACGCCGGCCGGCCACCGGTTGTACACCTACGAAGACGTCCAGCGACTCCAGCAGATCCAGTCGTTGCGCGCCACGGGTTTTCCTCTGGACGAGATCAGGCGCCTGCTGCACGGCGCCTTCTCTGCCCAGCGTGTCATTCAACTGCATCTCGATCGGCTGCAGGCGCAACTCGCGCAGACGCAGCGACTCACCGAGCGGTTGCAGCAACTGGCGCGCCATTTGGACACCGCGACACACGTTCCCCTCACGGAGCTGTGTCGCATCATCGAGGCGACCATCATGATGGAGAAGTACTTCACCCCCGAGCAGTTGCAGGACATCCAGGCGCGGGGCGCGGCACTGGGCACCGAGAAGGTGCGCGAGGTCGAGCAGGCCTGGGGCGAGGTGATCCCCGCCGTGCGTGCACACATGGCCAAGGGCACCAGCGCCGATGACCCGGACCTGCAGGCACTGGCTGTGCGCTGGCGGGAACTCGTGAACGCGTTCACCGGCGGCAATCGCGAGATCGCCGCCAACGTGCGGGCCATGTACCAGCAGGAGCATACGCAGATCAACGCAGTGCAGGCCAATACCCCCGATCCGGCGATGTTCGCCTACATGGGCGAGGTCTTCAAGAAGATCGGCGGCGGACCAGGGTGAGTCTGATCGTGGGGGAGCATGGTGGCCGGCCCTTTCGGGGTGCATCTTCGCCGCCATGCTTCCCCTCATTGGCATTCTCATCGTCATCCTCGGTTTTGCGTTCCGACTGAATGCGCTGCTGGTGGTGACGGTTGCCGGTCTCGCCACCGGTCTGGCCAGCGGCCAATCGTTGCACGACGTGATCGCGGCGTTTGGCCACGCGTTCGTGGAAAGCCGCTATGTGGCCATCGTGTGGCTGGTGTTGCCGGTGATCGGTGTAGTGGAGCGCTCGGGCCTGAAGGAGCGTGCGCGTGAAGTGATCGGGCAAATCCACGCCGCCACGGCCGGTCGGGTGTTGCTGGTCTATCTCACGCTTCGCCAGGTGACGTCGGCGCTCGGACTCGTATCACTCGGCGGTCATGCGCAGATGGTGCGTCCGCTCGTGGCGCCGATGGCCGAAGCCGCGGCGGAACACGCACACGGCCCGTTGCCCGAATCCACGCGCGAACGCATCAAGGCGATGTCGGCGGCCGCGGACAATGTGGGCATGTTCTTCGGCGAGGATGTGTTTGTCGCCATCGGATCGATTCTGCTCATTCGTGGGTTCCTCGAGCAGAATGGGATCCTCGTGGAGCCGTTGCACCTCGCCCGATGGGCAATTCCCACCGCGATCATCGCGTTCCTCATTCACGGCACCCGTCTGCTGTTGCTCGATCGACAACTGCGCCGGGAGTCGCGCGAATTTGCCGAACAGGAATCGCTGGGTGCGTCGCCCGAGGGCTCGCACTCATGATCCGTCTGGAAGCGATCTATGTGCTGATGGGGCTCATGCTGGCCGGCATCGCCATTGTGAATTTCCGCGACAGGCGGAGCCACATGCCGGTGCGCAATACGGTGTTCTGGGCGCTGTATGCGGTGATTTTTCTGCTCGGCTCACATCTGGGTGACTTCACCAACGGCATCCTGGTGCTGCTGATGGTGCTGACGGCCTCACGTGGGCTGGCCACCAGCTCCCGAGACGCCTCCACACCGGATGCGCGCGCGGAGTCCGCAGCGCGTTGGGGGAATCGCCTGTTTGTGCCCGTGCTGGTGGTGCCGGTGGCCACCTTCCTGGGCAGTCTGTTGCTCGGTCGCCTCGTGATTGGAGGTACACCGCTGGTCGACCCGAAGCAGGTCACGCAGGTGGCACTCGGGCTGGCCACGGTGCTGGCGTTGATCACAGCCCTGGTGATGTTGCGACCGCCCATTTTCGCCCCGATCACCGAGGCGCGACGGCTCATGGACTCGGTGGGATGGGCGGCCGTGTTGCCGCAGGCGCTCGCCGCGCTCGGCGCCCTGTTTGCCGCCGCCGGCGTGGGCAAGATCATCGCCGAACTCGCCACTACGTACCTGCCATTGGGCACGCCGACCGCCGCCGTGGTGGCCTATGCGGTGGGCATGGCGCTTTTCACGATCATCATGGGCAATGCGTTCGCCGCGTTTCCCGTGATGACCGCAGGTATCGGTCTGCCGCTGGTGGTGCAGCAGTATCAGGGAGATGTGGTGATCGTGACGGCGATCGGTATGCTGTCGGGGTTTTGTGGCACGCTCATGACACCGATGGCCGCGAACTTCAACATCGTGCCCGCCGCGTTGCTGGAGTTACGTGATCGGTACGGCGTCATCAAGGCACAGGTGCCGACGGCCCTCATGCTGCTGGCTGCCAACATTGTGCTGCTTGCGTACTTCGCGTTTCCGCGCTGACGCGGCCGCGTGTTTCCAGGACCTTGCCGGTGACCCAGAGCGTCTCTCCATCTTCCGCAGGTCGTTCCGTCAACACACTCGATGCCGATACGGCCGCGCATTTTGCGCGTCTGGCGCTCGCGCACGTTGCGCGCGAGTACCCGAACAAGCTCGATCATATTCTGCTGGATGACGAGGACGTGCAGTCCCCCGCGTCGTTGCATCCGGTGTTTTTCGGCAGCTTCGACTGGCATTCGTGTGTGCACGGCTATTGGCTGATGGCGACGGTGGCACGGAAATTTCCGAGGCTCGACGAATCGGCGCGCATTGCGGCGTGTTTCGATACGTACTTCACCGAGGCGCGCATGGCCGTGGAAGTCGACTATGCCCGTCATGCGGCGCGTGGCGCGTTTGAACGACCGTACGGGTGGGCGTGGTTGCTGATGCTGGCGGCAGAGCTGGAGCGGCATGACACCGAGGCCGGACAACGATGGGCGGCCACGCTGGCGCCACTCACTGCGTGTTTTGTCGATCGGTTTCTGGCGTTCCTGCCCAAGGCCACGTACCCGGTGCGCGTGGGCACGCACTACAACACCGCGTTCGCGCTGCGGCTGGCGCTGGAATACGCTGACGCCTCGTCACTGCCCGCAGCACGAGAGCTGGGCCTGCTGGTGCGTGCGACCGCGCGGCGCTGGTATGCGGGTGATCACGATTGTCAGGCCTGGGAGCCGAGTGGTGACGATTTCCTTTCGTCGGCTTTGATCGAGGCCGAGTGCATGCGGTGGGTGCTGTCACCGGAGGCCTTTCACGATTGGTTCGCGGAATTCCTGCCGCGTCTTTCGCAGGGCGAACCGTCCACGCTGTTGCAGCCGGCCGAGGTGAGCGATCGATCCGACGACAAGATCGCCCACCTGGATGGGTTGAACCTGAGCCGCGGTTGGTGCTGGCGTGCGCTTGCCGGCACGATGGCGGTGGGTGATATGCGGCGCGCGCAGGCCATGCAGGCGGTGGACCGTCACCTCGCCGCCAGTTTGCCGTGGGTGGCCGGGGACTACATGGGCGAGCACTGGTTGGCCACCTTCGCCTTGCTCGCACTCGACCCGGCGCGGGATGGCGCTCGGTCCGACGGCGTTCAGCACTGACGGCATCCGCGCCCTGGGGGAGGGGGCTTCCCTCGCCCCACTAGGTTATCCGCATGCATGTGCAGACTGGTCTTCTCGTCACGCTTGCCGCGGCGTTTGGCGTGGCGTTCCTCTTCGGGCTCATCGCGGCCAAGCTGAAGATGCCGCCACTGGTGGGCTATCTGCTCGCCGGTATCGCGCTCGGCCCACATTCCCCCGGCTACGTCTCCGATATCTCGCTGGCGAGTCAGCTCGCCGAGATCGGCGTCATCCTGCTGATGTTTGGCGTGGGACTGCACTTCTCACCCGGCGATCTGCTGCGTGTGCGTCGCATCGCGCTGCCCGGTGCGTGCATCCAGATGCTGATCGCGCTGGGGCTTGGTTCCGTGCTGGCGTTCAGTTGGGGGTGGGACGCACCGGCTGCCGTGGTGTTTGGCCTGTCGTTGTCGGTGGCGTCCACCGTGGTGGTCTTGCGTGTGCTGGAAGACCGCGGCCTGCTCGATTCGCTCGACGGGCGCATCGCCGTGGGTTGGCTGGTGGTCGAAGATCTGGTCGTGGTGATCGCGCTGGTGATGCTGCCGGCGGTGCTGGAGACGTTGGGTGCCGCTGGTGTGGCCGATGCGGCGCATGGCGCGGCCCCGGGCAGCGCGGCGGCGGGTGCGTCGGCCGGTGTGGGTTTCGGGTTGGCCAAAGTGGTGATCATCACCGTGCTCAAGGTCGGTGCGTTCATCGGCCTGATGGCATTGGTGGGTCGCCGTGCGGTGCCATGGTTGCTCACGCATGTGGCGCGCATGGGATCGCGCGAGCTGTTCACGTTGGCCGTGCTGGCGGTGTCGCTGGGGGTGGCGGTCGGCGCCGCGGCATTGTTTGGCGTGTCCTTCGCACTGGGCGCCTTTGTCGCCGGCGTGGTGATCAGCGAGTCCGACCTGAGCTATCGCGCCGGTGCCGACGCATTGCCCATGCAGGATGCCTTCGCCGTGATCTTCTTCGTGGCGGCCGGCATGCTCATCGACCCGGCGGTACTGCTGCATGAACCGGGGCGGGTGGCGCTCACGTCGGCCGTCATCATCGTGGGCAATACGCTGGTCGCGGCAGTGGTGATGGTGCTCTTGCGACACCCCTTGGGTGCCTCGCTCCGACTGGGGGCGAGTTTTGGGCAGATCGGCGAGTTCTCATTCATTCTGGCCGGCATCGGCGTGACACTGGGTGTGCTCACGGAAGAAGCGCGCAGTCTCATTCTGGCTGCCGCTCTGGTCACGATCGTCCTCAATCCGCTGCTGTTCCTGGCCATGGATCGTCTGGCCGAGTTTCTGGCGCGCTATCCACGCCTGCTCGATCGCCTCGAGCGACAGAAGGCTCCGCGCCTTTACAGCACCGATCTCTGGATGGCCACGCCGGCCAATCACGCCATCCTGATTGGTTATGGTCGTGTGGGCCGCACCATCGGCGACGCACTGCAGCGAGTGGGGGTGCCTTTCATCGCCATCGACCAGGATCGCCGTGTGGTGGACGCGATGCGCACGCTGGGCGTGACGGCAGTATATGGTGACGCGACGCGTCCGGGCATTCTGGAACACGCCAAGCCGGAGTTTGCGCGACTGCTGGTGGTCGCGACGCCCGATCCGTACCACGCGCGACATGTGATCGAGCTGGTGCGCGCAAAAAATCCCGACATCGACATCATCGTGCGCACCCACAACGACCAGGAGCAGGAGCACTTCGAGCGCCTGGGGGTGAGCAAGGCGCTCATGGGGGAGCGCGAGTTGGCGTTTGGCATGGCCTACCACAGCCTGCGCTCCATCGGCTGCGATGATGATCGAGCCGACGACATCGTTCAGACACTGCGTGGCGGCGCTCGCATGCCGACGCGGGAGTTCAGCACGATCTTTCCGGCACAGTCACGGATGTAGGGGACAGCCTCTACTCGTCCCCTACATCCCCGCCGCTCACGCGGTGCGTTCGGCCCCGGCCTTCCCATGCTGCAACCGCCACGACGTCGCGGTGCTGATCGGCGCATCGGGACGCGAGACAAACGGCACGGTGCGATAGTCCACGTTCCAGGCCTGCTCGTCGATGCGGCAACGTACGTAACCGCGACGCGCGGAGTACCACTTGAGATGCGGGTTTTCACTCTGCATGGTCGACAGGCGCGCGGCATCGATGTCTCGGCCATCGCCGTCGGAGGCGATGCTGGTGCCCACAAATTCCGTGGCGATCACCGGTCGGTCTGGGCGCGAGAAGCCGTTGTGCAGGTCGTGCACCCAATTGGTGTGGATGTCGCCGGTGATGACCACGGTCCGATTGGGGGCGCGCTTGCCGATCTCGCCGAGCAGGCGATCACGTGCGACCGGATAGCCACCCCACTGGTCCATCGAGACACGGAAGTCGGGCCCTGCAGCAGCATCGTACTGTGCCATCATCACCTGGTTGGCGATGACCTGCCAGTGCGCCTTGGACGAGCCCAGTCCGTTGTACAGCCATTGTTCCTGCGCGGCACCGAGCATGGTGCGCTTGGGATCGAGCGAATCGGCGCAGACGGGCTTGATCATGTCACCGCAGGCTTGGTCGTCGCGGTATTGCCGGGTATCGAGCATGTAGAAGCGCGACAGCGATCCCCAGTTCACGGTGCGCGTGATGTTGAGATCGGCCCAGGATTTCACCCGTGGTACGCGCACGGCCTGGTGTTCCCACCAGCCTTGATAGGCCGCCGCACGACGCTGCTGCATCTGCTCCGTCGACTCCATGACGTTTTCGCCCACGAGACCGGCGTAGTTGTTGTCGACCTCGTGATCATCCCACGTGACGAGCCACGGGCATCGCTCGTGTGCGGCGCGCAGATTGGGATCGCTCTTGTACTGCGCATACCGACGGCGATAGTCGTCGAGCGTGCGGATCTCGAGGCCCTGATGTTTGCGCAGGGCCGTGGCGGGACTCGCGCCTTCGTAGATGTAGTCGCCGAGGTGGATGGCGAGGTCGAGTTGCTCCTCGCGTGCGACGTGTCCGAGCGCGGTGAACAACCCCTGGTCCCAGCGCTGGCATGACATGAACGCCATGTGCAGCGGCGTGCGCGCGCCGTCTGGCGGCGTGGTGCGGAATCGACCGGTCGGGCTCACGGCTTCGCCGCTCATGAAGCGGTAGAAGTACCACCGATCGGGCTCGAGTCCGTCCACGTCGACGTGAATGCTGTAGGCGAGTTCCGGTCCGGCCGTCGCGCGTCCTTTGGTCACGATGTTCTTGAACTGATCATCGTGGGCGACTTCCCAATCGACGGTCGCGCGTGTGCCTTCCATGCCACCATCGGGATCGTTGGGGCGCGGGGCAAGACGGGTCCAGAGCACACCGCCGGTGGGGGTTGGATCACCGGACGAGACGCCCAGGCCGAACGGATTGTCGGCGAAGTGTGGGCGCGAGGTGACGCGCCAGATGTTGGGGACGACGGCGCAGAGGGCGGCGTAGCGCGTCAGATCGGCAAGGAAGAGTCGGCGTTCCATGCTCCTATGCTACGCCTGGCGCGGCAAATCGCGAGCGACGCGACGGGCCCGTTGCGCAGGTGGTACGCGCGTGACGGTGTGCCGCCCAGGTCAGAGCTATTGGTCTGAGCCGCTGACGATGCGTCCGGTGATGTTCAGACATGACTCGATGCGCCAACCGGACAGGGCGTCCAGTTGGCGCATCGGGTGGTGCACATTGGTCGGGACCTGTGGCCTGTCTATCAGGCCAGCAGGGCGTCCACGGTGGCATTCAGAGCGGCGAAGCCGGTGAAGCGCGGCACATACTTGGAGGTGAGCACCGGCGTGAGGTCCACACTGGGCCAGTCGAGCGGAGTGCCGTCCGGTTTGGCGACAAAGAGCCAAACGGACTGGGTCTGAGGGGACAGGTACAACCGTAGCTGCACACGCCGCGGCATCAGGTCGCAGTGGTACGTGAAGTTGAAGGTCTCATCGAGTCGACCTTCGGCGACACCACGCAGGAACCGCCCGTGAAACTCCGGGGCGTTGGCGCTGGGGGCGACCTCACGAAAAAAATGTCGACCAATGGGGCGTGGGCAGTAGCCGGCATTCTCGGCTTCCGCACGATTGTAGGAAACGACAAAACCCTCGGGATCCAATTGAATCACCCCGTAGGGAATGGAATCCAGTTCCTCATCGCTCAACCGATTGAGGAACGGGGCCAACATGCGAGTTGTGGTGTCGAGAGGCATCGGACTGCGATAACGGGCGCGAGCGGCCCCCACCGACATCGGCGGCAACCACGCTCGTTCATAGTTGAAGATCGGAGCGGAGGCGCTGGACTTGATGCCGATTTCGCGGGTTTTCGTGCGGGAGAAGGCACACACCGTCACGATGACTGAGAAGGGCAAGGGGAGTGACCGTGGGCCGGAACTACGGGAGCTGGGGCCACGGGAGCTGGAGCTACGGGAGCTGGACGGACGGGGAAATACGGGGGGTATGGGCGCGTAGATTGGGTTACCGCGCAGTCGGCTGGTACACGCATCCTCGTGTATGGCCGATCTTCGAAACCTCCGCGTCTTCGCTGCCGCGCATGATCTCTGCGCCGCGATTCATGACGCAGCGCCACGCATCAAGGTTGGCAAGGCTCCCGGGCTGCGTGCGCAATTGCTTGCCGCGGCCGATGCCATCCCGGCCAACATTGCGGAAGCCGCGGGGCTTGGCACCGATCAACAGTTCGCGCGCGGACTCACTATCGCTCTTGGCTCGGCCAACGAAGTCGGCGCGCATCTGCGGGTCGCGCGCACGGTGGGAGCGCTCGACGAGCACACCGCGCGCCGCTGCCAGGCAAAACGCGCGGTGGTGTGTCAGATGCTGGAGCGGTTGCTGCGCGCCGTTCAATCACGACTCGCCATCACCACACAGTAGATCCGGTCACCGTTCTTTCCCGTCGGTCCAGCTCCCGTAGCTCCGTCCAGCCCCCGCAGCTACTTCCCGCCTCTCCTGGCCAACGACCGGTAGTACTCCTCCACCAACGCCCGGTACTCCCCCGGTACCGCTGCCCGTGCCCCTGCCGCCGGTCGGCCGTCGCTTCCCAGGCCCGCCGCCCGCAATGCCGCGAATTCGAAATCCTTGAGTCGCTCCAGCATCGCCGTCTGCAGCGCCTCGAGCCCCTTCGGGTCACCAAACGCGCGACTGTTCTCGAGCTGGCGCAGCCCCTGGATCGCTCGATCCAGATCTCGTGTGTCGATCCCCTGCTGCGCTGCTTCGCGCCGCAGTCCCTCCGCGTTTTCACGACGCAGACGGAACTCCCGCGCGAACTGCGTGGCGTCTCCTGCCATCTGACCACTCATCGGTGATCCGCCAGGCGCCATCTCACCCACCTGCGAGCGCGGCGAGCCACCCATGCGCGGTGCACCACTGTTCGAGCCATTCGGCGCACCACCGCCCTGCTGTCCCTGCTGTCCCTGCTGTCCCTGCTGTCCCTGCTGTCCCTGCTGTCCCTGCTGTCCCTGCTGTCCCTGCTGGCCCTGCTGGCCCTGCTGGCCCTGCTGGCCCTGCTGGCCCTGCTGGCCCTGCTGGCCCTGCTGGCCCTGCTGGCCCTGCTGGCCTTGCTGGCCCTGCTGGCCCTGCTGGCCTTGCTGGCCTTGCTGGCCTTGCTGGCCTTGCTGGCCTTGCTGGCCTTGCTGGCCTTGCTGGCCTTGCTGGCCTTGCTGCCCCTGCCGGTCGGCGATCCGCTCGCGCAGCGACTCCAGCCCGCGCACCAGATCCCGCGTGGCCTCCAGTGTGCGTTCCTGCTGACGCGCAGCCGATTCGCCCTGCAGCGAACCCGACGCGGCCCGCAGTTGCTCGCTCACATCACGCAGGTTGTCGGCGATCTGCGCCTCGAACGCCGACGCGTACTCTTCCGAGCCACCGCGTGCGACCTGCTTCGAGAACTCGATCTTGTCCGCCAGACGGGTATCACGGATCGTCTCCGCCGCCTCGGCCACCTTGCCCGCTGCCTTGGGCTGATCACGACGTGAATCCCGCGCCAAACGATCCGCATCGGATTCCAGCCGGCGCACGTCACGATTGAGCTCGTCCTTCTGCTGCGAGATCTGCCGCAACTGTTCGGCGCGCTGCTGCGGTGAGGCCTGCTGGCCCTGGATGGCCTTCACACCCTGCGAGATCTCGCGCTGACGCGCTTCGAGATCCTGCGCGCGTTCAGCCAACTGCTGCACACCACGCGAGGACTCCGCCGACCGTGCCCCTTCGAGACCACGCGCGGCACGCGTCAGCTCTTCGAGCGCCGCGCTGCCCTGGGCGTTCGATCCGCTGGCCGCGCGACGCATCGCGTCGGCCGCCTGCTGCAGTTGCTGTGCGGCGTTCGCGAGTTCGGGATTGTTCTGTTCACGCGACAGCCGCTCCAGGCGCCGTGCTTCTTCTTCCGCCTGGCGCGCCAGCTCACGCTGCGCTCCGCTGTTCGTGTTGCCACCGTTGGGACGGTTGTTGTTCTGCCCCGCCGCGCCCTGTGCTCCGGCAGAACCGGACGCACCCGCCGAGCCGCCGCTGGATCCACTCGCACCGCCGCTCTCCTGCGCCATCCGCTGACGCATCTGATCGGCCATGCGCTGCATACGCTCGTTTTCCTGTTGCTGACGCTGCGCCATCTGCTTGAGCCGCTCCAGCGTTTCATCCACTTCCTGCTGCGGTGCGCTCTCGGGCCGTCCCTGCTGCACCGTCTCGTACTGATTGCGCTGCTTGTCGGTCTGCAGTTCGAACAGGTCTGCGAGGTCCTCGGCGCGCTGCTGTCCGCCACCACCACCACCGCCGCCACCCCCTCCGCCACCACCCATCTGCACCTGCACGTCGCGGTAGATCGCTTCCGCACGCTGCAGACGCTGCAGGGCACGCTGCTCCGGGGGCATCGCATCACCACCCCGGGCGCGCCCCAACTGTTCTTCGGCCGCCTGCAACTCCACCGTGGCCTGCTGCAGCTCCGCACGGATCTTGAAGAAGTTCGTGTCGCCCTTCGCCACGCCACGTTCGGTCAGACGCTTCACCAGCTCCGACACATCCGTGCGCAGGCGCCCCTCGGCAATGGCAAGCGTTGCCATATCTTCGCGACGCTTCTTGTCCGTGCTCGTCGCACTGTCGCGCATCCAGTTGAACGTGGCCGACACGATCTCCTTCTGGCGGGCCATGAATCCGTCCGGCGAATCCTGCTGTCCGCCGCCACCGCCTCCGCCACCACCCTGCTGACGATCGTCGGACTGCCGATAGTCCTTGCCAAACGGACGCACTTCGAGGAAGTACACGTCACTGGTGCCCTCGTGGCCGCCGCCATCCTTGGCGACCGCGTGATACGCCACCAGATCGCCCGGCTGCAGCGACATCTCCTCGAGGAACAACGTGTGTGCCCCCTGGGCATCGCGCGGACGACGCGCGGTGCTGTCGGTGATCTTCTTCGCTTGCTCGGGGCCACCGTTCACGCGGTAGCGCAGTTCCATCGATACCACACCCAGATCGTCGGACGCGCGCACGGCCACGGTCACTTCATCGGTGTTCGATACCTTCGTGTCACGCCCCGGATCTTCGATGCGCACCATCGGCGCACGGTCCGGAATGGCGTCCACGACATATTCCACCGAACCGGCCACCGTTTGTCCGTCGGGCGCGACCAGGTCCACGTGATAGAACCCGCTGCGTGTCACGCGGAAGCTGCCGCTCACGGTGGTGTCACTGTCGGGCGTGAGCGCGACGGTGGTGCCGTCGTCGAAGCGCAGCGCACCACCCTTCACGGCACGCGTGACTTTGGCGTGCACCGTGACGGTGGTACCGACCACGGCCGCCACATCACCGCCGTCATCGACATGTTCGGTGGGCAGGCCACTGTAGGCCGGGAACTTGAGGTCGAGCGAGACCTGCGAGACCGCCGGCAGGTTGTTCACCGTGAGCCGATACACCGGCGAGCGCACATCAGCGCTCTCTACGTAGTACTCGGTGGGCGTGACAATATCGAATAGACGCGACCGGAACTGCGACGTATCGGCGTCAGGCGCCATAGGCAACCGTTGCCACTCTCCACCCGTCGCGCCGCCGCTGTCGGTACGGAACACGATCTCCGCGCCGCTGGCCGCAAAGCCGACCAGCTCCGCGCGCACTTCGATGGCACCGCCACGCGGCACTGCCACCGATCCCGGTTCCACGGCCACGCGCCGCTCGGGCGTTGCCGCCTGCGCGGTACCAAACGGCACAAACAGCAGACGCGCCCCGTCGCGTACGGACTGCGGGCCGAAGTAGAGCGCCACCGCGGCTACGGCCGTCACCACGCCGATCGCCTGGCCGGCACGCGTCATGCGCTCACGCTCGAGCGACGCCCCACGGTGCAGCGGTGCAATCGCCGACGCGGCACGCGACATCACGCGGGCCGACAGGGACTGCGACATGCGCTGACTTTCGGGCACATGGGCTTCCTGCACGGCCGCCAGCAGCGTCTGACGCAAGGCCGGCGCACGTTCCTCCACGTACAACGCAAACCGTTCGTCGCTGGCCCGGCGCATCAACGGGATGATCAGCCCGCGCACGATCGCCACGACGATGAGCCCATACCCCACCAGTCGCGCGGTCCAGAGTGCACGTCCATCACCGCCAAGCCATGTGGTGATGGCCCACGTGGCCAACACCGCCAGCACGATGGCCGTCGCGATCCAGACCACGGATTCCAGCAGCACGCGCTGACGCCATTGGCGACGCAGCGTGCCGAGTGCGGTGAGCAACTGACGGTCGGGACTCATCGTGGCTCCTTCAACTGGGGCGAACCCGTGGACATCACGGACCAGCCGGTGTGGATCCGCCGGCCGATCTGTTTGACGTTGTGCCAGGAACCACACGGCGCGCCATGCCTCGGCGGCCACGTGTCCCAAGAATCGTTTCGGCGAGCAACAACAGTGCGGCGACAATGAGCAGTACCCGCCAGGGATTCTGGCGGCGTTCCATCTCTTCGACGGTCATTGGTGCATCGGCGTTAGCCGACGCAGCAGACTGTGCTGTGGACGTGGTACGCACGCCGAGCAGCAGCTCGGTGGTGTCCATCGGGGTCAGTTCCGACTCACTGGGCGGCACATTGACGGCCTGCACCGCGCCGGGCTCGCCCGACGCTCGTTCCGCATACGCCGTGTACAGTCCCGCGTCAGGCAGGGCCACGGCGGCGCCGGCCGAATCGGCCTGGGGACGGGTGAGTGCACCGGTGGGACCGGTCACTACCGGATTGGTCAGTGTGGTGGGTAGTGACCAACTCTCGCCGGTGCTCAGCCACAGCGGCGTGGCATCACGTCCCGAGGTGTGCAGCACCAACTGCCGCACAAAAGGCAGGTAGGCGGGCTGCAGCGGGAAGTCACCGTACTGATTGTCCAGCGGCACCGTGAGTGTCAAAGCGCGGCCATTGCCGATGCGCTGTTCGAGCACCGCGGGTACACCATCATCGAACCGGGCCAGAATGTCGGCCGTGGGCACCGCATCACCGCGCGGATAACGCCAGGCGCGCACCGCTGTGAGCGCATCCTTGGCTTCACGGAAAGGCGCAAACAGGGCGTGTTCGGCGCGCACATCACGCAGGGTGCCACCACGATCGCTTACCCGATCCGCCAGACCACTGAAGCTGATACCAGCATACGCCGGAAGCGCCGAACGCCGCGCGGCGAGCCGACGACCCGCTGCCAGCACGATGCCACCACCGTCGTTCACCCACGTCGTGAGTGCGGCCGGTGCATCGGGTGCCACATCCCAGAACAGCACGACACCGGTACGGGCCAACGCCGCCGCATTGGACGGCGCGCTGGTCAGCCGCTCCACCTGCATCTGCGGCGCGCGACCGATGCCGAGTGCCTGCTGCAGGTACAGTGTTTCCGATGCACTCATGTCCGACGGCGCCACCAGCGCCACACGCAACAGATCATCGCGTGGTACCACCGCCACCAGGGTGTCGTCTGCTACCAGCGAATCGGGCGGCAGCGCCACTCGTATGGCCACGGCTCCGTCGGGCGCAGGCACCGGCGTGAACGTGATCACCGTTTCGCCGTCACGGGTCAGGGACGTCGATGCCGTGGTGGCCTCACGTCCATTGACGGTCAGTGAGGCCGTCACCTGCCGCGCGGCGGGCAGCGCGTGGTTCTGCACCCGAGCCTTCACGGCCAGCAAGGTGCGATCGCCTTCGCGCACGCGGCGTGCATCGAGCGAGCGCACGGTGCTGTTCACCCACGTCTCGCCACCCACGCCGATGCCACGCACCTGCACGCCGGAGGGAAACTCCACCCCCGCAATGCCTGAGGCACTGGCTCGCTGCAGGTCGGAGATCACGATCACTTCCGCCGCGGCAAACGGCGCATCGAGCAGCAACTGCCGAGCAGTACGCAGTGCGGGCGCGAGACGGGTGCCTCTGCGCATCGGCTGCACCGCACCCAGGCTGCCGCGCACCGCCGCCCGGTCATCCGTCAGGCGCTGCATCACCTCGGCCGCATCGTCGTAGGCCACCAGGGCCACACGATCCTTGCCTTCCAACCGATCGATGACCGCCCGGGCTGAATCGAGGGCGCGCGGCCACACACCGGTGTACCCCATGCTCATCGACCGGTCGAGCAGAATCACCACCGCCTTGGTGCGATTGTCGGCGCCCACCACCCGCTGGTCCTTGAGCACCGGGCGCGCGAAAGCGAACACCAGCAGTGCCAGTGCGAGCAACCGCAGCAGCAGCATCGGCCAGTCGGTGATGCGCTGCCGGCTTTCCGTACGGATAGGCAATTGCTCCAGGAACATCAGTGACGGAAACCGCAGGGGGCGGTCGCGGTCGCGATGTCGCAGGTGCAGCAGAATGGGCACAGCCAGCGCAGCGAGTGCGGCCAGGAATGCCGGAACGAGAAAGCCGAGTCCCATGATGAGCCCTATCCTCAGCGCACCCGACCGCGCGTGAGCCGCGCGTCGAGATAGGCATGCAAGGCGCGGTCGAGCGGTTCGTTGGTGAGCAGCCGTACATAGTCGGCGCCGGCGGCCGCCAGCCGCGACTGCAGGGCCGCGTGATGGTCACGAATCAGCGTCTGATACTTGTTGCGCAGATCGTCGGGCTTGAGTGGCAGCAGCGCACCACTCTCCATATCCTCGAACGTCGTATCGGCATCACCGGGCAAGTCGCGCTCGGCGACGTCCACCAGGTGAAACACGATCACATCGTTGCCGTTCATGCGCAGCGCGTCCACCGCGCGGCCGAGTGCATCGGGGCGTTCGTAACAGTCGGTGATGAGCACGAGAATGCCTGCCCGAGAAGACAGCAGCCCCACACGCTCCACGCTGTGCACCAGTCGGCTGGAGCCCTTGGGCGTGGTGTTGGCCAACGTGTGCAGCATGCGCTGCAGATGGCGCACCGACGGCGGAATGACTTCTTCGAGATCCTGCGTGAACGTGGCGAGACCGACACGATCACCCTGCGACTGGGAGAGCCACGCCAGCGACGCGGCCAGCATGCGGCCGTACGCGAACTTCGTGACGGTTCCGCTGCCGTAGTCCATGGACCCAGAACTGTCGAGCGCGAACAGCACGCCCGCGTTCGTGTCGGCGTCGTACTCCTTGATATAGAACCGATCGGTGCGACCGTACACGCGCCAATCGATGCGTCGCAGGTCGTCGCCCGGCTGGTAGCTGCGATGCTCCGCGAAGTCGAGCGACGAGCCTTTGCGCAACGACCGATGTTGGCCGTGCATGAATCCATCCACGACCGTACGCGCCAGCAACGCGAGATCGGAGATCTTCGCGAGCAGCGAGGGGTCGAGAAAGGAGGCGGGAGCGACGGGCACAGGGCGACCGTTACAGGGAAGACTTGGGCAGCGGCACGCTCTCGATGAGCCGCGCCACGAGTTGATCGGTGGTCACCTTCTCCGACTGCGCCTGGAAGTTGATCAGCACACGATGCCGCAGCACCGGCCGGGCCAACGCACGCACATCGTCGAAGCTCGCACTCGCGCGCCCCTGCAGCAGCGCGCGGGCCTTGGCTCCCAACACCAGCGCCTGCGCGGCACGCACCGACGCGCCGTAGCTCACGTACTGCTTCACAAAATCCGACACCACGCCATTGGTGGGGCGTGTGGCGCGCACCAGCGACACGGCATACCGCGTGACGGCGTCGGCAATGGGCAGGCGACGCACCACGCGCTGATAGGCGAGGATCTCTTCCTTCGTCACCACCGAGCGCACGGCCTCTGGGGGCAGCGCAGTGGTGGCCTTCACCACGGCCACTTCATCCTCTTCCGGCAGGTAATCCAGCATCACTTCCAGCATGAAGCGATCGAGCTGGGCTTCGGGCAGCGGATAGGTGCCTTCGAGTTCGATGGGGTTCTGCGTGGCAAACACGAAGAACGGCTTGTCGAGTTCGTAGGTACGTCCCTGCACGGTCACACGACGTTCCTGCATTGCTTCCAGCAGCGCGGCCTGCGTTTTGGGCGGCGTACGGTTGATTTCGTCAGCCAGCAGCACATTCGCAAACACCGGTCCAGGCATGAAGGCGAGTCGTCGCTGCCCTGTGGTCGGGTCGTCCTGAATGACGTCCGTGCCGGTCACGTCACTCGGCATGAGATCGGGCGTGAACTGGATACGCGAGAACTGCAGGTCCAGCGCACGGGCGAGCGTGGAAATGAGCAGGGTCTTGGCGAGGCCCGGCACACCGACCAGCAGGCAATTGCCGCCGGCGAACAACGCGATGAGCGCCTGTTCCACCACGACATCCTGGCCCACGATCACCTTCCGCAACTCGGCGGCGATACGTTGGCCAGCGCCCTGCAGACGATCAGCAAGGGCCGCATCATCGAGACGGTCGAATTCAGCGACGGAAGCAGTAGCGGATGCGGCAGCAGGTGCAGTCACGCGAGTCCTCGACGGGGGAGGGAAGTGGTCAGCGAGTCAGGGCGTAGACGATGTAATTCACGCCCAGCTTGTACGATTCGTTCGACATGTCCAGCGGAAACATCCCCTGATCGGAAAACTCCCAGTACTCCGACAGGTCGTTGTTGTAGTTCACAATGGCCAGCATGCGCTTCTTCGGATCGTTGCCTTCGAAGTAGCCATAGAACACCGACTTCATCCGATAGTACGGGTGGTAGTAGTCGAGGCTCTTGATACGGTAGAACGAATCGAAGATCGGATGGTCCACGGTGAGTTCGATCGGGCGCAGATCGGGGAGCACCTTCCGCATCTGCGCTTCGAAATTCCGCCAGGCATCACCGGCAAAATCATCGAACACCATGAAACCGCCCTTCGTCAGGTAGTGCCGCATGCCCAGGGTTTCGGCCTCGTTGGGCACCCAGAACCCTGCTTCCGCCATGTAGGCGATCGGATACTTGCCGAGCTGCGGGTCGTCGAGCGTGAGGATGTTGCTCTGCATCGTGCGCACACGTGCCGACGTGATCTCACTGACGATCTTCGTGAAATGCCGTTCGCCACGCGGATAGTCGTGGCTCCACGGCAGGTCGCGCCCGCGGAAACCACCAAAGTCCGGCATGGTGTAGCGGATGCGCGCGAAGGTGAGTCGCCCATCATACGGCACGTTGTCGGCGAACTCCGGTTGACGGCCACCGCCGCGGCGTCCCTGGGCATCGAGAGTCGCAGGCGCCACAGTCAGCGCTGCCCATGCCATGCCCAGCACGAGGGCGCGCCGTGTCCATGAGTCGCCATCCCGATGCCAGCCGATCATCGCGAGGAGCCTCCGCTGCGTTGCCGCAACTCCAGCAACAAAGCCTGAGCCTTCTCGAAGCTCGGTGCTTCTTCCAGCACCTGCAGTAGCTCACGTCGGGCCTCGGCCACCTGTCCCGCGGCGGCCAATGCACGCGCCAATTCGTAGCGCGCGTCCAGCAAATCGGCTGGCTTGTTCGCGATCACCGCCCGGCGTTCACGCACGGCCAGCGCATGCTGCCCCTGCGCCGTGGCGAGTTGCGCGTAACGCACATGAATGGGTGGCTCGTACGGCCAGATCCACACCAAACGTTCCAGTGCGGCCATCGCGCCCGCACGATCACCGCGTGCTTCGCGCACAGTGGCTTCCAGTTGATTGGCATCCCACGCGGTTTCATCGCCGCCGGTCACCACCTGCAACATGGTCAGCGCGGTGGTTGTGTCCCGCTGCAACAGCGCGATGCGAGCCAGATACCATGCCGGACCATCCTCGGACGTGTATGACGGCATCAGTCCGCGTGCTTCCTCGAACAGCTTGCGTGCCGAGTCGGGACGTGTATCGATCAGGCCCATCGCGGCGCGCATCGCCCGGGGAAATTGACCGCCGGTAGAGTCAGTGGGCGTCATGCCTCGCGCCGCTGCCAGATCCTTGGCGTAACGCTGGCGCACCCAGGCGTCGAACTGGGTATCGACCTGTTCAGGCGACATCGCCAGCACTTTGCGGAAGGCCGCCGGTGTGTCCAATCCATCGCGGTACGCCACCAGCAATGCCGGTAGCGCCTTGCTGCCCTTGGTCAGCTCCACCCACTCGCTGAACATGGAGGCCTGGAAGTAACTGTTCTGCGTCTCCATGGGAGAACGAGGCCGCAGGAAGCCATCATTCAGCTCGCTGATGCGACGCACCTGGCCCGTGTTCATCGCCACGAGCCACGGCAGAGACGCCCGCGCGCCCCATCCGGGCGCTGCACGGCGTTCTTCCAGTACGGAGAGTCCTTCCGACAACCATCGTGGCACACGGTGCGCGCTGGCGCCCAGCGTGAACGCATGCGTGAGCTCGTGCCAGGCCGTGCTGCCCCAGTTGAACGTGCCGCGCTCACGGGCATTGGGCGCATCCATGGCCAGCAGACTGCCAAAGCTCACACCCAGTGCGCCCAGACCATTGAGGCCCACGGTACGCACCGAGAAGTCGGCGTGTTGGCGGAAGAACTCGAGACGCACCGGCGTCGGCGGCGAGTAGCCGTATCGCACCGAGAGCGAATCGAATGCCCGCTCCAGCAACGGCACGATGTACAGCGACAGCAGGTCCGCCTCGTCTTCCGGCGCGACCACCTCGAAACGTCCCTGTTTCACCGTACGGAACGTTTGCATCTTGTCGAGCAGGTCCAGCGTGTTCTTGTGCCACACGTTGAATGGATCGAGCGCAAACGCCCGCTCCACCGCGGCCCGACCGGCTTGCATCTGGCCGATGCGTAGCTGCGTGGTACCCAGCACACCAAACGCCGCCACGGACAGGGAATCGTCGCGCACGGCCTGCTGCGCCAATTGCACCGCTTCCGCGTAGCGTCGCTGCCGGATGGCTGCCTCCGCCAACGCGAGATTGAACGTGGACGGTGCGGGCTGCAGCGACGTGGCCGCGCGCAGCGCTCGGCGATAGCCGGTGGAATCGCCGGTGATCCAGGCGATGGCGCCCAGCACACTCCAACCCGCCTGCGTCGTACTGTCGGCCGTCACTGCGCGCTCCGCGTACCCCCGCGCGGAATCGAATGCTTCGACGTCGAGCTGCAGGCGCGCGATGTAGGCCAGTGTTTCGGCACGTCGCGGATCGGCTGCCAGACTGCGGCGCGCCGTCGCCATCGGCGTGCCTTTGCCTTCGAACTCCTCCACCCGCGCCAGCCCGAGCAATGCCTCGGCATCGTTGGACGCACGCTTGAGCGCCATCTCGTATGACGCCCGCGCTTCGGGGGCATTGTACTTCTCGAGGAACAATGCACCGGTGCGACGCACGGCCTCGAGATTGCTGGAGTCCATCGCGACGGCGCGATCAAACGCCCGCAGCGCTGCACGCACCGCCTCCGCGTCGCCGACACCAAGCAACGCGTACGCGCGTCCCGCTGAGGTGTGTTCGGCGCTGTTGCGTGCGCCGTCTTGCTGGTACGACGCCGTGATGCGACGCGCACGGGCGACCGCATCGGCCCGGTTGCCACGGTCGCGGGACGCTTCTGCCGCCGATACCTCGGTGCCCCATCGGTCGGGCATCGTGCGAGCCGTACCCTGATCCTGCGCGCACGCCAGCGATGTCGCAGCCATCAGGCCCGTCAGGACACTGGTCAGCAGCGCTCCCGCGCGCATCCCGGAACGGATCACTTGTCGCCCCCCGCCGCTTTGATGGCTTGCGTCTTCTCGGCGATCGCCAGCAGCAACCGTTCCAGCTCTGCATCGTACGCGTCGGCGGCCATCGTGGCCTTGCGGGTGCGCAATGCCGCCACCTGCGATTCGAGGATCTGTCGTTCGGCAATGAGCGCCGCCACCCGCGGGTTGGCTGACACGGCTTTGCCACCGAAGGTGATGCGCCCCGCGATGATGGAGTCGCTCAGCACCGCGTGTTCGGTGAGCATGCGGTTGGTACGTTCGTACGACTTGGCGACCTCCGCGCGGGCATAGCGGAACGCCTCCAGCACCGAGAGCCGGCCATCCTTGTCGGCATCGGCTTCTTCGCTGTTCAATGCCTTCGTAAAGACACCGAGAAATTCCGATTCGTTGCGTTCCATCGCGGTGCGTGTAGCCGTGATCACCACCCGCCCCGATTTCGCCAGCACCGGCACAAAATCACCGCTACCCGTGGCGGCGTTCACGAACACGACCTGTTGCTGTGTGAACGGTGCCATCCACGACGCATACTCCGAGGCCGTCGCATCCGGGCCCGGCAAGTTCACCTTGGAGCCAGGTCCTTCGCCGCTGCCATGGCCGAACAACATCACCAGCACCACATCGCCGGCGCTCACGCGCTTCGACAGGCGAAGGAACGCGGCAGCAATGTTGGCCTTCGTCGACTGCCCCTGTGATGCGGCCGTCGGCAGTGAGTCTTCCGTGAGTGCCACAAAATTCGAATCGGCCACGGCCCACCGTTCACGGGCAGCGGTGCGGGTGGATGCAATGGCCTGATTGAATGCGGTCTTGAAATTCGGCGCTCCAGACAGCCCTGCCACGATCAGCACGTGCGTGCGCTGTGCATGCACAACCGATGCCGGCAGTGAGAGCGTGATGGCCGCCGCACATGCGAGCCATAGACGACTGGCGTGTCGCATCAGGCCAGCCCTCGCCACCGGCGATAGCCCCACTCCGCGCCGAGCAGCAACGCGAGCAGCAGCAACACCGCGGGCATGTCCCACAGGTCCTTGGCTTCCCGTACGGTCACGCCGGCGTCGGTGTATACGGCGTCGTCAGCAAGGCGCGCCGCATCACGCAGGGGATAGTACTTGCCACCCGTTTCATCGGAGATGCGGCGCAGCAATGCCGAGCGCAATTCGGCCTGCGCAACGTCCGCCCCACGGTCATCCACCAGCACCGTGGCCTGCGTGACCTGCACCGAATCCCGACCTGCACCTGGACGCTGCGCGGTTGCTTCGATCGTGTAGCGCCCGGTATCGGCGGGGGTGAATCGCGCCGAGTAGCTGCCATCGTCACGCAACGACCACTCCAATGCCACGGACTGCGCCGCGCCGTCGGGGCCGGTGATGGTGGCCGTCACGCCGGCGTCGTTCACATCGGCATACAGCGGCGTGTTCACCTGCGCGCGCAACAGCACCGGTTCGCCGGGCGCCACTCGGGTGGGCGATGCGATGATCTCGAAGGGCGCTGGTGCGTCTTCCACAATCCAGCGCACTATCTGCCGCCACAACGTGTGGTGCGTGAGGTCTTCGACGGGAATGGAGGTGTCCATGCGCCACAACCACGTATCCTGTACACCCAGCACCGCGCTCATGCCGCGACCGTAACGCTGGAATGCGAGAATCGGCACATCGCTGCGGCCATCGTCGGTGCGACCCGCCAGCAACTGTGTCGCACCGGCGCGCAGAGTGCCCAGGCGATTCACCATCGTGAGCGCCGGCAGCGAATCCCACCGTGTCCGCGAAGCGGCCAGCGATGTGCCGAGCTGCAGCGCCGAGTGCGACTCGCCGGCGCGTGTGGGGCGGATCATCACGGGAATCGCCGGTCCTTCGGCATTCACCTCTCCCCGCGTAAGCGTGAGCGGCAACACGTCGGCAATCGGTGTGCCGGCATATCCCCCTTCGGACAGCGAGGCGCGGCCACCAAGCACCATGAGTCCACCGCCGCGCACACTCACGAAGTCGGCCAGCATGCGCAACTGTTCCGGCGTGAAGAACGACGCTTCGATGCTGCCCAGGATGATCGCGCGATACTGATAGAGTTCTTCGCGCGTGGTGGGGAAACCACCAAGCAGTTCGAGACTGTCCTGCACGCCCAGTCGCAGGAATTTGCGCTCGGCGCTGCGCATCAGTCCCACGACCATCAGTGCACTGTCGTTCGCCACGGCACGACGCAGGAACGCAAACTCGGGGCGCGGTTCCCCTTCGAGATAGAGCACACGGTCAGGGCCCGCCCGGACCGCCATGCTGGTCTGCCACTCGTTGTTTTCGGTGACGATCTCCGATGCGAGTGGGCGCGCCCGCACCGCGAGGCGATGCACGCCGGGGTCCAGCGGTGGCACACGGACCTGCAACGTGGCGAGATCACCACGCGCCGGTGGACGCACCGATTCGGTGGCCACCACACGGCCATCGGCTTCCACGGTCACCGTCACCGGATCTTTGCCGGTGCCACGCAGGCGCACGTCGATTTCCACCACGCTGCTGGCGCCAGCGAGTGTACGACGCGGTGCATCGACCCGCTCAATGGCGATATCGCGCTCGAACCGTTCGCGACCAACACCCACGGTGTACACCGGTACACGGCGGGCACGGAGCGCGAGTAGTGCATCGTCGAGCGCGCCGTTGCCGTTGTCGGCGCCATCGGATACCACCACCACACCGGCGAGTGGCATGCCGTTCAGGTCTTCGCGTACATCGACGAGAGCTTGCGTCAGGTCGGAACGGGTGCCGCCGGCGAGCACCTCGCTGCTGCTGCGCATCGGCGCTGCAGCCGCCGAGAAGCGAAAGCGGCGCAGTGCGAATTTTTCGCCGAGGGTGCGCATCAGCGCACTGGTGTCGGAGAACACGCCTTGCATCGCATCGAGACGTGTGGCAGCCGCATTCGTCCCGCTCGATGCGGCTGCCCCGTCTACATCATGAATGCGCATGCTGCGTGAGTCGTCGTACAACACCGCAAACACATTGCGCTGCGGAACGGCGGAAGCAATGACGAGGCCTGGGCGCAGCAGGCAGCCGATGACGAGCAGGATGACCAGGACACGCAACGTGGCCAGCAGGGCGCGGTCGCGGCCACGCAAGGTGCGCAGTGAAGCGTGTGTGGCCACAACGATCGCGACCAGCACCAAGGCGACCACCAGGAGCACCAGGATCGGTACGACCGGGGCCACGACGAGATCACCGCGGGCAAAGGCGCGCGGTGGATACTTGAAGAGGAGCGTGCTGACAGCGTCGATCCAGGATCCCACAGGGCGACCAGCGATCTCAGGGCGGGGAGACGACTACGCGGCGGGCACAACGGGCGAGCAGTTGGACACCAGAGGGCATGAATGCGTGCCCTGCGATCAGCAACTTCCTCACAGTGCAGCACGGAGCAGAGGACGTCTACTGTTGACGCGGCAGGCAAAGCCGATGTTGGCGGTGGTCCGGTGTTCTGGTCTGCGTCGCTTAACGCCGGGATGTGTGTGCCGTCCAATTTCGTGAAGTGGGCGCCTCGGCAGCCTTTGTTGCCGGCTCACGGCGACCATGCACCTTTTCTGATAGAGAGGACATCATGCGTCACTCCCGTTCGATGCTCGTGGCCGCTGCCGCCGTGGTGAGTGTTTCCCTGGCCAGCTTGGCCAATGCACAGGGGCAGGCTCGTGGCCGTCGCACACCTCCCGGTGGTCCGCCGGGTGCAGGTGCAGCAGCCGGCGCACCTGCTGGCGCACCGGCTGGCGCCCCGGACGTCGCAGGCCCTGATCGCAATGGTGCACGGCCTGCGCGCGCGATGGGTGGCAGTCCGGCGTCTGCCTTGCTGCGGCTCAGGACGCAGCTCACGCTCACGGACGATCAGGTAAAGCGACTCGAAGCGCTCCAGAACGCAAACGTCCCTCGTCGGAATCAGGCCGACGAACTGCGCGCCCGAGCCGATTTGATGGACGCCATACAAGGCGACGGCAATCTGTCGGCGGCCCGTGCGGCGATGGACCGCATGCACAAGGTGCGTACGGATCGTGCAGTGGCGCAGCTCAAGCTGCGTCAGGATGCCCGCGCGGTGCTGACGGCCGACCAGAAGTCGAAGCTCGACAACATGCGGGCAGCGATGGGAGATCGTCGTCAGCGCATGGTGGCGCAGGGGCGGGGTGGCTTTGGGCCGGGGCCCGGGCGTGGGGCTTTCGGGCCCGGGGCCCGTGGTCGTGACTTCGTGCCGCCTGGTGTCCGCATGCGTCAGCCTGGCCCCGGCGCACCGGGAATGCGCCAGCAGTACGGCCCTCCGCGTGGCCAGATGGGCCCCGGGGGTATGGGACCGCGCATGCGTCGTGGTGGTGAGGAGTTGGACTCGCTGTCCCAGAACGAATCGCGTCAGGACCCGCGTCTGGGCTTCGACGCTCCCACACCGCCGAACAACTGATGTTGCCGGCTCGTCAGCGCTGGTCGGCTGACGGGTCCGGTAGTCCCGGCGCAGGGACGTCGGCCACGGGATAGGAAGCGGAGAACGGCGCGCGATCATGAGCCATGGGGTTCATGGTCGCGCGCCATTTTTCGACATCCTGGGGCGTGTCGATATCGAATCGTCCTCCCGTGAGCGGGACCGTCGCTGGAGGTTCGCGACGCAGGAGCGCGCGGGCGCCCTGGTCTCCCTGCAGTTTCATGAGACTGGGCCAGTCTGATCGTGGGAATACCGCGGGAATCCCGATTACCTGATCGGAACTGTCGTCTTGATATGACGATGCTGCTCTTTTAATGCCGTATTCTGAACAAGCCATAAGCGCTTGCAGATGGGCCACGTCTATGCCGGGCATATCGCACGCGGCGACCAGCAGCCCATCGGCGGAGGGGGCGGTAGCCGCCACGTAAGTCGATCCCGCCGCCACACTGCTTCCCATTCCTTCTCGCCAACTGGGATTGAGAAAGACTTCTACCTGCAAGTTTTCTATGGAGGACGTCACCTCTTCGGCAGACGATCCGGTCACGACGATCACCGGCCAGCATCCAGCCTGCAGCAAGGTTCTGGCGCTTCGGTGCACCAGCGTCTCGCCATGCGCGTCGCGCAGAAGCTGCTTCGGCGATCCCAGGCGCGTCGAACCGCCGGCTGCGAGCAGTATGGCCGCCAGGCGTCCAGGTGCGATGGGTTCGGCGGGTAGGGCAACGTCCGGCGGATGGTCCTGGTGCCGGTGCGTCATGCCGCTCCCGGCTCCTCGCTGTCGATCGGCTGGTTGAGCAGCCGAGGGCTGGGGGTGCGGGTGTGAATAGGACTCTGGCGCTCTCGGAGAAAACCGCCTGGCCGGGCATGCATCACCGCCTCGATCTCGGAGACAGCGGCCAGCGCGATGGAGGCCGGATCCTCTCCGCCAAGATCCAAGCCAATGGGTGCATGGAGCTTCCGCCGCATGCGTTCGGTGAGCGGTGTGCCACTCGACGCCAGGGAGGCTTCGACGGCTTCCAGCAATTGCGCTCCCCGCGCGCGCGAACCCAGCACCCCCACATACCCCACGGGAAGCGGCAGGGCCGCCGTCAGCCACGCACAGTCCACATCAAAAACGTGTGTCAGCAAAGCCACGGCTGAACGGCCGTCGTGTGGCAATGCCGCCAGCGCGCCCGCCGGGCCTTCCGTGGCCGACACACCCTGTCTGGCCACCCCCGTGGGGAGTTGAATGCCTTCGAGGAGGGCGGGGCGATGGTCGAGCACCGTCACCGACCATCCCATGGTGTGGGCGATGCGAGCGAATAGCTCCGCGCCACGCCCGGCGCCCACAATGTGCAGCGCGATCGGTGCTGACAGGGGCTCGACAAACACCGAGCCGACGTCGCCTGGCAGTTGATGCGCGAACGGCAGCCCCGTGCGATCCGCGGTCCGTACGAGTTCGACGATGGCGGCGGTTTCCTGCTCGGTCAGGGTGTCCCCACTCACCTTTTTGATGACCGCCGGATGGGTTGTGTCCGTTCCCCCCTCCACCAATAGGCGGACATCTTTGCTTTCGCCGGTTCGAATGAGCATCACCAAAGCGCCTCCATGACGACTCTTTCGTATCAGTTCCGCTTCTTCCATCCAGGAGAAGTCGGGTAGTGGCTCAAGCTGGATATGGGCCACGCCATCGCAGGCCGCACCAAATCCCCAGATGGTTTCGAGGTCGGTGCGCAGGTCGTACGTCAGTGTTGTCGCACGACCGCTGGTCCACACGTCCGCGGCGCGAGCGGCGACATCCGCTTCGAGGCAGCCTCCGCTGACCGCGCCTGCCAATATCCGGCCCTCGGTATCCACCAGCAGTCGAGCGCCCGGCTGCCGATACGACGAACCCTCCACATCTACGAGGGTGGCAAGCGCGAGCGCGACATCAGGCCGCACGGCCTTCGCGACCGCGGCGGCGTGGGCCAACTCGGCGAATCCGTTCACGGGAATCCGGGGGCCGGGGAAAGACGATGGGGGGACATCTCCTACTATAGGGAGCGCGTGACAAAAGCTCCAACGCGTTGGTACAGCTCGACGCGGCGTATTTCGTCCCGGGCTCGGCGTTGTCTGCAAGTACCTACTTGCGGCAAGCAATTGCTTGCACTTATGTACCGCGATGATTGATGACCACCGTCACCGGATCATTGAGGCCGCCGCACGCGTGTACGCCCAGCATGGCTGGCGGGGCGCCACCACCAGACGCATCGCTGATGAAGCGGGTGTCAATGAGGTGACGCTCTTCCGTCAGTTCGGTTCCAAGCACGCATTGCTCGACCAGATGATGCAGTTGTGCGCCCGTCGCGACAGCAGCCCGTCCATGCCGAGGACACCGAAGGATCCGGAAAACGATCTGCTGCAATGGGTCGTGAATCAGCACGAGAAGATCAGCACCATGCGATCCATCGTGCGGCAGATGATGAGTGATGCGGAGGAGCGGCCTGATGTTGCCGGCTGCGCTTCGCATGGCCCCAGCGCAGCGGCGGCGCAGCTGCGTGAGTACGTCGTGCAGCTCCGACGCCACGGGTGGATTCCCGAGTCGGGCGATGTCACACCGGCCGAAGTGCGTGCCGCCGTGACGATGCTGATGGGGGCGCTGTTCGCCGATGCGATGAACCGGGATCTCATGCCGGCGATGTTTTCGCTGCCGGTCCAGGAGAGCCTGCGCGGGTATGTGCGGATCTTCCTCCGCGGTATCGGCGTCCGGTCGGAACCCGAGACGTCAACCGCCCGTACGGTCGAACGCCGTTCGACCTTCACCTCTGTTTCCGAATGATGTCTTCCCTTCGTGCGACTGCGATGCGCAGCGCACTTCCGGCAACGATGACGTTGCTCGCCGTATTGCTGCTCGTGCCGATGGGTGCACAGGCGCAGTCCACGGCAACGCCAACACCGCTCTCCCTGGCGGAAGCCCTCCAACGCGCCGGTGGCACCAGCGAGCAGGTCGCGCTCGCCAAAGCCGGTGAACAGCGCGCCCGCGGTCAGCAGACGCAAGCGCGTTCGGCGCTCCTTCCGCAGGTCTCCACCACTCTCAACTGGCAGAAGCAGCTCCAGAATCAGTTTGCCGCCATCACCGAACGACTCGGTGGCAGCGGCGGCAGCGGTTCCGGCGGCAGCGATTCATCCAGTGCCGACAATCCGATCACGCGCATCTTCGCGTCGGAGTACAACGTCACGTTCGGGCTCACCGCCACGCAGCCGATCTATACAGGCGGTCGTGCGTCGGCCAACGTGCGCGCGGCCAGACTCTCACGAGAGTCGGCCGAAATCGGCATCACCAGTGCGCAGGCGCAGGTGCAGCTCGATATCACGCAGGCCTACTACGATGCGGCGCTCAGTGATCGTCTCGTGGCCATCGCCGATTCGTCGCTCGTGCAGTCGGAGCGCACGTTGCGTCAGGTGCAGCTCACCCGTTCCGTCGGCTCGACGTCGGAATTCGAGATGATCCGTGCCCGCGTGACACGCGACAATCAGCGGCCGGCGTGGCTGCAGGCCCGCACGTCGCGCGAACTCGCGTATGTTCGTCTGCGGCAGTTGCTTGATCTGCCCACTGATCAACCCTTGTTGCTCACCGACAGCATCGCTGATGCACCGGTGGCGGCTGCGGCGCCCTCCACGGCGGCAGCCCCCATCACCACGGTGAACGTGAGTCCGGCCGATGTGTTGCGGGTGGATCCGGCCGCACAGGGCAATGTCGCGCGTGTGGTGAGCGCGAGTGATACCACCGCCCGCGCGCGTGCCTCGGTGCGTCAGGCGCAGAAGGGCGTCGAAGTGGCCCAGCAGCAGCTCAAGGCCACCAAGGCCCAGCGTCTGCCGCAGCTCTCCGCGACGACCAACTACCAGCGACTCGCGTATCCGCAGAACGTCCTGCCGAAGAGCCTCGCGGACTTCTTCCCCAACTGGACGATCGGTCTCGGTATCTCCTATCCGGTGTTCAGCGGCGGACGGGTGCGCGGTGAAATCGCGGCGGCAGAAGCCGGCGTGATCGAAGCGCGTCAGCGCCTGAAACTCGCGGAGGAAGGCGCCACGCTCGACGCCCGTCAGGCGGCGCTGCAGCTCACCGAAGCAGAAGGCACCTGGCAGGCCAGTGTCGGCACCGCCGAACAGGCACAGCGCGCCTACGAGATCGCGGAAGTGCGCTTCCGCGAAGGCATCTCCACGCAGATCGAATTGTCGGAAACGCGTGTGCAGTTGCAGCAGGCGTTGGCCAACCGCGCACGTGCGGCGCGTGATCTGCAGGTCGCACGCAAGCGTCTTGAACTTCTTCCCTATCTGCCGCTGGCGCAGGCTTCGGCCGCAGCGCCGCAGGCGATGACCACGAATCCCGGTACCAGCCGATGATGACCACTACGCGCCGTGTGGCGCCCTATCTGAGCTTTTCGGTCCTGGCCCTGTCCGCAACCATGACGGCGTGCGGTAAGGCGCCGGAAGCGGCGCCCGCTGATGCGGTGGGTGCTCCGCAGGCGATCGGCGCCGAGAATGTTGCCGTCGCCCGGCAGGATACGCTGCGCAGCGGCCCCTCCATCTCCGGCACGCTCATCGCCGACCGGGAAGCCCGTATCCGCGCTGAGGTGTCTGGCGCGGTGTTGCAAACGCTGGTGGACGCCGGTCAGCGCGTCAGCGAAGGCACCGTGCTCGCCCGCATCGATGAAGGCACCGTCCGCGATCTCGCCATCTCCGCGCGGTCCGGTGTGGCGCAGGCGAACATCGCCGCCGAACAGGCGGCTCGGGAACTGCAACGGTCGAAGACGTTGGTCGCGGCCGGTGCCATCGCCGAACGTGACGTGGAAAGCGCCGAACGTGCGAACCTGGGCGCCCAGGCGCAGCTCGCCGATGCCAAGGCGCGTTTGTCGAGCGCAGAAAAGAACCTCGCCAACGCCACCATTCGTGCGCCGTTTGCGGGCGTCGTGGCCGAGAAGAGTGTGAGCCCGGGCGACATCGTGTCACCCGGCTCGGCACTGTTCACGGTGATCGACCCGCGCAGCTTGCGGGTGGAAGCGTCCGTGCCGGCCAGCGCGCTGTCGGAGGTGCGTGTGGGGGCGCCGGTGATGTTCAAGGTGAACGGCGCCGATCGCATGCTGGAAGGCCGGGTCACGCGCGTCAGTCCGATGGTGAATCCGCAGACCAAGCAGGTGAGCATTCTCGCCACGGTGCCGAACAGTGCCAACGCACTGGTGGCTGGTCTGTTCGTGGAAGGCCGCGTCGCCTCGGAGAAGCGTATCGGCATCCTCGTGCCGCAGCAGGCAGTGGATCTGGCAGGCATCACGCCGAGTGTGATGCGTGTGCGGGGCGGCAAGGTGGAGAAGGTGGAAGTGCAGATCGGCGTGCGCGATGAAGCTGCCGAACTGTTCGAGATCTCGAGCGGACTCGCGGGCGGCGACACGGTGTTGCTGGGCGCGGCGCGTGGCATCTCGGTCGGTGCGGCGGTCGTCGTATCGACGCCACGTGACGCGGCGGCGCGTGAAGCGGCCCCTCGCGATACGACGGCAGCAAAGACCAACAAGCCCTGAGGACCTCATGGTCATTTCAGATTTTGCCATCAAGCGCCCACTATTGACGGTTGTGGCGATGCTGGCACTGGTGGGCTTCGGACTCGTCGCGATGTCGCAGTTGCAGACCGACGAGTTCCCCGAAGTCCAGCCGCCGGTGGTGCTGACCACGGTGGTGTATCCCGGTGCCTCGCCAGAGCAGGTGGAGCGCGAAGTCCTCGAACCGATCGAAGAGGCGATTCAGTCCATCGCCGGCGTGAAGTCGATCAACGGTGAAGCCCGCGACGGCTACGCCCAGATCGTCACGCAGTTCGTGTTCTCGAAGGATCTGCAGGAAGCGACGCAGGACATTCGCGACGCGATCAGCACCAAGCGTCAGGATCTGCCCCAGGAAATCGAGGAGCCGATCCTGCGCAAGTTCAACCCGACCGACGCGCCGATCATGACGCTGTCGTTGTGGTCGAACACCATCACGCCGGCGCAGCTCACGTTGCTGGCCGACCCGGGTATCACGCGCGAGCTGCGCGCCATTCCTGGCGTGGCCGACGTGGCGATCACGGGTGCCGTGAAGCGCGAGCTCACCGTGAACCTCGATCCGCAGCGGCTGCTGGCGGCCGGTGTGAGCGTGCCGCAGGTCGTGGGCGCGTTGCAGGCCGGAAACCTCGCGGTGCCGGTGGGGCGTCTGAATGGTGCACTCGACGAGCGCACGATTCGTCTGCAGGGTCGCCTGAACAACCCGCAGGATTTCATGCAGTTGGTGGTCTCCGAGCGCAACGGTCGCATCGTGCGTCTGGGCGATGTGGCGACGGCCGCGGACGGCATCGAGGAGCAGCGCACCATGGCGCTCTTCAATGGCCGCGATGCGGTGGGGCTCGAGATCAAGAAGACCAAAGGCTACAGCACGACCACGGTGGCCGCGGCGATCCTCAAGAAAGTGGAATCCCTGCGTCCCACCTTGCCGCAGGGCGTGCAGTTCGAGGTCGTGAAGGACAAGGGCGAGCGTGTCACGCACTCCGTGGACAACGTGGTGGAAGCGCTGATCGAAGGCGCGGCCCTCACGGTGCTCGTGGTGTTCCTGTTCCTGAACTCGTGGCGTTCCACGGTGATCACGGGCTTGGCCCTGCCGGTGTCCGTGATGGCGTCCTTCGTGGCCGTGTGGGGCTTCGGCTTCACACTCAACACGATGTCGCTGCTGGGTCTCTCGCTGGCCATCGGTATCCTGATCGATGACGCCATCGTGGTGCGCGAGAACATCGTGCGACACGTGGAGATGGGTAAGGATCACTACACGGCCGCACGCGAAGGCACCGATGAAATCGGGCTCGCCGTGGCCGCGACCACGTTCTCCATCGTGGCCGTGTTCGTGCCGATCGCGTTCCTCGAGGGTGAAGCGGGCCAGTGGTTCAAGCCGTTCGCGCTGACCATCGCCTGTTCGGTGCTCGTGTCGTTGTTCGTGTCGTTCTCGCTCGATCCGATGTTGTCGGCCTACTGGCCTGATCCGCATCTCGAAGAGCACCAGAAGAACTGGCTCACCAAGCAGCTCGACAAGTTCAACAACTGGTTCAACGGACTGGCATCGGGCTATCGCCGCCTCGTGGGTTGGGCGCTCGACCATCCGAAGAGCATGGTGATGCTGGCTGTGTCGTCGTTCGTCTTCGCGTTGGCCATGCCCGCGATGGGTCTGGTGGGTGGCAGCTTCTTTCCGCTCGAAGACAACGCCGAGTTGATGATCAACGTGGAATCACCGCCGGGCGCCAATCTCGACTATCTGCGCCAGAAGGTGAACGAGACGTTGGCCATCACCGCCGACACGTCGCGTTATCCGGAAGTGGCGTACTCGTTTGTGACGGCGGGTGGTGCGAGTGGTGCGGTCGATCTGGGCAGCATCTACCTCAAGCTCTACAAGAAGGCCGATCGCCTGAAGAAGGGACAGCGTGATGCCGAGACGCTGGGCGCTGCAGTGCGCAAGGACGTCGAACAGATCGGTGGTGCCACGGTGTCGGTGTTCACCAACGACTTCGCGGGCCAGGAAAAGCAGATCTCGCTCGAGTTGCGTGGCCAGAACAAGGACGCGCTGCAACAGGTGGCCGATCAGTATCTCGCGGCACTCAAGAGTGTGCGTGGCGCGGTGGACGTGGGGCTCAGCACGAAGGGGCAGAAGCCCGAACTGACCGTGCAGATCGACCGCGGTCTCGCGGGCGCAATGGGCATCAGCGTCGGGCAGGTGGCGCAGGCCATCCGTCCGGCGTTTGCGGGTCTCGACGCGGGTGACTGGGTCGATCCCACCAACGAGACGCGCAAGGTCATGGTGCGCCTCTCGCCGGAAGCACGTGCCCGCGGTGCCGACCTCGCGCAGTTGCCGATCGCCGTGGGGCAGGGCAACGGCACGACGCTCATCCCGCTGCAACAGGTGGCACGCATCCGCAGCGATCTCGGTCCCGCGATCGTCAATCACCTCAATCGCGACAACGTGATCAAGGTGCAGGCGAATGTGGCCGGTCGGTCCCTCACGGAAGTGATGGACGATCTCACCCGCAAGACGAAGGACATCGCGCTGCCGCCGGGCGTGACCTTCTCGAGCGGTGGTCAGGTGGAACAGCAGAACGAAGTATTCTCCAGCATCTTCATCGCGCTCGGTGTGGCCGTGGCGCTGATGTACATGATCCTGGTGGTGCAGTTCGGCTCATTCCTCGATCCGATCGCCATTCTCATCTCGTTGCCGCTCTCGCTGATCGGTGTCATGGGCGCGCTCGCCATCACCGGCAATACGATCAACCTGATGAGCCTCATCGGTGTGATCCTGTTGTGCGGCATCGTGGCCAAGAACGCGATTCTGCTCATCGACTTCGCCAAGTGGGCACGTGAGCGCAACGGCATGCCGCTGCGTGAGGCGCTCATCGAGGCGGGAGCGATTCGTCTGCGTCCCATCCTCATGACCACGTTCGCCCTGATTGCCGGCATGATCCCGGTGGCCCTGGGGCGTGGTGAAGGTGCACAGTTCCGCGCACCGCTCGGCGTGGCCGTGATTGGTGGCGTGATCACCAGCACGGTGCTGACGCTGCTCGTGATCCCGACCTTCTACGAGATCTTCGACAACATGCGGACGGGGGCCCTGCGCCGCGCGGGGCTCACGCCGCCGCACACGGGCCAGTTCCGCACGTTCGAGGCGCCTGTCACTGGTGTGGGTGACTGACGTGGTGTGAGAGCGGCACATGGGGCGGTTCCCGGACATCGGGGGCCGCCCCATGCTTTTTTCCACCGTGTGCCATAGGGACAGAACGGAGCGGGGAATGCCGATGGGGAGCGAACTTCATGCGCGGTGACGGGTTTACATTCTGATCGTTATGCGCCTGTGGTTCTTTCCTGCCCTGTTGGTTGCCGGTAGCTGGCTGACCGCCCTTTCCGATGGCCCGTGGACCTATTGGGTCCTCGGCGCCAGCGCGATTATCACCGAGGAGCTTGGCCCAATCTTCGGTGGCATTGCCGCGCATGAAGGTCAACTGCATCTCGGACGGGTCATTGTCGCCATCACTCTGGGTGGATGGGTGGCCACCGTGCTGCTGTACGGGGTTGGTCGTCTCAAATGGGACGCCATCCGTCGGCGTTTTCCCCGGGCCCGAAGCACGGGGACCGTCGCCCTACGGGTGGTCCGCAATAACCCACTGAAAGCGTCGTTTTTTGTGCGCTTCGCATTTGGTTTGCGCATTGTACTCCCTATGGCCTGTGGCGCCGCAGGTGTACCTCTGTACATATACCTGCCAGTGTCCTTGCTTGGTTCAGTGGTGTGGACGAGTTTCTTCGCAGCAGTGGGATATGCTGCCGGCGAAGCTGCAGTCCAAGCCATTGGTCATATTGGACAGGCGGGGGAGTTGGTCGGTGCCGTGCTGCTCACGATCGCGATTCTGGCGTTCGTGCGTTGGCAGCGGAAACGACGTGAGCGCAAGGCGGCGCGCTCCGACACTCGCCGCGATGCAGTACCCCTTCCTTCGGATCACGCGCTGACCCACGATGACATCGACATCGGGAGTACCCGACAGTGATCTGCGCGCGCTGCTCGGCGCGGTAGCCGCGGCATCGTCATTTGAAGGGTCGCTCGATGCCATCTGCCTTGGCGTCGAAGCGCTGCTGCCCGGTGCACGATGCACGATCCTGCTCGTCGACCCCGCGGCGGGCCTCCTGGAACCCGGCTCCGCTCCGTCGATGTCGCCCGAATTCGTGGCGCTCACTCGTCACTTGCCCATCGGCGCAGACATCGCCACCTGCGGACGCGCGGCGGCGACGCGCCAGGTGGTCATCAGCGAAGACATCCGTATCGCGCCGTCATGGGCGCGATGGGCCGCCGCAGTGGAACCGTTCGGGTTCCGCTCGTGCTGGTCGATGCCCATTCTCACGCTCGATAGCACGGTGGTTGGCACCTTTGCGATCTACCGCCAACGTGTGGGCGCGCCCTCGGAGCATGAGCTGCGCCTGATGGAAGATGTGGCGCGTGTGGCGGCGCTGCTCATTGGCCGCTCGCAGGACCATCGCACGGTCGCGTCGGAAAACACATTGCGGGATGCCATCGAAAGCCGGCGTTTCATCGATCGCATCATGCAGGCCATTCCCGATGTGGTCTACACGTTCGATCTCGCTGAGCGCCGCATGACATTCGTGACGCCGTCATGCGAACGGGTGGTCGGTTATTCGGTGGCCGAGATCATGGAGCTCGGTGCGGAACTGTGGATGCGACTGGTGCACCCGGAAGATCTGACCGCGCTGGCCGCCTATACGGAGAACTGGAAAGGCACGATGGACCCCGAGGTGCGGTCCATCGAGTATCGCATTCTGCATCGTACGGGTGGTTGGCGCTGGCTGGTGCAGCGGTCGCTGGTACTGTCGCGCGATGCAAAGGGGCAGCCCACCACGACGCTCGGCGTCCTGCAGGACGTCACGGACATCCGGCTCAGTGAACAGCGCCTGCGTCAGGCGGAGCGTATGGAAGCACTGGGGCGCCTGGCTGGTGGGATCGCGCATGACTTCAACAACCTGCTCACGGTCATCCTGCACTCCGCGGAGAGTGTCGATGGCACGATCACGGATGATGCGGCGCGTGAGGCCAATGCCGACGTGATGGCCGCGGCAACACGCGCCCGTGACCTGGTGCATCGCATTCTCACGTTCAGTCGCATGCGTGATGCCGTGCGCGAACGATTCCGCCTGGCGGATGTGGTGGGTGAGGCGGTGCGTTTCTTCGTGGTGTCCAAGCCGTCCACCCTGGAGTTGGATGTGCAGCTCGCCGCTGAATGCTGTGAGTTGGAAGGCGATCCTTCGCAATTCCAGCAGGTGGTGCTCAATCTGTGCGCAAACGCCGAGTACGCACTGCGTGGTGTGCGTGATGCGCAGCTCGAGATCTGGCTCTCGACCGAGGTGGTCACCGAGGACACTGCCGCGGCGATGCAGGTGGCACCTGGGCATTGGGCGCATCTGACCGTCCGCGACAACGGATCGGGGATGAGTGAGGATGCGCTGACGCGGGTGTTCGAGCCGTTTTTCACGACCAAACCGCAGGGTGACGGCACCGGTCTCGGTATGGCTGTCACACTCGGCATCGTGCAGTCGCACGGTGGACATGTGCAGGTCCGCAGCCAGTTGCATCGAGGCACGACCGTGGAGGTGTGGGTGCCCATGCTCGAAGCGGGCAAGGAGTCGCGGCCCGCTCCGAGCTCGGTGGCGGATGCCGCGCGCGCACCGCGGACCCGCCGGATCCTCGTGGTCGATGACGAGCCGGCGGTGGCCCGCGCGCTGACCCGGCTCCTCAGCTCGATCGGACACGAAGTCACGACGGAGACCGATCCCGAGGACGCATTGCAGAGCGTTGTGCGCAACCCGATGGCGTTCGACGTGATCCTCACCGATCAGACGATGCCGGGTATGACCGGCGATGCCTTGGCGCGCGCCGTGCTGTCCATCCGTCCGGATCTGCCGGTCGTGCTTTGCTCAGGCTACAGCGAGCACTACCAGCTCGATGATGCGCAACGCGACGGGATCCACGCGTTCCTCACCAAGCCGCTCGATCGCGAACAGGTACGCAGTCTCCTGGACAGCCTGAACTAAGAGTTCGCTCGTTCAAGAGGCAGCGTTTCCGACCACGGCTGCGGCGTCGCGCAATTCGCGCCATGCCAGTTCCACGTGTTCGCGATCGGTGCGGATATTGCCGATGGCCAGGCGCAGCGTGTAGCGGCCATCGAGCTTGGTGTGGGAGAGGTACACGTGGCCCCGCGCATTCACCCGTTCCATGATCGCGGCGTTCACTGTGGCAATGGTTGCCTCATCGGCGCCGGCCGGGACATGACGGAAGCAGACCAGGGACAGCGTGACCGGGGCCGTGATTTCCCAGCCCCCTTCGAAATGCACCATGCCGGCAAAGTCGCGTGCCAGTTCACAGTGATGCCGGATGCGTTCGGCCAGTCCTTCGGCACCGTACGCCCGCATGATCATCCACAGCTTGAGCGCGCGGAAGCGCCGGCCGAGTTGGATGCCGTAGTCCATCAGGTTGGTGGTGGCGTCGGGCGTGCGGGTGACGAGGTATTCCGGCAACAGCGCAAACGCCTGACGCAGCGTGGCGGGGTCGCGCGTGAACAGCACTGAGCAGTCCATGGGGGTGAACAGCCACTTGTGCGGATTCACCACCATCGAGTCGGCGCCGTCCACACCATCGAGCAGGTAGCGGAGCTCCGGCACAATGGCGGCCACCCCGCCGTACGCCGCATCCACATGCACCCAGCAGTTGTACTGCCGCGCAATGCGCACCACGGCGGGGACCGGGTCGATGCTGGTGATGCTGGTGGTGCCCACGCAGGGCACCACGGCGATGGGTCGGTAACCCGCCGCCACATCCGCTGCGAGCGCTGCCTCGAGCGCATCAGGGCGCATGCGAAACTGTTCATCCACCGCGACCTTCACGCAGTTCTCATGGCCCAGTCCCAGTGCCATGACGGCCTTGTCGATGGATGAGTGGGCGTGCTCGCTGCAGTACACCCGCAGGCGCGGCATGTCCGTACGGCCAGCGAGGCCTTGCGTGCGCACATCGAGACCGGCGCGCTCGCGGGCTGCAGCCAGTGCGTAGAAGGTGCTGACACTCGCCGTGTCGGTGATCTGACCGGTCCACCCTTCGGCCAACCCGAGCAACTGACGCAGCCAGTCGAGCGTGAGTTCTTCCAGTTCGGTGACGGCAGGGCTGGTGATCCAGAGCATGCCGTTGACGTTGAGCCCTGCCGTGAGCAGCTCACCGAGAATGCCGGGGTACGATCCGGAGTTGGCAAAGTACGCGAAGAAGCCCGGGTGATTCCAATGGGTGATACCGGGCAGGATCGTGGCGTGGAAATCACGCAGCATCGCGTCCAGCGGCTCACCATGTGTCGGCGGCGAGGCGGGCAGGGCGCTGCGCACATCGCCAGGACGCACGCGGCTGCGCACCGGGTGTGCGGCCGGATTTTCGAGATAGTCGGCAATCCAGTCGACGGCCGCGTGGGCGGCGGCGCGGAATTCGGCGGCCGGGACGTCGCCAATGGGCGAGTCGCCGCGGTGCGGGGCGGACGAGCGATCAGTCATGCCTGTGAAGCTCATCAGCGTACCGGAATCCGGCCAGTATGGGGACCGGCGCCGTTCCGGTCACGGTCCTGCACGAATCGGTGTGCGCCGTTGCGGAGGACGCACGGTTCCCGTAGCGTCAGGCATGACTGGCTCTTCCCGGCGCGAATTTTTGCGCGACTCGGCGGTCCTTGGTGCCGCCTCCCTGATGGCTCCCGCCACGATGGCGGCGGCCCCTGCATTCCCGGACGCCACGGCCCAACCGCTTTCGCCGCACACCGGTGCGTTGGATGTGGTGGCGCAGGACGAGGCCTACTGGAAGAAGGTGGCGGATCAGTATCGGGTGACCGATGCGGTCACGAACATGGAAGCCGGATACTGGGGCCTCATGTCACAGCCGGTGCTGGCGAAGTATCACGAGCACATCGACCGGATGAACCGCGAGAACTCGTACTTCGCCCGTCGCGAATTCCCGCCCCTCATGCGCAATGCGCGTGATCGGGTGGCGCAGTTCGTGGGTGCCAAGCCCACGGAGATCGCACTGTCACGCGGCGCCACCGAGGCGTTGCAGGCGCTGATCAGCCAGTACAACAAGGTTGGTCCGGGCGACACGGTCATGTACGCCGATCTCGATTACAACGCCATGCAGTGGGCCATGAATGGGCTCGCCGAGCGGCGTGGGGCCAAGGTGGCCCGCTTCGATATTCCTGAGCCGGCGACGCACGCGAATATCATCGAGGCCTACACCAAGGCTCTCGATGCGAATCCGCGCACCAAGTTGCTGTTGCTCACGCACTGCAACAACAAGACGGGGCTGTTGCTGCCGGTGAAGGATGTGGCAGCGCTCGCGCGCAGCCGTGGTGTGGATGTGGTGGTCGACGCGGCCCACTCGTTCGGACAGGTGCCACTCACGGTGGACGAGGTCGGGGCCGACTTCATCGGCCTCAATCTGCACAAGTGGATCGGTGCGCCGGTGGGCGCGGGCGCGATGTATATCCGTGAGGGAAAGCTCGGGGCCATCGATCGGGCCCATGCCGACGAAAGCGCGCCGGCCGATCGTATCGACAGCCGCCTGCACACCGGTACTGTGAACTTCGCCACCGTGATGACGATCCCTGATGCCATCGACTTCCAGCAGTCGATTGGTATCCCGCAGAAGGCGGCGCGGCTGCGCTACCTGCGCGATCGCTGGGCAAAAGCTGTGCGCAATGTGAAGGGGGTGGACGTGCTCACACCCGACGACACGCCGCTCACCGGCGCGATCACGGCGTTCCGCCTGAATGGCAAGGGCACGCGCGAGGCCAACAATGCCATCGCCAAAACGCTGCTCGACGAATTCGGCGTGTTCACGTTCCAGCGCACCGGCATCGCCAAGGGCGACTGCGTGCGCGTGACACCAACGCTCTACAACACGCCGGCCGACGCCGACAAACTTGCTGCGGCCATCAAGACCATCGTGGCGCGGGCGTAGGCGCGCAAGGGAATTGGAAGGGATGTAAGGGTTGCCTGCCGGGCCGCCTGCGGCGGCGAAAACAGCATGACACAAAAATGAAAAAGGCAGGGTGGTCTCGATTGTACGGACAAGTCCGTGCACATCACCGAAACCATCCTGCTTTTTTCCTTTGCAGTCCCGCGGCTTTCGGGCCCGCAGGGCGCCCAGGTCGTTTCCCTTGCAGTTTCCCTTCCCGCTTCCCTTCCCAGTTACGGCGTCTTCGGAATCCCGCCGCTCACCAGGAACTCGAGCGCCACATTGGCCATCGCGCGTGTCCCCACGGGCAGCGCGGCATCATCACCCTGGAACAGCGGCGAGTGATTGCCGGCCACGTTGAACAGGTCCACGTTCGGCGGAGTCACGGAGAGATTGAAGAAAAAGCCCGGCGCCTTGTCGGCGAAACGGGAGAAATCTTCACCTGCCATGCTCGGGCTCTTCGATTCGAAGGCTCCTTTGCTGCCCGCCACGCGCTTGAGCGCGGGAGAGAAGCGGCTCACCATGGCCACGTTGTTGAGCGTGCTGCTGTAGCCCAGCTCCACGTGCACTTCTGCCTTGGCGCCATGCGCTTCGGCGATCTTGGTCGCGATCAGCTTCAGGCGATCCGCGATCACCTGACGCGACTTGGGATCGAACGTGCGAATGGTGCCGATCATCCACACGGAATCCGGGATGATGTTTTCACGCAGACCGCCATGAATCGCGCCCACGGTCACCACCGCCGGTCCGGACGTCAGGTCTACTGAGCGAGAGACAATCGTCTGCAGTGCCGACACGATTTCCGCGCTCGCCACGATCGGATCCACGGCGTTGGCCGGCATCGCACCGTGTCCCTGACGGCCGCGCACGATGATCTTCCAGCTATCTGCCGCAGCGGTGATGGAGCCGCTGCGATACGACAGAGTACCGCTCGGGCCAGGTCCGACGTGCAGGCCAAACACGCCATCCACGCCCGTCATCGCGCCGGCGTTGATCATGGCGAGCGCGCCGCCGTTGGGTGGCACTTCTTCGGCAGGCTGGAAGAAAAACTTCACCGTGCCCGGGATGCGGCTCTTCATGCCCGCGAGGACTTCGGCGGTCCCCATGAGCATCGCCGTGTGCATGTCGTGGCCACAGGCGTGCATCACACCCGTCTCCACGCCGTTGTAGACCGTGCGCACCGTACTCTTGAACGGCAGGTCCACCAGCTCCGTGACCGGCAGCGCATCCATATCGGCGCGCAAGGCCACCGTGGGGCCCGGCTTGGCGCCTTTCAGGGTGCCGATCACACCGGGAATGCCACCCACATTCTCCTGGACCTCGAGTCCCAGCGCACGCAGATGCGCCGCAACCAGCGCCGCCGTGCGCTTTTCCTGGTAGCCGAGTTCAGGGTGCTGGTGAATGTCATGACGCCACGCCGTGATCTTGTCGGCGATGGCGGCGGTGCGCTTGTCGATCTCCGCCGCGAGGGCAGGATCGAACGGCGCAGCCTGGGCGGCAAGGCGCGGAGCGACGGCCGTTGTAACCAGCGCAGCGGCCGTCGCGAAGCTCAGGAAAGAATGACGTCGGAACACGAGGCGCTCAGTTGTTGTCGCCGCGCGGCTTGGTCTCCGCCGCGCGTACTGTGGGATACTCGATGCCGAGCTGCTCGAGATAGGATTTGAACTTGGTCGGATCGTAGTAGAACTTCCGCTGCTGCTCACGGAAACGCGCCATGATGTCGGCGTTGAGGTACGTGGGTGGCTGATCGAACGGCCGGATGAAGGGCTTGTACTTCGTGTCCTTCGTCTGGACGTTGTTGAAATAGTCCCACGCGTCCGTCACCACCTTCGGCGTCATGAAGATGTCGAGCATGGTGAGGGCCTGCACTTTGGCTCCGGCCACGGCACCCTTGTGCGCGATCGGTGTGGCCATGGCAATCGCGTTGGCCCAGTTGTGTCCCGGCAGCCCCGGAATGTTCGACGGATACCGTAGCGTGATCGTGGGCATGTTCCACGCCACGTCACCGATGTCATCGGAACCACCGCCGGTCCAGTTCTGCGGCGTCGCCGCACCACGAAGCTCCTTGTTCACCTGCTCGGAGAGGCCGAAGTCGGGCGAGCCCAGCTCCTTCTGCAGACCCTTGGCCAGCGCCTGGTCCTTGTCGTCCCACTTGGGCATGCCCACCTTCACCACGTTCTGATGCATCGCTTCGGCGATCGGCTTGCTGAAGTGCGCCGACCAGCCGCTGCCCAGAATGTTCACCGTATCGAGCTGCGTATCCGTCATCATGGCCGCACCGGCCGCGACACGCTTGCCGATCTCGAACAGTTCCATCGTGCGCGGATAGTCCTGCTCACGGAAGTAGAACCAGATGCTCGCCGTGCTCGGCACCACGTTCGGCTGGTCACCGCCATCGCGAATCACATAGTGCGAGCGCTGCTGCAGACGGATGTGCTCGCGGCGGAACTCCCACCCCTGCGCCATGAGCATCACGGCGTCCAGCGCGCTCTTTCCGCGCCACGGTGCGCCGGCCGCATGCGCGCTCTCGCCGCGGAACTTGAACTCGGCCGAGATGAGCGCGCTCGAGCCGCTGGCACCCCATGACACGCCGAGGTCGTTGCCGACGTGTGTGAACAGCGTGACGTCGGTGTTCTTGAAGATGCCAGCGCGCACGAGGAACGCCTTGCCGGCCATCTGCTCTTCCGCGATGCCAGGCCACAGCAGAATCGTGCCGTTGATCTTGTCACGCTGCATGAGCTGCTTCACCACAATGGCCGCGACGATGTTCACGGCTTGGCCGGAGTTGTGCCCTTCACCGTGGCCCGGGCCGCCCTGGATCATCGGGTCACGGTAGCCCACGCCGGGCTTGCTGCTGGCCTGCGGGATGCCGTCCACGTCGGAGCCGAGGGAGATTTCCGGCTTGCCCGTGCCATAGCTCCACTTGGCCGTCCAGGAGCTGGGGATACCTGCCACCCCCTTCTCCACCGTGAAGCCTTCCTTCTGGAGCAGGGTGGTGATGTACTTCTGCGTCTCGAACTCCTGGAAACCGAGCTCCTGGAACGAGAACAGCATGTCCACGATCTCCTGGACCTGCTTCGAGCGGCCTTCGACCATCTGCAGCGCCTCCGCCTTCAACTTCTCGACGCGGGGGTCGGTGGATGCGACCGAGGCGGCGGGCGGCGTGGTCGGCTGCTGAGCGCCGACGTGGTTGGTGAGCAGGGGCACTGACGCCAGTGCGATAGCGTTGAGCGCTACCGCTTTGAACACCATGGGGGCGCTGTTCCGGCGGGTCGAACGGAACAGATGCGGGAGGAAGGGCACGCGAAATCTCCTGAAACGTGAGCCAACGGCGTGGGGCATAGCCGGGGTCGAACTGACCGAAGTTACGTTTCGTGAAGAGAAACCGCTCGTGTTGGCCTCGCGTACGGGCTTCTGCTATTGCTCGTGGCCCTTTTGCATTTCCGCCTGCCGTCCCCTGCATGCGCCCATACGTCGTCTCCCTGTTGTCGCTGGCCCTCCTGGGGCTTCCGGCGCGCCCGATCGAAGCCCAGCAGCGCAGCGGTACGCGCGCGCAGCGGGACAGCGTGCGGCGGCCCTCTGCCGATTCCCTGACCCGGGAACAGCGCGAGGCGGTGCGGGAGGCTGCCCGCGACGCCCGTTCCATCAGCCGGCGGGTGCAGCGGGGCGACAGCAGCACCCGAGCGGCCCTGACCGATGCGGCGTCCACGACGGCTTTTGCGACCCCGGAGGCGCGCGCCATTCTGGTCCGGGCTCGCCAGGCGCGGGAAGTACAGGACAGCGCGCTCAAGTCGTACCGGGCCACCACCACCCAGCGCATGTCGGTGAGCATGGGCGCCCGCAAGCTGGGCCTCGAGAAGCTGCTCTTCCGCGGTGACAACGTGGCCGAGATTTCCTGGCGCCGTGATGTGGGGGTCTGGGTGAAGCCGGTGGGATCGCGTCTCACGGTGCCCATGGCCTCCGATGTGCGCGGTGACATGGTCTCGGCCGTGACCATTCCCTACTTCCCCGGCCGCGAACAGCTCTGGTTCCCGTCGTCGGACTTTGGCGTGGCCAAGACCGAAGTGGACGATCGCGACATCATTCACCCGCTGGCTCGTGGCGCCGAACGCTGGTATCGCTATGAAACCGGGGATTCGGTGGACATTCGTCTGCCCAATGATCGGGTGATTCATCTGCGCGAACTCAAGATCACGGCGCGCAAGCCGGAATGGCGCACGTTTGTCGGCTCCTTCTGGTTCGATCGCGATGGCGGACAGTTGGTGCGTGCGGCATATCGCATGGCCGCCGAGATCGATATCTGGAGTGTGGCCAGCGAAGAGACAGCCCGCGAGCTCATGGAAGACAAGGAGCTCGCCCCCGTGCGCGATTCCGTGCTGCGGGCACGTTTGCCGCGCGAGATCTACGTGAAGGACAGCACGCGTCGTGCGGAAGCGGAAAAGCGTCGCGATCCTGACGAAGACGATGTTCCCGCCTGGGTGTCGGCCACGTTCCGTCCGGCCAAGGCACGTCTGGATGCCATCACCGTGGAATACGGGCTGTATCAGGGGAAGTTCTGGCTGCCACGCGCGCACAGCGCTACCGCCAGCGCCGACTTCCTGTTCATGCGGGTGCCGTTCCGCCTCGACGAGAAGTTCACGTATGAATCGGTGGACGGCGACTTCGCACTGCCCGCGCTGCCGGCGGCGCGCAATCGGTTCGCTTCGGGCGATTCCGCCAAGGCCGATACCACAGGCGTCGATGTGGGTGGCAGCAATGCCACCGTGACGATGAGTGCCGGCGGATCAGGCAATGAGCGCACGCGCCAGCGGCGTGACTCCGTGCAGGCCTCGGTGTATGGGGCCGCCAAGGTGCGGCAGTGTGCCAATGACACCACATGGACGCGGATCGAAAATCGCTACGAGGGCGCAGTACGCGTTGCCTATCAGTTGCCATGCGATATGAAACAACTGAGTTCGTCGCCTGTGTTGCCGCCGGAATCGGCCAGCGATGAATCCCTCTTCGACCTGCGCAGTCAAGCGGAGTTGGTGAAGGCGCTCGGGTTGTCGCTGCAGGCACCATGGGCCCCTCAGATGCCGCGCATCCGACTGGGGTCGGATCTGCTGCGCTACAATCGTGTGGAAGGACTCTCTGCCGGTGTCGAGGTTTCCCAGACGCTGGGAGCGGGCTTCACGGCACGCGCAGTGGGCCGCATCGGGCATGCCGATCTGCACGCCAACGGTGAGTTCGCACTTTCGCGTAGCAACGGTGCCCGCACGGTCACCGCGACGGCGTACCATCGATTGGCGGCCATGAATCCGGAATGGGCGGGGGCGCTCACACTGGGGCCTTCGCTGCCGGCGTTTCTCTATGGGCGCGACGAAGGCTTCTACTACCGCACGATGGGTGTGTCCCTGCGTGAGCAGCGTGAACAACGGCGTGGAGCGGTCGAGTATGGCCTGTTCCTCGAGCGCCAGTGGACGGCGGGCGACAGTGATGTGGTGAACACCTTTTCGTTGGCCCGGGCACTGGGCAATCGACGCTTTCGCCAGAACATGGTCGCCGAACCCGGAGCCTATGCCGGTGCGAACATGACGCTGACCCGGTTGTTGGTCGAACGCCCACGAGGGCTGCGGCTTACCAGCATCATGCGGGCCGAAGCCGCCACCGGCACGTTCGAGTACGGGCGAGGCTCCGTCGAAAGCACGATCTCGAGCCCGACAGGACCGGTAGCCGTAGCGGTGACCGGATCGATCGGCAGCTCGGTCGGACGTGTACCAGCGCAGCGCACCTACATGGTGGGCGGACTACGCACCGTGCGCGGGCAGTTGCCGGGTACGCAAGGCGGTGATGCCTACTGGTTCACCCGCGCGGAAGTGGGCACGCGTCGCGGCGCGGTCCGGCCTGTCGCGTTCTTCGATGTGGGCTGGAGCGGTAGCCGGAAGACCTTCGGGCAGATCCAGCCACAGCGCGGCACCGGTATCGGACTCGGCTTATTGGACGGGCTCCTGCGATTTGATGTCTCCCGCGGGCTCTATCCATTCAAGGGATGGCGGTCGGATTTTTATCTCGAAGCACCGCTGTAGTCGCACCTTTCGGTTTTTCCCGAAGATGCCGACGGGCACTGGCGTGAGGCGGGCAGCGCTCTAAATATTGGGCGCCTACCTCCCGGAGTACTTCCTGTCTTTTGAAATCGTCTATGCTGCGGCGTTCGCGATGCTGGTCTCTCAGCTTCGCGACAAGGCTGCGATGGCGGACGTGCTCACCAGTGTGCAGCGTCTGTGCGCGCTTGCCCGTGTGGGCAGTGTGACACTGCGCGCGGACATGACCGATGCCGGTGCGCCGGCGTCGGTGCAGGAAGCACTCGACATCCTGCGTCAGACGCTGGGTGTGCATGATCTCGAAGCGATCGACATCAGTGCCACGGTCACCGACGCCGAGCTCATCAAGTTGGCGGGGATTCTGGTTGGGCCCCCCTCCTCGGTGCACGGCAGCATCATCGATACGGCGGATGCACTATCGGTGTGGAATGTGCGCCTGCATGTGCGCGGCGTTTCCCCCCGTCCCACGCCGCCAGGCATGCATGCTGTGGCACCCGATGTGATTGCGTCGCATCAGGCAGTGGTGCGTGATCCCGTGCCGAGCACACCATCGCCGATCAAGCCGGCGGAAGTGGTGCGCGATATGCGCCGTGAAGTGGCTGATGCGGTGGTGCAGGCCGACGCTGCAGAGGTGGTGCGTCTGCTCGAATCCATCGAAGAACCGCCGCGATTCGCGCAGGCCGCGTCCATGGAGGCGTTGGTATTGGCGGTCGAGCATCTCGTCGATGTGCCCGATGACTATGACCGGGTGCACGCCGTATTGCGCCGCGCGGGAGCCGTCGGCGCGCGGGCACTGTTCCGGCAGCTCATGGCGTCGACGGAGACGGCCGAGCGTCGGTTGTTGTACGATGCGTCGGCGGCGCATCCTGCCATCGCGGATGTGGCGCGCGCGCACGTCGGGCATCCCACCTGGTATGTGGTGCGCAACGCAGCGGGCCTGCTTGGGGAGAGCGGTTCTCCCCAGGCCATTCCCGACCTCAGCAAGTTGCTGCGGCACGATGATCAGCGCGTGCGTGCGGCCGCCGTTGTAGCGTTGGGACGCATCGGTGGGCCGGCGGCCATGGCGAGGCTGGAGTCGGTACTCACGGATCCGTCCAGCGATGTCCGCAATCGCGCACTGGCACTGGTGTTCGCCTCCCCCGAGTCGGATCCGCTGGCTGATCGTATGCTGATGGCACTCGAAGAAGAGAGCACACTCGAGTTCCAGCTCGAGATGATCCATGCACTGGCGCATGTACCCACGACCCGTGCACGCAACCGCCTGGTGTCACTGAGTACCATGGAAGCCATCACGGCGGACGATTTTCAGTTGCGCCTCGCCGCCATGGCGGCATTGGCCGCGGGACATCGTCCCGCGGCCGATGCGGCGCTATATCGACTGCTCGACGACCCGAGTCCGACGATCGCCGAGCGCGCTGCTGCCTTGCTCGGCTGAGAGGCGTGCGCGCAGTCGTGTGATCCACCGCTCGCGAATCCGGGCCACATGCTCGCCGGCACCACGTGGCTTCACCTTGCGCCAATGCACATGCTGGTGATCCCAGTCGTCGAGCAGCCAGCGTGCCCGGGCACTTTCCGTGCGCGCCAGATGGAGACGGAGCAGCAGATACAGCAGGGTGTTGTCCTCGGCATCAGGTTCGGCCAGTAGCACCATCTCGTGGTTGAGACGGCTCGCGAATGTGTCGGCTTCGTCGAACACATACGCCACGCCATTCGACATGCCGGCGCCAAAGTTGCGCCCCGCACGTCCGAGCACCGCCACCACACCACCGGTCATGTACTCACAGGCGTGATTGCCCACGCCTTCCACGACCGCGCACGCACCGGAGTTGCGTACGCCGAAGCGGTCGCCGGCCTGTCCCGCGGCACACAGGATACCGTCGGTGGCGCCATACAACACCGTGTTGCCGAGAATCATGTTGAGATGACTGGCTCCTCGATACCGCGCGAGTCGGAACGGCCGCACCGTGATTTCACCTCCGCTCAATCCCTTGCCCACGTAGTCGTTGGCTTCGCCTTCGAGAGTGAGTTGCATGCCGCGCACACTGAACGCACCGAAGCTTTGTCCGGCACTGCCCGCGAATCCCAACTGCAGCGTGCCATCGGCCAGTCCGGCATTGCCGAAACGTTCTGCCAGTGCGCCCGCCACGCGTGCGCCCACGGTGAGATTGTGATTGCGGATGGCATACTGCGCGGCCACCGGTGATCCATCGGCGAGCGTGGTGGCTGCGTCGGCGAGGATTTGTGCATCGAGGACCTGCAGGCCGTGACGCTCGTTGCGCTCCGCGGTGCGATGACGCGGTTCGTCGGAACGCCGCGGCGCGGTGAGCACCTGCGACAGATCAAGCATCGTGGATCGTGGCAGCTCGGGGCGCTCGGCCCGTTGCAGCAACTCCACCTTGCCGATGATCTCCGTGAGCGAGCGTGCACCAAGCAGCGCGAGTTCGGTGCGCACGTCTTCGGCCAGCCGCGAGAAATAGTCGATCACGTGCTCGGGGGTGCCACGGAACTTGGCGCGCAGGTCTTCGCGCTGTGTGGCAATGCCCGTAGGGCAGGTGTTGAGATGACACTGACGCGCCATGTCGCAGCCCAGCGCCACCAGTGGCGCGGTGCCAAATCCGTACGACTCGGCGCCCAACAGGGCCGCGATGATCACGTCACGCGCATTGGTGAGACCACCGTCCACACGCACCTCCACGCGATGACGGAGGCCATTGGCCACCAGCACCTGCTGCGCTTCGGCCAGTCCGAGTTCCCACGGCGAACCCGCGTGTTTGATACTCGACAGCGGCGAGGCGCCCGTGCCTCCATTGTGCCCCGCAATGAGCACGTAGTCGGCAAACGCCTTCGCCACGCCGGCGGCCACGGTGCCCACCCCTGATTCGGCCACCAGCTTCACGCCGACCCGCGCGCGCGGATTCACGGTCTTGAGATCGTGAACAAGCTGGGCCAGGTCTTCAATGCTGTAGATATCGTGATGCGGCGGCGGTGAGATGAGACCCACGCCCGGGGTGCTGTGACGCAACCGCGCGATCAGTTCAGTGACCTTGTGTCCCGGGAGCTGACCACCTTCGCCAGGCTTGGCGCCCTGCACGATCTTGATCTCGAGTTCTTCGGCATTCACGAGATACTCGGTCGTCACGCCGAAGCGAGCCGACGCCACCTGCTTGATCTTGCTGTGCCGTCGATCGCCCGTGGTGTCCGCGTAGGCCGCGATATCCTCACCGCCCTCCCCGGAATTGGAGCGGGCTTGCATGCGGTTCATCGCAATGGTCAGCGTCTCGTGTGCCTCCGGCGACAGTGCACCCAGTGACATGGCCGAGGCAATGAAGCGTGCCCGAATCGCTTCCATCGGCTCGACATCTTCGATCGGGATGGGGGTACCCAGGCGCACGGTGAGCAGATCACGCACCGCCGACGGCGTGGCCTGTTCGCTGTTCTTCGCGAACGTGCGCCAGGCTTCGTCGGGGTCCACGCCGGCCCGGCGTGCACTGCCAACCGCTTGCTGCAACGACTGCGCCCGACGCGGTGCCCACGCGTGTGTCTCGCCGTCCTTGCGGAAGCGCACACGTCCGTGGTCGGGCAGGGCCGTGAGTGCGGTACCATCCGTCGCGTAGGCTCGGCGATGGCGCAGCAATACGTCTTCGCTGATCTCACGCAATGTCAGCCCGCCCAATGGCGAAGCGGTGCCACTGAAACAGCGGTCGATGACATCGGCGCCAAGTCCCAGGGCATCGAACGTCTGCGCGCCGCAATAGCTCGACAGCGTGGAGATGCCCATCTTGGCGAGCACCTTGAGCAGACCCTTTTCCACGGCCGTGCGATAGCGCGACTGGGCCAGCGCGGGCTCCGGTCGTTCCGCATCGGTGTCGGAGCGGCCATGCGCTTCGGCAAACAACGTAGCAACGGTTTCCATAGCGAGCCACGGATGCACCGCCTCGGCACCGTAGCCGAACAGGGTGGCCATGTGATGCTGTTCCATGGCGTCACCGGATTCCACCACCAGCCCGACGCGTGCCCGCAGGCCTGTGCGCACCAGATGCTGACGAATGGCGCCCAGGGCCAGCAGCGCGGGAATGGGTGCACGTTCCGCACTGACCTTGCGATCACTGATGATGAGCAGGCGAGCGCCCTTGCGCGCGGCCACTTCGGCGCGGCGGCACAGGGTGTCCAACGCCGCCTCCAGTGCTTCAGGCCGCGAATGTGCCCCATACGTGGCATCGAGTGTGGCACTGGGTACATCCGGAAACGTGCGCAACGAAGCCATCTCGTCGGGGAGCAGGACCGGATGTTCGATACGCAGCATGCGGGCGTACGACGACTTCTCCACCAGCGGCGACCCGCGTCGACCGAGGTGCATGCGCAGCGACATCACCATCGATTCGCGCAGCGAGTCCATGGGCGGATTGGTCACCTGCGCAAAGCGTTGGCGGAAAAACGAGTAGAGCGGCGGCGTGGTGGCCGAGAGTACGGCCAGTGGTGCGTCGTCACCCATGCTCCACACCACTTCGGCGGCTGATGTGGCCATCGGCTCGAGCACCATGCGCAGATCTTCGTGCCCGTATCCAAACGCGCCCTGCGTGGCCCGCAGCACATCGCTGGAGCGCACGAGTGGTTCGGTGCCATCGGTGGTGGGCAGGGTGGACATATGCTGCGCGATCCATCGGGCATACGGACGCCGCGTGGCCACTTCGCGCTTGGCGGCCAGGTTGCGTACGATACGTTTGCCTGCGGTGTCCACGAGAAACACGCCGCCCGGTCCGAGCTTGCCCGTTTCCACGACATCGCGTGGATCGAAATCCACGATGCCCACTTCAGAGCCGGCGACCACCATGCCATCGGCGCGGATCTTGTATCGACAGGGACGCAAGCCGTTGCGGTCGAGGGACACTGCCACCTGCAGTCCATCGCTGTAGGCCACCGCCGCCGGGCCATCCCACGGTTCGATCACGCACTGGTGGTATTCGTAGAATGCCTTCACCACCGGCTCCACATCGGGATACTTCTCCCACGCCTGTGGCACCAGCATCATGGCCGCGTGCACGGGTGAACGGCCGGCGCGCACGAGCAGCTCCAGCGCGTTGTCGAGGCTGGCCGAATCGCTGCCCCGTGGACGAATGGGATCACGCAACCGTTCGGCGTGGCTACCGAAGTCGGGCGCATCCAGCAGCGGACCACGCATCGCCATGGCATTGCGGTTGCCCCACAGCGTATTGATCTCGCCGTTGTGTCCCAGCATGCGGAACGGCTGTGCGAGCTCCCATCGTGGCATCGTGTTGGTGGCGTAGCGTTCGTGGAACACCGCAATCGCCGTCTCGAATGCCGGATCACGCAGGTCGGGGAAGAAGTCCCCCAGTTGTCCGCCGGTGAGCAGGCCCTTGTACACCACCGTGCGACACGACAGCGAGCAGATGTAGAACGGCTCGAGACCACGGGCCAGCGCCCGATGCTCCATCTCGCGACGGGCGAGATACAGTTGGCGCTCCCATGCGTCGTCGTCGCTGGCTGCCGGCCGGCTCACCAGGATCTGCGCGATGGCGGGCATGGAGGCGCGCGCTGAGGGACCCAGCACGTCCGGGCGCACGGGTACGTCGCGCCAGCCGAGTACGGGAATGCCGTCGCCGAGCAGCACGTCGGTCACCAGCGACATGGCTTCCTCGCGCGCGTGCGCTTCCACGGGGAGGAAACACATGCCGACCCCGATGGAGGCATCGGCGGGCAGGTGAATGCCCAGTCGCGACGCCGCGAGGATGAACAGGCGGCGTGGAATCTGCGTGAGCAATCCGGCCCCGTCGGCAGAGCTGTCGGTCGCCGAAGCCCCGCGATGGGCGAGGCGGGCGGCCGCTTCCACCGCCAGGCTCACCACCTCGTGGGTGCGTTCCCCGCTTTGCCTCGCGATGAACCCCACACCGCACGCGTCACGCGGAGCGTAGGGGGAACCCACCGAATCGTCGAACACGGAACCGCTGGCACGATGCGCACTCATGGGAAGGCCTGAACGAGGTGACCGATGGGCGCGCAGCACCCCGTGATCACCTGCGGGGGCTGCGGCCGTGAAACCTGCCTGTCCCTCCGCCGTTAGGAGCGCCACGACGGAGTCAAACCCTTCTGGGCATGCCGCTGTCAGAATGCTCGACCTGAAGAGCATCTGCCGTTGACCTGCCTTCCGATTTGGTGCCTATGAGAAATCTCACGCTGGCGTTGCGCATGCTGCGCAAGACGCCATTTGTCACGGCTATCGCTGTGGCGTCATTGGCTCTTGGCATCGGAGCCAACGCGGCCATCTACTCGCTGTTCGATCAGATGCTGCTGCGGAGTCTTCCGGTCCGTGCGCCGGGCGAGCTGGTCAACCTTTCAGCGCCAGGGCCCAAGCCAGGATCGACATCCTGTGGCCAGGCGGGCGACTGTGAGGCGGTCTTCAGCTATCCGATGTTCCGCGATTTAGAGCAAAAGCAGACGGCATTGGCCGGCGTGGCAGGCCACGTCAGTTTCGGGGCCAACCTCTCGGTGCGCAATGAAGCGTTCTCGGGGCGCGGCATGTTCGTCTCCGGAGGCTACTTCGGTCTGCTGGGTATCAAGCCGACGATCGGACGGCTGCTGCAGCCGGCCGATGACGGCACCATTGGTGCCAATTACGTGGCGGTACTGAGTCACGAGTTCTGGCGGGAACGATACGGGAGTGACCCCAAAATCGTTGGACAGACCCTGATCGTGAATGGAAAGTCTCTCACCATTCTCGGCGTGGCGGAAGCGGGGTTCCGAGGGACGACGCTCGGGGCCGAGCCGATGGTCTATGTGCCGGTGAGCATGCGAGCCGCTGTCTCCACGTGGCGAAACGCGTTCGAGAATCGGCGGAGTTACTGGTTGTACGTCTTCGGACGCCTCAAGCCCGGCGGCAGCATCGAGCAGGCCTCCGCGCAGCTCAATGCGTTCTATCGCCCCATTCTGAACGATGTGGAGGCGCCGCTCCAGACCTCGATGAGCGATGCCACCATGAAGCGCTTCAAGGCTCGCTCCATCGTGATCGAGCCCGGCGCGCGTGGCCAAAGCAGCATCCATCGTGAAGCGCGCACGCCCATCCTGCTGCTGTTCGCCATCACCGGCACGGTACTGCTCATTGCCTGCGCGAACATCGCCAATCTCCTGTTGGCCCGGGGCGCCACGCGCGCCACGGAAATGGGGGTGCGCTTGTCGCTCGGCGCGTCGCGCAGCCAACTGCTGCGCCAACTGCTCACCGAATCGTTGCTGCTGGCGGCCATCGGTGGCCTGGCCAGCCTGCTGGTGTCGGTCTGGACGCTGCGCTCCATCGCCGCGTTTCTGCCCGCCGAGGCCATCGCCACCATCGATATCTCGCTGCAGCCGAAGATGATCGTGTTTGCGGCGGTGCTCGCACTGAGCACCGGTCTGCTGTTCGGCATCTTCCCCGCGTTGCACAGCACACGCGCCGATCTCATTTCGGTCATCCGCGCCGGCGCCGGCCAGATCACCGGTGGTGGACGTGCCGCATCACGCTTCCGCACGGCCCTGGTGACGGCGCAGATCGCGCTCTCCATGGCGCTGTTGATTTCGGCTGGCCTGTTCCTCAAGAGCCTGGTGAACGTGTCGCGCACCGATCTTGGCTTCGACGTGGACCATCTGGCCACCTTCAATGTGTCGCCCATGCGCAGTGGCTACGACAGCACACGGGCCGGCGTGCTCTACGAGCGCATCGAGCAGGAGCTTGCCGCGCTGCCGGGAGTCACGCAGGTGACCTCCGGGTTGGTGCCACTCGTGAGTGGCAACAACTGGGGCAATGATGTGCGCGTGCAGGGTTTCCAGCACGGACCCGACGTCGATGCGAACTCCCGCTTCAACGCCGTTGGTGCGAGCTATCTGGCGACCACGGGCATGAAGCTGCTCAGTGGCCGCGAGTTCACGACGGTCGATCGGGACGGCAGCGCCAAGGTGGCCATCGTGAACGAGGCCTTTGCGAAGAAGTTCAACCTCGGCACCGACGCGGTCGGGAAGTTCATGTCCCTTTCCGGCGCCGATTCGCTGGATGTGCAGATCGTGGGACTGATGAAGAACTCGGCCTATTCCGAAGTGAAGGGCGAGATCCCGCCGCTGTACTTCACGCCCTGGCGGCAGGACGGTACGAGAAGCTCACTCTTTTTCTACGTGCGCACGAAGCAGCCGCCCGCTGAGGTGCTGCGCAGCATCACCACCATGATGAAGACCATCGATCCCACGCTGCCCGTGGAAGATCTCAAGACGATGCCGCAGCAGGTCCGCGAAAACGTCTTCCTCGATCGCATGATCAGCACCATGGCCTCGGCGTTTGCCTTGCTCGCCACGTTGCTGGCGGGCGTGGGGCTGTACGGCGTGCTCGCCTACTCGGTGGCACAGCGCACCCGCGAGATCGGTGTGCGCATGGCCCTGGGCGCTGATGGCGCGCGTGTGCGTGGCCTCGTGATGCGCCAGGTCGGCGTCATGACGGCCATCGGTGCCGTGATTGGCATCGCGGCGGCGTTTGCCATCGGCCGCGCCGCCCAATCGCAGCTCTATCAACTCGAAGGCCACGATCCGATGGTGTTCGCGAGTGCCGTGGTGGTCCTGGTGCTCGTGGCGCTCACTGCGGGATTCATGCCTGCACGCCGTGCATCGAAGGTCGATCCGATGCATGCCCTCCGCTACGACTGACGGTCCGAGACTCCCTGACGCATGGATATCGTTCGTACTCCCAAGAAGTCCTACAAGAAGCAGGTGCTGATCGGCGTGGGTGTGGCCGCCGTGGTGCTGGTCAGTGTCGCGCTCATGCGGCTCGATCCCGCCGTGCCCACCATCGAGCGCGCGGCGGTATTGCTCGACACCGTGAAGCAGGGCGACATCGTACGTGAGGTGCGTGGTCCGGGCACGCTGGTTCCCGAGCGCATTCGCTGGATCACCGCGCAGGCCTCGGCACGTGTTGAGCGCCTGCACAGCGAGTCAGGGCGTAACGTAGGCAACAGCGAGTTGCTGCTCGAACTGTCCAACCCTGATCTGCAGATTCAGACCATGCAGGCCGAGCAGCAGGCACGGCAGGCAGAGATCGACCTGATCAACCTACGTACCAACCTGCGCAGTGCCATCCTCACGCAGGAGGGCACGGTGGCGTCCACGCGCACGCAGTATGTCAGCACCACGCAGGAGGCGAAGGCGGCCGATTCGTTGGTGCGTCTTGGCCTGGTGCCGCCGTTCGAAGCGGCCAATCGCAAAGCGGCCGCTGAAGAGTTCACCACCCGGCTCCGCGTGGAGCAGGAACGGCTCGCGCTCATGAAAGCGGCCATCGATTCGCAGATCTCCGTGCAGGGATCGCGCGTCGTGCAGCTTCGGGCGATCGCCGAAAATCAGCAGGCCCGTCTGCGTTCGCTGCAGGTGCGCGCACCCGAGCCGGGTGTGCTGCAGGAGCTCACGCTGCAGCTAGGGCAGTGGGTACCCGAAGGCACAGCGCTGGCCAAGGTGGTGCAGCCTGGCAAGCTCAAGGCGGTGCTGCGCATCCCCGAGTCACAGGCCAAGGATGTGCAGCTCGGACAGAAGGCCAGCATCGACACCCGCAATGGGCTCGTGGCCGGCCATGTCATTCGCAAGGACCCTTCGGCGCTCGGTGGTTCGGTGACGATCGATGTAGCGCTCGACGGGGAGTTGCCGGCGGGCGCGGTGCCGGATCTGAGCGTGGACGGCACCATTATCATCGACCGGCTCACCAACGTGCTGCATGCCGGTCGCCCCGCGTCGAGCGCGAGTTCCGGCAATACATCGGTGTTCCGTGTGGACGCCGACGGGGAGATCGCCGTGCGCGTACCGGTCGTGCTGGGCCGGAGTTCGGTCAATGCCATCGAAATCCTCAACGGTCTCGCTGTTGGGGACCGCATCATCCTCTCCGATCTCAGCAGCGTCGCCGCTGCCGAGAAGATCCGCATCCGCTAACCGGAGTTGCACTCATGACGACCACTTCCACGTCGCAGTCCACCCCGCTCATTCACATGCGCAACATCCGCAAGGTGTTTCATACGGATGAAGTGGAAACGCATGCGTTGTCGGACGTGCATTTCGACATTCGCAAGGGTGAGTACGTGGCCATCGCCGGTCCATCGGGTTGCGGCAAGACCACGCTGCTTTCCATTCTGGGTTTGCTCGATGCGCCGAGCAGTGGGGAATACCACATTGCCGGGACGCCGGTGGGGAATCTGGCGGCCGCAGATCGGGCCCGTGTCCGCAACAAGGAGATCGGCTTCATCTTCCAGGCGTTCAACCTCATCGGGGACCTGACTGTGTGGGAGAACGTGGAGTTGCCGCTCACCTATCGCGACATGGAAGCGAACGAACGCAAGGAACGGGTGCAGCGGGCGCTCGAGCGGGTCGGCATGACGCATCGCGCGAAACACTTTCCCGCGCAACTCTCGGGTGGTCAGCAGCAGCGTGTGGCCGTTGCCCGTGCAGTGGCAGGCGATCCGGCCATTCTGCTGGCTGACGAACCCACCGGCAATCTCGATTCCCGCAACGGTGAAGCCGTGATGGAGCTGCTGCGTGAATTGCATGCGGGTGGTGCCACCGTGTGCATGGTGACACACGATGCACGGTACGCGCAGCATGCCGAGCGTTCAGTGCAGCTCTTCGACGGTCGTGTCGTCGAGGGCTCCGAAGCCACCGTGCAGACCGCTTGATCCCGTGGCATTCCCGCAGCGCCTGGCAACGCCCGCTCACACCGCGATTGCCAGGCTGCCGGTCTGCACCCGCAACCATGCGGTGATCTCATCCACCGGCCGGGCAGGCGAGAACAGGTAACCCTGACCGTCCACACACCCCATCGCTTCCAGGGCTTCCTGCTGCGATGACGTCTCCACGCCCTCGGCCACTGTGCGCAGGCCGAGGGTGGTACCCAGAGTGACGATGGTGCGGGCGAGGGCCGCGTCCGATCCGCCCTGTGCCACACCTTCCACGAACGCGCGGTCGATCTTGAGTACGTCCACCGGGAACTTCTGCAGGTAACTGAGGCTCGAGTAGCCCGTGCCGAAGTCGTCGATGGCGAGACGCAGGCCAAGGGCCTTGAGCGCCGACAATGTGCGCAACGAGGACTCGGTGTTGCGCATGATCACGCTCTCCGTGATCTCGAGGGTGATACTGCCTGCCGGAGCGCCGGTGCGTTGGAGGATGGCAGCCACTTCGTCCACGAAGTCCTCTTCGGCGAGCTGGCGTCCCGAGATGTTCACCGACACACTCGGCACCGAATCGGGCTGCCGTCGCTCACGCCACCACTGCGTACGCCACGCCATCAGTTGTGTGCAGGCCTGCTCCAGTACCCACCGACCCAACGGGACAATCACCCCCGTGTGTTCGGCCACGGGGACAAACACGCTCGGTGTCACGGTCCCGCGTGTGGGATGATCCCACCGCAGGAGGGCTTCCAGTCCGCGTACGGCGCCCGTCCGCAGGTCCACGATGGGTTGGTACGCGAGAAAGAGTCCTGAGCGCTCGGGGGCACCGGCGGCCATGCGGATGTCGGCCTCCAACTGCAATCGCTGCACAATCGCCGCATACATCGACGGCTCGAACACCGCATGGCGTGCCTTGCCGGCTTCCTTCGCTTCGTACATGGCCACATCGGCATTGCGCAGCAGGGTGTCCACGTCGTCGGCGGGCGTGGCGTACGCCACACCCACGCTGGTGGCCACACTCATCAGACGTCCTTCGAGCATGAGGGGCCGGCGCAGGGCCACCTTGATGCGGTTCACAATGGTCAGGGCCTCCGATTCGGTCGGCAACCGCTCCAGCAGCACGGCAAACTCATCGCCCCCGAAGCGTGCCACCGTATCCGATGCGCGGACCTCGGCCATGATGCGCTCGGATACGGTGCGCAGGAGCTGATCCCCGGCATCGTGTCCCAGACTGTCGTTCACACCCTTGAAATCGTCGAGATCGAGAAAGAGCACCGCGATGCGATGGTCCGGATCGCGCCCCGCCACCTGCAGGGCATGCTCCAATCGATCGCGAAACAGGGCACGATTGGCCAATCCCGTCAGCGCGTCATGAAAGGCGCCGTGGAGCAGGCGCGCCTCGAGCTCCTTCCGTTCGGTCACATCACGAAAGAGCGTCTGCATGGCCGGCGTGCCCTCGAAGGCGATGGACACCGACACCGCCTCCACCTCACGGATGCCGTCGTCGAGACGCCGCAGCCGGTATTGCACACGAGCCGGGCCCGACGTGAGGCGTTGTTGAACCAGGGCCAGATCGTCGGGATGCACGAAGTCCGACGCCCGACGCCGGAGGATGTCCGCCCCCTGACGCGCTCCGATCAAATGGGCCGCCGCTTCGTTGGCATACACGAGCCGGCCATTGCGGTGTACGGCAATGGCTTCCGGTGAATGGGTCATGAGCTGCCGGTATCGTCATTCGCTCTCCTCCAGCGCACGCTGTCGAATCTCCAGGCGTTCCCGCAGCGCCTCTTCGGCGGCCAGCGTTTGTAGCATCGACGCCTGGCGCACCATGGCAAACCACGCGGCCCCGCCGGCGATCATCGACCCGAATGCGATCGTGATGTTGTGCGATTGCCAGATCGTGAGCGAGGGAAAGATCGCGGACTTGGAGGCTTCGAAAATGAAAAACACCAACGCCCCTGCCAACGTGGCGAGCAGCGTGGCGCGCCAGCGGCGTTCTGCCGGCACGGAAATGGCACGGAACTGAGAGGATGTGGTGAGGCCGTGAACAGGCATGACCGGGGACGCTTGGGGATGAAGACCGGCCGGAGCGACGATCCTCGCGCCTACGGGTATCGACCCCGGCCATGGGCTCCCGAGTGGCATACGGCGTGCTGTTACGTAACAACTCGACGACAACACATGCGTTCCCTTCCGACCGACGCGGGCGTATCCTAGGGCTCTCATGGCCGCCGATCGTCCCCGCCCCGATGCCGCGATTGCGGATATTCTGCTCTGGCAGACCGGCTATCGGATCGTGCTCGTGCTGCTCGTCGGCGTGGTGGCCGTGGCGCTGCGCCTGTCGGGCGTGTTGCCACCGCCTGCAGTCGTGCTGGAGACGGTGGGGGACGATCTCGCCGACTGGCTCGTGGCCATCACGACGGGTGTGTATGCGCTGCTGGTCATCGGTATCCGCGTCTATGTCCGGGCCACGCGCCGGGCCGGTGAGCCGCTGTCCACCCTCATGGTCGCGGCCGACATTGCGCTGGTCTTCTGGCTCGCGTTCCTGCTCAGTGAACCGCACAACTATCACCGTGGGCTGCTGGTGGCGCTCTTTTCGCTCCAGCTCACGCACGTCTACTTCGGCAGGGCGCCAGCGCTGCTGATGCTGGTAGCGACCGCCGCGGGGTATCTGCTGCTCACCGACATTGCCGTGCAGCATCGGGCGGGCGTCGAGTGGAGTGATGCGTTGTTCACCTTGGCGCTGTTCGGCATCGGTGCCTGGCTGGTCACGCGCGTGCAGAGTCATTTGCACGAGCGGCTGGGCAACCTCGTGGCCATTTTCGAGCGGGCCGAAGAGGGAGATTTCAACGACAGCTACAACGTCGCGGCCGATCGTCGCCCCGACGCAATCACGGCCGTTGGGCGTGCGTACAATCGCATGCGCGGCCAACTGGCCACCATCGTACTCACCGATCCGCTGTCCGGATGTTTCAACCGGCGTGGCTTCGAGCAGCAATACCGCCGGGAAATTGCCCGGGCGGCCCGCGCGCACACCGATATCGCGTTACTCGCGATCGATCTCGATCACTTCAAGCTCGTGAACGATACCCACGGCCATCTGGTGGGTGATCAGGTGATCGCCGAGGCGGGAGAGTTGTTGCGTGCCAGTGCCCGTACGCAGGACGTGGTGGCCCGCACGGGTGGTGAGGAGTTCGCCATCCTGGCGCCCGATACCTCGCTCGACGGCGCACAGCATCTGGCCCTCCGTATCGTGGAGGCCTTCCGTCGCCGCACCTTTGCCGAGCCGCAGGCGCGCGTGAGCGTCACGGTGTCGATTGGCGTGGTCAGCGACAGCGTGCGTGATGACGGCATCGCGGAGGCGTTGCGGGCGCGCTCCGACGAGGCGCTCTATGCGGCCAAGCGCAGCGGGCGCAATCGTGCGGTGCTCTGGTCGCGTGGACTCAATGCGCTCCGGCTCAAGCAGTCGGGCGATTCGGCGGTGGTGGAATAGCGAGGTGTCGCGCGGAACCTTCGTACCGCGCGACCGACCTGTTGTACTCCGATCAGTGGCGTAGCGTGAGGGTGCCTTCACACATGATCACGGACGCTCCACCAACACGCACTGCCTGAACGGCCCCCTGCGACTTCTCCGCTTCAGTGGACAGTCGGCTGGCGCGTCCCATCTCTACGCCCTGCGCGACCTCCCACCGCAACACGCCATCGCGGGGTGTGCGCGCGGCCAGATAACCCGCGAGCGCCGCGTTGGCCGAACCGGTGGCCGGATCCTCCGGCACTGTGCTGCCGGGCACGAACACCCGGGCCCGGATGTCGCACCCCTGCACATGTGCGGGCAGCGACGCGTCTTGCTCGTCACGTGCCATGGCAAAGACCATCGGCCAGGGGGCCCAGGTGCCGTCGAGCACACGCCGCCACGCGGCCTGATCCAGGCGCGCGCGTGTCACTGCCGCCACGCTGCGCACGGGAATGATCTGAAACGGCAGTCCACAGCTCGCCCCGGTGGGCATATGATCACCACCCACCAGATCGTCCCGCGTGAGTCCCACCGCGGCGGCGAGCGCATCGAGATCGGTCACCTCGACACGCTCCTCCGGCAGCAACGCCGTGGTGAGCTGCGCATGCACCGGCACACCACTTTCGAGGCGCAGTGAGACGGGCACTGGCCCCACATTTTCGCCCAGCACCACCGTCATCTGGTCGCCCGTGGCCGGCACTTCACCGGTAGCGACCAGCACATGTGCCGTGCCGATCGTCGGATGCCCGGCGAACGGCACTTCCATCTCCGGTGTGAAGATGCGCACCCGACGGGTCGTGCGCGCATCTTCGGCGGCCATGACAAACGTGCTCTCCGCGTAGTTGAATTCCCGCGTGATCGCCTGCAGGGTCTCGGTGGGCAATCCCTCGGCACCGAATACCACCGCGAGCTGATTGCCCGTGAAAGGCACCGACGTGAAGACGTCGGCCGTGACGTACCGCAGTGTTCGCATGGTCATGTCGTCGCGGAGGTCAGGCGCCGAGGAACGGGTACTTCCAGTCGAGCGGCGGCACGAACGTTTCCTTGATGGTTCGTGTGCTCACCCAGCGCATCAGGTTGCTCTTGGAGCCGGCCTTGTCATTGGTGCCGGACCCGCGCGCGCCACCAAACGGCTGCTGACCCACCACCGCGCCGGTGGGCTTGTCGTTCACGTAGAAGTTGCCGGCCGACTGGCGCAGTGCGACCATCGCTTCCTGCACCGCATGACGATCGCGTGAGAAGACCGCGCCGGTGAGCGCGTACGGCGAGGTGGCGTCGACCGTGGTGAGGATCTCTTTCCACTTGGCGTCTTCGTACACGTGCACCGTGAGGATCGGGCCGAACAGCTCTTCGCACAGCAGGCGATACGACGGGTCCTTGGTCTCCACGATCGTTGGCTGAATGAACCAGCCCTTCGAGCTATCGGATCCGCCGCCGGCCACGATGGAGGCATTGGCGCGGGCATCGTCGAGTGCGCCCTTGAGCCGCGTGAACGCGCGCTCGTCGATCACAGCGCCCACAAAATTGGAGAAGTCACGCACGTCGCCCTGCTTGATCTCGGCCATCATGGCGATGCACTTCTCCTTCACGACCGGCCACAGCGACGCGGGCACGTACGCCCGACTCGCCGCCGAACACTTCTGTCCCTGGTATTCGAACGCGCCACGCACCATGCCCACGGCCAGTGCCTGTGGGTCGGCGCTGGGGTGCGCCACAATGAAGTCCTTGCCGCCGGTCTCACCCACGATGCGCGGATACGAACGGTATTGGTTCATGTTGCCACCGATCGTCTTCCACATGCTGTTGAAGACGGCCGTGGAGCCCGTGAAGTGCACGCCGGCCAGGTCCCGGTGAGTGAGCGCGATGTCGGAGATCATCGCCGCGTCGCCCGGAATGAAGTTGATCACGCCCGGCGGCAGTCCGGCTTCTTCCAGCAACTGCATCGTGTACCACGACGACAGCAGCGCGGTGGCCGATGGCTTCCAGAGCACCACATTCCCCATGAGCGCCGGCGCGCCGGGCAGGTTGCCGCCGATGGCCGTGAAGTTGAACGGCGTGACCGCGTACACAAAACCTTCCAGCGGACGGTAGTCGAGCTGGTTCCACATGGCGTGGTCGGACAGCGGCTGCTCGTGGTACAGGTCCTGCGCGAACTGCACGTTGAAGCGGAAGAAATCGATCAGTTCGCATGCCGCATCGATTTCGGCCTGATGCACCGTCTTGGACTGGCCGAGTATCGTGGCGGCATTGAGCGTGTCGCGCCACGTGGTGGTCAGCAGTTCGGCGGCACGCAGGAACACGGCCGCGCGGTCTTCCCAGCGCCAGCGTGCCCAGTCGGCCGATGCGGTGGCGGCGGCTTCGATGGCCTCGCGCACCAGCGCCGGCGTGGCGCGATGGTAGCGCGCCAGTACCTGCTGGTGATCGCAGGGATTGTTCACCGTGCCGATGTCGCCCGTCTGGATGCGACGCCCGCCGATGACGAGGGGAATCTCGATCGTCTCGTTCGACATCTGGGTGAGTCGCGCTTGCAGTGCCGCACGCTCCGGGGAGCCTGGCGCATAACTGCGCACCGGTTCGTTCACGGCAGCGGGTACACGACGCACCCCGTCAAAAGGCGCATAGGACATCGGAAATCTCCGGCAAGTCAGGATTTGAGAGCGAACCTCAGACCGGGAAAGCTAGCGTCGGCGCGTTCCCTGAGTACCCTTCGCACATGGTCTACAAGCTCCTCCTCGGGGCAGCGCTCTGCCTGCCTCTGGCCGCATGCGAGCAGCCCGCCCTGACCTGGGCCGACGCCGCGCCGGAACGCACCGCGAATCCGTCGCCACTCGCCCACCCGCCGTTTGTGCCGTACGACTCCACGCTGCGCGCCAACACGCCGTATGCCGATTTCCTCGAGACGCAGGATCGTCTGCGTGAAGCCGGGGCGGCCTCGCTGCTGTTCGCGCGTGTCGGAGCGATGGCCGAAGCGACACAGACGCTGACATCGGCGGCCACGATTCCGTCCACGGGCACCGGGCAGGCCACCGACGCCCCGCTGGGAGACGGCGCGGCGCCGATGGACTCCCTGCGTTGCGCCCGCTCTCTGCGCATCGTGACCGCGGGGGGCAGCGACCCCAAGCAAGGACACGGACAGGTCGCGGCCTGGTGGACACGGGCGACCGGTGGGCGGGTTTTTCTCATGGCGGCCTGGCGCGATTCCGTGCCGGGAGGGCCGATGCGTGCCATGTGGCGCGGGCCGATTCCGGTGGACACGCTCGATCAGGGGCCGCGTGATGCGCAGGCGTCGGAGCGCGGCGCGTATGGATGCGCCCGTCCCGCGCCGAGTTTGGCGGTGGACAGCATCAATGGATACGTGCATGTCGCGTATGCGCTCACCGGGCCGGAAGGCCCCGGCATCTTCTATGCGCATCAGATGACTCCGCACGCGTTGTTCGAACCGCCGGTGGCCGTCCTGTATGGTGCCCGTCTGGGAGAGGTGCGTGTCGCCTCTGACGGTGACCTGGTCGCCGTCACCTATGAAGATCCCAATGGCCGCGGCCGGGGGCGTATCGGGCTCGCGGTCTCGCGCACGGCGGGGCATATCTTCGAGGAACGGCAGACCGTGAGCGTCGGCAGCACGGAGTCGCGTGATCCGTATGTGGCGGTGCAGGGGCGCGCGGTCGTGGTCGGATGGAGCGAGTTCGGGGCGCCCACCGCCGAGCCCACCTTCCTGGTGCGTCGCGCCCGCATTCACTGATTCACGGCGGACACGTCACCGGCGCCATTCCCGCAGGTTGTGCTTTCGTTCTTTCACCACGACGACGTCATGTTGCTGCTTGGTTCCCACTGCCTCGACGAAGGTGGCATTCCGATGGCCGCCCGCCGCGCCGGACGCGCGGGCATGCAGGCGCTGCAAGTGTTCAGCGCGGTGCCGAAGTTTTACAACGACAAGGTGGGCGTGAAGCCGGAGCGGCTGGCGCGATGGCAGGAAGCGCTGGAGATCGCCGGCATTCGTCCCGAACACGTCATCGTGCACGCGGCGTATGTGCTCAACTGCGCCACGCCTGACGAAGAGAAGTGGGCCCGCGCGGCGGCGGGGCTCGCAAAGGAGTTCGAGCGTTCCACCACGCTCGGGGTGAAGGGGGTGTGTTTTCATCCCGGGGCAGCCACCGACGGCGACCGCGATGCGGCGATCGCGCGCGTGAGTGAGGCGATGCGCCGGGCCCTGGCCGCTGTGCCGGAGGGGCGGACGCGCCTGCTCATCGAGAACACCGCCGGTGCCGGCACCACGGTGGGACGTACGCCGGAGGAAGTGGGCGCCATGTTGCGGGGCATTCCGGCCGCCGACCGCCATCGCACTGGGTATGGTCTCGACACCTGTCACCTGTTTGCCTCCGGGTTTCCGATCGCCGAATCGCGTGCCGCTCTTACGGAGGTGCTTGACGCCTTCGAGCAGGCCACGGGCGAACCGCCGGCCTTCCTGCATCTCAATGACAGCGAAGGGGCCTGCGGATCGAACAAGGATCGCCATCGCTGCATCGGCGAGGGACTGATCGGTGCGACACCGTTCGGCTGGCTGCTGCAGGATCGGCGGGCGCAGGGCATCCCGCTCATTCTCGAGACGCCGCAGGAGATCGAAACGGTGGCCGACGACGACGATACCCCCGACCCGTGGGACGTGAAGTCCATCGCCTTGCTGCGGGCGCTCGCGCAGGAAACGGCGTAAGCGCGGCGCCGAACGTGCGCGGAAACCGCAGATCATGCGATACGCCGCGCACGCTGCGAGCGCATTCCGTCACGTGCGGAGGCGTTTCCGAGGGAAATTTGTCGCGCTTCCGAGGGAAAAACGCAAAAAAACACCAATTCCCAGAGGGAAAACGCGCGAAGCCCTATTGCGCGCCTAACTCGTGATTGTAGTTTGTGGCCGTCCGCGAGGCTTCCGACTTCGCGCGACCCGTCGAGATCAGTGAGGGCTCGACACGACCCACACGGTCACCACATCAGGAGACGACATGGCCGCTGCGAAGAAGTCCGCGAAAAAGGCTGCAAAGAAGGCTGCCCCGAAGAAAGCTGCAAAGAAGGCTGCTCCGAAGAAGGCCGCGCCGAAGAAGGCTGCCGCCAAGAAGGCCCCGGCCAAGAAGGCCGCTCCGGCCAAGAAGGCGGCTCCGAAGAAGGCCGCCAAGCGCACGCCGAATGCGGCGTTCATGAAGGCGCTGACCCCGAGCTCGGATCTGGCCGCGATCGTCGGCGACAAGCCGCTGCCGCGCACCGAAGTGGTCAAGAAGCTCTGGGCGTACATCAAGAAGAACAACCTCCAGGACAAGACCAACAAGCGCAACATCAACGCCGACGACAAGCTCAAGGTCGTTTTCGGCGGCAAGAAGACCGTCAGCATGTTCGACATGACGAAGCTCGTGTCGGCGCATCTGAAGTAACCTTCCCCGGTTTTCGCCGTATGTTTGAAGGGGCGCGTCCTGCCGGATGCGCCCCTTTAGATTTCTCCCCGTTCGTACCACCGCCTCTCCCACGTCTCTCCACCCGCTCCGCCTGTGGCCTCGAAGAAGTCCGATCGTTCCAGTGAACGCTCCAGCGTCTCCGCCCTGCGTAGCGGCAAGTCCTCCGCCGGTTCCTCGGGGAGCGGCGTCAGTGTCTGGGAAAACGTCAAAGCGGTGCTCGTCACCGTGGCGATTTTCCTCGCCATCCGGACCTTCCTCATCGAGGCCTACCGGATTCCGTCAGGGAGCATGATCCCCACCCTGCTCGTCGGGGACTGGCTGTTCGTGAACAAGCTGGCGTACGGGCCGCACGTGCCGTTCACCAACATCAACCTGCCGGGCTACGACGAGCCGGAACGCGGTGATGTCGTGGTGTTCGTTTCGCCCAATCAGATCGACCAGCCGGAAGATCCGAACCCCACCCTGGTCAAGCGTCTGGTCGCGGTGGCCGGCGATACGATCTGGATGCGTGGGGCGCTGCTGCACGTGAACGGCATGCCGCAGCGGCAGGGCTTCGCCGCGCAGCAGAACCCGCGTGGAGACGGCGGGTTTTCGCATCCGCTGTTCGCCTGGCAGCATCAGTTCGAGGTGCGCGGGACTGCCGGAGGCGATCCGCCGGCGTCCCCTACGCTCGATGATTGGGGGCCGCTCGTCGTACCCGAGGGCCATCTCTTCATGCTCGGCGACAATCGCTACGACTCCAAGGACGGTCGCTACTGGGGCATGGTACCGAGGGAAAACGTGCGCGGCCGCCCGGTGTTCGTGTACTACTCGTACAACGCCCAGGACAGCGATCGCCCGCTCCCCTTCCTCACCGACATCCGGTGGGGACGCATCGGTGACGTGATCCGCTAACACCCATGCGCATCCTGAGGGCTCTCGCCGCGCTGGTGCTTGGCACCTCGCTCACGGCGCCTGCCGCCGCGCAGGCGCAGACGGGAACCGGCACGGTGCGCACGGATACCCTGTGGGCGCAGGCCCTCGGGGTGCAAAAGGCCCTGACCGTTTATCTGCCGCCTTCGTACCACCGCGGCACGTCACGCCGGTATCCGGTGCTGTACTACCTGCACGGCAAAACCGGCAACGAGCGCAATTGGGTGGATGCGGGCGCGTTGCATCGCACCATGGATTCGCTGATCGCTGCCGGTGCTCCCGAGGCCATCATCGCCATGCCCGACGGGGACGATGGCTGGTACACCACCTGGGGTGTGCTGCCGGACATGGGCCCCTGTGAGCGCGATACCACCCGCCGCGAGCCGGCTGCCACGTACTGCGTGCCGTGGACCCGGTACGACGACTACATCACGTTCGACATCGTGCGCTGGGTCGACAGCCACTATCGCACGCGCGCCGACCGGGCACACCGCGGCATCGCCGGTCTCAGCATGGGGGGCTACGGCGCCATCACGCTGGCGCTCAACTACCCCACCTACTTCGCGGCCGCCGCCAGTCACAGTGGCGTGTTGTCACCCCGCCTGCTGCCCGACAGCGTGCAGAAGTCCCGTGGCGTGAAGTACGCACGCGATCGTGAGGAGATGGCGCTCGCCGCCCGTTCGTTGTGGCCACAACTCTGGACCGCGTTCGGTCATGACAGCATCGCGTGGCGCGGCCGAGACCCGCAGGTCTTCGCTGAACGCCTCGCCAGCCGCGTCAAAGCCGGAAAGGCTACCTGGCCCGCCTTGCTCATCGATGTGGGCGTGGACGACCCGTGGCACGCCCAGAACGCCGACTTCGACGCGACACTCACGCGACTCGGCATGCCCCACACCTACCGCGAATGGCCCGGGACACACAACTGGGACTACTGGCGTTCCCATTCACCGGAAAGCCTGCGGTTCCTGCTCGATCGCGTCGCGCGGTAACGCCCCGTCGGTGACACGTCGTGTCACACCCGGGCTGGCGGCAGGCAGGTGGGGGCGTAGCTTGCGAGGATGTCCCGGTTCTTTCCGCGCGAAGTCATCCATTGGGGCGAAGAGCACCTGCATCCGTTGCGGGCCTTTGCCATTCGCACCGTCGAACCGGCCGGCATCACCGGGATCGTGTTGCGCCTGTGGCGCGTCGTCCTGCTGGGCACCGACAACTGGTTGCTGTTTGTCGCCGGTCTGACCATTGCCATGCTGTTCCTCTGCGGCATGCTCACCTGGCACCTCGGCAACTTTCCCGTGCGGCGCTGGCCGCTGCGGGTGCTGGCCTTCCTGATCATTGAAGTGGCCGTGGAACTTGGCATGAGCTCCCTGCTCATTGCCGCTGGCCGGGAGCGGCTTGGCTCCCAACTCGCAACGTGGGGTGACTGGTGGCCGTTGGCTGCACAGACCCTGCTGCAACGTGGCGTGGTCGTCATTCCGTTTGTGCTGGTTCTCGCCCTCGTCGTGCAACTTGTGCGACGGGCCGTCGACCAGCGCCAGGACGCTCGCCCGGCACACTGATCCTTCCCTTCATCCCGTTGGTGGACATGGTTCGTCTTCGCCGCACCACTCCGCGTCCGTTTGGCACGACGCAGGTCCTGCCGCATGCCCTGTCGTTCGCGGCGGCCGCTCTGGCGGCTTCGTTGATGGCCTCTGAACTGGGCGCGCAGCCCGTCGTGAGCCCGGCCACGCCAGGCGCCCGCACGTCGGGCTCCACCGCCGCCGACACCCTGCGCCCGTTCGGGACGTTGCGTGAGCAGGCCTTCCACCAGCAGAAGTGGCTGGAGCTGCGCATGGAGCGCACGCTGCCCGCGCTGATGCGCCGCGATGGCGTGGACATGTGGGTGGTGCCGATGCGTGAATACAACGAAGACCCGCTCTTCAAGGCACTGGTGTCGCCCACCACGTTTTCGGCCCGCCGACGGACCATCTACGTCTTCTTCGATCGTGGCGGTGCACAGGGTGTGGAACGCATCGCACTCGGTGGCACCTCGCAGGGCAACGTGTACAAGGCCGTGCGCAGCATGAAGCCGGTGGGAGCGCCGGCCGCCGGCAGCCGCGATGCCAGCCGTCAGGCCGAGTTGTGGGGCGATGAACAGTGGAACGTGCTCAAGCAGGTGATCGAAGAGCGGAAGCCGAAGAAGATCGCCATCAACACGTCGCGGGTTTTTGCGTTCTCCGATGGTCTCTCGAGTGGCGAAAAGGAAGGCATGCTGGAGGCGCTGGGCCCGGCCTGGGCGTCGAAGGTGGTGAACGCCGAAGCCATGGCCGTGGACCTCATCGCCGCGCGTCAGCCGGAAGAAGAAGCGGTGTTCCGTGAACTCAACCGCGTGGCGTGGGAGATCATCAGCGAAGCGTTCTCGAGCAAAGTCATCAAGCCCGGTGTCACCAAGGCCGACGATGTGCTCTGGTGGATGCGCCAGCGTGTGAACGATCTCGGACTGAGCACCTGGTTCCAGACCAGTGTGGAAGTGCAGCGGCAGTTTGGCAGCCCGGAGCTGGTCGGCGTGAACCCGACCATCCTGCCCGGTGACGTGCTGCACTGTGACTTTGGCATCACCGCGCTCGGCCTCAACACCGACACGCAGCACATGGGCTATGTGCTCAAGCCGGGCGAGACCGATGTGCCGGCCGGACTCAAGAAGGCGCTGCAGGCGTCCAACCGGTTGCAGGACATCACCAACGAAGAACTGAAGCCGGGACGCACCGGCAATCAGGTGCTGGCGGCGGCACTCAAGCGCATGCGCGACGAAAAGATCGACGGCACCCTGTACTCACACCCGATCGGCCTGCATGGCCATGGCGCCGGTTCCCTGATCGGTCTGTGGGACTATCAGGACGGCGTGCCGGGGCGCGGTGATCACAAGATCATCCCGGGCATGTGGTACTCCATCGAACTGCAGGCCACCACGCCGGTGCCGGAGTGGGGCAACCAGCTCGTCCGTTCGGCGCAGGAAGAGGACGTGATCATCGATGCCAGCGGCAAGGTCCGGTGGGCTTTCGGGCGTCAGTCCACGTTCCACCTGGTGCGCTGAGTAGATTTCTCCATGGCCAAGAACAAACGATTGATCGTTGTCGGGGACCGTGTACTCGTGAAAACCGAAGACGGCGATCAGCGGTCGAAGGTGGGTCTCTATCTGCCGCCCACGGCGGTGGACAATCAGGCGGTGCAGGGAGGAGAAATCGTCTCCACCGGCCCCGGGCTGGCGCTGCCCGATCTCGCCGAACAGGGCGAGGAGCCATGGCGTATTGGCGGTGCCTCACATCGTGAAGCCCGCTATGTGCCGATGCAGGCGCAGGTGGGGGATTTCGCGCTGTTTTTCCGCAAGGCGGCCGTAGAGATCACCTTCGAAAACGAGCAGTACCTCGTGGTCCCGCAGGCGGCGATTCTCGCCCTGGTACGTGAACCGCGCGACGATATCCCGGACTACTGATGTATCCAGAAAACATGTTGATCCCCATGCGTCAGGAGCTGACGCGTTTGGGCGTCGAAGAGCTGCGCACGGCGGAAGACGTCGATGCGCGAATCGGTGGCAACACCGGCACCATGCTGGTGGTGGTCAATTCCGTGTGCGGCTGTGCGGCCCGCAATGCGCGGCCGGCCATCGCCACGGCGCTGGCTCACGCCGTCACGCCCGATGCAAGCACAACCGTATTCGCCGGTCAGGATAGTGCGGCCACCGAGCGGGCACGTGGCTACTTCACCGGCTACCGTCCGTCTTCGCCCAGCATCGCCCTGATGAAGGGTGCCGAGGTGGTGTTCATGCTGGAGCGGCACCAGATCGAAGGACGGAGTTCGGCTGAGATCGCTGCCGACCTCACCAACGCGTTCGACCAGTACTGTACCGCGTCGGTCTGACACTTTTGGTGTTGGTTGCCGTAGGGCTTTCTGACACCTAACGTGGTACGACGTGGTTTTCGTGTGGCGCGCCCCGATTCTTCCGAATGGGGCGCGTTCGCGCGTCGGCCCTGAAGGCCAGTCCCGGCGGGTGTCCTTCACGTGGTCTTTGCGTTCATCCACCGTCTGCGTTTCCCGGAGCTTCTCCATGTCACTCGGCGATTTCCTGCGCAAGCAATTCATCGACGTCATCCAGTGGACCGAGTCCGGTCCGGGTGTGCTGATGTACCGCTTTCCCATGCAGGACATGGAGATCCAGAGCGGCGGCAAGCTCACCGTGCGTGATTCGCAGCTCGCGCTGTTCGTGAACGAAGGACGTGCCGCAGATGCCTTCGGACCTGGCCTGCATACGCTGGTCACGTCCAACATGCCGATCCTCACGAACCTCCTGAACTGGGACAAGGCTTTCGAGTCTCCGTTCAAGAGCGACGTGTACTTCTTCTCCACGCGCCTGCAGACCGGACAGCGCTGGGGGACGCAGCAGCCGATCACCATTCGCGATCGCGAGTTTGGCGCGGTGCGTCTGCGCGCGTTTGGCATGTATGCGTTCCGCGTGGTCAATCCGGCGGTGTTCCAGCAGAATGTGGGCGCCACCGACGCCGAATACACGGTGGCGCAACTCGAGCCGGCGCTGCGCAACGCGATCATCTCGGGATTCACGGCGGCCTTTGCCAACGCGCAGGTGCCGTTCCTCGACATGGCCGCCAATCAGGCGCAGCTCGCCACGCAGATCGCGGCGGCGGTGCAGCCGGCGTTTGAACAGCTCGGGCTCAAGCTCGATTCGTTCACGGTCGAGAACCTGTCGCTGCCCGACGAACTGCAGAAGCGGCTCGATGAGCGCATCTCGATGAACATCATCGGCGACATGCGCACGTACACGCAGTTCCAGGCGGCGCAGTCCATTCCGATCGCGGCCGCGAACGAAGGCGGTGTTGCCGGACTAGCTGCAGGACTCGGGGTGGGTGTGGGTCTCGGTGGTGCCATCACGAACGCCATGGCTGGTGCAGCGGGCGCACCGCAGGCGCCGGGTGTGGCCCAGCCGCAGGAGCGCATGGCACCGCCGGTGTCTCCGTCGGCGGAAGCCAAGTTCTGCATCAACTGTGGCACGAAGCTGCCGTCGATCGCGAAGTTCTGTTCGGCCTGCGGTACGTCGCAAGTCTGATCGGCTTCGTCGAACACGCACGGTCGCGTTCGTGATTCCTGCCAACACTGCGGGGCATGAGTGGGTGGTGGAGGCGTTCGGGTGTGAACCCGCGCGCCTCGCCAGCCCGCCGGTGTTGCACGCCCTGTTCGACGCCATGATCCGCGAACTGGCGCTGCATCCGGTGGCGCCGGCGCAGTGGCATCGGTTTCCGGAGCCCGGTGGCATCACCGGCATGGTGATGCTGGCCGAGTCCCACCTCACCATCCATACGTTTCCAGAGCACGGATCCGCGTGCATCAACCTGTTCTGCTGCACACCGCGTGCGTCGTGGGCGTGGGGTGAACGATTGCGTGACCTGCTCGGTGCCGAGGACGTGGTCGTGCGGGAGTTTGCGCGGGACTACGTCGGTGGTGCGCGTGTGAGCGTCGGAGGCACGGCGCCATGACCGTGCCACAACCCCATGGGGTCACATGCCCCAACTGCGGTGCCCCAGTGCGTTTCCTGTGGGCGCAGGCCGTTCAGACCACGTGCGCATACTGCAAGTCGGTGCTGGTGCGCCGCGATCTCGACCTCGCCAAGGTTGGTGAACAGGCCGACTTTCCGGCCACGGGTTCACCCATTCAGATCGGCACGGAAGGACGTTGGCGTGAACGATCGTTTGTGGTCGTCGGGCGTCTCACCTATGGCTGGGCGCGCGGCCGCTGGAACGAATGGCACTGCATTCTGAACGACGGACGCAGTGCCTGGCTCTCCGATGCGCAGCTCGAATACGCGATGACCGTGGAAGTGGGCGCTGCCAGCGACATGCCGGATGTGCAGCGGGTCCAGGTGGGCGATCGATATACCTGGGGGGATACCACCTACCAGGTAGCCACGATCACCACGGCGTTCTATCTGGGCACCGAAGGGGAACTCCCCTTCACCAGCTACGACAACACCACGTCGCGCTTCATCGATCTCACGAGCCCGAATGGTCGGTTCGCCACCATCGACGGTTCCGAACATCCGCCGTTGCTGTACCTCGGCGAATACCTCGGCTTCGATGAACTGGCGTTCCGCAACCTGCGGGAGTTCGAGGGATGGTGACGCCGACCCCGATGCCCCGGGTGCCCAAGGCGGCGGCCCTCAACTGCAGCTCCTGTGGTGCGGCCATCGAGCTGCATGCCATGGGATGGGCGGTGAGCATCGTCTGCGCAGCCTGCGGTGCCACGATGGACGCCACCGATGCCAACCTGCGTATCCTGCAGCACGGCGATGGTGTGCGACTCAAGCCGCGCATTCCACTGGGCACGCGCGGCACCTGGAAGGGCGCACCGTGGGAAGTGATCGGCAGTCAGCAGGTGACCATCACGGTGGAAGAGGTGGACTACTCGTGGGTCGAGTATGTCTGCTTCAATCCGTGGCGCGGCTTCCTGTATTTGTCGGAGTACCAGGGTCACTGGAACGTCATCGAAAAGCTGCGGCGCGCGCCGGAACACGAGCGAGATGGTGCCCAGCCCACCGTGGACCTCGGTGGTGTCACCTACAAACACTTCCAGACCGCCCGCGCCCGCACGACGGCCGCACTGGGAGAGTTTCCGTGGGAGCTGCGCCTCGGCGACGAGGTGATTGCACGGGACTTTGTGTCCCCGCCGTACCTGCTGAGTTCCGAAGGCTACGCGGACGAGGTGACGTGGTCGCAGGGCACGTACACGCCGCCTGAGGTGATCGCCAAGGCGTTCAATCTGAGCCAGGACGCGCTGATCAAGCCGATCGGCGTGTTTGCCAATCAGCCCAATCCATACGGAGATCTTCCCAAGAAGATCTTCCGGTTGTTTGGCCTGTCGATGGTGGTTCTGCTCGTGATGTTCCTGGCGAATGTGCTGTTGTCCAGCAATCGCACGGTGTTTCGGCACGACTATTCGTTCACGCGGGGCACCGAGGATCAGGCGGCGTTTGTCACCGAACCGTTCGATCTCGATGGGCGACCCTCGTCGGTGTCGATCGATATCGACACGGATTTCAACAACGACTGGCTGTATCTCTCGCTGGCTCTGATCAACGAGGCCACGGGAGAGACGCGCGAAGCGTCTCGGCAAGTGAGCTACTACTACGGCTCCGACAGCGATGGCTCGTGGACGGAAGGCTCGCGCAAGGAAACCGTGCGTCTCGCCACGGTGCCGCCGGGCCGGTATTTCCTGCGTGTGCAGCCGGAAGGCGGTGAGCCGGCGAAACGCGTAGCCAACTACACCATTCAGTTGCGTCGCGATACGCCGTTCTACGGATTGTACGCGGTGGCGTTTTTTGCCCTGTTGATCCCGACCATTTTTGGGGTGTTGCCGTCTGCCACCTTCGAACAGCGCCGGTGGGCGGAGAGTGATCATGCGCCATCGAGCAGCAGTGATGACGATGACGACGACGATGAGTAGCGCGCGCGGAGGGAAGTCCTGATGGGCCCTCGCAGCTATCTGGTGTGGGCGGTGTTCATTCTTGGTCTGCTCGGTACAGCCCAGTACCGCGGGTGGTCGCTGACGCGTGCCGCCGTGGCCAAGAACAATCCCCGGTCGGTGCGCGACAATCCCGGCGCCTACCGATCCGTTTACTACGTTCCGGGGCGTACGCCCCGCGGCAAGTGAGGCCTGGGCATCATGGACACGTTCATGCAGAACCTGATCAACACCGGAGCGTTCGGTCTCATCGGCGTCGTCATGTTCATCGTGGCGTTTTTCATCATCGATATTCTCACGCCCGGCAAATTGTGGGATGAGATCGGCACCAAGCAGAACACCGCGGCCGCCATTCTCATGGGGTCGGTGGCCATTGCCCTTGGTATCATCGTCGCTGCGGCGATTCATTGAGCGGCCGCCGCCGCTCGTGTCGCTGAAGTAATCACAGGCTCACCGTGCCGCTCGCGCTTTTTCTTTCGGTTTGCCTGATCGCCGCCTGCGGGCTCATTTATGAGCTCGTGGCCGGAGCCCTGGCGTCGTACCTGCTGGGTGACAGTGTCACGCAGTTCTCCACCATTATCGGCACGTACTTGTTTGCCATGGGCATCGGGAGCTGGCTCTCCCGTTTTGTGGTGAAGGGTGTGGTGACACGGTTTGTACAGGTGGAGATGCTGGTGGGCGTGGTGGGCGGCCTGTCGTCGCTGCTGCTGTTCCTGTCGTTCGCCTACACCGATGCCTTCCGGCCCACGCTGTACGGCATCGTGCTGCTCATCGGCATTCTGGTGGGTCTCGAAATCCCGCTGCTGATGCGCATCCTGCGCGACCGCTACAGCTTCAAGGACGTGGTCGCGAACGTGCTCACGTTCGACTACATCGGCGCGCTCTTTGCTTCACTGCTGTTTCCGCTGCTGCTGGTGCCGCGTCTCGGGTTGGTGCGTAGCGCGCTGCTCTTTGGCGTGATCAATGTGCTGGTCGGGCTCTGGAGCACCTGGCTGTTCCGCGATGCGTTGCCACGTCGGCGTTCGCTGCAGGCCACGGGGCTCATCGCGCTGGTGGTGCTGAGCGCGGGGCTCTGGAAAGGGCAGGACATCACGTCGCTGGCCGAAGAAGGCATGTATGCCGATCCGATCATCATGGCCAAGGACACGCGTTACCAGCGCATTGTTCTGACCAGTTGGAAGGACGATCTGCGGCTCTACCTCAACGGCCATCTGCAGTTTGCGTCGCGTGATGAATACCGCTATCACGAAGGGCTGGTGCACCCCGGACTCGCGGCCGCGCGGGCGAAGGGGCGCGTGCTGGTGTTGGGCGGCGGCGACGGGTTGGCGGTGCGCGAGATCCTGCGCTATTCCGACGTGCAGCAGGTGACCCTGGTCGATCTCGATGAAGGCATGACCACTCTGTTTCGCACGCATCCGCGGCTGACGGCACTCAATGCCAATGCGTTGAACGATGCCCGGGTGCAGGTGGTGAATGCGGATGCCTTCACCTGGCTGGATAGCCATGCCGCGCAGTTCGACTTCGTGGTGATCGACTTCCCGGATCCGTCCAACTATCACGTGGGCAAGTTGTACACGAGCGCGTTCTATCGCCTCGTGCAGCAGCATATGGCTCCCGGTGCGGCGCTGGTGGTGCAAAGCACCTCGCCCATGTTTGCGCGGCAGTCGTTCTGGAGCATCGTGACGACGCTGGAAGGTGCTGGCCTGCGGACGTGGCCCTATCATGTGTACGTGCCGAGTTTTGGCGAGTGGGGGTTCGTGATCGCGAGCCGGGACAGTTATGCGCCACCGGCCGCGTTGCCCGAGGACCTGCGGTATCTCACGGCAGCCACCATTCCGGCGCTGTTCGATTTTCCGGCCGATATGCAGCGAGTACCGGCGCTGGCCAATCGCCTGAACGATCAGGTGCTCGTGCGCTACTACGAGCACGAGTTCGACGCCATCAATCGCTGATCGCGTGACACCCAGTCGACGCGATCTGCTCAAGTCATTGGGCGCGATGGCCTTTGCGCCCACGCTGGCGCCGGCGTTGGTGGGGCTTTCGCGGAAAGGACATGTCATCGCCGGCGAGTTCATCGCCGATGGCAGCAGGGCGGGGCACGCCGTGCGTGACGGCAGCCTGCGTCAGGGTGCCCGCGGGGCACGGCGCGAACTGCGCACATCGGTTGCCATCGTTGGTGGGGGCATGGGTGGACTGTCGGCGGCGTGGCAACTCGACGCGCAGGGCATGACCGATTGGCTGCTTCTCGAAATGGACGCCCACACCGGCGGCAATGCCCGCGCTGCCGGACCCGACGGGGTGCCGCTCGTCGATGCCGCGCGCATTCGTGCGCCATGGGGCGCACACTATGTGCCCGTACCCGATGCGGATGCGGTGCACGTACGACGGCTGTTTCGTGAACTGGGGGTGCTCAGTGCCACCGGCGAATGGGATGAGCGTACGCTCTGCCACACGCCGCAGGAGCGTCTGTGGCAGCACGGCCGGTGGCATGAAGGGCTGGAGCCCATGGATGCCATCAATGCAGCGGATCGTGCGCAGTTTGCACGGTTCGATGCCCGCATCGACGAACTGCGCGCCACGCGCATGTTTCGTGTGCCCAGCGCCACGGGACACGAGACCAGACGACGGGCCATCGCGGCCGGAGGTGCAGCGGCCCGAACGGCGCGCGCCGTCGAGGAGCTCGACACCCTCACCGCCGACGCGTGGATGCGTCGTGAAGGATTCACCGCGCCTGCGCTGCGATGGTGGGTGGAGTACGGCACGCGCGACGACTTCGGGGCGTCATTGCAGCAGGCGAGCGCCTGGGCTGCCGTACACTATTTCGCAGCCCGCGAGAGTGAAGAACATGGCCCGCTGACCTGGCCCGAAGGCAACGACTTCATTGCCCAGGCGCTCACCAGGCGTCTGATGGCGCGTACATCCCGCGATGGAGGGCCACGCATTCACACGGGTGCTGTGGCCTGGCAGATCGCACGCGAAGGCCAACGCTGGGTGGTGGACACACCACAGGCGCGCATCGTGGCCGATGCGGTCATCTGGGCCGCGCCGATGTTCGTGTTGCCACGCGTGTTTCCGGCCGTCGAGTTGCCCAATGTGCTCGAATACGCGCCGTGGGTGGTGGCCAACGTGGTGCTGCACCGCATGCCGGACGAACGCGGTGCGCCCTTGGCGTGGGACAATGTCATCTATGGCAGTCCTTCACTGGGCTACGTGAACGCGGGCCATCAACTGCTCGGTCGCCCCACCCTGCCGGCCGTGTGGACATGGTATCATGCGGTGGTTGATCGGCCTGCCGCTGAGGCCCGGCAATGGTTGCTGCAACGACCGTGGACCGAGTGGCGCGACCAGATCGTGCAGGATCTCACACGCGCCCATCCGGATATCGCCGACTGCATCACGCGCATCGACGTCATGCGATGGGGTCACGCCATGGCCCGTCCCATGCCGGGGCTCCTGCACCGGCTCCTGCGTCTGCGTGACTGGCAGCCGGCCCCGGGAATGTTCGTGGCCCATGCCGATCTCAGTGGCATGAGTTTGTTTGAAGAGGCGCAGTGGCACGGGGTGACTGCGGCCATGCGTGCGATTGCACTCGTTGGAAAGAGTGGCAGCGGCCGCGCATCGGCTGCACGCGAAGACCAGGAGGAGACGGGATGAACACGGATGCGATGCAATGGCCGGAACCGGCGCCTTCACTGGCCCGGGCGGTGGCTGCCGAATTCCGCCTGCTCAGCGAGATCGGGCGGGGCGGCATGGGGGTGGTGTATCTGGCCGAGGATACGCGCCTGCTGCGCCGTGTGGCGATCAAGACCCTGCTGCCGCACATGGCCAGCGACGCCCAGGTGCGCGAGCGCTTCGTTCGCGAATCCCGCACAGCGGCCGGTCTGTCGCACCCGGGCATCGTGCCGATCTTTTCGGCGGCCGACCAGCATGGCGTGGTGTACTTCATCATGGGCTATGTGCATGGTGAGTCGCTGGCCGACCGTCTCGCACGCAGCGGCCCTCTGCCGGCCCGCGAAGCATTGCTCGTGACGCGTCAGGTCGCGGATGCATTGGCGTTTGCGCATGCGGCGGGTGTGGTGCACCGCGATATCAAAGCCGAGAACGTGCTCATCGATCAGTCGGGGCGCGCGGTCATCACCGATTTCGGCATTGCGCGCATGGGTGATGCACAGCCGCTGACGGCGACCGGTACGGTGTTGGGATCCGTGTTCTACATGAGCCCCGAGCAGGTCACCGCCGAAGCGCTCGATGGACGCAGTGACCTGTATGCATTGGGGGTGTTGCTCTACCACCTGCTCACGGGGCGCTTCCCCTACGAACGGTCGCAAGCCTCCGCGGTGCTGGTGGCTCACGTGACGAGTCCGGTGCCCAGCTTGCGCGATGTGCTGCCGGATGCCTCGTCGGCGCTCGATGCGCTGGTGCAACGCCTGCTGGCCAAGTCTCCGGACCAGCGTACGCCCTCGGCTGGCGCTCTGCTCGAGCAGATCGACGACGTGCTGCACGACCGCACGCCAGCGAACCTGGCGGTGCTCGCGCCACGTGTACCCGCGGCCGGAGTGGTGGCGTCCGATAGGACCGCGGTTGCGGCAGTCGTGGTTCCGCCAGCCGTGGTTCCGGCATCACGTACAACACCCACGCCTTCCGACGCAGCGCTCAGCTCCGCGGAGGCCCACCAGGTGTGGGAGCGCGCGGCTGCGCTGCAGGCACACACCGGTGTGATCGTGCCGCCGCCCGAATTTCTGCTACGCACACCCGCCGATGGGGAACCACTCACCCGTGGTTATGACGTAGTGGTGGTGAAGGAGGCTGCTCTCGAAGCGGGCATCGATGCGAAGTACGTCGAGCGGGCGCTGTTGGAGCGGGCGGACGCACATTCGCTGGCGCTGGCCGATCGCGAAGCGGTGACGTTGCAGGTGGGAGAGTCGCAACAGCGCCCCCCGAGCATCTGGATGGGAGCGCACAACAAGCTCGAATTCGAGGCCACACTCGATGGCGAGGTGCCGCTCGACTACTTCGAGGAGATGGTCGACGAGGCGCGGCGTGCTGTCGGGGAGATGGTCAACGTGTCGGTCGTGGGCCGCACACTCACCATCACCACTGGTGGCACACGCCAGCGACAGGGCAACGTGGCGCGGGAGCTCCAGATTCAGGTGGCCGTTCGGAATGGACGGACGATCATTCGCGCGTTCGAGGATCTCTCGCCGACTTGGGGCGGGTTGTTCGGCGGCGTCGGTTTCGGTGCAGGGCTCGGACTCAGTCCGTTGGTCTTCGGGCTCACCCTCAAGTTCGCGCACGACCCGGTCATGGCCGCCGTCGGTGCGGTCACCGCGTTTCTATCGGCGCATGGATTGGCGCGTGCGATTTTTGTGCACACCTCCCGCAAGCGCGAGCAAACACTCCGGGACCTCGTTCAGCGCCTCGCACGCCAGGCGCGCGCCGAATTGGCACAGCAGAAAAAACTGCGCCCCTGATACTCGTGGCATCAGGGGCGCAGGGATCGCTGTCAATGCACGTGACGCTCAGGTGCGGTTGACCCATGTCATCATCTCGCGGAATGTCGGCCGCTTGCCGTACATGAGCAGCCCCACCCGATAGATCCGGCCCGCAATCCAGGTGGTGAAGGCTGCGCCCAGCGCCACCGACACCAGCGCCATGACCACCTGTGACATGGGCACAGGGGCGACCGTCATGCGCAGCGGCATCACGATCGGAGCACTGAACGGCAGGGTCGACATGATGCGCGACAAGGTGCCGTCGGGTTGCATGAGGATGTTCTGCACGAACATCACGCTGGCGATCAACAACAGCACCACCGGCATCTGCGCTTGCTGTGCCTCCTGCTCGCTGTTGATGGTGGCGCCCACCGCAGCAAACAGCCCCGCATAGAACATGAAGCCCAGCACGAAGAAGCCGAGCAGCGTGAACGCGGTGGAGAAGCCGACATCGGGAATGTTGAGCGGCGCACTCGTGACACCGAATGACGCCAGGATGGGCGCGCGCACGTGGTACATCACGACACCGATCACCATCCACAACACAATCTGCGTGAACCCGACCGCGCCAACGCCCACCACCTTGCCGGCCAGCAACCGGGTCGCGGGAATGCTGGCCAGCACCACCTCGGCCACGCGGGTCTGTTTCTCCTCCAGCACACCGCGCAGCACGTTGAGGCCGTAGATGAAGATCGTCATGTACAACGTCATCGCGACGGCCAGGCCGACGATGAAGTTGAGCTGACCCGATCCACCCCGACCCTGTTTGGTCAGACGTTCCGTGCTGATGGTGGCCGAGACGCCGGTGAGCGATCGGCCCACATCCGGGTCCACGCCGGCACTCTCGAGCCGGATCGAAAACAGTTCGCGCTGCAACGCACGTTCCAGCCGCTGCATGTCGAAGATCGCCGTGGTGTTGCTGCCCGCATAGCGGGCACGGCCCGTGGTCAACGACACGCTGTCCACGATGAGATAGCCCTTGGCGCGTTCCTGCATGACGTCGGCCGTGGCCAGCGATTCGGCGGCCGCGATCCCACTGGATGTCACCGGTACCACACGCGCCGATCTGTCGCCGGCCGTGACTCCCCCGGCGAGTTGCGTGGAGACGCGCGTGCCGAGATTGGTACCGGTCGCATCGATGATGACGATGTTCGACGCGTCGGCCGCACCCTTGTCGCGTGAGGCGATGAGTGCCGGCAACACCATCAGGGATCCGAACAGCACGGGGCCGAAGATGGTGGCGATCAGGAACCAGCGTGTGCGCACGCGTTCCAGATACTCACGACGCACCACGGCGAGAAATTTCCGATCAACCATGGCCACTCATCCCCGCTTCGACGTGGGTCGCCCCGACCTTCTCCAGGAAGATCCGGTGCAATGAAGGACGTACATGCTCGAACCGTTCGATGCTCGCGCCCGATTGCACCAAGGCGGTCAGCAACGCCGATGGGGCCACATGCTCCGGTAGTTCGAGTTCGAGGTACCGATTCGAGTCATCGCGGCGGAGCACCCACGCCGGATCCCCGAGAATGGCTTCCGTCGCCGGGGACGGCGCGCCGTCGAATGCCAGCGCCACGAAGCGCCCACCATGCGCATCACGCACCTCGCTGATGGTGCCGTCCAACACCTTCTCGCCGGCGGCAATGATGCACACGGCATCACAGAGACGTTCGGCGTTGTCCATCAGGTGTGTGCTGAAGATGACGGTGCGTCCCTGCTTGCGCAGATCGACCACGGTGTCCTTGAGTGCCTGCGCATTGATGGGATCGAGGCCGCTGAACGGCTCGTCGAGAATCACGAGTTCCGGGTCGTGCAGCAGGGCGCCGATGAACTGCACTTTCTGCTGCATGCCGCGCGACAGTTCATCCACCTTGCTGGTGCCCCAGTCGGCACCGCCGCCCTTGAGTGACAGACGTTCCAGCCAGGCGTCGATACGCCGATCGAGGTCACGCCCCGAGAGCCCCTTGAGCTCTCCCAGGAATCGCAGCACGCGTCGGACCTGCATCTTGCGGTACAGACCGCGTTCCTCGGGCAGGTACCCGATGCGGTCCACGATCGAGGGGTCGTGACTTGCCGCGCCGAGTACCGAGATGCTGCCGGTGTCCGGCGCGATGATGTTGAGGATCATCCGGATGGTGGTGGTCTTGCCGGCACCATTGGGGCCGAGCAGACCATAGACCGTGCCGCGCGGAACACTGAGCGACAACGTGCGCACGGCCACGTGGTGCTCGTAGCGCTTCGACACACCGGATATCGAGATAGCCAATGAAGACATGCGATGGGGACGGAGTATTCAGGGAGCACGCCGACCGTCCGGTGTGCCCCGATGCAACCCTGCTGCAATGTACGGTACAAACGGCCAATTGCCCCTTACCGGCATACGGGATGGTGTCACGGAGCAGGTCCGGCCTCTTCCGTCGGAGGGCGTCGGTCATATACTTGGTCGCGCGGATCTTTGTCCGCTGCGCTCCCATGTGAACGCTCTGACCAGCTCACTGCATGCGTCCAGATTGGCTGTTCCCCGCGGCGTTGGAACCGGGGAAGCTGGTGCGCCTCGCGCTGGCCTTCTTCGTCTCACATGCGGCGGCATTGGCATTGATCCGCTACGGTGGCCCCCTCGCGCCGGCCTGGCCTCCCGCAGGCGTCGCCGTGGGCGCGTTGCTGGTGCTGCCGCCTTCGCACCGCCCTCTGGTGTTTGTCGGGTATGTCCTGCTCGACACGCTGTCGAACCTGATTCAGGATTACGCGACGCAGGTGGGGCTGATGTTCCTCGTGGCCAGCCTCACCGAACTGTATCTGATCGACCAGTTGCTCCGTCGCTTCACGGAACAGCCGATCCGGTTTGCCCGATTGCGGGAAGTGGCGGTGTTCCTCGTTATCACCGGCGTGGCCGCCTTTGTGGCCAGTGTGCCTGCCGGGCTGGTGGCACGATGGGCCGACGGCAGTACCGTGCTGAGGGGCAGTGTGGTCTGGTGGATCGGCGACATGCTGGCCTATGCCGTCGTCACACCATTGACAGTCTTGTACTTCAATCCACCACGCTCGCCGTCACGCGGCTGGGCACTGCCGCGGATCCTGGAGGCCTCGGCGCTGGCTGCCGTGACGGTGGCCGTGACCGTGTTCGCGCTGCGCGGTACGCCGATTGTCGGACCACTGAGCGCACAGCCCTACATGTTGGCGCTGCCGCTGTTGCTGGTGACCTTGCGCTTCGGGCAGGTGGGCACGCTCTGGACATTGCTGGGGGTGGCCGTGACCGGTGTGTTGTTGCTGCTCGATCAGCAACCCACGGCACTGGCCGTGTCCACCGGTGGGGATGGGCTCACGATCCTGCAGGCCTTCCTCGGTATCCAGGCGCTGGTGTCACTCGTGCTGTCCACCGCCCTGCGGGAGCAGCAGGAGACGGCCATTGAACATGCGCAGATGGTGGAAGCACTGACGGCCAGCGAGCACCGATTGCGGCAAAGCCAGAAGATGGAAGCCATCGGTCAACTGGCGGGTGGCATCGCGCACGATTTCAACAACGTGCTGGCCGCCATCATGATGCAGCTCGAGGAGCTGCGACTGGTGCGGGAACTGCCGCGTATCGGCCGGGAACTGCTCATCGACGTGGAAACGGCCGTGCAGCGGGCGGCGCGCCTGACTCGGCAGTTGCTGGTGTTCAGTCGCCAACAAGCCATGCAGCCGCGGGTGCTCGATCTGAATGCGCTGGTGCGCAGTCATGTGCGCCTGCTGCGGCGGGTGGTGCCGAGTTCCTACTCACTGGTGGTTTCGTCGTCGCCGACGCCGCTGGTGGTGGATGTGGACGGCGGCATGATCGAGCAGGTCTTGATGAACCTCGTGCTCAATGCCCGTGATGCGCAGCAGGGCGGCGGGGCCATTGTCATCAGCACCATCCAGCGCAGTCTGCCGCCGGAGTCGCCGAGTGGGCTGGCCAGCGGTCACTATGCGGTGATCAGTGTGCGCGACACGGGCAGCGGCATCGCGGAAGACAACCTGCCACGTCTGTTCGAGCCGTTCTTCACGACCAAGCCCACAGGGCAGGGTACAGGGCTCGGACTGGCGACGGTGTATGGCATTGTCCAGCAACACGGGGGGACGGTACGTGTGGAGACGGCCCTCGGATCGGGCACCACGATGGAGGTGTGGATTCCCGTGAGTGCGGCCTCTCTGCCGGAGGCCACGTCCGCGTCGTCAGAAGAGCTCACGGTGGACTCCGGTGAGCATCAGATGCCGGGCACCCTGCTCATCGTGGAAGACGAGCCCACGGTGCGCCGTCTGCTGCAGCGGGTGCTCGAGCGGGATGGTTACAAGGTGCATGTGGCGCCCAGCGGTCGTGACGCGCTCGAGCTGTGGCCCAGCGTGCAGGCCACCGTGGACCTGGTGATTACCGACCTGGTGATGCCGGGCGGCGTCAGTGGCACGCAATTGGCCAGCGAGCTGCACCGTCTCGATCCGCAACTGCCCGTGGTGTTTACGAGCGGCTACGACCCCGAATTCGACCCCTCCGACGTGACCATGGTGCCGGGTGAAAACTTTGTGCCCAAGCCGGCCACCAGCGAGGAGTTGCTCTCCGTGATCAGGCGCCAACTGTCCCGGCGGCGCCACGAATCGTGACGGGGGACGCCTGGGTGCTGGCACTTCGGGGCCCAGACGTGCATATCACAGGGTATCGGTTTCGCCGACGTCCATTTCGGATTCCGCCGTCGGCACCGGGACACGCACCCCCGGTCACTGGCAACACTCTTCGCCTCCCCCCATGATTCGCCGACTGACGACTTCCGCTGCGATCATCTGCGCCGCCACCACGATCGCCATCAGTGCGGCCGTTGCCGCGCCCCGTCTCTTTGCTGACCTGTCCGGCAAGTGGAACGTGAACATCGCCACCCCCGACCAGGCCCGCACTTCCTTGATGACCCTCACCCACAAGGGTGACTCCCTCAGTGGACAGACCGAGTCGTCCGAACTTGGAGTCTCCCCTCTCAAGGGTGTGGTGAAGGGAGACTCCGTCTTCTTCGGCTTTGCCATCGACATGGGCGGTCAGCAGATCGTCATCAATGGCGCGGCCGTCATGAAGGGTGAGCACAACATGGAAGGCCTGCTCGACGTGTCAGGCATGGGCGCCTTCCCGTTCAACGCCGCCCGCCAGCGTTGATCGAACGGTACCGCTCCACCAACCGGATGAATTCGGCGCGATAGCCGCCGTCATCCTCTCCCAGCGCCGCGCGGGCCTGCTCCAGGACCTGCGCGGCGCTGGTGTTTCCGGCATACGGTGATTCACGCAGCAGCATGCCGAACGCCGCCACACTGCTCGCAAAGCGCATGTCGTCGCTGCCACGCACCGTGCGCGCCGGCACCGGATGCGTGATCAGTCGGCTGGTCGATTCGCCTGGCCGCTTGTACCGCAGCTTCACGAACAGCAGTTCGTCGCTGGTGGCCGTGCTGCTGCGTGCCTCGCCGGTGACGGGTTCATAGCGACGCGCTTCGGTGTCCTGCAGCCTGACCGTGCCTTGCACGCCGACCGGCACGATCTCGTACAGCGCCGTCACCTGGTGTCCCGCACCCAGGTCGCCCGCATCCTTGCGATCGTCGGTGAAGTCTTCGGTGCGCAGCAGACGATCTTCGTAGCCGATGAGGCGATAGGCCTGCACCCGGCGTGGATTGAACTCCACCTGCAACTTCACATCGTTCGCCACGGTGAGCAGCGTCGCGCCCATCTCACGTACCAGCATCTTGCGGGCTTCTGCGATGTCATCGACGTAGCCGTAGTTGCCGTTGCCACGCTTGGCCAGTTTTTCCATCTTCGCGTCCTGATAGTTGCCCGTGCCGAAGCCCAGGATGGTCAGGTACGTGCCTTCGGTGCGCTTGCGTTCGATGAGGCGTTCGAGTTCACCGTCACTGCTCACACCGACGTTGAAGTCACCATCGGAGGCGAGAATGACGCGGTTGTTGCCGTGGTCCATGAAGTGTTCCCGCGCGGTGCGATAGGCGAGTTCGATGCCCGCACCACCGGCCGTTGAACCACCGGCTTCGAGCCGTTCGATGGCCTGGATGATGGTTTCTTTTTCGTCACCACTGGTGCTCGGCAACACCAGACCCGCCGCACCGGCATAGGCGACGATGGCCACGCGGTCCTGCGGGCGCATCTGGTCCACCAGCAGACGCAGCGACTGTTTCACCAGCGGCAGTTTGTCTGGCGACTGCATCGAACCCGACACATCGATGAGGAACACGAGATTGTTGGGCGGCAGGGATGCCGTTTCGATGCGCCTCGACTGCAGTGCGATGCGCACAAGCTGGTGACGTGGCTGCCACGGGGCGGTGGTGACTTCGGTGGTGATGGCCACCGGATCGTTGCCGCGTGGTTCACGCAGTTCGTACGGGAAGTAGTTGATCAACTCCTCGATGCGCACCGCGTCGGCGGGTGGACGCTGCCCGTCCTGCAGAAAGCGGCGCGCGTTGCCGTAGGATGCCCGGTCCACGTCGATGGAGAAGGTGGACAGTGGGTTGCCCGTCACGCCGAGGAACGGATTGTCCTCGATGCGATCGTACTGCTCGCGGTTGCCGGGCTGGCCGGGATAGGGGCGGGGGGGACGCGCTTCGTCCGACGCAGCGCGGCGCGGCGATGCGGGAGCGGGCATGCCCACTGAACGCGCCATGCCACCAGCGACGCCGCGGGTCTGCGGTGCTGGCGATGGAGCGATGGCGGGGGCTGCGGTGCGTGTCACCTCCGCGCCCTGAGAGGCGTTCGCGGTTTCACGCGTCCGGTTAAAGTTGTCGGCCTTCTGTTCGGCCACACCCGTGACCGTCGGCTTCATGCCGGTTACGACCCCAGAGAGGGCAATGACGGACTGCTTGAGTCGAAACGCCACTCGAAGCGTATCCGACCGCGACAGCATGGACATCGCCGCGACTTCGTAGCCGATGTACCTGGCGCGGATGGTGACGATGCTGTTGACGGCGATGGAGTCCACCGTGACCGAGAAGTATCCGGTCGCATCGGTCTTCGTCGACGCAGCGGAACGCAGTGCCGCTCCGTTGCCTCGGAAGATTTCGATCATCGCATCCCCGACCGGGCGCCGCTCGACGGCGTCTGTCACCGTGCCTGTGACCGTCACGCGCCGCGTCGGACGAACCGCCGATGCGAGTTCCGGCGCTGCGGCCGCCGTACGCGCCAACGCCGGCGCACGAAGCTCCGCTGCTTGAATGGACGCTGGAGCGGGTGCTGGCGCGGGCGCAATCGAAGGCGGCACCGCCGGAGCCGCCATGGGCGCGGCCATGGGCACTGGTGCTGCGCCGCCCGGATTCGCGGGCGTCGACGACACCGGCGAGTTCGGATCGATGCTGCTCACCTTCGCGTTGGCCTTCAGTGCATCCGCCGTCGCTGCATCGGACACTGGTGCATTGGTTGCCACAGTTGCCTCAGCGGCGCCAGCCGCGGCCGCTGCCCGCGTCACTTCATCGCGTGCCGGCTCACGCACGTCCCGCGCCGCGTCGGCCACCGGACGCTCTGCGAGCTCTTTGCCACCTCGCATCCACACCGTGCTGCCCACACCCACCACCAGCACCGCCGCTGCAGCCGCGGAATACCACCATGGCTGCATGCGACGGGCCTTGGGGGTTGCCTGCTTCGGCTTCTCCATCGGCACCGATGCCGCAATACGCGCCGCGGTGCGGGCCGCGTCTTCTGCCGGTACCACACCCGCTGGCGTCACGTCGAGTGCCGCAAGAATGCGCGAGCTCCCCGCCAACAACCCCCGCGCCTCGGCCACCAGCGCCTTGCACGCCGCGCAGCCGTTCACGTGCGCCGACACCTCGGCGGCCGCGTCGGCATCGAACGCGCCGTCCAGCCAGGTGTGCACCGTGCCTTCCTCGAGATGCCCGTCCGCCGTGTACTCCGGCAGCAACCGTTCGTCGGGCATGATGAATTCTTCACGCGACATCGGATCCCTCCCGCGCAGCGAGTTCACGCTGCTGCGATTCGTAGACGTCCACCAGGCGACGACGGGCGCGTGACAGCGTGGTCCCCACACTGCCCACGCTCAGCCCGAGTGCGGCGGCGATTTCGTGATAGTCGAGTCCTTCTTCCCGCATCAGCAGCGCCATCCGATCCCGTTCCGCGAGTGCGTCCACGGCGGCGCGGGCCAGCGCCTGCTCGCGCAGGGCGGCTGCTTCTGCATCGACCTGCTGTTCGAGACGGAACACATCCGGTTCGGTCTCTGCGTCCTGCTGCATTTCGTCGCGAAGCAGCGACAACCGTCGCCGCTCACGCACCGTACGACGGGCTTCGTCGCGTACGAGGTTGGTGGCCACGGCGAAGAGCCATGCACGCTCGTTTGCCACGGGCCCGTGGCGTGAGGCGCGCAGGAAAGTCTCCTGGGCCAGCTCCTCGGCGAGATCACGATCCCCCAGCCGGCGCGTCAGATACCGCACCACTGGAGGGTGATACTCCCGGAACAACCGTTCGAGATCGTCCATTGCCAAGATGGGATGAGGCGTTCCGCGACCGGGCGAGGACCTGGTATCGGTGGTGGCCGATGCCGCCTCGGATCGCTGTACGGGAGACGCCAACGTGCTCAGAACTTGCACACCGGGAGCTTCGGGGGGATCCTTGAGTCTGCTGTCGAGGCGTTTGTGACGCTGCCGTCACGTCCGCCCCACCTCCGCCATTGGCCCCCTCGATCGCATGGCTCGGATTGCCCTCGCTGTAGCCTCCCTCGCCGTTGGACTCGGCGCCACCTGGATCGGCGCCCGCGGCGCGGGTCCCCTGCCGCCCCTGGGTGGGGCGCTCTCGCCAGCGATCGGTCTGTGGGCCAATGCGATGGACGATCTTCCGGCCGAAGCGAGTGGCCGGATTCTCGTGTTGGGGGCACAGGTGGACGTGCGCTATGACCAGCGCAGTGTACCACACATTTTTGCCACCAATGAACTCGATGCCATCCGTGCGCTGGGATATGTGGTGGCCCGCGATCGGCTGTTTCAGATCGAACTCCAGGCGCGCGCGGGGGAGGGCACGCTCACGGAGTTGGTGGGCAATGTGGCGCTTCCCGCGGACCGGGAAACACGTGGACTGGGCATGCCACGGTCGGCCGAACGGAAGCTGGCATCACTCGACAGCACGGGCGAGACGATGCAGTTCCTGCGCGCCTATGCCGACGGCATCAATGCGTACCGCGCATCCCTTTCACCTGCACGGTATCCCGCCGAATACAAGCTGCTGAACAAGGCCCCGCGTGAATGGCTGCCCGTGCATTCGCTGCACCTGTTCAATCGCATGGGGTACACACTGGCGCACGCGCCGGTGGAACTCGATCTGCTGCGCGCCAAGGCGTTGGTCGGGGATTCGGCGGCGCGCGCCATCTTCGACACGGACTCGCCGGTACAGGAGCCCATTCAGCCTGCGCCGCGCAGCATGGCACGCGAGGCCCTCACCGCCTTGCCCGCGCCCGGTGTACCCGATGCCGCAGCGGCGCACATGGTGACGGCGCTGGGCAACGGCACGCGCGCTCTGTTTGGCTGGTCGCGCGATCCCGGTGCCACACCCGAGGAACGGGCCATCCTCGCGCAGGAACGTGCCTTCGCGAGCAACAACTGGGCGGTGTCGCCGTCGCGTAGTGCCAATGGCACGGCGCTGTTGGCCGGCGATCCGCATCTCGAACTCACACTGCCCAGCATCTGGTATGAAGTGCACATGGTGGTTCCGGGGATATTCGATGTAGGGGGTGTGACCATTCCCGGGCTGCCGGGTGTGGTCATCGGATACACGCGCGCGCTTGCCTGGAGCTTCACCAACACCGGCGCCGATGTGATGGACTTCTGGCGCGAAACCGTGGACGACGCCAAGCGGCCAACACGCTATCAGCTCGATGGTGAGAGTGTGGCCTTCGCCGACACGCGTGTGGAGACCTACCATGGCCCCAAGGGCGACGTGATTGCGATCGACACGGTGTACTACACGCACCGCGGTCCCATGCAGCGGGTGGGGAACGAGTGGCTGTCGATGCGCTGGACGGTGCTCGAAGCCGGCGAGGAACTGATGGGGTTCCGGGCGGCGCTACATGCACAGACGGCCACGGCATTTCTCGATACCATGGCCGTTCACTACATGGCACCCGCGCAGAACATGATCGTGGGCGATACCAGCGGCACGATTGCCATCCGCTCCACCGGCCGGTTTCCCATTCGCGCTGACAGCGGGCGCGGCACGGAGATCCGCGAAGGCAACACACGGAAGAATGACTGGATCGGATTTCGCAGTATCGACCGGTATCCGCAGAGTGTGAACCCCGCGCAGGGCTATCTGGCGTCGGCGAATCAGCAGCCGATCGACCCGCAGGACGATCCGCTGTACTTCGGTGTCGATGGTCACTTCGAGATCTGGCGTGCGTTGCAGATCAATCGCCTGTTGCGGGCCGATAGCAGCATGACCGCCGACAAGATGCGACGGTTTCACACGGATCCGGGCAGCGTACGCGCCGATCTTCTCGTGCCGGCGTTCCTGCACGCGGCGGATATGCGTCGTGCACAGGGTGAAGGTTCGCCGTCGCTCGAGGCGGCCGAGACGCTGCTGGCCAAATGGGACCGGCGTTATACACGCGACAACACGGGCTCACGCTTGTTCGAGATGTCGCTGTCTTTCACGACCGCGCTGCTGTATGACGAACTCACGCCGGCGGGTGCATCGCAGCGTGTGGCGACGCCGTCGGAGAGCCGCCTGCTGCAACTGGTCGCGGACTCCAGCAACGGATGGTGGGATGACAAGCGCACGCCGAACGCACGGGAAGATCGGGATCGGGTGTTGTCCACCGCGTTGGCGAAAGCGTATGACTCGCTCGTGACACAATACGGTGACCCCGCCAAGCAGCCGTGGGTTTGGGGCACCGTCTCGCCGGCCCGGCCGCAGCACCTGCTCAAGCTGGAGGGCTTTGCGGCGCCGCCAACACCCATCGACGGTGGTCGTGGCACGCTCAATCCGTCGGTCGCTTCCCGTCGCGCCAACTTCGGTGCGAGTTGGCGCATGGTGGTGGAGTTCGGGAAGGAGCCGGTGATTCGCGCAACCTATCCGGGCGGACAGAGTGGCAACCCCGGAAGCACCCGGTATCTCGATCGGTTGCCGCTGTGGGCCAGTGGCACGCTGGATAGTGTGCGCACGCCTCGTTCGCTTGCCGACTTGCCCGCGAGCGACGTGCGCGCGGTACTCACACTCACCCGCTGAGGACGACCGATGCCAAGTGGAGCGGTATTCATCGTTGCGCTGCTGGTGCAGGTGGCCGCGCAGGCTTTTGGAGGTGTGTGGGGCGCTGCGATTGGCGGTGTGCTGATCGGTCTTGCCGTACGCGGAAAGGGCGCGTTTCGCGTGGGCTTTTTTGCCGCGATCGTGGCCGCTGCACTGTTGTTGGGCGCCACGGCGATGCGTGGGGCACCTGTGTGGCAGTGGGCCGGTATGATCGCCACGAACTTCACACTGCCTGCTTGGGCGATTGTGGCGATGACATTGCTGTTGCCGGCGCTGCAGTCAGGCGGAATTGCAGGAGGCGTTGGTGGACTGCTCGCGCGCGAGTCGCCGAGGCGATAGTCGTCTGAAGGATCGGCAAAAAAACACGCAGGGCTGGTCTTGGACCGGCCCTGCGTTGGACGTACGTGGTTGGAACCGGTGGTGCGATCTTCAGACGGCCTTTTTGCGGCGGGCCATGCCGAACATCACCGCCAGCCCTGCAGCCATGAGCGCGTAGGTGCTCGGCTCGGGCACTGTGGTTGGCTGTGTGGCCCTCCACGGCGCAGGCACGGGTGAGTTTGGGGCGGTATGGTCGGTGTCGACGTAGAAATACTGCACGCCGAATCCATTGGCACCGAAATTCTGTCCCGAGAGATCGAGCGTGAGTTGCTCATAAAGATCCCCGACCGGAGCCGCTCCGCCGATCCCGACGGCGTTTGCATAGGTGAAACTTCCGAACGCGAGGTATCGTTCAGCCGACCAGCCCTTGTCTGATCCGGGGGTGCCAACTCCGGTCGCGGCGCTGCCGCCATTCTCTTGGCACGCGCTTCCTGTCCATGCGCAATCGAAGACTACTCGACCTGGCGCACCGTTGAGAACCACAGTGGAGAGGGCGTCGGGGGAATTCGGGTTTGTTGTGCCGCTGTATTGCATCAACCAGAGATAGAAGGCCGAAGGCGAATAGGTGTCTTCCTGGCACGAAAAGCTCATCTGAAATCGCATCGCCGATCCGGCCATGGATAGCACACCGCACTGGCCTGCGTAGCCACCACTCAGCGCTCCCCACGTCAGCGTCTCGGTGAAGCCAGAGAACGTCGTGTACGTGACCTGCATCCCGGCCATACTCGCTCCGGTCGCAACATGGTTGCCCAACCCGGCCACATCGTAACGGGTACCGGGGGTGTAGTTGACGGTCTGGGCGGATGCGGGGAGCGCGATAGCTCCCAGAGTCGCGGTGGCGAGTAAGGCCTTTTTCAGGAGATGCATAAGCCGGGAGATGGAGGGGGACAAAGGAGACACAGATCGCCAAGGAGCGACATCTGTGCCTCATCTGTGTCATCTTCATCTTCGGTCTAAGTCATTGGAGAATAATGATATAGGTCAAGTCGTGCAAATGTATACATGGGCCGCGTATAAATGGTGTCGCGAGGCGACCACACTGTGTGGCATGGATCCGAGGGGCCCCTTCGCTGCAACGATGGGAGGCCTACTTCAGCTTCCCATCCAACTCCTCCCACACTTTGCGCACCGCAACCGGGCCTTGTTGATCGGCCAGGAACCACTCACTCAGCGTCCCCCACTTGGCCTGCTTCACGGCGTCGTCCACCGACAGTCCTGAGGCCTTGAGTCGCTTCACTTCCGCAATCACGCTGTTGATGGCATCGCGGAACGTCACCAGTTCCTCACGCGACACTTTGCGGTCTTCGATGAAGCCATGTCCCGGGATGAACCAATCCACGTCCTTGAGCGCAAGCGCCGCGTCTACAGTCTTGGCCCACTCGCTCGGGTAGGCCGATCGCATGGCCGGGAACACCCGGTTGAGATAGGCCTCGCTCATGAAGAGGATCTTCTCTTTTGGCAGTTGGACCATGAGGTCGCCCCCGGTGTGTGCGCGGCCAAGAAAGAGCACCTTCACCGTGGTCGTGCCAACGTTGATCGTCTCCTCGTTGCCCGTCATGGCTTTGGACGGCACGATGACGGCCGCACGCCCTCGTTCGGCGGCTGCGGCGGAGTCGCGCTTGAGCTGCGCGAGCGAATTGGGGTGCACCACGTAGGTGATGCCCTTCGGCAGCACGTTGTTGCCCGCGGTGTGATCGCCATGATCCGAGCCCACGATGTACCACTTGATCGGCAGGGGCGTCAGCGTCTTGATCTTGTCGACCATGGTCTGCGTGGCTTCCGGCGAGCCCTGACCATCGGCAATGAGCACACCATCGCGGCCGATCACCACCAGGCTCACTGTGGTGAACCCGGGCTGACGGATCTCTTCGTAGCCGTAGACATTGTCGGCGAGCTTCACGAAGCGCGGGAATGCACTCAGTGGCACGCCACGCTTGGCCGGGTCGGCCGTGCGCACCACGGCCTGTGCACCGAGTGGGTTGCCAGGAGCCGAAACGGCCACCGCAGCAAACGTGAAAGCCAGCGCAGAGGGCAGGAAGGAGCGGGCGCCGGCCACGAGACGGGAGGGAAGAGAACGTGGCATTCCGCGAAGATGCCGTACGGGATACAATCTTCGCCACCCTCCTCCACCCGCGAACCGTGAGTGATGCTATGCCGGCTGGCCTGCCGCAGACCGTGATCGGTGAATTCCTCGGCACCCTCGTGCTCCTCCTCCTCGGCAACGGTGTGGTGGCCGGCGTGTTACTCGAGGAATCGAAGGCGCGAAATGCGGGATGGGTCGTGATCACGGCCGGCTGGGCCTTTGCGGTCCTTTGCGGCGTGCTCGTCGCCACGGCGCTCGGTGCGCCCGGTGAACTCAATCCGGCAGTTACGATTGCCAATGTGATTGGTGGCACACGCACGGCGTCCGACGCCATCGCTCACATCGCCGCGCAACTGCTCGGTGCCATCGGGGGCGCCAAACTGGTTTGGCTGCACTATCTCCCGCACTGGCGCATCACGCACGATCAAGGACGCATTCTCGCGTGCTTCTCGACGGGACCTGCCATTCGGGCACCGGGTGCCAATCTGCTCAGTGAAGTGATTGGCACATTTGTGCTGGTGTTGGTTGCCACCGCGATTGGTGCCGCGGCCGCAGCGGGAGCGACACCAGCCACCAATCTCACGCCGGCCCTGGTCGCCGCACTCGTGTGGGGGATCGGTCTGTCACTCGGTGGCACGACCGGCTACGCCATCAATCCCGCGCGTGATCTCGGGCCGCGCATTGCGCATGCACTATTGCCCATCGCAGGCAAGGGATCGAGCGACTGGAGCTATGCCTGGATTCCGGTGCTCGGTCCCGTGCTTGGCGCGTCGCTGGCCGCACTGCTGTGGAGCGCGCTCAACTGAGCCCGTCGGTGCGTTGCTGGATTGGAAGGGCAACCGCACGGGCGCCGCTGCGCGGCGCGAAAGCTGCATGACCAGAAGGGAACACCGCAGGTCAAAACAAAAAAAGGTGTGGGTCTTTTGAAAAGTACCACCCATTTTCTCCCTTCAATTCCTGCCGTTTTCCGCCGCGTAGCGGCAACGCGGTAACCCTTCAGTTCCCAATCAATCCTTTTCTTTTCGCCGATAGCGCGCGAGCCACTCCCCACTCCAGCCCGCGAACACACCGTCACGCAACGCCACTCGCGTCTCGCGCATCAGCTCCATCAGGAAGGTCAGATTGTGCAGCGCCAGCAGGCGCGGACCCAGTGGTTCTTCCGTGACCATGAGATGTCGCAGATACGCTCGGTCGTACTGCGTGCACGCCGGACAGGGACATGCATCGGTCAGCGGACGGCGGTCGGTGCGATTGCTGCTTTTCTGGATCTGCATCTTGCCGTCGCGCGTGAACACCGTTCCGTGACGCCCCATACGTGTCGGTGCCACACAATCGAACAGGTCCATGCCACGCGACACGGCTTCCAGCAGATCATCGGGAAAACCCACACCCATCAGGTAGCGGGGTTTGTCGGCCGGCAACAGCGGCGAGCACACGTCGAAGGTGTCGTACATCGCCTCTTTGGCTTCACCCACCGAAAGGCCACCCACCGCCACGCCTACCCAGTCACCGGCGCTCAGAATCCCCTCGATGGAGGCGCGACGCAACTCGGCGTAGGTGCCTCCCTGAACGATCGGAAAGAGTGCCTGCGGCGGCGCCAGCCGATCTCGTTCAACGTCGTGTGTCGCGAGCGGCGGCGCACCATCGGGTACCGACATCGACGCCACCGGTGCGCGCCCTTCCCGGGAAAGTCGCTCGAACTCCACGCGACACCGCTCCAGCCAGCGCAGGCTGCGTTCCATCGCCGAGCGAGATGCGTCGAATGACGAACCGCCTTCGATCAGTTCGTCGAGTTGCATGATGACATCGGCGCCGATATTGCGCTCGATCTGCATCACCTTTTCTGGGGTGTAGCGATGCCGCGAGCCATCGAGCTTGCTGCGGAATTCCACACCGTCTTCCGTCACGGTGCGATAGCGTGACAACGAGAACACCTGATACCCGCCGGAGTCCGTGAGCATCGGACCATCCCAACGCGCAAACGCATGCACACCACCCAAGGCACGCACCATCTCGTCACCCGGACGCAGATAGAGGTGATAGGCGTTGGCCAGCACCATCTGCGCACCTGCGTCGCGGATCTCGTGCATCGCCAGCCCCCGGACCGACGCATGGGTGCCCACCGGCATGAACGCCGGCGTCTGCACGACACCGTGTGGTGTGCGGAAGGCGCCCAGCCGCGCCGCACCGCTGGCGTGGCTGGTGCTGAAGCCAAAATCGGTCACGCGGGTTCGCCGGATGACATCTCACGCTCCCGCGCGCGTTGCTCGGTTTCTGCATCGAGAACCGTGCGGATTGCACGCAGGATCGGATCGTCGGTGGTGTAGCGTTGACCATACTGTAGGTTGAAGCGGAAGTCGAAATCGTCTGGCATCAACCCCTGATTGTGCTGCAGGATGGTCTCCAACTTGTCGAGCCCTTTCGCCAGCCGGGCTTCCGGTGAGGCCGCCTGCTCGTACTCATCCCAGAGCGCAACGAGCTCCTCACGTACTCCCGTTGGGAGCGGCGTCACCAGCTCTTGCAGGTCCTGTCGTTCCTGCTCCGCCTTGCTCGGCGCGCCCGCTTGCTGCACGGCCGAGATATCACCGCCGATGGCTTCGCCAAGGTCGTGCACGAGACAGATGCGCAGCAGCTTGCCCACGTCGATGCCGGGAAAATGAGGGGCCAGCACCAATGCCATCAAACAGAGACGCCAGGTGTGCGCTGCCACCGTCTCCGGCAAGCCGGTCGACGTCCACGATGTACGCGGCGAGTGTTTCAACGATTCCGCAGCGCGCAGGAAACCAAGAATGCCGTGCAGTGCGTCGGCGGAAAGAGCGGCGTCTGACATGGAAATGGAGTGCGAATTCAGTAAGTCTGGCGATGTGCTGCGGCCTAGGAGGCCCGGGGCGGAGCCGAGTCGACAGTGGTGTTGGCCGGTCGTACCCACCGCGCGACCGCCTGTGCACCGCCATGTCGTACCAACCACGCCAGCGCCAGCGTGCGCGTGAGTCGGCCGGCCAGCAAGGCCCCCGCAAAGGCCACAAAGGGCACACCAATCGCGCCTGAGGCGATGCTCGTGAGCTTGGTGGACAACGGGCTCATGGTGCTCGCCAGAATGGCCCACGCCCCAAACTTCGCGAGACGGGCGCGATACTCGGTGAACGCATCCGGCGAGAACCCCAGCCAGCGGGCGATCGGCCCCTCGAGCACAGACAGGGCTTCTGCGCCAAGCCAGTACAGGAGTACGCTGCCGATGACCGTTCCCGCCGTGGCGACCAGGGCCAACCGGTAGGCGCGTTCGGGGCGTGCCAAGGCGAGTGGCAGGAAAAACAGGTCGGCGAGCCCCGGAAAGATGCAGCCCTGGAGCAAACCCCAGCCCAATACCACGGCATTCGACCACCCCGCATCGGCCCACTGCTGCAGCCGAGCGAGGAAACGGGTCAGGAAGCGCGGCGCCGGCGACATGCCGGAAAGATAGTTTGGCGGCGCGTCAGCTCCGACTGGCATATTTGAGCATCCCGCTCCGTTATCTTCGCAGTTGTGCTGGCCATCGATCTTCAGAACCTCACCAAACGCTACCGTCAGGTCACGGCCGTCCGTGATCTCACGTTGCAGGTCGCCCCGGGCGAAGTCGTCGCATTCCTCGGTCCGAATGGGGCCGGCAAGACGACCACCATCGACATGATCCTCGGGTTGGCTCGGCCCGACACTGGTTCGGTGCAGGTGTACGGCACCACGCCGGCTGCAGCGATCGCCCGCGGGGACGTGGCCGCCGTCATGCAGACCGGTGGGTTGCTCAAGGACTTCACTGTCCGGGAGACCGTGCGTTTCACGGCATCGCTGTATGCCGAATCGCGGCCGGTGGATGACGTCATGGCGCGCGCCGGGATCACGCACATCGCGGATCGTCTGGTGGGCAAGTGTTCCGGCGGCGAGCAACAGCGGCTGCGTTTCGCCATCGCACTGCTCTCCGATCCGCGATTGCTGATTCTCGATGAACCCACCACGGGGATGGACGTGGAAGGACGTCGCGAATTCTGGACGGCCATTCGGGAAGACGCATCGCGTGGACGCACGATCCTGTTCGCCACGCACTATCTCGATGAAGCCGATGCGTATGCCGACCGCATCGTGTTGATGCGTCAGGGCGATATCGTGGCAGATGGCACGACCGCCGAGATCAAGGCGCGTGCCCTCGGACGTTCTGTGCGTGCGACCTTGCCCAGTGCGGATCTGGCGCAACTGTCCGCACTACCGGGTGTGTCGCACGTCGAGCAGCGCGGTGACACGGTGTTGCTGCAATGCAGTGATTCGGATGTCGTCGCGCGTCATTTGCTCACGCAGACCATGGCCCGCGATCTCGAGATCGTGGCGCAGAACCTCGAGGCGGCCTTCGTGGCATTGACCGGACGAGCGTCCGACACCAGCGCCAACGCACGGAGTGACACCTGATGGCCCGAACGGACGTTCATGCCGATGCGGGCGACCGCGCTGATGTCGCACTCGATACGGCGCGTCGTGCACCGGCCTTTGGCGGATTCAACCTCACTGCGCTGTTTCTCGAGTTGCGTCGTGTGCTGCGCAATCGCCGCACGGTGATATTCATCCTGATCTTCCCAAGCGTCTTCTTCTACCTGTTCGGTATGAACAACCCCGGAGCCCGACGGGGAGACGTTGTGGTGCTGGCCTATGTCATGGTGAGCATGGCGGTGTACGGTGCGATGGTTGGCACCACCTCGGGCGGGGCCGCTGTGGCCGTCGAGCGCAGCCTGGGCTGGAGCCGTCAACTGCGACTCACGCCACTGACGCCCGTGGCCTACGTCAGCATGAAGGTGCTCAGTGCCATGACCCTTGGCCTGATCGCCATTCTGTCGACATTCACGATCGGTGCATTGGCTGGCGTGAGTCTCACGCCACAGCAGTGGCTGTTGTGTGGCCTCGCCGCCTGGGGCAGTTCGTGTGTGTTCGCGGCCTTCGGATTGTTCATGGGTTTTCTGGTGCCATCGGAAAACGTCATGCAGTTCGCCGGACCGGCCATGGCCATCATGGCGTTGTTCGGAGGCATTTTCATTCCGGTGGACAGTCTGCCTGCCGGCGTACGTACGATCGCAATGTTCACCCCGATGTATGGCATCGGTCAGCTAGCTCGCGCGCCGCTCAATGGCGAATTCACGGTCGGCGCCGTGGTCAGTGTGGTGGTGTGGGCGTTGGTCTTTGGTTCTGGCGCGATGCTGCTGTTTCGACGCGACACGCAGCGGGTATAGCCCGCGAGGATGCTGGTCCCGCAATCCGGTCGTGCCATCACCAGGCATTGCGTGCTGTCCCTTCCCTCACTGATGAGTCGTCTGACACGTCAACGCGGACGAGGGTCCGTGCGTCGCCAAGGCATGAGTTTTCCCTTCACCCATCCCTCCATGAAATCCCTCGGCGCCTTCTTTTTGGCCGCCCTGATCGCCGCCCCCGCGCTGACGGCGCAGGAACGCGAAGATCGTACGCTCCTCACGCAGGAGCAGATGACCTCCATCATCAACGAAGTCTCCGGCGAGCGGGCCATGCACCACCTGCTCGAGCTCGTGCCCTATCAGCGCATTCGCACACCGGAGGAGTACAACCAGCCGTTCCGCGAAAGCCAGGTGATCGAGCGCTTCGCGAAGGCCTACGGCTTTTCCAACATCAAGACGGTCGTCTATCAGCAGGGCGGCATGGCATTTCAGCCCACCCGTGGTGAGCTGTGGATGACGACGCCCAAGCTCACCAAGCTGTTCGATATTCACGACATCCCCCTGGCATTGCCGTCGCTCAACGCGAGCGGTGATCTGTCCGCGGACCTGATCGATGTCGGCGCCGGCCGGGCGCAGGATTTCGAAGGCAAGGATGTGAAGGGCAAGTTTGTGGTCTCGTCGGGCGCGACCGGTGCGGTGTACTCACTGGCGATGTTGCGCGGCGCGATCGGTGTGCTCGGTGTGAGCGCGATCGGCTATCAGCGTTCGGTGGACTTCCCGAATCAGATCGTGAACAGCACCGTGCCGGCGCAGCCGGGAACGGTGGCCTGGTCGGTCACGCCGGAAGTGCAGCGCAACCTGTCGGCATTGTTGGCGCGCGGCGAGAAGATCACGATCCGCTCGGTCGTGGAAACCGCGCAGGTGCCGATGAAGGCCGAGTACGTGTGGGCGCAGATCCCCGGCGACGGCAGCACCACGCAGGAAGTGGGCATCAGTTGCCACCTGTACGAAGGTGTGATCAAGCAGGGGGCCAACGACGACAACTCGGGTTGCGCGCTCATCCTCGAAGTGGGCCGCGCCTGGATCAAGCTGATCAACGAAGGCAAGCTGCCGAAGCCCAAGCGCACGATCAACTTCCTGTTCGTGCCCGAGATTCAGGGTACCAACGCGTTCTTCCAGGCCAACCCGGATAAGCGCAAGAGCATCATCGGTACGCTCAATTTCGACATGGAAGGCATTCGCGTCGCGATGAGCCGCAGCTTCTGGATCCTGCAGCGCACGCCGGACACGTTCCCGTCGTACCTGAACGACATCGCGCAGAGCATGATGGAGTACATCGCCGACATCTCGCGTGAACGGGTGCGTTTCCGTCGGTCGCTCTCGGGTTACGCGCCCACCCAGCCGGTGGAGTCGGTGCGTGGCAGCAAGGACGCGTTCTACATCAAGATCGACAAACACTACGGGTCCAGCGATCACGTGGCGTACATGAGCAACGGCGTGCCGGCCGTCATGTTCATCACGTGGCCCGACATGTGGTATCACTCCAGCGAAGACACGCCGGACAAGCAGGATCCGACGCAGTACAAGCGTGCGGCCGCGGTGGCCCTCGGGGCCGGATCGGTGTTGTCGGCTGGCACCGAAGAGATGGCGGCCCGTGTGGTGCAGGAGAACCTCGGCCGCGGTCTCGGTCGCATGGGCGAAAGCCATGTGAAGGGGCTGGGGTACATGGCCGATGCGAAGGACGGCCCGACGCTCACGCGCGCCTATGCGGAAGCCCGTAACGCGATTCGTCACCAGACAACGATCGAAAAGGCCGTGGTGCGTTCGGCGGTGGTGCTGTGGACGGATACGACGGCTGGCGCCAAGCGCATTGCCGGCTTCCTGCCGCTGCTCGATCAGCGTGCGGCGTCGTTGCTCAACGAAGTGAAGGCGGCGTACCAGCTCCAGGCCTTGCAGCGCAACGTCCCGGCCACCGAGCCGGTGCTCAGCGCCGATGAGAAGGCCGCAGCGCTGCTGCGCGTGGAACTGCCCACCGCGGCCAATGCACCGGCTGCTGGTGGTCCCGGCGGACCGGGCGGTCCTGGTGGTGGTGCGCGTGGTGTTGGCGGTGCCGGTGGCCCGCAGCTCCCCGACGAATTCAACGCCGAGTTGGGTCTGCTCCTCCGCAAGGGTGTCACTGCGCTCGAACTGCGCGACTTCCTGAGCGGTGAGTTCACGCCGCTGCCGATGGATCAGGTGATGGCGGTGCTGAAGGCGCGTGAAGCGCAGGGGCAGATCCGCCTCGTGCCGATCAAGAAGTAGTCGGCTTCAGGCCCGGGGAAGTACAAACGCCCCCCGCGAGTTCGTCTCGCGGGGGGCGTTCTGTTGGTGGGCCTTACAATCGATCCAGGTCTTCCTTGCCGATCACCGGTGCCCACGGCAGCAGTTCATACTGGGCCACCGAGTGTTTGACGAACGGGTCGCCATCACGAATGCGATCGAGTGAACCGTGCACATCATCGTCGGGGACCCGCAGCAGCAGGCCGCCGCCGGAGCGCGGATCAAAGGGGCCGGACGCAATGAGCAGTCCCTGGGCCTTGAGCTCGCGCAGATAGGCGCGATGCTCGTCGACATGTGGTGCCACCTCTTCGAACGGGCGGCGATAGCGGATGAGGGCGAGTGCGTACATGTCTGAAATCGAATGGGCTCGACGCATCGCGTCAACCAGCTTCCATGTCCGCCCCGCCTACGGTCAGTATTGCGTCCAGAGTACCAGCGTGCCACAGGGAGCGGTGCCACTGCGATTGAATTCCGGAGGTAGTTGAGAGACCGAGTAATACTCCGCCGCGAGGACCCGACCGAGACCCATTCGATTGATGTCCAGCAACGTTTCGTCGGGCCCGCTCGAATAGAGGCGAATGCCGTCCACGATGATTGCGATGTAACACGCCACCGGGGCTCGGTTGCCCCGGTCGATCATGTCTCCGCGCGGCATCTGGTTGATCGACACCGCGCCGCGTGAAGAGGCGTACACACGTTTGCTGCCAACCGCGATCTGCCGCAGTCCGGGGATGCGTTGCGTCAGCAGCGTATTCCACAGCAACGGATCCGGATAACCGAGCTGCGTGGAATCGAGGAAGCGTCCGGTCCCGAACTTCTTTCGCTCTTCGAACGCCCGCAGATTGGGCTTACCCGCGAGGGGATCGGCGCGAGTCTCGACCCGTTGCAGTTCGGTGATGGGCTCGAGCAGGACCACGAGGCCTTCCACGCCGTGCACGGGCACCTCGAGCTCACGAAGGTGTTCGCGGTGGCCGAGGGAACGCACAACCAACTGCACGCGGCCCGGCTTCACCGGAACGAGCTCGAATCGGCCCAACGAATCCGTGCGCGCTTGCAGGGCCGTACCCGCGACGAGGATTTCCGCACCGGCGAGCGGTCGCTGCGTCGTGGATACCTGTACCACGCCACTGACACGCGTCTCCTGCGCCGAGGCGGGTGAAGCCACAAGCACCGAGAACGCGGAAATGCCGGCGGTGAGAACCAGAACCTTCAGTACGCTCCGCAAAATCATCCGCCTATCGACGAGTCCAAAGTACCAGTGCACCACTAGAGCTGAACAACGTGTGATTCCCTCTTACGTCGGCAAGATGGAGATTGGGTATGTGCTGCAGAAGTCGCTGCGCCCAGTCGGCTGGACCAGTGACCTGGAGGACCGTGGCATCGAGAAATCGACCGATCCCCATCGGAAGCGTGGCATACCACATTGGTCCGCTCGGTTACCGTCTGGTCCATAGAACCAGCGCGCCGCAGCTCACGGTGCCGAGGCGATTGAATTCGGCGGGTAGCTGGGCTGACGTATAGAACTCGGCCGCAACGAACGGGGGGCCACTCCAATTGGTGACATCGAACAGGCCCTCTTCATTCTGGCTATTGTACCGAATCACCCCATCCACGATGATGCGCGCATAACACGCTTGTCGCGCTCCTCTCTGCACATCAGAAACATCACCACTGGGCAGCCTTCGAAATGTGCCAATGCCCCGTGTCGTGACCAGGGCCTTGCTGGCGCCATAGCCCACGGCCCGAAGACCCGGCGTTTGTTCTACTAGACGCTGTGCCCACTGCGAGGGATCTCCATGGGTCCACAATGTCGTCGAGTCCATGAACCGGCCGATGCCGAGATTCCGGCGACTTTCGAAATCGGCCAGATAGTGGGGCACAGCCTTGGCTCGCACATCCACGCGTTTCAGCTCTGTTGCAGCCGGCCGCAACAAGAGATCGAGATTCTCGAGGCCCTCAGCAGGAATATCCAGATCCACCGCCACCGATTGATAGCCCACAGCCCGTACGGTGAGGCGGTGACGTCCCGTCGGGAGATTGCTGAACGCAAACTCACCGGCCGAGTCGGAGCGCGCGGAGAGGCCGACACTGTGCAAAATCACTTCGGCACCGGCAATCGGCCGTTCGAGCGAGTCGACCAGCACCACGCCACTCAGTTTGGCCGTTCCGATGATGCGCTGCGCATCGAGTCGGTCTACCGCCAGTACACAGAGACACAGTGCTGCGCCGAGTGCCCGCAGACCGCGCCTTGCTGCCGCTAACGTCCCGTCCATAGTGCCAATGTGCCGCATGGTGCATTGCCCTCGCGATTGAACTGCAGCGGTGTCTCCGCGACCGTGTAGTACTCGGCGGCAACAAACGGTCCTTCCAGGCTGTTCACATCCAGCAACGGCTCTCCGGGGCGGCTTCCATAGCGCTGCAGTCCATCCACGATCACCTGGACGTAGCAGTTCGGGGGGGCGCCTTGTGCGAGATCGAATGCGTCCCCTTTGGGCCGCTCTCGAAATGAGATCGCTCCTCGGGTGCTGGCAAACGAACGCCGGCCCGAATAGTTGATGAGGCGAACGCCCGGAATTTTTTCCATCACCACGCTCGCCCAGCGTTTCGGGTCGACATCGCCCAGTACGGTCGAGTCGAGGAATCGACCGATGCCGAGCTTGCGACGCTCTTCGAATCCGTTGAGCAGGAACGCGCGAATGCCGCCACTCGCCTTGACGTCTACTGTCTCCAGCTCATTGACGGCACGCTTCAAGGTCATGTGCACGTCATCCACGCCATCGGCCGGCACGTCCATGTTGACCGTGATCGTCTGAAAGCCCACTGCGCGCACCATCATGCGATGCCGACCGGAGGGTAATTCCCGAAAGGCAAACGCCCCCGTCGAATCCGTCCGCGTTGTGCGTCCGACACTGGTGAGGACAAGCTCTGCGCCGACGATCGGTGTCTTGGTGGAATCCGCGCGCAGGGAACCCAGCACAAACGCCGGTCCTGTCACGCCTTGGGCGCTGAGCGTGGTACTGGTCAGTGCACCAAGGCAAAGCCCACTGAGGACCACTGCGAGGCGCCGCCACATACGCATTGGGGGATACTCCCGGGAGGCTGGTGATTCCGGCATTGACGGGACCGGGACTGCCAGATTTTACCTGCCCGGGGGGGAACGCGCGACTATTCCGTCGCGTTCTGCACGGCCTGGTGCAATGCCTGCCATGCCATACGCACACAGCCGTGTCGGCCGGGAAATGGCGCCACACTACGGAGCGGCACGAGTACGTCCGGCAGAGCCACTGTCTCGTCGGGCGACACCAGCGTGCGCTCCAGCGCGGCAGACAGCCCCTGCGCCTCAGAGACGCTGAGCCCCATCACGGCGTCCGTCATCATGGACGCCGACGCTGTAGCGATCGAACACCCGCGCCCGGTGAACGACACATCCACCAGATGTCCGCCATCCACGCGGACGAACACCTGGATTTCGTCGCCGCACACGGGATTCTTGAACACGGCCGACGCGTTGGCATCCGGCATGTCCCGGCGATTGTGTGGCGCCCGATGGTGTGCCAGCAGTGCTTCCTGGTACATCGCCGCAATGGACGCCGAACTGGCCTTGCCGCTCACACGAACACTCGCCGGAAGCTCAGGACGCGGTCGAGAACAGTGACTGCGCTGCCGTGAGGGCGCCGACCAGGGCGTCCACGTCGGACTCATCGCTGTACACGTAGAACGAGGCCCGCGCCGTGGCGCTCACACCAAGCCGACGCATCAGCGGCTGTGCGCAGTGATGCCCCGCGCGGATGCACACCCCATGCTGGTCGAGAATGGTGGCCAGATCATGTGGATGCACATCGGTCATGGAGAAACTCAGCACGCCGCTGCGCTGCGCCACAGGGGGGCCATATACCGTCACACCGGGCAGCGCCAACAGCTTGGCTTCGGCGCGTTCGAGCAGCGCCAGTTCATGCGCGCGCACGTTGCCCATGCCGAGACCGTCGAGATAGGTCACGGCCGCCGCGAGCCCCACGGCATCGGCCGCATTGGGCGTGCCGGCTTCGAACTTGTGCGGCAACACGTTCCACGTGCTTTCGGTGTCGCGCACCCATTCGATCATGTCCCCGCCGTACTGATAGGGCGGCATCGCTTCGAGCAGTGCGCGGCGACCCAACAGACATCCGCTGCCCATAGGGCCCAACAGCTTGTGCCCGCTGAACACGTAGAAGTCCACGTCGAGCGCGTCGAAGTGGACCGGCAGATGTGGCACCGCCTGGGCGCCATCCACCGCAATCACCGCACTCGAACGGGACCGCACGATACGCACCACCTCATCCAGCGGGGTGATGGCACCCACCGCGTTGGACACATGCGTGACTGCCACGACCTTGGTGCGGTGATTCACCACCGATCGCAACTGATCGAGATCGATCGTCTGCTGCGGTGTGAGCTCCACGATGCGCAGGGTGGCGCCGGTGGAACGCGCCAACTGCTGCCAGGGCACAAAGTTGGCATGATGCTCGAGCGCGGTGATCACCACTTCGTCACCGGCCTGCACGTTGGCGCGCCCCCAGCTCGAGACCACCAGGTTCATGGCTTCGGTGGTGCCACGCGTGAAGATCAGGCAGTCGGTGTCCGACACCCCCACGAATCGCGCGATGGTCGCGCGGGCTTCGTGATACACATCGGTTGCCTTGGCCGAGAGGGCATAGGCGCCACGGTGCGGATTGGCGTTGGCGGTTTCGTAGAAGCCACGCAGCGCATCGAGCACGGCGGCGGGCTTCTGCGATGTGGCCGCGGAATCGAGATAGTGCAGCCCGGGATTGGCGGCCAGCAACGGAAAGTCCGCCCGCGGGGCCAGTGACGACAGCATCGACGAGTGCGTATGCGAATCCATCAGCGATCCGACTCCTGTAGGTCCTTCATGAACGACGCGGCCCGATCATCACGATGCCGTTCTCCACGCGCACCTCGAAGGTCGCGATGGCGTCGGTTGCCGGGCCCTGCAACACCGCACCCGTGCGCACATCGAACCGCGCACCATGCCACGGACATTCCAGCACACAGGGTGCCACCACATCGCCGCCCGACAACGCGAAATCGCGATGTGGGCATCGGTCCTCCACGGCATGGATCGACTCTCCATCCCGCACCAGACACACCCGACGACCGTCCGTCAGCACCACGCCCAACGGCAACGTGTCTTCCAGGTCCTCGACGTAGGCCGCCTGCACGAAGGCCCACGTATCGCTCTGGTCACTCACTCCGTGCTGATCGGCGCGTTTGAGGCGGCCACCGGCGTCTCGGCCGATGTGTCCGGCGCCCGTTCCAACGCCGCCTTGAGGGTGTGCCACGCCAGCGACGCACACTTCACCCGCACCGGGAACCGGGAAACGCCCGAGAACACCACGAGCTGTCCCAGATCCTTGCCGCCATTGGCATCCTGTCCAAGCACGAGCGCGTGGAAACGCTGAAACAACGCTTCCGCCTCGGCGCGCGACTTGCCCTTCACCGCCGCGGTCATCAGCGACGCCGAGGCCTTGGAAATCGCGCAGCCATGACCGGTGAACTTCACGTCGCGGATGACATCGTCCTCGACCACCAGCGCCACATGCACTTCGTCGCCGCACAACGGATTCTTGCCGTCCGCTTCGCGGTTGGCCTCGGTGAGTTCACCGAAGTTGCGCGGCTTGCGGTTGTGATCGAGAATGACCGACTGGTACAGCTCCTGGAGGTCGCTCATGTCGACCTCAGACCGTATGCGCCTCGCCCGTGAACCGCTCGAGCGTCAGCGTTTCCAGCGCATCCACGATGACCGGCACATCGATCGTTTCCAGCACGTCCGCGGCAAAAGCGTACATCAGAAGCTGACGGGCCAATCCCGCACTCACACCACGGCTCTTGAGATAGAACAAAGCCGTCTCGTCGATGCGACCCACGGTGGCCCCGTGCGTGCACTTCACGTCGTCGGCGAAGATCTCGAGCTGCGGCTTGGTATCGATCTGCGCGTCCTGCGACAACAGCAGCGTGTTGTTGGTCTGCTTGCCGTCGGTTTTCTGCGCTTCGGGGTGCACATACACCTTGCCGTTGAACACCCCGTGCGACCGTTCGTCCAACAGCCCCTTGTACTGCTCGCGGCTGAAACAATTGGGCGCCACGTGCTCCACACGCGTCTGGTGGTCGCCGTGTTGCTGACCGCCCAGCATGTACAGACCGTTGATCGTGCAGCCGCAGCCCTCTCCCGCCAGTACCGTGTAGATGTTGCTGCGCGACAGCGCGGCGCCGGTCTGGAACGTGAACGCGAAGAAATGGCTGTCACGGCCCTGACGCGCTTCCACGGTGCCGACATGCTGCGCCGACCGGGATTCGCGCTGAATGCGCACGAGTTGCAGCGTCGCACCGTCTTCCACGAACACTTCCACGACCGCATTCGTGAAGTAGGGCACGTCGGCCAAGCCCACATAACTCTCCACCACCGATGCCTTGGCGTGGCGTTCGGCAATGAGTACGTGACGGGGGTGGCTCATGACGTTCGCGCCCGCTGCATCCACCACGTGCAGGATGTGCACGGGTGTGTCGCTCACCATTTCCTTGGCGATGTGCACCAGCATGCCTTCACCGGCAAACGCGGCATTGAGCGCCGAGAAACCATCGCGCGACGGCGTGACGGCGGTGCCGAGGAAGCGAGACAGCAATTCCGGCTCGTCGATGGCGGCCTGGGTCAGCGGCATCACGCGCACCCCGTCCGGCAACGCGCCGAACGACGAGAGCGCTGCGCTGAAGCGACCATTCACGAACACGATGAGCGGCCAGGTCCCACCAAAGGTGTACGGTGCGAGCGCCGCAACATCCACCGCGCTGGCCGCCGTACGATCGGCCGCCACGTCGAACTGTGCCGACGCGATGGCCGACACATTGGTGTAGTGCCAGTCTTCTTCACGCGTGGTCGGGAAACCCAGCGACTTGAACGCCTCGGCGCCCGCCGTCCGCAACGCTTTGAGCGAACCCGGCGCGTCAGCCACCGAAGCGGCAATCGCCTGTTCGGCGAAACGAAGCCCGGTGCTCACGCCGCCGTCTCCAGGACCCAGTCGTAACCGCGGCTCTCGAGTTCCAGGGCCAGCGACTTGTCGCCCGACTTGATGATGCGGCCACCGGCCAACACGTGCACGAAGTCGGGCACGATGTAATTGAGGAGCCGCTGGTAGTGTGTCACCACGATCGTCGCGCTGTCCGGACGCTTGAGCGCATTCACGCCCTCGGCCACGATGCGCAGTGCATCGATGTCGAGACCGGAGTCGGTTTCGTCGAGGATCGACAACGTCGGCTGCAGCACAGCCATTTGCAGGATCTCATTGCGCTTCTTCTCACCACCCGAGAAGCCCGCGTTCACCGAGCGGTGCAGCATGGAAACGTCCATGTCGACCAGCTTGAGCTTCTCTTCGACCAGATCGAGGAACTCCATCGGGTCGACTTCTTCGTGCCCGTTGGCCTTGCGCACTTCGTTGTAGGCGGCACGCAGGAAGTACGCATTGGTCACGCCCGGGATCTCGACCGGATACTGAAACGCGAGGAACACGCCGCTCTGGGCGCGCACTTCGGGGTCCATCTCCAGGAGATTTTCGCCCTTGTAGAGCACTTCGCCACCGGTGATCTCGTACGCCGGATGGCCGGCCAGAACCTGCGCCAGCGTGCTCTTGCCTGAACCGTTGGGCCCCATGACCGCATGCACTTCACCGGCATTCACGGTGAGCGTGATGCCCTTGAGGATCGGCTTGCCGTCGATGGCGGCATGGAGGTCGGTGATCTGCAGCATATATGTCGAAGCGGGTGTTGGACTTGAACGAATGAAGAGCGGGGGCGGGACGGGCGATCAGCCCACCGACCCTTCGAGCGTGATGCCGAGTAGCTGCTGCGCTTCGAGCGCGAACTCCATCGGCAACTCCTTGAACACTTCCTTGCAGAAACCGCTCACGATCATCGACACGGCCTGCTCGGCGTCGAGACCGCGCGCCTTGAGATAGAAGATCTGGTCTTCGCCGATCTTGCTCGTGGACGCTTCGTGTTCCAGTGTGGCGCTGTTGTTGCCAACCTCGACATACGGGAACGTGTGCGCACCGCAGGCGTTCCCCACCAGCATCGAGTCGCACTGCGTGTAGTTGCGTGCGCCCTCGGCCTTGGGCAGGATCTGCACCTTGCCGCGGTAGCTGTTCTGGCCCTTCATCGCGCTGATGCCCTTGGACACGATGGTCGACTTCGTGTTGCGGCCGATGTGGATCATCTTCGTGCCCGTGTCGGCCTGCTGCATCTTGCTGGCCACCGCCACCGAGTAGAACTCGCCGACGCTGTTGTCGCCCTGCAGGATCACGCTCGGATACTTCCACGTGATGGCCGAACCCGTCTCCACCTGGGTCCAGGAGATCTTGGCGTTGGTGAGCGCCTTGCCGCGCTTGGTGACGAAGTTGTAGATGCCACCCACGCCGTTTTCGTCACCCGCATACCAGTTCTGCACCGTGCTGTACTTCACCGTGGCATTGTCGAGGGCGACAATCTCCACGACGGCCGCATGCAACTGGTTGGTGTCGCGCTTGGGCGCGGTGCAGCCTTCCAGGTAGCTCACGTACGAGCCTTCATCGGCCACGATCAGCGTGCGTTCGAACTGGCCCGTCTCTGCCGCATTGATACGGAAATACGTGGACAGCTCCATCGGGCAGCGCACGCCCTTGGGGATGTAGCAGAACGATCCGTCGGAGAACACCGCGCTGTTGAGTGCCGCGAAGAAGTTGTCGCTGTAGGGCACGACCGAGCCCAGATACTTCTTCACCAGCTCGGGGTGTTCACGGACCGCTTCACCGAACGACATGAAGATGACGCCGTGCTTGCCCAGTTCTTCCTTGTACGTGGTGCCGACCGACACCGAATCGAAGACGGCGTCGACGGCCACGCCCGACAGGCGCTTCTGCTCCGTGAGCGAAATGCCAAGCTTGCTGTACGTCTCGAGCAGCTTCGGGTCGACTTCATCGAGCGACGCCAGCGGCTTGCTGTTCTTGGGCGCGCTGTAGTAGCTCGCCGCCTGATAGTCGATCGGCGGATAGTGCAGGTTGGCCCAATGCGGCTCGGCCATGGTCTGCCAGCGGCGGAACGCCTTGAGGCGCCACTCCAGCAGCCACTCCGGCTCCTGCTTCTTGGCCGAAATGAAGCGCACCGTGTCTTCGGTGAGCCCCGGCGGCAACGTGTCCGCCTCGATGTCCGTCGTGAAACCGTATTGATACTCGCGATTGACGAGCGACTCGATGGTCGAACTCATGCCTGCTCCTGTTGCACCGCCAAAAGGTGACCTGATACGCCGTACTCACAGCGACCGCAGCCGTCGCGCCGATGCGCATTGCGCACGAGCGGCACGCCGAGCAGCCGTTCCACAAACTTCGCTTCCACTGCACAGGCTTCCGGGAACCGTTCCGCGATCTCACGCATGGCGCAGTTGTGAATGCGCAACGTGAGCGTCGGCGTGGTCACCGGTTCCGCCATGTAGCCCTTGGCCGTCAACAGCTCGGCCACCAGCGCCACGCGCTCGTTCAGCGGCAGCGTTTCCAGCACCGGGATGGCTTCATCGGCCAGCCGCATCCACTCGGCTTCGAGTACCGCCTCCACACCCGCATCGCCGGCCTGGGCGCGCAGGGCGTCGAGCGCCGTCGCCAGCACTTTGAGATAACTGCGGGGGAAGAGCGCCTCGCCGGATGGCGAGAGTGAGTAGGCGTAGACGGGAGCGCCCACGCCGCGCACTTCCCGCAGAAATCGCACCAACCCATCTTCTTCGAGCGCCTTCAGATGCCGGCGCAGCGCGTTGGCTGTGAGACCGAACTGTTCGCCCAGCTCGTGCGCCGTCAGCGGTTGCGACTTCTTCAGTGCAACCAGCAGTTCGGCCCGCACGCCGCGAAAGCCCCCCAGAGCGCCAACCACGTCTTCCATCTGGGTAAATATACCGGGGGGCGTCTCCATACGTCAACGAAACTGTTCACGAATTACGTGACTTTGCCGTCACACTTGCTTCGCGTCGAAGTGTGTGACACCATCTGCCCTTGGGCATTCCACGCCGACGGCGGCGGGGGTAGTGTTCGAATCTCGCCACCCTCCTGATAGAGGTCTCCGCCGCAGTGAGTGTCACTGTCTTCGTGGCCGTGGTCGTGCTGGCTCTGGGGCTCTTCGCGTTGGCGCGTGCACAGCGCCTGTTCCGCAAGTCCATCGAGCGCGATGGCCTGTCGCGGTTCCGCGATGCGTTCCGTGGCCGATACCCCGAGATTCTGCTGTCGCAGGTCTACTCGTATCTGGCGGAGCGACATGGTGCGGTAGAGCCGCACTATATCGTCAATCCTGGCGATGACCTGCAGCAGGTGCACGGTCTGGCCGATCTCGATCTCGAGGATGCTGTCCTCGTGATTGCCGACCGGGCGGGCGCCCGCTTGCCTCGCGCGAACGAGCTCGATGAACTCAAGAACGGTGTGCGCAGTGTCGACGATCTCCTGCGCTATCTCGAACCGTACTTTCGGCCGGAAGTGGTCAAGGGCTGAACCCCGACTCGGCCCGATCGGCCGGGTTTTCCTGACGCTGTTGTTGGTCGCCTGCGGCGGTGGGCCCACGCCCACCCCGGCGCCGGTTCCGGTACGGGAGCCGGCCCCACCACCGGTGGCAGTGCGGCCGCGCCGGGAGCTACCGGCCACGCCGATCCACTACGGTCCGCGGGATGCGGCCGTCACGATGGCTGATCTCGACTCGCTCTGGCAGCAGCAACTCATGCTGCCGGTGGAGGGGCTCACCCGCAAAGCCCTCAAGGACAACTACACGGCCGGTCGGGCCTCGGGGCGCATCCATGGCGCACTCGATATCGCCGCGCCCCGGTCGACGCCCGTGCTGGCCGCCGCCGACCTGGTCATCGGACGCCTGCTCACGGGACCGGTGGGGGGCATCGTGATCTATGCCTACGACCCGGCGGAGCAGTTCACCTACTACTTCGCCCACCTCGAACGGTACCGGCGCGGGTTGGCCGTGGGCGACCGAGTCGCCAAGGGTTCCGTGATCGGCTACGTTGGAACGACGGGCAATGCGCCGAAGAACGCACCGCATCTTCACTTCCAGGTGATGAAACGCGGTACAGGGCGCGCCTGGTGGGATGGCCCACCGATCAATCCGTTTTCGTACTTCGCAACCGACGGGATTCGCCCCACGGGGCGCGATATTCCGATCGAGGACCTATGAGCATGACGGGAAAGACGCGCGCGGCATTGCGCGCCGAGGCGCACCATCTGGACGTGCATGTGCACATTGGCCATGCGGGACTCACCCCGTCGCTGATGCAGAGTTTTGACGATGTCCTGCGCACCCACATGCTGGTGAAGGTGCAGGTGGCCAAGGGGGGCGAACTGTCCGCCAAGGACGCTGCCAATCAATCGGCCGAGGCACTCAAGGCTGAAGTCATTCAGGTCATCGGCCGAACCTTCGCTGTGTACCGTGAGAATCCCGAGCTGCTGCACGGCGAACTTCCGCCGTGGCGCCGCTAGAGTATCTTTTTCGCACCGATTCACTCATTCCGGTCGTGTCCGACCCGAGACTTCGTACACATGCCTTACGTCATTACTGAAGCCTGCATCTCCGTCAAGGACCGGTCATGCGTGGATGTCTGCCCGGTGGATTGCATCTACGAGGGCGAGGACCAGCTCTACATCAACCCGGACGAGTGTATCGACTGCGGCGCGTGTGAGCCCGAGTGTCCTGTCACGGCCATCTTCCCCGAAGAAGACGTGCCGACGCAGTTGCGTAGCTTCATCGCCAAGAACAAGGACGTCTTCGAAGGCCCCAATCCTCCGGGACGTCCGTCGCGCTGATTGACCGCGCGTCATGATGCACGCGCACCGCATGCACAAACGGGCCGGGAGCAGATAGTGCTCCCGGCCCGTTGTCGTTGTGTGCCATCGCAGAACGGCAGTCGATCAGAACTTCCAGCCGTTGCCCTTGAACCAGAAGAGTGCGATCAGGGCCACGTACTGCAGCACCGTGGACCGCTCACTCCAGATGGCTTCTTTCCAGTCGTGCTGCCCTTCGGTGCTCCCGGCTGGCGGACGTCCGAACCAGCGCGGCGTGCGGGCCTTGTAGTCGAGATACTCCTGGCCGAAGATCGACTCCAGCACCCCTTCCTCGTAGCGCACGATCAGCGTGTACTCGATGGCGAAGATGACGATGGCCACCGGGATGAACCAGAACACGCCCGACACCACCGTGAAGCCGATCCAGGCGAGGAAGTTGCCCACGTACAGGGGATTCCGGCACCACGCAAAGGCGCCATAGGTGACCAGGCGCTGGACATCGCGCGACCGGCGTCGCGTGACCGTACCCGCGGCGGCCACACCGGCCGTGCGTACCAGTTCCCCGATCAGCACCAACAGCAGCCCGACCACCCACGTGTTCCGCGACTGCAGGCCCGGCGCCAACAGCGGCACCGCCAGAAACGGCACCGGCAGCCAGCCGCGATTCTTGAAGAGCACCTGCCCGATACGGGCAGCGGTGGTCCGTTCAGCGTCGCTGACGGGGGCGGTGGTTGGTGCAGTCATCGGTCGCCCGGGAAGGGACGGGGCCGCACGTCAGCACCCGCGGTACGCGCGTACTTACATGCTCAGCGTGGCGAAGAAGTCGGACAGCGCGTGATTGGTCGCCGCCGGTCGCTCGAGGCAGGGGACATGACCGGCGCTGGCGATGATCTCGAGGCGGACTCGCGCCGCAGCCGGCAACAGCTCGGCGATCGCGCGGGCTTCCTTGATCGGCGTGAGGGAATCCTCTTCTCCCACCACCACCAGCGACGGAACAGTAATCGTCCCGATCGTTTCCCGTGAGTCCGGCCGGTCGCGCAGCGCTTGCAGCGCGCCGATGATGCCGGCCACCGGCTGGCGACCCATCATGGCACGCAGACCGTTCACCACTTCGATACGCCGGGCACGGGTGGTCGATCCCACCATGCCATCGAGCTGCGCCTCGGCGATGGCCCGGGCCCCATCGCGCTTGACCACGGCGATGAGTTCATCGCGCCGCCCTTTGGCTTCTTCACTGTCGGCCGTGGCCTTCGTGTCGCAGAAGACCATCGCCGCGATACGATCGGCGTGGCGGCGCCACATGGCCATGGCCACATACCCGCCCATCGAGAGCCCACAGATCGCGGCCCGTTCGATGCCCAGATGATCCATCAACCCGACGACATCGTCGGCATACTGGTCCACCGAGAACGGGCCGTGCGTGGAGGAATGCCCGAAACCACGCAGGTCGGGCAGGATGCACCGCACTTGCGAAGCCAGGGATGCTTTCTGCGCGGTCCACAGGGTGCGGTCGTGTGGGAAGCCGTGCAGGAACACCACGGGCAGGCCATCACCGCTGTCGTCGTATCCGAGCTGGAAGCCAGGAAGCTGTGCAATCATGAACCCTCGCGTTCTTCATCGGCATCGGCCGCCAGCTTGGCGGCCTGGATCATCGCGCGCTCGCGTGCGTTTTCCTTCTCCGCCATCATGCGAAGCGGCACGAGCACGGCCGCCGTGAGCGGCACGGCCACCATCAGACCCACGAACCCGAACAACAGTGTCATCAACGTCTGGGCGACCAGCGTGATGGCGGGCGGCAGGTCCATCCCGTCGCGCATCAGGTACGGGATCAACAGGTTGTTTTCGATGAACTGAATGCCCCAGTAGGCGAGCGCCACGATGGCCGCCTTCTCCGGGGAATCCACGAAACCCATGGCGATCGCCGGAATCGCGGCGAGAATCGGGCCCACCGTGGGAATGAACTCCATCAGACCGGCAATGAACGCGAGCGCAAACGCCGCCTTCACGCCCAGGAGCAGGAGCACAACCATGCTCACCAGGCCGATCACCACCATCGCGATGAGCTGTGTGACCAACCACTTGCGCAGCACCGTGGCCACCTCGGCCAGCACGATGCGCACCTGGGCGCGTGAGGTGGCGGGCACGGTCGCCAGCAGCCAACCGCGATAGACATGCGGTTCCGCGCCGATGTACATGGCGAGGAACACCATCAGCACGAACGCCGCCAGCGCCGCCAGTGTGCTGGAGACAAAAGAGAACAGGTATTGCGTGGCGCCCGCGAAGCTGTCGCTGAGGCGCCGCTTGATGGCTTCGGTGGGAGACACCGCGCCCGAATCCGCGCGCTGCTGCACCACTGGATTCTGGCTACCGGCTGCGGCGGCCCGATTGGCATTGGCTCGCGCAGCCGGCGGCAGGGCGGCCGCGTTTGCGGCGCCGTCGGCAGGGGTGTTTGTCTGGGCCGCGCTGGCGGTGGCGCCCGTGTTCGCGCCGGTCCCATTGGTGTGGGTGGCCGACGCGATGATGGCGCCGAGCAGACCACCACGTTTGCTGTCGATCCAGGTCTGGAGCTTGTCGAGGGCAGCCGGGAACTCCCGCTGCAACTCCTTGCCCTGTTCGATCAGGGTCGGCGCCGTCCAGGCCAGCGTGCCACCAATCGCACCCAGAGCGCCCAGGACGATCAGCGCGGACCCGATGCCGCGCCGGATCCGGTAACGCTCGAGGTAGTCCACCCCCCGCCCGACGGCGAGCCCGAAGAGCGTGGCCAGGAAGACCAGGAAGACCAGGGAGCTCACCGACCAGAAGAGCTGGAGGCCAAACCAGACCGCCAGGACCACGACGGCCGCGCGCGCGATGTCAGCCGAACGCCAGCCGCGGCGCTGCGGCGGCAGGGATGCTGGGAGCAGGGACTCGTCGATGGTGGTCATATCGATTCGAAAGTAGCACACAGGCCCCACCAGCGGGCCGCACGATGTACCTTACGCACAGTTATGCCTGCTCAAGCTCCTCACTACCTCGACACGGTCGAGACCGTCGACACCTTTCTTGCTGGCCTCAATGGCGTTCGGGCGATCGCGCTCGACACCGAAGGAGCCAGCTTTCATCGGTTTGTCGACCGCATCTATCTGTTGCAGCTCTCCACGGCGGATCACGAGGCCGTGATCGACCCGCTGCCGATCGGTACCCCCACACGGCTCGGTGTGTTGCTCGAAGACCCGCAAGTCGAGGTCGTGCTCCATGATGCCGACTACGATCTGCGTCTTCTCCGCCAGGACTACGGGTGGCGTGTAACCCACCTCTTCGACACGCGGGTGGCGGCGCAGTTGCTCGGCATTCGTGCGTTTGGGTTGGCCGCACTGCTCGAGCAGTTCTTCGGCATCAAGCTGGACAAGAAACATCAGCGTGCCGACTGGAGCATGCGCCCGCTGACGGCAGACATGCTCGACTATGCGGCCCACGACACGCGCCACTTGCTCGGGCTGCGTGACCGTCTGCATGACGAGCTGGTGCAGAAGGGGCGGTGGAGCTGGGCGCAGGAAGAATTCACCCGCGCGGAAGGCACGCGATGGGAGCCCGAGGCACCTGATACCAGTTTTCTGCGGCTCAAGGGTGCACGCGATCTCAACCGTCGCGAACTGGCACGACTGCGTGAACTGGTACGGTGGCGGGATGGCATTGCGGCCGAGCTCGATCGTGCCACGTTCCGCGTGGCCGGCAACGAGGTGCTGCTCGATCTGGCACGTCAGGCGCCGGCCACCCGCGACGCATTGTTCGCGGTCAAGGGATTCCCGCGCGGCATGTCGGAGTCGCGCGCGCAGGAGGCCCTGCAGTCCATCGTGCGTGGCAACGCGGTCCCCGATGCGGAACTGCCCCGGTTTCCCAAGGCGACACGCTGGGATCGCGAACCCGATTTTGACGAGCGGGTGGCGCGCCTCAAGACGGTCCGGGACGCCGCAGCCACCGACCTCAATCTCGATCCCGGCGTGCTCTGCTCGCGTGATCGCATGGAGGCCGTGGTGCGCCGGAAGCCACGTCATGTCGACGACCTGGCGGAACTCCCCGAGTTGCGTCGCTGGCAGGTGGAAGTGCTCGGCCCGGCCTTTGTGAAGGCCCTGGCCAGCTACGCGGGCGACGATTCGCCGTACAAGCCGGGGTGATGCGTTGACGCCACGCCGGCAACGGCGCGGCTCAACTGTGGCAGGTCCACCACGATGTTGTGGGGATGCCCATGTCATGGCAGAGAACGCCTGACACGTTGGAAAAAGTTCCGCTCGATCAGGTCACCTGCGTTTGTTCGTCAAGTTCTTTAGTTCCAAAGGTTTGTATCGCCGGACGATCAGCCGGTTTGGCTTCGAGTCACGTGTCCGGCCAGCTACAGATTGCGGCACGAGGGGTGCTACAGGAGCGGGTGTAGAAGACCGCCCTCACTCCTTCAGGTTCAGCGCCATGCGATCAGATTCTTCGATCTCGCACCGCGTCACCGATCCGGTGATCCGCCGATACTTGGGCATCGCGTTTCTGGCGTGCCTGGCTGACCTGTGCACCAAGGAAGCCGCGGTGCGCTCACTGGGTGAATACGGCTTCGTTTCGCTCACCGATCGTTTTGCCCTGATGCTGGTGTGGAATACCGGCAGTGCGGGTGGCATCTCGATTGGGCCGTTCACGACCGAGCTGAACGTGATCATCACGCTGCTCGCGATGGGCCTGGTGTTGTCCGTGGTGCGCCCGATGGCCGCGGTCGATCCCCGCGCCACGCTGCCACTCGCGCTGGTGTCGGGTGGAGCGGCCGGCAATCTGCTCAGCATGCTGTGGGGGCCGCCGGGCGTGGCCGATTTCATTGGCATCCGCCTCACCAAAGACACCACCATCGTGGCCAATGTGGCGGACTTTGCGCTGTGGACTGGGGCCCTGTTGCTGGCGCCGGTCGCGATGACGCTCGTTCGTCTCGTGCGTGAGGAGCGCGCTCAGGCCGCGCTGGTGTCGAGCGCCGGATGACAGGGGGCTGACCTCGGCGCATATCGCCGAGGTCAGCCGCTACACCGTGGGCCGATCAGAAGCCCATGTACGCGCGGACCCGGGGCTCGATGCGATCGGGGGTCCAGGGCGGCGTCCACACCAGGTTCATCACCACGTCGGTGACCCCCGGCAGTTCGCGAAGCTGCTGCTCCGCCTCGCCCATGATTTCCGGACCCGACGGACAGCCCGGTGATGTGAGACTCATGTCCACGCGCACCGTCGATCCCTCGGTCTGCACGTCGTAAATGAGACCCAGATCGACGATGTTGAGATTGAGCTCGGGATCTTTCACACGGCGTAGCACCAGGCGCGCCTGATCGGCGTTCACCACCGCGCTTGCCGAGCCATCCACTGTGGCATCGCCAACGGGGGCGACATCGGCCACCGCATCGGCGGCCGGCAATTCAGGGTTCTGCTCTTCGGTCATGACCGAAGTATACCCCGGTGCCCTACTTCTTTGCCGTCGCCTTGGGCGTGCTCTTGCCGGCGCTCCTGGGCTTGCTGGCCGACGACTTGGCCGAGCTCTTGGCCGGGGCTTGCTTGGCTGACGCCTTGACCGTCTTGCTGCCTGAAGCCGCCGGCTTCTTGGCACTGGAGGTCTTCTTCCGCGCCGCCGCCGCTCGCTTGGCCGCCGCCGCTCGACGGCGGGCTGCGGCACTAGCCGTTCGGCTGGAACGCAGCGGACGGTTCCAGTCCTGCGCGACATCCGCGCGGAAGCTGGCCGGCATGGCCCGTACGCCTTCTGGATCGTCCATCACGGCCAGCACGGCCGCATCGGCCAGGTCATTGCGCACATCGGCAATCACCTTGGACGGGCGGCGCGCCCGCGCGGCATGCACGCGGTTGGTCAGCAGAATGACGAACATCTGCCGGTCAGGATCGATCCACAGCGACGTGCCCGTGAAACCGGTGTGGCCAAACGCACGCTCGGTCATGAACTGCCCGCAGCCCGCGCCACCGTCGCAAGTATCCCAGCCCAGGGCGCGATGGCCCGCCGCGCGACGGGTGAACAGCGCCACCGTGGTATCGGAAATGATCCGAACCCCATTGTAGCTCCCGCCGTTGATCAGCATCTGCGCGAAGACGGACAGGTCGGCGGCGCTGCTGAACAATCCCGCATGACCAGCCACGCCACCCAGGGCAAAGGCGTTTTCGTCGTGCACCTCACCCCGCAGCGGGTACCCGCGCGGGGGGGCGATCTCCGTGGGTGCGGTGCGCGAGACGTCGGCCATCGGCACGCGGAAATACGTGTCCTGCATGCCCAGTTTCGAATACACCGCGCTCTCGAGGAACGTGTCGAGACGCTGGCCACTCACCGACTCGGCCACAAATCCCAACAGGTCGGCGCCCAGGTCGGAGTATTCGTAGCAGGCACCCGGCGTACACTTGACCGCCGATGCCAGCACGGCTGCCCGGGCTTCGGCCGGGGTCTTGGCGATGCGCCACAGCTCACGCCCGGCCGGCAGACCGGCACGGTGGGTGAGCAGATGGCGTACCGTGACCTTGTCGCGCAGTCCGCCCTGAAAGTCGGGCAGGTAGCGGGACACCGGGGCATCGAGATCGATCTGCCCGCGGTCGAACAGCACCATGATGGCCGTGGTCGTGGCCACCACCTTGGTCAGCGAGGCCAGATCGTACAGGCTCTCCTGGGCGGTCACCCGTGCCTTGGCGCTCCAATCGAGCGTGCCGAAGCCACGGGACCACACCGTGAATCCTTTGCGGCCCACCACCACGGCGGCGCCGGGGTATCCACCGGCATCCACACCGCGGCGCACCACCCGATCAATCGTGGACAGGCGTTCGGCGGACATGCCTACGGCCGCGGGCTCCCGTTCAGGAAGTCCACCACCGGGCAACGCAACGCGAGTCACGTCGGCGGCGGCAATCGCGATGGCAGTAAGCAGGAACACCGGCAGCACCCGTTCGTAGGGTCTGAAGGGCCGCGAGTGGTCGGAATGCATTCGAGGCATCCGATCCGCGGGCCCAACACGCGTCCAAAGGCATCTAAGGCGAACACCGCCCTCCGTCAATGGTGTGACGGGCCTTTGTGCACTCTCTACCCCACTACGACTGGAATGGCCGAAAGCAACGGGGAAACCGTCCGGGCGTATTTGGTGACAGAATTGGTGAACGCCATGGAGACCGACGCCGCTATCGTTCGTCGGGCGATCGAGGGCGATGAGCGCGCGATGCGGCTGCTGTGGAATCAGCATGCCCCACACGTCGACGCCGTCGTCCGTCGCCTCGCCGGAGATCCCGACCTCGCGCAGGATATTGCGCAGGAGGTCTGGATCCAGATTTTTCGCGCCCTCCCGTCATGGCGCGGCGACGCGAAGTTCAGCACCTGGATCCATCGGGTGGCCATCAACCGCACGCTCAACGCGATGCGCCGCGTGAAGCGTTTATCGACGGTGGAAACGGCCATCGAGGAGGATTCGGCGGTGGTCGAGCAGGATGCCGAACGCAGCATGCTGGCGCAGACCATCGCCGAGGCGACGCAACGCCTGTCCCCGGGCGCGCGCACGGTGTTTCTGTTGCACGATGTGGAAGGTTATACGCACGAGGAGATCGCCACCGAGTTGGGCATCACGGCGGGCGGCTCCAAGTCTCAGCTCTTCAAGGCCCGCGCCAAACTGCGGCGACTTCTGGCGCCACTGGTCGATATCGTCTCTCCGGATCTGGATCGCAGCTATGCAGCACCCTAGTCCCATGCCGATGTCCACGCACCTCACGGCCGAACGCTGTGCGGCGTTCGATCACGAGCCGTTCACGCCCGACGAACTGGCGCATCTGGCGACCTGCGCGCTGTGCCGCGCCGAGCGGGATGCCATGGTCTCGCTGGTGACTCGTGCTGCCGCCGAGGCGCCGCGCGCCGCAGCGGCCGATCAGCCACGCCTGGTGACCTGGGAAGCCATCGCGAATGGGCTGCGCGAGGAGACCGATCGTCAGGTGTTCCCGGATGTGGCATCGGCTGCTGTTTCGCGCGAGACACCGGCTGCCGCTACGGTGCACGATTTGTCGTCGGGAGCCGGGGGAGTGGGTGGCCGGGCCAGCCGGTGGGGCACGGCCGCGGTGCGGCGTGCGGCCGCAGCGCTGTTGCTGGTGGGCGGTGGCGCGGTGCTGGGACGGGTCAGCACGACGAGCCCGATCGGACGCGCGGTGTCCGAGGTGGCGGTCGGCAATGCGCTTGGCGACAGCGAATTCACGTCGGTGGACAACGCCACGCAGGTCCTGGCACGTGCGCAGCGCGACTATGAGCGCGCGTCCATGTGGCTGGCATCGAACGACAGCACGGCCCGCAACTCGGATGTCTACCGGGCGCGGCTCGCTGCGCTGGATCAGATGATGGCGGCGTCCCGCGCCGCATTGCGCGATGCACCGCAGGACCCGGTGCTCAATCACTACTATCTCGCCGCCTACACGGCGCGTGAGGCCACGCTGCAGGCGCTGGGTGGGACGCTGCCTGTGGACAAGGTCATCGAGCGGTATTGAGACTCATGCAGCAGGAACGGATGAATCCCCGCGAAGTCCACGACACCGCACCGATTTCGGTTCGGCGTCGCGTCACGTCGGCCGCCAGCATCGGCCGCATGCTCGGCGCGGTCCTGTTGCTGTTGCCCATGCCGTCACTGGCACAGGGCGCAGCGCAGGCCGGTGGACCAGGGGCGCGTGTGCGCACAGCGGTGGTGACCAACGCGTGTGCGGAATTGGCGTCGTCGCCTTCGTCGCTGGTGTTGATGCCCGAAGGGCTGGCGTTGTTGCGGCTCAAGCGCGAACTGGAGAGCGCCGCCCTCACCCTGGAGCGGCAACCGTTGCGTACCACCGAGGTGCAGCGCATCACGCAGGTACAGCGCGGCGTGGATTCGCTCATGCGTGTCATGGTGCGTGTGCAGCGCGACGATGGCCTGATGAGCGCGCCCCTGTCGGTGATGTCTCCCGTGCCTCCGGGGCCGATGTCCGGCATCATCACGACCACCACGCGGCAGGGCGACAGTGTGCGCGTGACCGTGAATGGCAGTCTGTTTGACGGCCGCATGTTCTTCGAGATGGCCGACAGCGCCCGTGGGACCATGCCTCAAGTGGCGATGATCATCCGCGCGCTGCAGCCGCAGGTGGCCGCGGTTTCGGAAGCAGCCGAGGCGCGCCTGGCGGAACTGCGTCCGGCGATGGGCGGGGCGTCGAATATCGGGTATGTGGGTGTGTCCCTTTCGGGGGCGCAGTTGCGGGCGGTGACTCCGGGCGGCGTGATGACCAGTCACTGCGAGTATCCGCTGGTGGAATCGGTGGACGCGGGTTCACCGGCTGAGCGGGCAGGTATCGCGGCTGGTGACACGCTGGTGGCCTACAACGGCCGCGATGTGTTGCAGGTGGCGGTGAACTATCCGGAATTGTTCGTGGCCGGGCAGCAGGTGCGCGTGCGCGTGCGGCGCAGTGGACGGGTGCGCGATCTGCCGGTCAACGTGGTGCCTCGTGCCGAGGAGCGCGCCATGATGTTTGTGCGGTCATTCGGTGGCGAAGGCCCATCCGGCCCCGCGGGGCGCGTGTTTGTCACGCAGACGGCACCCGGTGGGCCGCTTCCCACTGGCGGTGTGGTGGGACGTCCGGGGTTGCCTGGCGCACAGCTCACGAGTTTTGCCGGCGCACAGTTCACCACCATCGACGACGACTTCGCGCAGACCATCGGGCTCGATGCCGGTGTGCTGGTACTGCGGGCGCCCATTGGCACACCGGCTGCCGATGCCGGACTTCGCGGCGGTGAGATCGTGCGCGCGGTGAATGGTACGCCGGTGCGGGATGCCGGTGCGTTGCTGCGACTGCTGGTGAACAGTGGGCACGAGGCGAAGTTGCTCGTGCAGTCGCGGAGCAGTGGGGAACGCGTGGTGACGCTGAAGCTGAAATAACGGCGTGTCGCTACCAGCGACTCATTTCACCACGCCAGCCGGCACCGCATAGACGAGTCGCGCGGTGGCACGATCGGCCTCGCTCAACTCCCGTACCCGCACACGGGCCGACATGATGTCCTCGGTGCCCACAGTGTGATCGAGGCCGATGAGGTGTCCCACTTCATGCAGCGCGATGGCGCGCATCTGGGGCGGAGTGACCGTGGTGCCGCCGGCGTGCAACACGGCAAGCTGAATGTCGCTGGCCACCAGCCAGTAGTTGGCGTCTCGGCTCCACACGGTGCGACCGCTGATGCCATTGGCGAAGCCGTCCACGAAACGGACGTGCACATCGGCGCTGGCCGAATCGATCACGAAGGTGAATCGCAGCGGCAGGCCGGCCTGCGCCCAGGTATCGAAGGCGTCGCGTACCGCCGGCAGGAAATCGGGATTCCACGCACTCAGGGATTCACCGTCGCGGATGAACACCCGCAGTGGACGGGTGGTGCGATCGGGCCATCTGGCGATCGCCGAGTCCCGGGCCAGCAGCAGGTCGCCGAGATAGGTGCCGTCCATGCCGAGCGAGAGGCGCTGCCGAATGTCCTCCACGGGCATGGCCGGGCGCTCGTTGGGGGTCAGTAGCGGGACACTGACCAGCAGCTCTTCTCCATGGAGGCTCGGGCGCTTCATGGGCACCCGTCCCGACCGCAGATCGATTGCGCCGTCCGACTCGTGCTGCGTGGGCGCCATGCGGGGCGCGTCGTCGGCCGATGCCATGGCCTGACCGCCGATGAAGCAGGCGAGACCAACCACACAACAGGCGAGCAGGGTTTCGGCAGGCTTCATCGTGGCGCGTCAGGGAAGTGGTGCGCCTCCGAGAAAGGCCTGCACCGCAGCAAAAAACGCGTCGGGAGCTTCCCAGAAGGGATTGTGGCCCGCCTCCTCGACCGGCACCACCTGCGCCTCGCCGAGCAGGGCGGCGGTACGCGTCGCTTCCGACAGCGGCAGCACATCTGCCGCACCGTGAACGACGAGTGTTGGCGGGGCCACGTCACGCAGGGCCGAGCGCCAGTCATAGCCGTCTCGACGCAGTCGCGCCGCAATGACCGCGCCCGTGGCGCTGGTACCCAGGGGCGGGTTGACGCTGGCGGCAAACTGCTGGTCGGCAAACCACGCGGGGAAAAACGCCTGGGCATACTCGGCGTGGAACGCGAGGTCCGGCACGGTGAGCCGAGCCGGATCGAGCGCGGCCAGACGGTCGCGGGCAGCGGCCGATAAGCGTGCGAGGCCGGCTTCGTGCAACGGGGGCAGCCATTCGCTGCTTACACCCACGGCATTCACGAGCACCAACCGGCGGATGGCCGGTAAGCCAGCGGAAGAGGCGCTGCGCTGCAGTGCGGCTTCGGCCGAGGCGCCCAGCATGGCAATACCGCCGCCCCATGAATGCCCGAGCACATCCCACTGGTCGATACCCAGCGCGGTGCGCAGCGCGGGCATGTCACCACCATCGAATTCGATGCGTGATGCCTGCATTCCCGGAGGCACGCCCGAATCGCCACGGCCGCGCTGGTCGTAAAAAATGAGTTGGCGCGAGGCGGCGAGCGGCGCGAGGGCCGGCCAGAGCAGCTTGTGGTCGAACAACAGCCCGCCGTTCACGCACAACAATGGCGGCACATCGGGCACCGACGGCGTGAGATACACGGCGAAGTCGATGCCACGGGCGCGCACGGTTCGCCGCTCGAGTGGCGGACGTGGTGGCAGCGAGCGACGGAACGCCAGATAGCGGGCGAGCGCGGGCGAGTTCTCTTGCGAAGTCACGGGGGAAAGATCACCCGCGTCGGTCTGCTGCCAAAGGGCTACGCGGAGGTCCTCGGCCATGTCCGTTGCGGGCGGACGGCACGGTGCGGTGGTCAAAGTCCGGTCCGCTGATCACCATCAGGGATGTCGCAGGAACCCCGGGCGCACCGTCGCCTCACGCACAAGCCAGCCCGCTGGGCCGCGGCCATCACGATCGTGGCGGTCGTGGGTGCGACCATCGGCTGGTATCTCTCGCGCCCGCAACGGGTAGAGATTCCGCTCGAGGCGTCGGTCGCGCCGGCAGGGCCCGCGGCGGCGGCCGGCGCCCCCATTCACATCGCGCTGGCATCGGTCCTGACGGGTGATTCCGTCGTTGATGGACCGGTTGCCCGCACCGTCGATGCGTTGCGGGAACGCCTCGCTGCGCAGCGCGATCTGAGACTCGTACCAATGCCGCGTGGTGAGCGGTGCGGTGCGACGACTCCTGTGCAGTTGTGCCTGGAGCTGGCGGCCACACGCACACCGGATGGTGCCACGCTGCAGTTGTCGTTGCGACATCAGCGCACACACACCAGCATCGCGGAGGTGCGCGCGGCTCCGGATGTACCGGACGAACTGCGCATGATGGTGTCGCGTGTGGCCCTGTGGAGTGTTCCGGGCGCGCTGTCGTTGCTCGATGCCCCCGCAGGGACCGATGCCGGCGTACCAGACGCCGGCGCGTTGGCCGCCTACCGTGATGCGGTGCGGGCTTTCACCACCTGCGATCCCGTTACCCTCGAGGCGAGTCGGGTGGCGCTGCGTGGTCTCGAGGGCCGCACACCGTCGTCGCGCGCTGGCGATGCGCTGTTGGTGCTGATGGATGCGCTGGACGCACAGGTGCGACGCGATGGACCGGCGCTCGCGGCGGCGCAGGCACGGGCAAAGAGTCTCGGCGATGCATCCGGTCAATCGCTCGCGTCGCAGCCAGCGGCATTGGCGGCGTTGGCGGTGACGCTGTCACCGCGCGAGGCCGGGGCAGCAGACGCCGCGCAACAGGCGCAGCAACGCTCACCAGGAGTCGCCGATGCCGCCGAGTCGGCACGTGTATGTCTGGCCGCTGTGCATCAGGTGCGGTAGGCACATCGCGCGCTTCTTCGCTGACGCGTTCTGTGTTTTCCTTCAGCGCTGTGCCGCCGTCCATGGTTGCACCACATCGGCGATGTGTCCACTCTCGATGAGGGCGTGCAACTCATCGCCCAGTGCTTCGCTTTGTTGCACTACCTGTGTCCAGCGTCGCATGCGTTCGTGTTCCGGCAGGTCATAGAAATCCCGTCGATCGGGGATCTTGCCTCCAGGAAGTGAAGCGACAAACGCCGCCGACGGTGCGATCAGCAGGGCGCGTGCAAAGTTGGTTCCCGTGGCGCGTCGCCACGGCAGTGCCTTGTCGAACCATCCCGGCACTACGTGCGCGTAGAAGTGCGGATACAGCACTAAACCCTCTCCCTCGCCAAAAGCCAGGTCGAGATGATAGTCGGTGATGCCACCATCCCAATGCACACCGGGCACACCCGCGATGCGCACGCCATGCAACAGCAACGGAATGGAGCCCGAGGCCAACAACACATCGCGGGCGTTGTCGCTGGTGAGTGTGCGGAACGTCGTGGGCAGGTCACGCAGTGTGGCGAACGGTGAGGTCACATTGGCCGCGTGAAAGATGGTCCGCGTCATCTGCATGCCCAGTGATCGGCGGGTGACCAGATTGGACGCCGCGGCCAGCGCGAGTGCGGTCGCGATCGCCCCTCGACGGGGGCTGGCGGCGAGTCCTCGCCCCTCGGTTGTGATGACATGCGTGCGTAGCCACGGGTGGGTGAGCAGTTCCGCGGCGCCGGTGTCACCCAGGAGATGATCGAGGCAGGCAGACAACACCCGGGTCACTTCATCCGGACCGGGTCGAGGCGAGTAGCGTTGGTGATGGATGTAGGCCTCGTGCCCACGTGCCAGTGCGGCGAGCGGGTCACGCTGGCCGAGTGCCGCGAGACGCCAGCTTCCGATGGAACTGCCGATGCCATGGAGCGGGCGTTCGCGTGGCCCCTGCAGGAAATGTCCGAACAGGTATCGATCGAGCCCGGCGATGGCGAGCCATTTGGCGCCGCCGGAAGCGCCCGGAAGTACGTCCACGTCATGGGCACGCAATCCACGTTCGCGGAGCAGACGGAGCGCGTGGGGGCCCGCGCGCAGAGTGAGCAACGACGCGGAGCGAGGTGACCTGGAGGCGAACGGCGGCATCTCACGAATCTGTCACAGGGACAACGTGGTCCCAATGTCCGATGGACCTGACCGCGCCCGGATGTGCTTTCTGCGCACTGGTGAAGCGCCCGGAGCGCTGGCTTGCGAACAGCGGGGGGAACACTGATTGAACAGAAACAGAGCAGATCGCACAGAGACCACATTTTCATTTTTTGTGGTTTGTATCAGTTGGATCTGCCCTGTTTCTGCGCCTTCTGTGTTCCCCCCGCTGTTCCACTGGAATTGTCGCGCGACAGATGTCGCAATGTGGAGCAAATGTCTCGGCGGCAGGTGTCGCGCGACACGGTTCGTGGCCTTGCGGCGCCAGCCCACCGCTCACTGTCAAAAGCCCACAACTTCCTCACCGTCAACGAGTTGGCGGTATACCACGCGCAACGGTCCACCCGGAACTCTTTACCGCTTCACTCAGGCATTCGCATTGCCATGTAGACGTTCATCGCCGGCGCTCCTTCCTGCCGGCCGACGGAATCTCCAACCGGGTCTTAACGACCGAGGCGAACGCATCATGGCATCGACCGCCAAGCCGGACCACGCCGCCACCCTGCCGCAGGGCGCCGCGCAGTACGCCATCACCATCCCGATCAAGGCGCGCTACGACAACTGGATCGACGGTGCTTTCCGTGCCCCCGTGCGTGGGCAGTACTTCAGTAACCCGACCCCGATCACGGGGCAGCATCTGTGCGACGTCGCGCGGTCCACGGCGGAAGACGTGGAGCTCGCTCTCGACGCCGCGCACAAGGCCGCGCCAGCATGGGGGCGCACCTCGGCCACCGCACGCGCGATCATTCTGAACAAGATCGCCGACCGTCTCGAAGAGAATCTCGAGGCCCTCGCCGTCATCGAGACCATCGACAACGGCAAGCCGATCCGCGAAACCAAGGCCGCCGACCTGCCGCTGGCCATCGATCACTTCCGCTACTTCGGTGGCGTGTTGCGTGCGCAGGAAGGCACGGCGGGTGAACTCGATGCCGACACGGTGGCCTACCACTTCCATGAGCCGTTGGGTGTGGTGGCCCAGATCATTCCGTGGAACTTCCCACTGCTCATGGCGGTGTGGAAACTTGCCCCGGCCCTCGCCGCCGGCAACGCGGTGGTGCTCAAGCCCGCCGAGCAGACACCGGTGGCCATCATGGCGTTTGTGGAGCTGATCGCCGACCTGTTGCCGCCTGGTGTGCTCAATGTGGTGCAGGGCTTCGGCGTGGAAGCCGGCAAGCCGTTGGCGTCGAGCAATCGGATTGCCAAGGTGGCGTTCACCGGCGAAACGACCACAGGCCGTCTCATCATGCAGTACGCTTCGGAAAACCTGCTGCCGGTGACGTTGGAGCTGGGCGGCAAGTCGCCGAACATCTTCTTCCCCGACATCATGGATGCCGACGACGCCTTCTTCGACAAGGCGCTGGAAGGCTTCGCGATGTTCGCGCTGAATCAGGGCGAGGTGTGCACCTGTCCGTCACGTGCGCTCGTGCATGAGAGCATCTACGACAAGTTCATGGAGCGCGCCATCGATCGGGTGCAGAAGATCAAGCTGGGGCACCCGCTCGATCCGAACACCATGGTGGGTGCGCAGGCGTCGAACGATCAGCTCGAGAAAATCCTGAGCTACATCGACATCGGTAAGCAGGAAGGCGCCAAGGTGCTCACCGGTGGTGCGCGACAGGTGCACGACGGTGAATTGGCTGGTGGTTACTACGTGCAGCCCACGATCTTCGAAGGGAAGAACAGCATGCGTATCTTCCAGGAAGAGATCTTCGGTCCGGTGGTATCGGTCACGCGCTTCAAGGATCTCGACGATGCCATCAGCATCGCCAACGACACGCTCTACGGACTGGGTGCCGGCGTGTGGGCCCGCGACATGAACACCTGCTATCGTGCCGGACGGGCCATCAAGGCCGGTCGTGTGTGGACCAACTGCTATCACCTGTATCCGGCGCATGCCGCGTTCGGTGGCTACAAGCAGTCGGGTATCGGGCGTGAGAATCACAAGATGATGCTGAGCCACTACCAGCAGACCAAGAACCTGCTGGTGAGCTACAGCCCGAACGCGCTCGGATTCTTCTGAGCATGTCCGACGCGATGACGACACCCGTGGCCCGTGTCAGCGTGACACCGGCTGCCGAAGCCTTGCTGCACACGCTGCAGGCGCAGCACGGTCCACTGGTGTTTCATCAGTCGGGTGGGTGTTGCGACGGGAGTACCCCCATGTGTTATCCCCGTCGCGAATTCCGCATTGGGTCCCGGGATGTCTACCTCGGATCCATTGCGGACACCCCGTTTTACATTGGCAGCGAACAATTCGAGTACTGGAAACACACCCATCTCACCATTGATGTGGTGCCGGGGCGCGGAGCCGGCTTCTCCGTGGAAACCCCTGAAGGGCTGCGGTTCCTGACGCGGTCGCGTCTCTATTCGGACCAGGAATGGGCGACGCTCGAAGCCGCCGGCGATCCTCCCCGGGGTGAACAGGTCTGAGTCCGGGGCGCGGCGCCTGACCAGGTCATTGTACGACCCCGGTGGGACGACTGGATCACCCGCAGGACGAACGGGAAAGACGGCAGGGCTCGCCGCTTGCCGGCCCTTTGCCCGACGTGCGATAGTCCACTCATGTCAGCGCCATTGGACACCCTGCCTGCCGCGCGCCCTCGGGACGACGAACTCGACCTGCATGGCGTGACCCATCTCGGGTTGGTGCGCACCAGCAACCAGGACCAGTTCCTGCTCTGCACTGTGCACCCTCAGGTGGTGGTGCATGGCACCAGCCTGAGCGATCCTGCCGCGCTCGCTCTGCGGGGGGAGCGGGTGGCCACGATCATGCTCGTGGCGGACGGCGTGGGAGGCAGCGCCGATGGCCGGGAAGCCAGCCGACTGGCCACCATCGCGATCACCGAACACTTCGCGTCCGCCATGCACTGCTGGCACGCCGCGGGTTCTTCCGGTGAAGACGAGTTCACCGCCACGCTGCTCGATGGTGCCATCGAGGCCCATCGCCGGGTCCGCGAACAGGCCGTCCTGCAACTCGACGGTCGCAAGATGGCCACCACCCTGTCGGTGGGCATTGTGGTGTGGCCGTGGTTGTACGTGTTGCAGGTGGGTGACAGCCGCTGTTATCAGTTTCAGGACGGCATGCTGCGGCAGGTGACGCGTGATCAGACGCTGGCCCAGGAAATGATCGACCGCGGGGCACTCACGCCGGAGCGGGCCCACAATTCGCCGCTCAATCACGTGTTGTCGAGCGCCATTGGGGCCGAAGATGCGATGCCCGTGATTTCCCGGGTGGATGTGCAGCAACGCGGCTGTGTGGTGATGCTGTGCAGCGATGGCCTCACCAAACACGTGAGTGACGAAGAAATCGCCGTGGAGTGCGGGCGCATGGAGTCCGCGAAGCAGTTGTGCGATACGCTGCTGGCCATGGTGCTCGAACGCGGCGGCTCCGACAACGTGACCATCGTGGTGGGCAGGGCGAAACCGGATCGGTAGTCCTACGCTGATGGCGGCTGTTGCTGAAACGCCATCGCATACATCCGCTCAGGACCATATCGAGACGTCCGACTGCCAAGATCGACGGACTGCGAATAGCCCGCGCTGCGGAACAGATTGATGGCACGTGTGCGGGACACTGGGTACGGCACCCATGGGGGCTTGGGCCGTTCACTGTCGTATTCCACCAGCAGGACCAGTGGGGCCACGGTCGCGAGCCGTTCGAGCATGGTGGGTTGATCCTCCACGAAATGCAGGAGGTTCGCCAGCAGCACACCATCTGCCGACTGGCGTGGCGGCGACTGTGCGTCGCCGATGTGGGTTTCGATCACGACGCCGGCGTGCACGGCCGGGATGGTCCGCAGAGCCCCGGCATCGACATCCACTGCCAGAATGTGACTGCCGGCCGGCAGCAGTTCGGCCAGCGCGAGCGTGAAGGTGCCGGCCCCACTGCCGAGGTCCAGCCACTGCTGGGGAGCACCGCGTCCGATCGGTGCGTCAGCAATCAATGTGCGTGCTTCAGCGACTTTCATGAATGCATGTCCTGTTTTTCAGGATTCTTCCGTGTTGGAAGGTGTGAGCCCTTCCGGCCACGGCGTCCTACGACGCCATCGGATACGACACCCGCCTGAGGAATCCTACCATGCCCGACACGAAGACCATCAAGACCCGGCCCGTCGCCAACCAGAAGGTGCTGACGGCCACCGAAGCCCGTGAGTTTGACGCCGCACCGGTTGTGGAACGCTTCACGACCAGCATGCTCGAAGGCGCCGAACGCAAGCAGGCGGAAGACGCGGCGCACGCCGCCACCGGTCTGCTGCTCAAGGGGTTGTTCAATCGCCTCGACCCGCTCAAGTATGCCGGCCCCACGCGCTCGGATACGCCGGAAGGTGCGGCCATCGATGCGGTGCGTGACATCGAAGCGAAGGCCTTCGCCCGCATGGCGCCGCGGCTGCGCGCTCTGGCCGAAGACAAGCCCCGCCTGGCCAAGATGACCGCACCACTGGGCAATGTGGACTTCACGCGGGCCTCACTCGATCTCAAGCTGGCCCGTCCGATCGCTGGTGGCGCCGCACTCAAGCGCGTGACCGTGGGTGAGCGTGACGACGATGCGTCGTCGTTCGCCGGCGCCAACGCGGTGCCGCGTTCGGGTGGCTCGCGGTACTCCCGGATGGATCTCGTGTTGCGTGCCATCCACTGCGTGGACGAAACCAACCCCGAGGGCGGCGGTGCCGATGACATCGTGCTCGGCGGTGTGATCGTTGGTGCGAGCGGCAACACCAAGGTGATCAAGTCGCGCTTCATCGGTAACTTCGAAGACGGTACGTACATCAGCGTCGGTGAACTGCCATTCGGTCAGTTCAGCCTGCGCAGCACCTCGGGCTATCCGAAGACGATGTACGGTATCCTGCAACTGGTGGAGTCCGATCAGGACGATGCGGACGCGGCACGTGCGCTGACCAGCGCCCTGTCGACGATCACCACGATTGCGGTGAGCACCGTCGCGACCCCGACGGCCGGCGCGATCGCTGGCGCCGTCGTGAACGCGGTGGGCGGTTTGGTCAGCGTCTTCATCTCCGATGATGCGTTCCCGCCGTACGGGATCCGTGCCCGCCTGATGAGTGAGAACGAGTTCGGCAACGATGGCGACAGCGGTCGTCTGCGCACCGGCAACATCGTTGGTCACGGCGGTTCCTATCGCATCGGCTATCGCTGGTTGCTCAACGCCTGATCGCGTCCTGTCTCACGGGTGTTCCTGCGCTCTCCGTTGGCGCATTCACGGAGAGAGCAGGACACGCGAATTGATCTGCGACAGCTCGGCCCCGAATCCTTCCGCGTGCATCCACACGCCATCCACGCAGGTGCATGCACCCATCATCAATTGCGTGGCGCCCGTGGGACGTCGGGTACCGAGTTGCGTGGCGAGCGGATTGGCCTTGCACAAGGCATCGGTGTTGGAGCTCGCACCGACAATGGTGTGGTGGGGCGTGGCGGGCAGCCAGTACGCAGGGCGGGCAGCATCGGCCGGAATGATGGCCATGCGTACTGGTGGCCGCACGTCCACCCACAGATAGCTCACACCCGCCGGGATGCCGAGTTTCGGATAGGCGGTCTTGCTGGTGATGCGCGCGGCCACACCGGCTTTGCCACGCGGTCCCGTCGCTGCCGCAAACGTCACCTCCGGGATGCCAGCGGTGGAGAAGCCGCGTGGGACCGTGGGATCGGCGACCGGGGTACGCTCAGGACCAAATGCGGCAGCCCGCGCGACCTTGAGCAAATCGTCGCGCCAAACATTGCTGGCCCGCTGCGCCGACAGTGTCGTCGCCACCGTGGTCGATGCCACACACTGCAGCAGCAGGCTCGCCACCAGTGCGGTGTACGATCGGCGACGGGCGTTGTGACTCACGTTGCGACAGGGGCTGTGGTGTGCGCCAAATGGTGCGGCGAGTATTGACGTGCCATCCATGGTACGACTCCTCGGAAGGTGGTTCGGGGATATCAACGATGCGGCGCGGCAGCGGCGGCGGCCATGGCCCGGAGTGGCGGATCCGCATCAGCCCAGAGGGAAGACACGGCACGAGCAGCTTTGCGGGGGGCGTCGCCCGCGCCCCGGGGCAGTTGTGCGCGCAGTATCAGGGCGCGCCCCACGGCTGCGGCGGCCTGGTGTTCGCGGGTCAGGCGTTCGAGCTGCGCGGGAAGCGAGGCGATGAGTTCATCGAGCAGCCCCATCGCCACGCTGGTATCCCGCAGGGCGATGGCCAACTGGGCGCGTTGCACGAGCCACTCCGGGGCCCGCGCCACGTTTTGCACGGGCGCTCGTGAGGGAGCCGTCAGGCGTGCATGCACCGGTGCGGTGTCTCCACGCGCCACCTGCTGCCAGAGCACGAGCAGATCGTCGTACGGTTCGGGTTCACTGAGTCCGTTGAGCGCGGCCGTGCCAAGCCCGGGTTGCGCCAGCATACTACTGCGCGCCAGGAGCAGCGCTCGCACGCGCTCTGTGGCGTCGCGGGGCACCCAGGTCGCGATCTCCCGCTCCACACGACTGCGCGTTCCGCGTACACTGTCGATTGGGGCGCCCAGAGCCGCATACGCAGAAAACATTCCGGCCGCACGCAACACGGGCGCGGGTGGTGTCAGGTCACTGCCGGACGGCACGAGCCAGAGTGTGGACTGCGCCCGGACGGCGATCATCTCGAGCAGTCGCGCCGCCAGTTGCGCGCGCCCCGTGAGTGCGGCCAATGCGGCGAGCACGGGTAGTCCGCTCTGGTCATCGGTGCCGTCGGCTGCAGCGGCCAAGGTTTCGGTGTACTGCGTCGTATCGGCGAGTGCGGTGCGCACCGCCAGTCGTGCGTCGTCGAATCGCCCGAGCTTGAGCAACACGCGGACTTCCGTCGCGGCCGCGTTGGCCCGCAGATCGCCGGGCAGCGTGGCGTCGGTGGCGGCGAGTGCGCGTGCGGTACGAACGGCCTGCAAGGCGCCACTGGTACCGGGGCCCTCGGATTCCAGTGAACCCAGTGCTTCGAGTGCTTCGGCATGTCGCAACCAGGCCGACATGCTGCGGGGATGCGACTGTGTCCAGCGTGCGGTGAGCGCTCGCAGTGTCTCCCGGTTGCGCGCAATCGCGGCGCGGTGTGTCGCTGGTGCCGGCGTGCGAAACAACGAGGCCATCGGCAGTGGACGATACACCACGGAGTCGCCACGCAACTCGGGAAAGGCGCCCATGCGCACCGTATCGGGAGCCAACGCGAATCCCTGTCGATAGTCGGTCTCGCCGGTGAAAATCACGCGACGGGCCAACGCGGAGAACGCCGCGCCACGGGCCGCCTCGAAGTACGACGGCACCAGCTCCAGCGCGCGTGAGTAGGCCGCGATGGCTTCGGTACGATTCGCCTGAAAGCGCCATTGGGTGGTGTCGGTCGTGTCCCGCACGATACGGCGATCGTAGGAGAGACATTCGCCCATGCCATATTGTGCGGCGAAGTCATTGGGGGTGCGCGACAGCATCGCCCGGTACTCGGCACAGGCGTCATTGGCGCGCGATTCCCCCAACGCGAGCAAGGCACGTGCGAGTCCGCGCTCGCGCGCCGGCAATCGCATCGAATCGGCGACGGCACGTGCCGCCGATGCCCGCCACGCGGCAGGGCGTGCCCGTCCGCTCCAGGCCATGCTCTGTGCGAGGGCCAGCGAGGCCTGCGCAAACCCCGAGTCGAGTGCAATCGCAGCGCGGAACTGTTCCTCCGCGGCACGTGTGTCCCACGTGCTCAGTGCGACATGCCCGTCGGCGTAGCGCTTCAGCGCTTCGAAATTGCGGGTGCCGATCGCTGGGGGAGAACCGCCCGGTGCGCCGGCCAGTCGTGCGACGAGGGAGTCGGCCAGGATGGAAAATGCGCTGGCCACGTCGGCGCCCGCCGCCATGTGCACCACCTGCGTGTACGGCTCGCTGCGCCCAGGCATGTAGAGCTGCGCCCGCACCCGCAGCCCACCTTGCAGCGTCGATACTTCACCCCAGACAAAACGCCCGGCTCCCAATCGGTGTGCCACACCCCGCGCGCCTTCCACCGAGAGTGTATCCGCAGCCCGTCGGTCCGTGCGCATCGCGTCGGCGACGCGCATTTCGTCGCTGAGTGTCAGCCGCTCCCATCGGGCCAGCGCGTCGTACAGCAAACGCGCCGTGTTGTCGCCCGAGAGCATGGGCGATTCATCGCCGGCGTCGAGACGAAAGGGGAGCACGGCCACGGCATCGGGATCGATGACGGGCTCCGTCGAACGGTCGTGTCCACGGGTCGTCAGCCAGAACACCGCGGCGGCGGTGAGCAGCGCACCGGCTGCGATGCGTGTCGTGCGCCTGGATCGTAACAAGGCCCGCGCATCCGCATCGCCTTGGTGCGACGATGGCGTGGTGATTGCTTCGGCCGTTGTTTCGTTTGCCGCGCCGATGAGACGGGCAGACGACGGTGTGGAGGAGGAAGGCGCGCTGGCGAGCACACGGGAGGCGTCCTCGATCGCACGCACCAGCTCACTGGCCGATGGGAATCGTTGGTCCCGCGCCGGTGCAATGGCGCGTGTGACCAGCGCACCCATTGGCGTGGATCGCAGCGGCGAATCGAGAGGAAGGCCGCCATCGGGGGGGAGCGTGCCCACGAGCATCTCGTGCAGCACGCGCCCCATGGAGTAGATGTCGCTGCGTCCGTCGAGGTCCGGTTCGCCGCGCAACTGCTCCGGACTCATATAGGTCGGCGTGCCAAGCACAAAGCCGGGGCGGGTCACCCGGCCGATGGGATCGTGCGCCGCCGCCAGAGCGATACCGAAGTCGGCGAGATACGCATGTTCGCCACTCCCGGTGAGCAGGATGTTTTCCGGCTTGAGATCCCGATGCACCACGCCACGTGCATGAGCTTCCGCCAGAGCACTCGCGATCTGCGACATGATACGCAGCGCCTGTGGGGCCGGCAGTCGTCCGCGCCGCGGAGTCCATTCGCCGATCGGTCCTACCCCATCGAGCAGATCACGGAGTGAGCCGCCCTCGATATAGGGCATCACGTAGAAGAGACGTCCCTCGACTTCCCCGGAGTCGAAGAGCGGAAGCACGTGCGGGTGTCGCAGGCTGGCGGTGACGCGGATTTCCGTATGAAAGCGGTCGGCGCCGAGTAGCGTGCCCACTGATTGGCGCAACATCTTGAGCGCCACCTCACGATCATGTCGTACATCGCGGGCGAGGTACACCGTCGCCATGCCACCGCGTCCGATTTCCCGAACGATCTCGTAGCGGCCAGCGAGTGCGGCCGTCAGTCCCTCCGTCAACCCATCCGATGTATCAGCGATGCGGGCGTTGTATATGCCCGATGCGAGGAGCGCGGCAAACCGTTCGGAGGCCGGCAGGTCGAGCAACGGGTCCGGTGTGTCGGCATGGGCCAACATTTGTTCCAGCATGAGCCGCATGTCGGCATCGTCACCACAGGCGGCGTGCAGGTACGCCGGTCGGCGATCGGCAGGCAGGGCCAGCGCGGCATCGAGCACGGGCTCCAGACGCTTCCACTCCTCGGCGGAGACCGGTGGTCGGCTCACAATCCGTCCGCGACTCCAAGCGATTGCCGCAGCAGCATACGCGCTTTGACCCAGTCACGTCGCACGGTCCGCACGGTCACGTCGAGTGCCTCCGCGATCTCCTCTTCACTGAGGCCGCCGAAGAAACGCAGCTCCACCACCCGGGCCAGTCGCGCGTCGATGGTGGCCAGGTGATGCAAGGCATCATCGATCTCGAGTAGTTGCTCCGGCTCGGCGTCATCCGCCACCGCCTGCTCATCCAGCGATACCCGCTGTCGCACGCCACCCCGCTTGAGTGCAACACGCGCGCGGGCACGGTCGGTGAGCACATGGCGCATCGCGACGGCGGCGAGGGCGAGGAAGTGCGCACGATCGCGCCATCCCGCGCGCGATTGATCGACCAGCTTGATATAGGCTTCGTTGACGAGCGCCGTGGTGGCGAGTGTGCCATTGCTGCCACGCGCCGCGAGATGCCGATGCGCAATGACACGCAGCTCATCGTACACGAGTGGCACGAGGGCATCGAGCGCGTCGCGGCGGCCGCTCTGAAGGACGGCGAGAAGATCGTCGGGCGTGCCCGCGGTGGTCATGTCACGTCCGTCAGTGGGTGGGGATGGCTCGCACCAACTTGCCGGACCAGCGAAGAGAAGGCAACGTGCCATTCCACGCCCGCCCTGCGCCTCGAGGCGACCAATGGGGTGGCGGGTTTTGTGACCAATGTCACCGCCAGCCTCGAGCAGACGGCTGGCGGTGATGAGCAGGTCCTTCGGCTCGGCTACGCCTTCTGCGCGCCCGGGCGTCCGTTTTCCACGACGAACGAGCGGTCCGTGCGAATGGGCTGATCGGGCCGTGACACCTGCGTCAGCACACGATAGTCGCTCTGCCACCGGTCTGGCGTGATGGCACATCGTACGTAGCCGCGCTGGGCATTGTAGTAGTGCACGTGCGGGTTCTCGTCGAGAATGGCCTGCCCGGAAGCGGGCATCGCGGCGCCGTCGCCTCCCGACGTGATCGACGTGCCCACGAACTCCGTCCCGACGATCGGCGACTTGCTGTTTGCCGGATCGAGATGGAAGTCCGCGACCCAGCTCTGGTGCACGTCACCCGTGACCACGATGGGATTGGCGAGCTTGCGGGCGTGCATCGCCGCGACGACACGATCCCGGCAGCGACTGTATCCCGTCCATTGGTCCATCTGATAGCCCACGGCCGGACCGGCGATGCGGTCGATGTCCGCCAACGGCAACTGATTGCCAAGCAGGTTCCAGCGAGCCTGTGATGCGGCGAAGCCGTCGACCAGCCAACGCTCCTGCTCCGTGCCGAGGATGGTGGCTTCGGGCGACAACGACTCCGCGCAGTGCGGCGTCACGCCGTCGCCGCAGGGCTGGTCCGTACGGTACTGCCGCGTATCGAGCATGCTCAGCGACAACAGATCACCATACTGGAAGCGACGATACAACCGCATGTCGGCCCCCTTGGGCATCGACGCACGGCGCAGCGGCATGTGTTCGTAATACGCCTGATACGCCGCCGCGCGCCGCATAAGAAATGCATCCGCCGCATCGTACCGTTCGGAAATGCTGCCGGCGTAGTTGTTGTCCACCTCATGGTCGTCCCAGGTCACCGTCCAGGGGAACGCCGCGTGGGATGCCTGCAGGTCGAGATCGCTCTTGTACAGTGCGTACCGGTTGCGATAGTCCTCGAGTGTCATGATCTCGGGACCGGTGTGTCGGCGCACCCCACTCGGCGATGCACCGCCTTCGTAGATATAGTCGCCAAGGAACACCACGAGTCGCACATCCTCCGAGGCCAGGTGGCGATGCGCGGTGTAGTAGCCGGACTCGTAGTGCTGGCACGAGGCGAACACCAGATCGAGACGGTCAACCTTGGCACCCGGCGCGGGAGCGGTTCGTGTGCGGCCCAGTTGGCTCACGATGCCGCCGGAAATGAAGCGGTACCAGTAGCCACGATCGGGGGCGAGTCCTTCCACTTCGACGTGCACCGAATGGGCGAGCTCCGGCAATGCGAGTACGTCGCCACGCTGCACAATGCGCGAAAACTGTTCGTCGTCGGCCAATTCCCAGCGCACCGGCACACGTTGCGCTGGCATGCCACCACCTCGGAGCGGGTCAGGCGCCAGGCGTGTCCACAACACCACGCCGGTCGACGTCGGGTCGCCGGATGCGATGCCCAGAGTGAACGGAAAGTCGGGAATGCGGCGCTGTGCATCGGATCGGGTGGCCGGGAGCGTCCCCAGCATGATCAGGCCCGCCGCGCTGCCACCGACGCGCAGGAAATCGCGTCGGCTTCCGCCAACCCCGAGGAGTTGGCGGAAATCGAAATCGTTGCTCATGCGAATGTCGTGTGAGAAAGTGGTCGCGGCTCAGTAGCCGGGATTCTGCTTGAGCAGGCTGTTGCGATTCATTTCGTCGCGCGGGATGGGATTGAAGTACATCCGGTCGTTCCAGGCACGCGGTTCCACGTCGATCAGCTTGTAGGTGTAGTTGCGGTAGGTGGAGCGATCGAGCGCGTTGGTGGCTTGCGCGGTGATATCGATGCCGTGCGCGGCTTCACCGAATGCTTGCGGTGCGATCATCCAGCGGCGTGCGTCGAAATAGCGCTGCTCCTCGAACACCAGTTCGATACGACGTTCGTTACGATACTCGTCGCGCAGTGCCGCACCCGTGAATGCCCCATCGATCGCCGGCATACCCGCGCGACGACGGACCTGGTTGATGGCCGAGCGAGCCGCGGCTTCGTCGCCCAGTTCGATGGATGCTTCGGCGTAGTCGAACAGCACTTCGGCATAGCGGAAGAAGTACCACGGCACTTCCTGTGAGACGAACTGGTGATCGACGGCGGGATTGATCGCCTTGCGCTTGTAGTAGCCGGAGTACGTGCCGTTCCAGTTCTCGATCGGGCCCGCCCGGGAATCGAGGCCGGGTACGGTGTTGCCGTTGGGCAACGTCACCTTCGTGAAGGTCTGAATGATGCCGACGGGGTCGAGCGCCACCGCGTCGCTGGGGCGCGGTACCCACTTCGAACCATCGAAGTGAATGGTGGCATAGAAGCGCGGGTCGCGATTCGCGTACGGACTGGCGGCATGCACCGGGTTGTTCCACGAGAACTTCGAACCATCGGCCATGCGGTAGGCATCGACGAGGTTCTGGGTCGGCGTGTTGGATCCCCAGTTGTGGTAGCCGTTCGGTCCGTCGTAGCGGCCGACATTGGGAATATCGACCGTGCCTCGCGATGCCAGGAAATACCGGCCGAAGATGACTTCGCTGTTGGTCGGATTGAGCCACAGCGCGGCGTAGTTGTCGGCGGTGTTTTCACCCTGCGCCGGGTTGCCCCGGAACAGACTGTACACGCCGAGATCGATGACGGACTTGGCGGCCGCCTGGGCCCGACGCCACTTGGCTGCCCGATCGCCGGGGGTGGTGTAGCCCGTCTCCGGCAAACGGCCCGGATTCAGGTTGGCCAGATCGCTGGCCGCGTACATCAGCGTGCGTGCCTTGAGCGTGAGCGCTGCACCTTTGGTGGCTCGGCCAAGTGCCGTCGCACTCTGTGCCACCGGCAATAGCGCCGCGGCTGAATCGGCATCGGCCACCACCGCTTCCACGGTCTGTTCGAAGCTGTTGCGGGCGATCACGAAATCATCATCCAGCTCATACACCTGCTTGATGATGGGCACGCCGCCATAGATGCGCAGCAGGTTGTGGTAGAAGTAGGCGCGCAGGAAAAACGCCTCGCCTTTCATGCGCAATCGGCGTGTTTCGTCGAATGTGGCGCTGTCGATCTGGGTGAGGAAGATGTTCGTATTGCGGATGCTCTTGTACAGCGGTCCCCAGAGGTAGTGATCAAAACGACCGCCGCCCATCGTGCCAAGGCTCGATGGCGTGATGAGCGACTGCATGTGCTGCGTCGTGCCACCAAAACGGGTGTTGTGACCATCGTCGGTCAGCGACCACAACGTGGTGCCGTTCAGACCATGGCCGACACCGCGATAGATGTCGTTGAGCGAAGCTTCCGCCAGATTGGGGTCCGCAAAGACGGCGCGGTTGGAGAGCTGGTCTCGTGGTGTGGCTTCGAGGATCGAGTTGTCGCACCCCGAGAGCACCAGGGCGGCGCAGGTACTGAGACCCGCAATGGCGACCGTGAAGAATCGTGTGAGCGGCATGGGATCTCTGGCTCAGAACGTGAAGGAAGTGCCGAAGTTGAAAACCCGGGCCTGCGGGTAGTACTGTGCCGAAGAACTGCGGGCCTCGGGATCCATGAGCTTCATGCGATCCCAGGTGAGCAGATTGAGGCCGCTGGCGTACACGCGGGCCTGGCGTACGCGCATCGTCGACAGCAGGCGCTGTGGTAGGCGATAGCCGATCTCCAGCGTCTTGAGGCGGAGGTAGTCGGCGTTGCGCAGATAGAACGTGTTGGCATTGCTGCGCCAGTATTCGCCGCCGTTGAACGTGCGCGGCTGCGTGGCGTCCGGATTCTCCGGCGTCCAGCGATTGTCGGCGTAGTCGGCGAGATAGTTGCCGAGATCTCCGGATTCCGTCGCCAGATACTGTGTGGCCCCCGTCGCACCGGCGAAAAACGCCGTGGCATCGAAACCGCCAAAGCGGCCCGTGAACATCAAACCACCGGTGAAGGTCGGCTCTCCAGTCTTACCGATACGCACACGATCGTCGGTCGTGATCGCACCGTCGCCATCGACGTCTTCGAAGATCAGGTCTCCCGGACGCGCGCCGGCCCAGTGCGGATAGGCATTCACCGCCGCCTGATCACGGAACACACCGATGGAGCGATAGTAGAGCCCCGTGTTCATCGGCGAGCCGGTGGAGCGCTGCCATTCGGGCGCACCGGGCGCTTCATCCCAGAACCGAATGGTATTCTTGGTGACACCGCCGTTCAGGGTCACATCGAAGGAGCTGTTGGTGCTCAGCTTCTGGCGCCAGGTGACAGAACCGTCGACACCACGGCTATCCACCTTGCCGATGTTTTCGCGTGGCAACACCAGTCCGGCAGACTGCGGCACGGATGCATTGCGGAACCAGAGAATGTCGTCGCGCTTCTCGGTGAAGTAGTCCACCGTGAAGGACAGGCGATCGTGGAACAGCGAGGCATCGAGTCCCAGATTGGCCTGGTTGGCCACTTCCCATGTGACGTCCGGATTGGGCGTACGGGTGGGGTAGATGCTCTTCACTTCCTGATTCACGCCGAACACGTAGCCATTGCCATAGCCGTACGACGCGAGGTACTGCCACTGGTCGATCCGATCGTTGCCCGTGCGTCCCCACGAGGCGCGCAACTTGAGGTCGTTGAACATCGGCAGGGTGTTGCGCACAAACGACTCTTCCGACAGACGCCAGCCACCCGACACCCCGGGGAAAAATCCGAAGCGGCGATCCTGCGCGAAGATGTATGACCCGTCGTACCGACCGACGAACTCGATCAGATAACGGTCCGCGAAGTTGTAGTTGATGCGCGAGAAGTAGTTCTGACGTCGGGCCAACCCGGCGCTTCCGCCATTCTGCTTCTCCGCATCGCCGCCAGCGAAAATCTCGTCGAGCTGATCGGAGAGGAAAAACTTCCGGAACGCAGCCATGCTGGAGTAGTCGATGGTCTGCCGTTCGGCGCCGGCCATCAGGCCGAGGCTGTGGCGTCCCATCTGACGTTGATAGTCGGTCACCACATTGAGCAGCACACCGTTGTTGCGCTCGTTGTCCTGCTGCAGTTCTGGGGCGTTGTACCCGCGCTGCGCGGCCTGGAGCAACGGCTGCCCGCTCGCATCACGCGCGAGCCCGTCCCAGGTGTACAGTGTCCAGGGTGTGCGCCACTGCTTGCGATAGCCGAACATCTGGTCGTAGTTGGCACCGGCCCGTACCGTGAGCCCCTTCACCCCCGGAATGGCCAGCGTGCCGTTCAGCGTCCCCTGCACGTAGAAGCGCTGGTCGCGGTCATAGCCCGTGGCCGGTGTGCCGATCACGACCGGATTGTTGCCGTATTCGATATCGGGGCCGGGCAGGCCGTTTGGCCAATACGCCGGCAGGTTCGGCTTGCCGCGCATGATCGCGCGGAAGATTTCGCTCGCCGGGCGGTTCGGGTTGTTGCGATCCTCGAGACGTCCGGTGAGATCGAACCGGATGTCGAGATGATCCGTGGCCTTGCCGTCGATGTTGCTGCGAAAGGCGTACTGGTTGTACCGGCTGGCAGTGTTCTCGTAGTAGCCGTCCTGCGACTGCGTCCCCAGCGAGAGGAAGTACTTCATGCGTTCGGCGCCACCACGAAGCGAGACATCGGCGCGGCTTTGTGGCGACGAAGACCGGATGACTTCTGCAAACCAATCCGTGTTCGGATACAACCACGGATCGCTGCCGGCACGAAAGTTTTCGATCTGCTGCGCTGAGTAACGCGGTGCCACGCCACGATACTGATCGACTTCATTCAGCATCGTCATGTACGTCACGGCATCGGTCATCTCCGGCAAACGGGCCGGTCGGTTGGAGCCGTAGTCGGCGCTGAACGTGAGCTCCGGTTGACCGGTGGAGCCGCGCTTGGTGGTGACGAGGATGACGCCGTTGGCGGCCCGTGCACCGTAGATGGCCGCCGAGGCGTCCTTCAGCACACTGATGCTTTCGATGTCTCGCGGATTGAGGCGATCCAGGCCACCCGCGCGATCGGGCACACCATCGATGACGACAAGCGGAGAATTGTCGTTCAGCGTGCGACTGCCGCGGATGCGGATGGTGGCGCCATCAGCGCCGGGCTGACCACTCGATGCCACGGACACCACGCCGGGCAATGTGCCGCCGAGCATGTTGGAGAGGTTCGGGGACGGCATCGCTTCCAGTCGTGAGCCCTGTACCGCGCTCACGGAGCCGGTGACGGTCGCTGCTTTCTGTGTGCCATAGCCAACCACAACCATGTTGTTCAGGCGCGTGGCCACCGACTGCATGCGCACATCGAGTGTGGCGCCCTGATCGGCCGTCACCAACACACGGCGCTCGATGGCGCTGTAGCCGATCATCGTGAACCGCACCCGCTGCTCACCGGCAGGGACACGGGAGATGCGGAACCGTCCGTCCATATCGGTGCGCGCGCCCAACGAGGTGCCGACGATGACGAGCTGTACGCCGGCGACTGGCTGGGCCGTGGTGGAATCGATCACACGACCGGTCAGCGTCGCTGCCTGTTGGTTCGGCGTCGTGACGGGTGCCTGGGGAGGTGGAGACTGCGCGGGCAGTCGGGAAGACGCGAACGGCATCGCCATGGTCGCGATGGCGGCGCAGCACGCAGAGGCAAGGCGCAACATCCTTGTAGCTCCTGGAATCAGAATCGACGGAGGGGCACGAACTCGGCGCGGTGCGATGCACTCCGCGATGGCATTCGCTTCACCGGCCGAAGAGCGAGATGAAGCGATAGTTGGCCCGATTCGGTTCAGGAGCCGAAGCGCCGCAACAGTGTGGAAACGGCGTGTAACGTCGTCCCCGAACGCCCGGGCACGCCCTTGCAGCGGGCGATACCAACTCGATTCACAGCGCGGTGTGAGGCGTGATGAGTGGTATTCGGCCCCATGGTACAATCACCGATCCCCTACAGTCGCCGGCGTATCTCGGTCACGATTCGGTCATTGCCCGAATCCCATTAACGGGTAGTGATTCTTCGCCGTCTACATATAAATGCCATCTCACCGGCCGCCCTCCGGCGGGACAGATGGCGAGCACGACCGCGATCTATGTCGTACCTTCTGCTCCGCGGAGCCCACGCTCCGTGCTCGAGCGCTTCACATCCCGCCGCCTCTGCCGAGGTTCCCGCCATGGTCAATCGTCGAGACTTCCTTGCCACCGCCGCTGGTGTCGGTGCGACGCTGAGCCTGACGCCACGTCTGCTCTCCGCGCTCGCCCAGGGACAACTCCTTCAGCGCGCCATCCCATCCACCGGTGAAAAACTGCCGGTCATTGGACTGGGCAGCTCTGCCACCTTCTCCTCGGTGGCCCGCACCGAAGACGTCACGGCCCTTCGTGAAGTGTTCAAGGCCATGACCGATCGCGGCGCCAGCGTGTTCGATACGGCGCCGTCGTATGGTGCTTCCGAAGAAGTGGCCGGCAAACTCGTGAACGACATGGGCATCACGAAGAAGATGTTCTGGGCCACCAAGGTGAATGTGGCTGGTCGTGGCACCGGCACCGCCGATCCTGCTGCCGCGCGCGCGCAGATCGAAACCTCGCTTGCCCGCTACAAGCAGCCGAAGGTCGATCTCATGCAGGTGCACAACATGGGCGATCCGGCCACCCAGCTCGCCGTGGCCCGTGAGTTCAAGAAGGCCGGCAAGGTCCGGTACGTGGGTATCACCACCACCAGCGACAGTCAGTACGGCCAGTTGGAACAGGTGATGCGCAATGAGCCGCTCGATTTCATCGGCATCGACTACGCAGCGGACAACCGTGGCGTGGAAGAGAAGATCCTGCCGTTGGCCATCGAGAAGAAGATCGCCGTGTTGGTGTATGCGCCATTTGGTCGCACGAGTCTCTTCCGCCGCGCTGGCACCACACCGCTGCCGGAGTTTGCGAAGGAGTTCGACGCCACCACCTACGCGCAGTTGTTCCTCAAGTTCATCCTCGCGCACCCCGCCGTCACGGCGATCACGCCGGCCACCAGCCAGGCGAAGAACATGATCGACAATATCGGTGGTGGTATCGGCCGCATTCCCACGGCGGCGCAGCGTGAACAGATCATCAAGTTCGTCGACGCGCTTCCCCCCGCGCCTGGTCGTTGACCGGGCGCAGTTCCCCTCCACGGGTGCTCCATGACAACTGAGACGGGAGTGCTGGCGCGGTTGCGCGCCAGTGTAGGTGCGCGCCCTGGCGAGGGTGCCGTGCTGGTGTGGGCCACGGCGTATTACTTCCTGGTGTTGTGCGCGTATTACGTCATCCGTCCCATTCGTGACGATATGGGTGCGGCCAGTGGCGCCGAGAATCTGGCGTGGCTATTCACGGGCACGATGATCGGCATGCTGCTCGTGCATCCGCTCTACACGTCTCTCGTCTCCAAGCTCAAGCGACGCCAGTTCATCGGGTGGACGTACCGCTTCTTCATCATGAACCTGATTGTGTTCTATCTGATCTTCCGTGCCTCGAGCGCGGAGCAGCAGATCTGGGTGGGACGCATCTTCTTCATCTGGACGAGCATCTTCAACCTCTTCGTCGTTTCGGTGTTCTGGTCTCTGCTCACCGATGTGTTCAAACCAGGGCAGGGCAAACGGCTCTTCGGTGTGGTCGCCGTGGGCGGCACCATCGGGGCCATGCTTGGTGCGACGATCACCACGGGCCTCGTGGGCGTGATGGGGCCGCTCAACCTCATGCTGGTCTCGGCCCTCATTCTCGAGCTGGCGGTTCGCGCGTCGCACGTGCTCGATCGCAAGGAGGCGGAGATGCACGCCGCCGAGCCGGAGACTGAGGTCGTCGCGGCGGAGGTGCCGTCCAAGAGTGCTTCGGAGGAAGTGATTGGCGGCGGGGTGCTCGATGGCATCAAACACATTCTGTCATCGCCTTACCTGCTGGGCATTGCGTCGCTGATTCTGTTCTACACCATCTCCAGCACGTTCCTCTACTTCCAGCAGGTGGATGTGGTGGCGCGTGTGTTTGGTGAAGACCGCGCGGCACGCACCCGGGTGTTCGGATCCATGGATATTGCAGTGAACGCGCTGACGTTGCTGGCGCAGCTCTTCGTCACGGGCCGTTTCATCAAGTGGCTGGGCATTGGCGCGGCGCTCGCGTTTCTCCCGGCCGTGACATTGATCGGTTTTGGCGTCATGGGTTTTGCGCCAACACTGGTCGTGCTGGTGGTGTTCCAGGTGGCCCGTCGTGCCGGCAACTTCGCGATTCAGCGGCCGGGTCGTGAAGCGTTGTTCACCGTGTTGCCACGCACCGACAAGTACAAGGCGAAGAATTTCAGCGACACCTTCGTCTACCGACTCGGCGATCAGGTCGGAGCGTGGTCGTATACCTGGATGGCCGTCTTTGGACTCGGTCTGTCTGGGCTCGCCTTCACCATGGTGCCGCTTTCGGCGGCGTGGCTGGTGCTGGCGGTGTGGCTCGGCAAGCAGTATCGCGCACGGGAAGCGGGAGCGCGGCCGAACGCCTGATGTGTTTGCGGCTGGCCTTGGCCGGACCGCAACTGCAACAAGCGGGGGGAACACAGACCACACCGAAACAGAACAGAAAAAGCACAGATACCACAACCACGATCACCTGCTTGGAGGGTCCGTGGGGCGGCATCTGTGCTTTTCTGTTCTGTTTCCGTGCAATCAGTGTTCCCCCCGCTGTTTCCCCGCCTCACTCTCGATCAGCCATCGGGAATCGACTAAGTTCGGGGATGAAGCCGCTTGAACGCCTCGGTGAGGCCCGGACCCCTGATGGCACCCTGCTGGAGCTGTTCCGGCACGATGGGGCCTATCTGATTCGCGCCGATCGTGTGGAGTTGATGTCCACGCGCCGGCACTACTCCGAAGACAAGCTCGCCGAGGTGGCCTGCGCACCGCTGACCACGACGCGTGGGGCCCGTGTGCTGATTGGCGGGCTCGGGTTGGGATTCACGCTGCGGGAAGCGCTGCGACATGTCGGTCCCGACGCCGAGGTGGTTGTCGCTGAACTCGTGGCCGAAGTGATTGCCTGGAATGCCAATCCCGAGTTCGCCTTGTCGGCGGAGGCCATGGCCGATCCACGCGTGAAGATCGTGCACGATGACGTCATCAACGTGCTGCGGGCCAATCGCGGTGGTTTTGATGCCATCATGCTCGACACCGACAATGGCCCCGAAGGGATGATCATGGCGGAGAACTCGCGCCTTTACGCCAACAAGGGCATTGTCAGCACGCTGGCCGCGCTCAAGCCTCATGGCACGGTTGCCTATTGGTCCGTTGGCGATGACCCGGGCTTTCTGAACGCGTTGGAGAACATCGGGCTCACGGTGCAGACACTGCGTGTGCGAGCCCATGTGACCAGCGGACCAATGCACACGCTGTATGTCGCAAAGCGCGCCTGAAGACGCGAGGGGCGTCAGGGCGAAGAACGAATCGCACTGTTGGCCGATTGCCTGAGCGTGACCACGGTGACTTCCGGCAGTGCTCCGATACGCAACGGCAAACCCCAGTAGTTGGTGCCGGGGTTGATGTAGAGCAGCGATTGTTGTTCGCGGTGACTGCCCATGGCGTGCTTGAGGAATGGTGACGCGAGGCTCCACCCGAGACGCGGGATGGAAAACTGGCCGTAGTGCGTATGCCCGCTGAGTGTGAGCGCCACGCCGCGTTTGACGAGGGCGGGCCAGAGCGCTGGATTGTGCGCCAACACGATCGTGAAGGCACCCGGAGGCACGTTGGTCAGGGTGCACCCGATGTCCGGGGCGCACTCCGCGGCCACATCGCGCGACCACCCCAATGCGGCCGGGTCACCGGTGCCCGCCAACCAGAACCGCGCACCGCCATGCACCAGCGGGATGGCCGCATTCACGAGTACCTGCATGCCGGCGGCTTCCATGCCCACACGTACCGCAGGCCATCCCGCACACACGTCGTGGTTCCCGGCGATGGCATACACACCCAGTGGTGCGGTGAGACTGCCGAATGCGTTCGTGAAGTGCTGCACATCCGGGGCATAGTCGTCCACCTGGTCACCTGTGATGGCGATCAGATCCGGACGTGCCTCGTGCACCGCCTTGTGCACGCGGGCGAGAAATCGGCGTGGTGTGTGCGGCCCTACATGTAGGTCGGAGATCTGCACGATGCGCAGGCCATCCAACGACGCTGGTACATCGGGATGTTCAGCAACGAGTTCTTTTGTCACCAGCCATCGTGAACCCACGTATCCAGCCAGTGCGATGGCACTGAGTATGGATCCTGCCAGAGCCAAGGCCCAGCGTCCTCCTGCGCCGGGCGCGCCGAATGGCAGGCCCAGTATCACGCCCGCAAGTGCGGAAAGACCCAGTACGGGCAGTGCTACTTGCAGGTACCAGAACGGGCGCATCAGCCAGATACGTTCTACGGCTGACGGATAACGTCGTCCCGCAAAACCGCGCAGCAGGAGCACCAATGGGATCGCACTCGCCACGGCCGCGATCAGCACGGTGATCCATCCACCAGGTACCACCGGCGGCGATCAGCACGCCGATGATCGTCCACCACACGGCCATCCAGAGACTGAAACCTCGTGCGATTCCCGACAGGGATGGCACTTACAATCCCCTGGAGAGGATCGCCAGTGTCGCCTGTTCGATCTCTTCTGGCGTTCGCTGTGCCGCATCGATCCCGCCGCAGAGCCGGTAGCCCAACGCGACACCCATCATCATCCAGGGCAACAGCATCGCGGCGAGTTCGGGGTCGACCGACGTGGAATCGGTGCGCACCAGCGCATCACGCAGGTCGGCGCGTCGTGGGGCAATCACTTCATCGAAGAACGCCCGTGCCACGGCCGGCGCGTGCGGCAATTCCGTGAGCACCACGCCGGTCATGTCGAGCTCACCTTCCCGCTCGTACTTCTCCCACAGCACACGGACCATACGGGCGAGCAGCTCGTCCCGCGTCGTGACGTCCGCCAAGGCCTGCGCCAGTGATCCCACGTCCTGCGCGCGCTCACGCATGAGGGCCAGCAGCAGGTCTTCCTTGGAGTCGAAGTAGTGGTACAGGCAGCCCTTCGTCACGCCGGCCTCATCACTCACCGCGTTCAGACTGGCTCGACGGAATCCCGCTTCGGCGAAAACCCGCAGCGCCGCGTCGAGTACCTCGCGACGACGGTCCTCCGGCCGCATGCGCCGGCGATCTGGCGGTGACGCCTCGCTCATCTCAGTGCGTAAAGGGGGGTGAAAGTACCAGTGCAAATCGCACAACACGGTGCTTACCTACTACGTAGTATGTAACCACCTGTCGGCTGGCAGGAAACCACAGTCGCGCCAAACGGCGCCATCTCCGCGCTCTTCATGTACGCTTTTGCGCTCCGCCCCCGGCATTGGGCGGTGGGATTGTCCGTTGCTCTGACATTGGCCTGCTCGAAGAAGGAGGCGGCACCGCCGCCACCGCCATCGGAGGTCACCTACATCGTCGCGCAGCCGGCCACGGTCGAAGAGAACCTGCAGTTCGTCGGACAGGTCGAGGCCTACCGCACCGTGCAGGTGCGCGCCCAGGCTGCCGGCATCATCCTCGAACGTCCGTTCACGGAAGGCACGCAGGTACAGGCGGGCCAGGTGCTCTATCGCATCGATGCGGTCACCGCCGATGCCGACGCCCGCGCCGCCCGTGGTCGTCTCAGTGAAGCGGAAGCCCGAATGGCCAACGCCGAACTCATGGCCAGTCGTCTGCGTCCGCTCCTGGTGGGCAATGCGATCGCCAAACAGGAAGTCGACAACGCCGAATCCCAGTTGCTGCAGGCCAAGGCGCTGGTAGAGCAGGCACGCGGCGCGGCCGATGCGGCCGAGAAGCGACTCAAGGAGACCGTGGTGCGCGCCGAGATCGGCGGGCGTGTGGGCCGCGCGGTGCTCGAGGTGGGCGCACGGGTCGCTGGCGTGAGCGACCTGCTTACGACCATCGATGTGGTGGACCCGGTGTATGTGAGCTTCCGACCGTCGGCCGCGCAGCAGTATCGCTGGGCACGGGACGCGGCGGCACGTCGTGAGTTGGCGGTGGGTGGCAAGGCGCGGGTGGTGCTCTTCATGCCCGATGGCAGCGAGTTCCCGCGGCTTGGTCGTATCGACTTCGTGGACCCGGTGGTCGACGCCCGTACCGGCACGCAGCAGTATCGTGCGCGCTTCGAAAATGGCGATCGTCTGCTGGTGCCGGGTCAGTTCGTGCAGGCGCGCATTCGTGGTCTGAGCCGAGACAGCGCGATTGTGGTGCCGCAGCGCGCCGTGTTGCAGCAGATGGGCAAGGAAGTGGTGTATGTCGTCGACGACAGCAACAAGGTGGCGGTGCGGGAAGTGAAGGCCACCGGCTGGTCGGGCAACAACTGGCTGATCGAGAAGGGGCTCTCGGCCGGTGAAAAGGTCGTGGTGGACGGTGTGCAGAAAGTCGGCGCCGGCGCGGTCGTGCGCGCGAAGGTGTTGGCGGACAGTGGAGCGCGCCAGTGAGCAGCAAGTTGCCGCATGACAATGCACACGACGGTCTGCACCACAAACCCGACAGCGAAATCAGCAACAAGCTGGCCAATGCGGTGACGCCGGAGAGCGAGTACCTCTTTGTGCGCCGGCCGGTACTCGCTGCCGTGATCTCCATGGTGATCACGTTGCTCGGCCTCTTCGCCATGCAGTCACTGCCCGTGAGTCGGTACCCGCAGATCACACCGCCTGCGGTGCAGGTGACCGCGTTCTACCCGGGCGCGAGCGCAGCCGACGTAGCCACCGCCGTGGCCGCGCCCATCGAACAGCAGTTGTCGAGCCTCAACGGCCTGTTGTACTACAAGTCGTCGAATACCAGCGATGGCACGATGTCGATGTCGATCTACTTCGACATCTCGCGCAATCAGGACCTCGCGGCCGTGGACGTGCAGAACGCCGTGGGTGTGGCCACGCCCCAGTTGCCGGCCGCCGTGCGTCAGACCGGTGTGACCATCACCAAGGCCAACTCCGACATCCTGGCGCTGGTCGCCATCACATCCGACGACCCGCGCTACGACGCGTCGTATCTCAGCAACTACGCCAAGATCTACGTCGAAAACGAGATCAAGCGCATTCCCGGTGTCGGTGATTCGCGGGTGTTCGGCAATCTCGACTTCGCGATGCTGATCAGCATGAATCCTGAGCGCATGGCGCAGCTCGGGATCACCGTGGAAGATGTGCAGCAAGCCGTATCGGCGCAGAATGCCACCAAGCCTGGCGGCCGTCTCGGTCGCGAGCCGTCGCCGATGGGCACCCAGCTCACCATCCCCGTGGTCACCACCGGCCGCCTCACGCAGCCCAGCGAGTTCGGTGAGATCATCGTGCGTGCGCGCCCCGACGGATCGCTGGTGCGAGTGAAGGACATTGCCGAAGTCACCATGGGTTCGCGCGGCTACGATGCCAAGGCCCGTGTGAATGGCAAGCCCACTGCCAATCTGCTGGTGTTCGGTCGGCCGGGTGCCAACAACCTGGAAGTGAAGAACGCCATCGTGAAGCGCATGCAGGAACTGGCGCCCACGTTCCCGCCCGGCGTGCGCTACGAAATTCCCTTCGACACCACGCCCTTCATCACCGAATCCATCAAGGAAGTGGTGAAGACGCTGTTCGAAGCCATGCTGCTGGTGACGCTGGTGGTGTTCCTGTTCCTCAAGAGCTGGCGCGCCACGCTCATCCCGGTGCTGGCGGTGCCGGTCTCCATCATCGGCACCTTCCTCGGCTTGCAGGCCCTGGGTTTCACCATCAACACGCTGACGCTGTTTGGCCTGGTATTGGCCATCGGTATCGTGGTCGATGACGCCATCGTCGTCATCGAAAACGTCGAGCGCATCATGGAGCAGGACCACGTATCACCGCGTGTAGCCACCAACCGGGCCATGAAGCAGGTGGGTGGTGCCCTGGTGGCCATCGTGCTGGTGTTGTGTGCCGTGTTCATCCCGGTGGCCTTTGTGGGTGGCATCACTGGCGCCATGTACAAGCAATTCGCCGCGACCATCGTGATTTCGGTGGTGATCTCCGGACTGGTGGCACTCACGCTGACCCCTGCGCTGTGTGCAACGTTGCTGCGGCACAAGACCTACGAAGAAGAGGGCAAGTTCTTTCAGGCCTTCGATCGCGGTTTTGCGCGGTTGACGCGCAAGTATGTGAGTGGCGCGACCGGCGTCATTGATCGGCCGCGCACGTGGGTAGCCGGCTTTGCCGTCATCCTCGTGCTGATCGGCGTGCTGTACAAGGCCGTGCCCGGCGGTTTCCTGCCCAATGAAGACAAGGGTTATTTCGCCGTGTCCATCCAGTTGCCGGACGCTGCCTCCTTGCAGCGCACCAGCGATGTGGTGACCGAAGTGAACCGCATCGTGCGCGACGATCCGATGGTGCGTGGCACGGTGGCGCTGGAAGGTTTTGCGTTGCTCACCGGCTCCAACCTCACGAACGTGGCCACCATGTTCGTCACGCTCAAGCCGTGGGGCGAACGTACCGGCAAGGACGAATCCCTCGAGGCCGTGCTGGCGCGCATCAACAAGAAGCTGGGCGGGCTCAAGGAAGCGGTGGTGTTCGGCTTCAATCTGCCCGAAATCCCCGGTCTGGGTATCACCAGTGGTCTCGAACTGAACCTGCAGCAGCGTTCCGGAGACGATGTACAGGCCTTCGCGCGTGAAGTGCAGAGTTTCGTGAACGACGGCAAGAAGATTCCGTCGTTGCAGAACGTGGCCACCAACTTCCGCGCCGAAGTGCCGCAGCTCTTCGTGACCGTGGACGAAGCCGCGGCGCAGGCGCGCGGGGTGAACACGTCGCAGGTGTTTGCCACCCTGCAGACGATGCTTTCCAACCTGTACATCAACGACTTCAACATCTACGGTCGTCCGTACCGCGTGCAGGCCGAAGCCCAGGCGCAGTTCCGGCAGACTCCGGAAGACATCGGTCGATATTTTGTGCGCAGCAATACAGGCGCGATGGTGCCGCTGTCGGCGGTGACCGAAAGCGATATGCGCGGCGCCCCCAGCTTGCTCACGCGCTTCAATGGTTTTCCGGCTGCACTCGTGACCGCTGCCGCCACACTGGGGGCGAGCTCCGGCGAAGGCCTCGACGCGGTGGAAAAGCTGGTTGCCGACAAATACGCCGCACAGGGTATCGGCTACGCCTATAGCGGCCAGTCCTTCCAGGAGCGTGAGTCGGCGGGCAGCAACAACCTCGTGCTCGTACTCGGCCTGGTGTTGGTGTTCCTGGTACTTGCCGCGCAGTACGAAAGTTGGTCCATTCCGTTTGCCGTGCTGCTGGGCATTCCCTTCGGTATCGTCGGGGCGCTGTTCGGCGTCTGGCTGCGCGGATCGCCCAGTGACGTCTATCTGCAGGTCGGTCTCTTCACCGTGGTCGGGTTGGCGGCCAAAAACGCCATCCTCATTGTGGAGTTTGCGACGTCACTGCGCGCACAGGGCTACAGCATCCGCGATGCCGCCATCGAAGCGGCGCGCGAGCGTTTCCGACCCATTCTCATGACGTCCTTCGCGTTCATCCTTGGCGTGCTGCCGCTGGTGATTGCTGGTGGTGCCGGCGCCGGCAGCCGACGGTCACTCGGTACCGGTGTGTTTGCCGGTATGCTCGTCGCCACCTTGGTCGGCATCTTCTTCATTCCGTTGTTCTTTGCTTTGATCCGCCGTTTCACGGAACGCGGCGTCGCCGGCACGACACCCGTTGCATCTGGTACGAAGGCGGAGGTGGTGTCATGAGCCGGTCTCCGTATGTCGCACGCGTACAGTCGGCGCTCACGCTGGTATCGGCGCTGTTGCTTGGTGCCTGCGCCGTTGGGCCGTCCACCCGTGTTCGCCCCGACGTGCCCTCGGTGACGGCGCGAGCATCCTCCGGTCCATCGGCGGATACTCGTCAGTTCCTCGACTCCTTGCGTACGGCCCGCGCGCAGGACGGCAAAGACAGTCTGGCGCGTATCACGTCGAGGCTCGCCGCCGAGTCGATCGATCTGGTCGCGAGTGGCTCTTCGGCACCAGCGTGGACCGAGGTCCTGCGTGACAGCACGTTGGAGTCGCTGATTCGCGTGGCGGTGAGCAACAACCGCAATCTGCGTGTGGCCCAGCAGCGTATCAACGAATTCCGCGCGTTGCGCGGCGTGGCCGCGTCGCGGTTTTTCCCGCAGATCAACGTGGGCACCACGATGGGCACCAACAAGATCGCCCTGGCCGCCGCACCGCCCATCGAGTTCGATGCCGCGCGTGTGACCAGCGATCTCGCCTGGGAGCTCGACTTCTGGGGGCGCACTCGGCGAGCTACGCAGGCCGCAGGGTTCGACGTGGCGGCGCGCGAAGATGATGTGCGCGCCACGACGTTGTCGCTGGTGAGCGATGTGGCCAATACCTACCTGCAGCTACGTGAGGCCGATGCGGTCATTACCATCGCCGAGCAGACATTGGTGTCGCGTGAAGCCACGTTACAGTTGGCGCGCCGGCGATTCGAGCAGGGGCTGATCTCCGAGCTCGACGTGCGGCAGTTCGAGGCCACCGTGGCTGATCCGGCCGCGCGTGTGGCCGACTTCACCCGGCAGCGCACGGAGCTGGAGAATGCGCTGTCCGTGTTGCTTGGTACATCGCCCCAGACCATCACGCGTGGGCAGTTGCTCAGCGATATCGTGAAGACGGTGAACGTGCCCGACTCGCTGTCTGGCGATCTGCTGGCGCGCCGTCCCGATGTGCTGCGGGCGCAGCATGATTTTCAGGCAGCCACCGCGCGCATCGGTGTGGCGCAGGCCGCCCGGCTGCCCACGGTGTCGATCACGGGACAGTACGGCGCGCAGCGTCCGACGTACGGCACGATCTTCGATGGCCGTGGTGAGATCTACACGTTGCAGGCCGGCATTTCGGTGCCGTTGTTCACCGGTGGGCGGTTGAGCAGCGAGCAGAAGGCCGCCAAGGCGCGTGCGGAACAGTCACGGAATACGTTCGAGCAGGTGGTGCTGGTGGCATTGCGGGAGGCCAGTGATGCCGCCGCCGGTGTGCGGTTGCGTCGGGATCAACTGGCCGCGCAGCAGACGCAGGAACGTGCGCTGCTGGCGGCGTTCACGATTGCCGAGCGGCGGTACGCGAGCGGGATTTCGAGTTATCTCGAGGTGCTGGATGCACAGCGCGGGTTGTTCGCGGCGCAGTTGACCAGGGTGCAGGTGGAGCGGCAGTATCTGGCGGCGACGGTGCAGTTGTTTCGGGCGGTGGGTGGAGGGTGGCAGTAGCACCCGAAACAACTCCCATGTGTCCGAGATTCGGCACTCCTGCGCAGCCCGAGTTCACTGAACGAGATCACCGTATCTTCGCCGTGACGCCGATGGTCACGGCAAGGCCGTCTTTGGTGATAAGGGGGCTCGGTGTTGCGCTCGTCTGATAGGGGGATCCGACGGTCACTCCAGGGGTGAGAACTGCCCGACGGTAGTAGGTAGCTCCGAGGCTGAGCATACCGAGTGCCGGAATGCGGGGGACCGCCCGTGACATACCAAAGAATGCGTCGTGGTCGAGCGCGCCAGTTGCATCCGATTTCGAAAGACTGCCGCCGGCGCTCAGGAACCACTGTGGCCACATGCGGAGATGCAGTAGGACTATGGGAGCCGTACGGCCGTTTCCTCTTACCGACTCGGTGACAGTAGCTGTCTCCTCGTTGTGCTTTGTGATCGTGAAAGTGGGAGCGTTGTAGGCCATGCTATAGGACACGCCGGCCGAAACTTGTACTCGTGGTTCGACGTCAAGATGCAATACCGCTGTCGCGACGGTCTTTTCTTCAGAAGGCTGCTGCTGCGTGGACACAGTGGTTGTCCTGTTGGTCTGCGCAGCGCATTCACATGTCTTCTTCTCTTCGGACTCCGGGCCGTCGATCACGAGCCTTTCACTGGCGAGGAGCCCGAGAGCGACGGTGGGAAAAGGCGCTGATATCTGAGGGGTTTGTCGCTTCACGGAAATGGAAACCTCCGTTGAGGTCTGGTAGGGCCCGGCAGTCGCGCTGGCGACAAATGCACTTGGTGACGCGACAAGGTGCGACCATGTCGCCACCGCCTTACGGAGAATCTCGAGATTTCTTCCAGCAAAACTCATTGCCGTGTCAATCATCGCCATATCGCGAACCATCAAGGAGATTCGTTTTTCGGAGGCGATCAATGTCGATTGAGCGAAAATGCAATTGCCCTGTTCCGCTTTGCTCTTGAGCTGGTTCATCTGCATTTGATCTTCAATGAGACTCTGTCGCACCGTGGTAAGGAAACTGCGATCAGAGGGCGCACCGAGTATCTGTAGGGTGTCTATTGTGATCTTCATAGCAAAAACTGATGCATTGAGATTGTTCTCGTCGGCCAAGATATTCGAACTCAATGCCTCTGCATTGGCGCGCATGATGTCCAACGCTGCAAGCGAAACCCGCGCTCTCCCGGCGAGATCATGCACCTCCCTAAGGGTGCTCCACAATTCAGAGTCGAGTGCCGACACTTGATTGGCAACTTGCTCGTTGCAGATCGAGTTGTTGAAAAATTGCGTTCCCTTCGTTTCGCTCCCGGTCGGTTTCGGTTTCTGAGAACCTCCCTGATCGAGTGCAGAAGCTACTTGGGAAGTCGCCTTCGCTTCCTCCAAGGGAGACCAGCCCAGGAGTCCTGCAAGCACATCATACGGCTTGATGTCCGGTGAATTCAGTGGTGCGCCCGCAACGGTGATCTGATAGGTGGCGGGATGAAGCGGATTGAATCCTTTCACTAGGATATCGATGCGATGATCTCCAGAAGCACGTGATGGTCCTCGAATCGTTGCTCCCGATGCTGTGAGGTGGAAGAGGAGTGTGTCTGTCTTGGGCTTTCCGTTGCGTTGTGCGGCCAACGGACTACTGAAAATGAGCGAGCATGTGCCAACGGCCGCCAAAGTGATTTGTATGCCGCTGAGAGTCCTGTGAGGCCGAGCCATGGCTTCCTCCGAGATTCGATGAGACCGTCGTGGTTTTCCCGAAGACTCCGCTCACCGAGATCCATTGGAGGGAGATCGGAGAAGGAGACGGCTACAGCCTCAATCGTGTCGTTGGGCTTGTCGAGTGGCATCGTGCCCTAGAGAGGCAATGCTCTCCACCATTCCAGTCGGCGCGTCTTGGTAGAATGACCAATGTCTGGCGCGATGCTCGTCACCCAGTATTCCTCCCAGCAACAGGATGGCGATAATAGTCACTTGCGGAGGCAGGACGATGGCGCCGATCAGACTGCTGATGGAACACTGGTCGCACGACCTGTGGACAAGGCGTTTGGAGTCAACTATTGACGTACTCTTGGCGCCCGAATGTCTGATCGATGTGGAGGGAGCCGAAGGAAGTCTTGGTCGTGAGGCATTTCGGACGTACTGGCGCTCTTTCACCTGCACGTTTCCGGATCTTCAGTATGAGGTGCTGACTTCCGTCGCCGAGGGAAACGTTGGAGCGATTCACTGGCAGGCAAGAGGCACGCACTACGGTGTAGGATGCGGCGTCTTCGCGTCAGTACAGAAGGCCGAATTCACAGGCGTCACCGTCTTGCATGCCGAAAAGGGTGTGGTCGTGCGGGGATTCGATCGATGGAATCGAGGCGATGTATTCCATCGAATCGTTCGAGATCGAACTCTTGCTGCGGCACAAGAAGCACACCTCACACCTCGTCAGCAGGACGTGGCGTTCATGATGGCCGAACGACTTACCTACCTCGAGATCGCACAACGTATCGGTGTCAAACCGAATACCGCGCGTCGGCATTGTGAAGCGGTGATGAACAAGCTAGGCGTTCATGAGAAACAGGACGTAGCGCGGGCGTTGGGCGGTAGTTCCGTGACTCCGTGGATTGCATCATGTGCAGAACCGGTTGGCAAACATCCGCGTGGAATTCCCTCAGGGATCGGCTGAAAATTCAGAATGCGGCCATGAACTTTTGCCGGATTGGCAGGGTATGCGCAAATCGTAGGACCAATGCCCACGTTGTAGAACCATCCCGGAAGCCCCCAACCACGAGGCGTGACTGCGATGAGCGTTCCCGACACACTTTCCTTGAATGACCTCAAGCTGCTTGCTGAAGCTGCTCACGGCCTGCAGGGCGGGCCACTTCTGGTCTTGCGCAGAAAGCAGCACCAGAACGGGGAGCCGGACTTCATGGTCGTGAAGAAAGGCACTAGTGTCGAGGCAGGGATTTGGGAGGTGCTGGTGGAAGTCAACGCGGCGTACACGGGCAATCCCGCCTATGCCCCGCGTACGGATCCACTCAAGTTGATCGCACCGCCAGGTAAGAAGCTGGTCGACAAGGACGGACAGGATATCGGTGATGTGGATGCGTGGTTCCTGTCGCCGGCGGCAATCGAGAAGTTCGTGTTGCCCTACTACACCATCACGCGAGGGGCCGAATTTGCCAAAAATCTTCGGGACGGCTACTACGCGAACGAAAAATATGTCGCCCTCGTGCACGAGCCGGATTCGTTGCCGTCTGAAGTCATGGAAGCAGATCTCCTCAAGGTTGTGAAGCGGCAAGAGGATGGGACGCTCGAGCTTCTTTCGATGAAGGACTTTTTCATGGCGATGAACCCGGGATCTTGAGTGCTCTGAAACGGGCGTGGCGTATCACGGCCTGGGCGTAGTCTGGTCGCGCCGCGACATAGCTGGCGAGTTCTGCACGCGCTGTGGCGGTCTCACCGAGCATGGTGTACACGAAGGCCGCATCGTATTTGATATCCACCTGCATATCACTGTGAGTTGCAACCCGCTGTTGCGCGTGTTGCAATTCACGGCGTGCGCGCTCCGTGTCGCCTGCCGCGGCGGAAACCGCCGCGGCGGTCAGCCGACGATAGACCGGGCTGTAGTTCCTACCTCCCTGGATCGCTCCCGCATCCAATCGTTCAAGTGTGTCGACCAGTGCCCATGCTGCTGCGGGATTGGGTCGGTCTCCGAGGCCCGCCGCATCCAGTGCATGCACCAGTAGCTCACAGTCGAGAAACAGCCAGGTGCTCGGTACTTCTGCCCTGCCGCGTCGACACCAGCGCAGTGTTGTGTTGCGCTCCCCGCGAGCGGCCGCAGAACGTGCGGCCCAGTTGATCGATTCCTCAAGCGCCTCCCCAAAGGGATCCGCACGAATGGCCATCTCTGCAGCGCGCTGTGCTCCTTGGAAATCGGCGCGCATCCAGTGTGGTCTGGCAAGGGCGGCCCACGCCGGAGCCAGGAGGCTGTCCAGCCGCACTGCAATCTGTAGGTCGCTTTCCCCCGCCGAGGCGATCGCATGTTCGCTTCGCCCTGTGGCCATCGCCGCGACGGTCATGAGCCGCAGAGTCCCTCGCAGGAAGTACGCGCGGGCCTGCTGAGCATTGCGCAGCCTGATCTCGAGATGTTCGGCTCCTGTCGCAGACGATGGCACCTCGGCGGCTGTTGTGCCGAGCAATGTGATGGCTCGTTCTACATGTCCGAGTCCGATGGCGATTTCCGCGAGCCGGGCAGGACCAACCTCGAGGCGAGCACGTTCCCAGGCCAATCGAGCACGCAATAGAGTGGGCTCGAACCATCGTGCGTCGATCTGCTCTGTCGCGGCAAGCAGCGAATCTGTCTCCGCAGCGCTTGTCTGCATGCGCTTTCGGGCGAGTGAGTCGCGTTGCGTGGAAAGACGGTAGTTGACGAGATCACGGATGCGATGCTGTGCACGCCATACGAGTGCCACGCCCTCCGGTGTTGCGGTTCCAAGCTTCGTCCAAGTGGCAAACAACTCGCGGTTATTGGTCAGACCCAAACGCTGACGCACCGCTACAGCCACCCTCGTGACCAGTTCCTGTCGCAATGTCGACAGGTCCTCACGGGGGGCAGTCACCAATACCGATGTGATTTGCTCACCTGTCTGGCTGTCTATCAGTCTGGCAGTGACACTGATTTCGTTCCGAGATGTTTCCAGCACCGCCCGGAGTACCAGCGGACCGCCAAATCGCCTGGCGATGGAATCGATGAGATATGTTTCAGTCCTGCGTCGTGTGAATACTTCGGGTGCTATTAGCCGGAGCCCAGTGAATCCGCCCAGCGTACCCGAAAGAGCCTCGGCAAGCCCGGTGGCTACGAAAGCCCCGTCGTAGTCGCCACTTGGAGTTTCAAAGGGTAGGATTGCCAGATGCGAGAAGGTGGTTGCCGAATGCACTGGTGGACGTCGAATGGCCGCGACGCCAGCGCTGAGGATGATGGCCAAGAGCACGGCCAGTCCGAAGGCGAGCGGGAATCGCTGCAGTATTCGCCGTCTTTCACCGTCGGCGTTGGAATTGGATGTGGCGTGCGGGAGATTGGAGGGGGTGAGGGAGAGAGGAACCGGGGCCTCTGGCGACCTCCCGCCGCTTTCCGTCGTTACGGCCTCGCGTGTTGTCGGCGGGCTTTGGGGAGAGGAGGATGAAAGCCCGGCAGCGGATAGCAATTCCCGACGCAGGGATGTGAGCGCATCGGGGATCGGTTCGCCGAACTCCAGACGCCATGTATTTGCCAGCGCGTCGATGGTCTGCATAGCGCGCAATGGTTCGCCCGCTCTGGCCTGAGCGCGCGCGAGGGCGATGGCCGCCTGAACTCCAAAGGGGTCGGCACTCAGCAGTCGCTGATGCCACTCGATGGCCCTGGGCCAATCCTCGACCGCCTCGGCGATGGTGGCCAGCCGTTGCAGGCAATCGCGATGCTGCCGCGCGGCGACCTCCCGTTCAAGCGTCACCCACTGTTCGAACTCCGGCATGTCGGCGGGTGACCAGGTTCCCAGGAACGGCCCAGAGTAGATGGCGACGGCCCGTTCCAACTCGCCTGTTGATGCCGCTGCACGAAACCACTCGAGATCACTGGTGACATCTCGACCGAGCGCGAGATACTCTCCGTGCGATTCAAGTGTTGTCGTTCCAAGTTCTTTCCGAATAATGTAGACCGATTCATTGAGCAGGCGGCGCGCAGTGTGCCCGTCCGCGTCTGGCCAGAGCAGGGTCTGGATGGCCTGCCGCGAACAGCGCCGATTGACGTGACCCGCCAGCAAAACCAGTACGGCCAGTCTTCGGTTTTGTGCCGCCCGTCCGGTCCACAACTCGGGACCACGAGATATGCGGGCGTCACCCAGCAGGATCAGGTGGCAAGGCGTGTGTTGAGTAGATGTCGCTGGAGAATTCGGGAGGTCGGGGCTCGCTTCATTCGACATTTGTGGAATTTGAACGTCTTGCGATTGGACCGCGAGCGAAGCACGACCGGCAGTTGATCGGGTACCCCTACCGTGCGGACGACCTACGGTCCCATCTGGTACCGTACGATGCTCAACTCCGCGCTCGGCAGGTGTCTGTGTCGTCATTGACCGTATCAACTAGGCGGCTGCTCCAACAACTCGAGCTCCCCGTGGTCCGCCTTGCGCCGGATGGGACGCTGCTGGAGCTGACTCCCCAGGCTGCGGTCCTGCTCGCCGATCTCCACGATCCAATCCTGTATGGGATCGGACAGGATGTACAACGCGCCTCCGCAAAATGGGGAGCCTGTTCGAACGTGTTTCCGAGGTGGCGTTCTTTGCTGCCAGGTACCGAACCGCGTCTTCTCGCTCATGGAACCCTCCTGAGGGATTCGCGCCGGAAGGTGGAAGCGGTGGTCGTATTGATGCCCGCGCCTCCGTCTCCGCGTCAGTCGAGGAGCTACGAAGCAGAACCATCGGGGCTGCCACCGGATCTTCATCAGGGCCTGCGGGCCTGCGGCCTTACCGCTAGGGAGGCAGAGATAGCCCGTTTCATCGGATCGGGATTTACCTCCCCACGCATTGCCGTACAGTTGGAGATCACTGTGCACACCGTGCGCCGGCATACCGAGGCAATCTTTCGCAAGCTCGGCTGTGGGGCTCGCAGCGACGTTGCGCGCTTAGTTGGGGAACTGAATGGGGCGACGACAAATGCGTGGTGGTGATCGGAGGGCGTGGGAGACAGAAGGGGGCATACCCTATCCTGTGGACTTTTCAGTCGCCCGATGTTGAGAGATGAGGCGTATGGCTAAGCCCTGAGTCGTAGTGCATTCCGTCAGTGGCCTTCGCTCCCCTCAGTACCCAATAGTGGGGCGGCCCCTAAACCAATCTTCACTCCACCTGCCATGCGCGTCTCTGCCATCCACGCTATTGCCGCCGGCTGCACCCTGCTGCTCGCGGCCCCCGTCGCCTCGTCGCAGACCGTCGTCCTCGACTTCGAGGAGGTGGCCTGCCCGCCGCCGGGAACGGGATCCGGTGGCTACACCATATCGGGCAACTACACGTTCGGTGGCTACTCGATCGCAACAACCGCCGTGGCTTCCACCGCTACGGTAGGACAAGCGGTGTGGTGCAGCGGACCAAACTTTGCCGGGTCACAGGCATGGTTCGTGAACCACGTCTTCAGCTCAACCAGCCGCTTGTCTCGCCCTGACGGGGGATGGTTTGGCATTGAGAGTATCAGTCTTGGAACCGTTGTCCCGTCGCCGGCTGCCGCAGGCCCCATCACCTTCACCGGGACATTGATGCAGGGAGGAACAGTCACCCAAACATTCAATGTCCCGCACACACCAACGGCGACTCTCTCGCCATTCCAGTTCGATGGAGGATTCGTGAATCTCTCGGCACTCGAATGGACTACAGGGAGTACCGGCACACAGGGGCCAAACCCCGATCTGGCCAACGTACAAATCGACAACCTCGTGCTGACCCGCACGGTGCCGGAGCCAGGGACGACCGTCCTGGTGATGATCGGCTTTGTATGTCTGCTGGGTGGGCGAAGGCTGCGGGCCACCGCTGCTGGGCATTGACGGGTGGGGGATGTTCCGGCCTGCTGCGGTTCACAACTCGTTGGGCCTCAACGTCAGCGGCCCCTCACCTTCATCCAAGGCGAGGGGCCGAAGTCGAGCAAGCTTTCGCTACGTCTCAGATCGCTACGGCGTGATAGTCACCTCACGCTCCGCCACACCACCACGCGTGCTGCTCAGCTTCGCCGTAGCCTTGGGGCTTTCCCCGGCCGGCACACGCACGCGCATGGTGATCACCTTGCTCTCGTAGCCACCGATCCAGAACTCCTGCACACGCGGGCCCACCGTGGTCACACCCGCGCCGGCGAGTGTCAACTGGTCCGGCTTCACCGCATGCACGCGCTTGGCCTGCTCGAACGCTGTGGGAATGCGGCCGGTGTTGCGCACCGTCACCTTCACTTCGTGCGTCGCCGAGTCCTTCACGGTTCCGCGCAAGCGCGTGGCCTGGATCGCCGTGATCTCCACCTTCGGCATGTCCATCGCCATCGTCAGGTTGAACTTCGCCTGATTGCTGGCCCAACGCTCCAGATCTTCGGCCGGCGGATTCTGCGACCAGAACTTGGGATCGGCGCCGCCCACTTCGACTTCGCCGAGGTCGGGGTGCATCACCTTCGTCCACGCCTGATACCCACGACCGCCGAAGCGCTCGTCGTTGTAGCGCAGTACTTCATACTGATCGATGCGGCCGTCGTTGTTGTAATCCTTCTCGCGCCCACCATTCCAGAGTTCATCGCCATACCACACCTGGCCCATCTGGAAATAGCCGAAATCGGGGCCGTGCCCAAACAGCGGCTCCGGACGTTCCTGTCCCTTGGGCTGACCGCGCGTGCCGTACGTCCAATACACGTCGCCGGCGAGGCCGTAGTTGGTGAACGAATTGCCCACCGAGTCGTAGTGCTGCAGCAGCTTGAGATCGGAGGCGAACATGCACTCGGCCGCGATGCAGGTGCTCGGGCCACGCAGGTGCATCGGCACGGACGTGTCCATCGAGTTGGTCACGCTGATATTCGGGTGACCCACCTGCCAGAGAAACACGGCGCGGGTTTCGGGTTCCGACAGAGGATACTCACCGGCGCCAAACTGGACGTGTCCGCGGCCGGTTGATTCGGCCATCGGCCGCCAGTTGTACGGATAGTTGCGGTGCAGATCCAGACCACCGACACCGTCTTCGTTGTACTGGCCGTCCTTGTCGTTGTCGATGCCTTCGGAGTACACGAGATAGTCACCCTTGCCGGCACCCACCGAACGCATGAGGCGACCCTTGGCGTCGAGCGTATCGATGACATGCGTGCCCTTGCCGGCGCCCACATGCTTGCGCATCTGCCGGATGAATCCGTCGCCATCGAGATCTTCGCCCGGATCTTCGTCGAGCAGTCCATCGCCATCATTGTCCACCGGCCGCACCGATGAGCGATTGGCCTGCGCGGTCAGCTTGTACATATCCGCGCCGTCAGGATTGTTGTTGGGGCGCAGATACAACGTCTTCTCGTCGACCAGCTTGGTGATCGCCGGATCCTTGCCGTAGTTCTCGAGCACATGCCAGGTGAGCCACAGAACACTCTCGCTGGCCGTGATCTCGCCCGAATGTCGTCCGCCCTCGAAGAACGCCGCAGCCTTGGACGTGTGCACGCCGGTCTTCTTGTTGGTGACGATCAGTTGCCAGATCGGCTGGCCGCCAAATGACGTGCCCACCTGCACCTTCTCCACCAGATCGGGCTTTTCCTTCGCCCACCGCTCCATCCAGTAATTCAGCTCTGCCGTGGTGTGATAGTGATCGAAATCCATCACGCCCCACTGCTTCGGCTTCATCTGTGGGTAGTTCACCAGGGTGAAGGTGGACAGACCATCCCGCTGACCGGGGATCGTGAGCACCTTCCGCACGGTGTCACGACGGGCAGGGGCGGTTCCGGGCTGTGCCAAGGCGGGTACAGCCCAGACGGCCGCCAGCAGGGCCATCGACGATATGAGGGGACGGGGGGGCATGAGCATCTACCGTGAAGGGGGGCGGACGATCGTGGACAGCAGCGCCAATGTGCGACGCGACCACGTCGAGGCGTCCGGAACAGGGTCGGCCGCAAATTCCTCTCCGTGCCGCCAGAGCGCCAGCCTCAGGTCGGATGGCCATGGCAATGCCTGCCGGGCGTGATCGAGAATGGCCATGGTCGCCTCGAGCGAACGGACGCCGCCGTCCAGCTCCATCCGCAGCCGATCGAGCAACATGTGCCGCACAACATCGGACTCCGACTGCCCAAATGTGCTGAACGCCAGGTCGCCGAGCAGTTCCCGGATACGCACATCCTCATCGGGCGACGTGATGGAGAGCTCGAGCACGTGGGGTGGTGCGTCAGGCTCCCCCGCCACCACCTGATCAGCCCACGCGATGATCTCGGGCGCCGGAATCAGCCGCAAGGCGAGGCCGGCGCGATAGTACGAAGCGGTTTCCCGCAGGGATGACGCGTGTTGGGTATCCGGATCCATCAGGGGAGCGACAAGGCCACCGATACCGAGTCGAGCTTGGCGGCCGATCCGTACCCCCGCACCCGGACGTTGGGAATTTCCCGTTGTGTGAGCAGCGTTGCCGGAACGCCAATGGCATCGGAGACCACCCGAAAAGCTCGCACCCGCAGGCACGCATTGGCGGACTCACTGCCAGACTCCAACAGCATCCGGAATTGTCCGGCGGCATTGGTGGCCGCGTTGTTGCCGCCGGCGATTCGGGTGACGGAGTCTGCGGCCGTGCACACACCGGCGTATGCCACGGCGTTCACGACCAGACCACTCATCGGGGTTCCCTGGGCATTCTGCACCACGCCTTCGACGAATAGCGCGGGCGGCGGTGGCGCCGGTGAGCAGCCACAGGCTTCCGTGGGGGTCAGACAGGCACTCACGAGCAGCGCGATGGTGCAGAGCAGGACGGTTTTGATCATGGACGTTCCGTGCGATCGAAGGCCTGTGGTTCCCGTTCAGGCATTCGGATGAGTGGACATGACGCGCGACGCCGGCGCCGATCCCGATGTGCGCCGTGCCGCGCGGATGGCGGGCCACCAGCTATACCCGGCCTCCACGGTCAGTAGTGACAATACGAAGCTGAGCCATTCGCGCGTCACCCCGCGCACTTCTTGGTCCGGCAAAAAGGCGAACAGCGGTTCCTGCACATCGCCCAGCACCCGCACGAAAACAAAGGCCAGCGCAATCGCATAGCTGCGGGCCACAAAACGCTCATGCGCCGCGAACGCACCGCGCCGGGCACACCACCAGGCCGCCAGCGAGAAACACAGCCACAGCGTGGCGAAGAGCATCAGCGGCACCCGGCGCCCAGCCCCCTCGAACGTAGGTCCCAGCACCATGGCCGCCAGCGCCGCGACGATCGCCGAGGCGAGATACCATGTGCCGGCGCGACGATGCCAGATGGGCCAGCGTCGGCGCACACGTCTGCTGAACTGCGCGGGGGGCAGCAACAGCAGCGGCACCGCGCCCACGACATGCACCAGCAACAACACATTGCGCCACGGGGGTTCGTTCGTGCGATCCCGGGTGACCACATACACGAGATCGTAGCTCAGATACCAGACACCACCCGCGAACAGCACAATCAGCAGCAACCATTTGAATGGTTGCCGGGGCAGGGGAGCGGGTCCGATGCTCGAAGACATCGGCCAAACCTACGATCAACGGGCCGGGTTGGCAGCCTTGGCCGAACGGCGTGCCTAGCGGCTCACCACGTCGAAGTCGGCCACCCGCCCGTCAGCGTCCACATGGACGATCACGAGTCGTTCACCCCCGGCGGTCTGCAATCGATAGTGCGCCACGCGCACGATGGCATGACCATGCCGCTCGATGCCTCGGCCGCGCACGTCTTCGGATATCACGAACTGCCTCGCGCTCACATTCGCAAAGTCCATCGTGGGGCGCGTGAACACCGCACGTGCACCCTCCGTGAGCAACGGGGAACCGGTCACCGCCGCACCACCAGTTGCCAGATGCACACGCGCTGAATCGAAGCGGACCGTGAAGTGCGGATCCGGGTCGCGTCCCGCCGAAACTGTGAACAACGGACCGATGCGCGGGATCTGACGTGTCGTGCCATTCGGTGATGTCCAGGCCACACCGGTGATCGCGCCGCGGGTGTCACGCACGGGGCGAAACGACACCGCCCGATCGGTGGACACCAGGCGTCCGTCCGCCGTGGGGATCCAGTCTTCGTCGCGCAATCCGTTCACATCGGTGAACAACACACCATCCTGCACGAACAGCGTCAGCATGTTGTTGTTCTGGAATTCGTACCGACCACTGACTTCGTCGGGCAGTCGCGACGTGCGCGGTGCACGTGCCACCATTTCGGGTTTTGGCGCCTCCCAGTCCGGCCATTGACGCGCTTTCGCGATGGCGTCGATGATGCGATTCACGGCACGGGAGTTGTCGTTGCCGTTGATCATCACCACCGCACCATCACCACTCTGGGCATACGCCACCAGCGACGCATCGAATCCTTCGTCGCGCCCGTTGTGATGGAAACGCAGCGTCGCGCCACTACTCGCCACGGCAGGTCCCAATCCGTATCCGGATTTTTGCTCGGTCAGCATCTGCCGCGTCATGTCGGCCGACAGCACCGAAGACTTGCCGGCGAACATCTGTTGCACGCCAATGGCATACCGCGCGAGATCGGTGGGTGTGGTCCACAGTCCGGCCGCCGCCATTTCGGGATACACATGCCAGCGTCCTGGTACCGGCTGCCGATTGAGCAAATGACCACTGGCCGTTTGGGCGGCGCGCGCGGCCGGCAAGGGTTGTTCAAAACTGCTGTGCTCCATGCCCAGCGGCTGCAACACGCGATCACGCAGGTGCGTGGGAAATGGCACTCCAGACACGTCCACCACCAACTGTTGCATCACCGTGTAACCACCACCGGAGTATCGCCAGATACTGCCCGGCAGCACGTTCACCCGCACCGCTCCCGTATTGCCGCGGCCATCGAGAACATCGGGCACACTGGGCACGGCCGCTCCCACGGCGTATCCGGGAAACCCGTGCACCGTGAGGCCGGCGGTGTGACTGAGCAACCGGCGCAGCGTGACAGGCTCCTGCTGTGTGAACGGATTGTCGGGCACACGCCAGGCGCGGAGTTTGTCATTCACATTGTCGTCGAGCGACAGCGCACCTTGGTCGACGAGTTGCAGCGCGGCGAGCGCCGATACCGGTTTGCTGATGGAGCCCGCCTGAAACAGCGTGCTCGGTGTGACACGGTCCGTGCCGCCGCGCGTGATGGTGCCGTACGCGCGCGTCTCCACCACACGTCCATCGTCGATGATCGCCAGCGACAGCCCCACGATTTCGCGGCGCGCCATCTGTGTGGCCACCACACTGTCGATTGCGTCGGGCGCACGTTGTGTGGTGGGCTGTTGTGCTGCCCGCTGCTCCGTGGGCGCGGGCTGCATCGCCAGAAGGGTCGCGGAAAGCAGCGAAAACATGCTGATAGACAACACCACCTCGCGGTAGATGGCTTGCAAGGACGACCCCTGTGCTCCACTTCAGACATTGTCGCACACCGGGAGGGTTGTCACACCTCGTCGGGCTCAGCTTCGCTCTGGGCGCATCCCGGCCATGAGAATATCCACCAGCCGCCGTGCACTCTCTTCCCAGTGGCTGCCCGGGACGTTGTTCGCTACACCGGCAATGGCGCGCAGCAGGTCGAGTGGGTCCATGGCCACGCGGATGGCCCCCGACTGTTCGGCATGTTGCATGAGTGTCGTGATGGCCGTGGTCACAGCCCCGCCCGACGACGCATAGAGCGCGCCCGGGCCACCGACCAGCGACGCCAGCGCATCGGCCATCAGCTTCTTGGTGGCCATGTGGTCCACGAACAACAGCAGCCATTCCCGCAGCGCATCCGCCGGCGCCCGTTCGGCCATGAGTGTCGCGGCCGCCGTCGTCAACTGCTGCGACGCGCTCCGGTACACCTCCTCGATCAGTGCGTCGCGGGTGGGGAAGTGCCGATACAGCGTGCCGATGCCGACCCCCGCCGAACGGGCGATCTCCTCGAGGCTGGTGGCGGCTCCCTTGTCGGCAAACGCCTCTCGGGCCACGTCGACGAGCTTCTGCCGGTTGCGTGCCGCGTCCGCCCGGAGCGTCTTGGCCGGTTCCGGCTGATCCGCTCCGGACTGGGTTTCGGCCTTCGCGGGATCCGCCGCGCCGCCAATCCCCACGTCGCGGCCTACGTCGCCTACGTCGTTGTCCATGCTGCTCTCCCCGTCAGGACGCACGACGCGCCACGACCCCTTGTTAAACGGAGCATGCCTCCGTATATAAAACGGAGTGTTCCTCCGGTTAATAAGCGGAGGCTCACTCCATCTTAGCATGAGCCGTCCGATCGGCAAGAGCCGGCGGCCTGTGCCCCGACTGTGCTCTTGCCCTGCAGGGAGCCTCATGTCCGTCGCATTGACTGCTACTTCAGGCGCCTCGGTGTTCGGCGCCACCTCCACCACCGACGACGTCCTCGACGGCGTGGATCTTCGGGGATTGCGGGTCCTGGTCACCGGGGTGTCGGCCGGTCTGGGTGTCGAAACCGCCCGGGCGCTGGCTGCTCGCGGCGCCGAGGTGGTGGGTGCTGCCCGGGATCTCGAGAAGGCACGCGCAGCCACCGAGGTTGTGCGCACCGCGGCCGCCAACGGTGGCGGTCTCACACTCATCGAACTGGACCTGGCTTCGCTGGCCAGCATCCGCGCGGCGACCGATGCGTTGCACGTGCAGGGTGATCGATTCGATGTGGTCATCGCCAACGCGGGTGTCATGGCCTCACCATTCGGTCACACCATCGATGGATTCGAAACACAGTTCGGCACCAACCACCTGGGCCACTTTCTGTTCGTGAATCGCATCGCGTCGCTGATCAAGGACGGTGGGCGGTTCATCAGCGTGGCGTCTTCGGGCCATCGGTACTCCAACGTGGATCTCGACGATCCCCACTTCGAGCGCACCGCGTATGAGCCGTTCCTGGCATACGGACGCTCCAAGACCGCCAACATCCTGTTTGCCGTGGAGTTCGATCGCCGTCATCGCGCGCGTGGTGTGCGTGCGGCTGCACTGCATCCGGGCGGCATCAAGACCGAGCTGGGTCGGCACGTGGGCCAGGAGGCACTCGATGGCATTTTCACGCAGATCAACACCGAGCTGGCCGAGCAGGGCAAGGCCTCGTTCGAGTGGAAGACCATTCCCCAGGGCGCAGCCACGTCGGTGTGGGCGGGTTTCGTGGCCAACGCCGACGAGATCGGTGGGCGATATCTCGAGAACTGTCACGTGACCACCAACATCACCGATGGCTACATCTCGGCCATCAGCGAAGGCGTGCGCCCGTATGCTCTCGATGCCGAGAATGCCAAGGCACTCTGGGCGAAGAGTGAAGAGTTGGTGGGCCAGACGTTCTGATAGACGATTGCGGCATGCGCCTACGCATGGTGGGGCGGGAAGGGCTATATCTGTGTGACCCCACCCCTCCCACCGTGCGGAGCATGCAATCATGGCACGCATCAGCAGTCTGACGGAATTCATCGCTGAAATCATGCGCATTCGGGGCGAGTGGTTCCCCGACGATCCGCATCCGGAGATTTGGTATCGCGGTGTGATCAGTCGCGCCTACGCGCTTTCTCCGGGAGCGTATTGGCGCAAGAACTGCGAGGAACGCAGCCTGGTGCTCAGCTTCCGCAGCATGGCACCGGCATTGCTCTCTCAGCAGCCGCAGAGCGACTGGGATTGGTACTTCCTCATGCAGCACTATGGGTTGCCCACCCGGCTGCTGGATTGGTCGGAGAGTCCGTTGTCGGCCCTTTACTTCGCACTGGAATACAAGCCGGCCAAGGATCAGGTGCCTTGTGTGTGGGTGCTCGATCCTTTGGCGCTCAATCGCTTGTCTGGCGCCGACGCGGTGATTGTGCCGCGCGCGAATCATTGGGTGAGTGCCTGGTTGCCGGAGACCTGCGGGCGTGGCTGCAAGATCACGACCCTGAACGGCAGCGACGTCGCCGACAACAGCAGGCCGTTGGCGATCTTTCCGAGCCGCCACAATCCGCGATTGGTCGCCCAGCGTGGCACGTTCACCGTACACGGCATGGACGAGACCGCGATCGATCAGTTGCCCATTGTGGCCGCCGATGGCACCTCCGCCCGAAGAATGGCCATCGAAATCGATCCGGCGGCGCGTGATGCCATCTGGCAGGAGCTGTGGGCGCTGGGCATCAACAAGGTGTCCATATACCCGGAGCCACAAAGTCTGGCTGAAGACCTCAAGCGGGCCTACCGCGCCGAATAGCGCAAAATCGCCCGCGTTTTGTTGGGCAAACCGGCCATGTCACATTCGCGGCGGCCATCTCGTCGAGCAGATGTACCACCCGATATGCCACGTGCATACGAATCCATACATCTGCCAGGACATAGCCATGACTGCCCGTATCGCCAATCCCGCTGCGCTCGTTCCCGATCTACTCAAGGCCATGTTGGGCCTCGAAAGCGCCATCCGCACCAGTGGTCTCGATCATGGATTGCTCGAGCTCGTGAAGATGCGGGTATCGCAGATCAATCGTTGCGCTTTCTGTCTGCATCTGCACGCGACGGAACTGCAGAAGGCGGGTGAAAACGCCATGCGCATTCACCTGTTGCCGGCCTGGCGCGAGTCGGCAGCGTTCACCCCGCGTGAGAAGGCCGCCCTGGGGTGGGCCGAAGCCCTGACACTGCTGGCCGATACGCAGGCCCCCGACGCCGACTATGATGCACTGCGTGAACAGTTCACGGACACGGAACAGGTGCAGCTCACCATGGCCATCGGCGCCATCAATGTGTGGAACCGCCTGCAGGTGGGTTTTCGCGCTGGTCATCCACCGGTGAGTCTGCCGCATGCGGCGTGACGATGCCACCACGGAGTTCGAGACGCATCGGCCGCGGCTGGTGCGTCTCGCGTACCGCATGCTGGGCAGTCGCGCGAGCGCCGAAGACATGGTGCAGGAAGCGTGGCTGCGTTGGCGGCAGGTCGACCTGGACGCCGTGCAGGACGCGGGCGGTTATCTCTCGCGCATTGTCACGCGCCTGTGTCTCGATGAAATGAAATCGGCGCGGGTGCGACGGGAGTCGTATGTGGGGCAATGGCTCCCCGAGCCCCTGGTCGATGACCTCGAGGAGCCAGTCGACAGCGACGATCTCACGCTCACCCTGATGTTGGCACTGGAGCGGTTGTCGCCACTCGAGCGCGCGGCGTTTCTGTTGCACGATGTGTTCGGGCAACCGCTGCACGAGATCGCCACAGCGCTCGACCGCGATGCGGCGGCTGTGCGTCAACTGGCGTCACGCGCCCGCAAGCATGTGCAGGCGGCCAAACCGCGCTTCCCGGTGGCGCAGGATGAGGGGCGACGAATCGCCGAGGCGTTTTTTACCGCCACCCGCGCCGGTGATATGACGGCACTCACCGCGCTGTTGGCCGAAGATGTGGTGATCCGCTCCGATGGTGGTGGCAAGGTGATTGCGTTCCGAAACCCGATCGTGGGTATCGATCGGGTGCTGCGTCTCTACGCCGGACTGCGTCGGAAATTCACCGACGACGATCTGGAGATCTTGCGTCCGGTAACGGTGGATGGTCTGCCTGGTTATGTCACGCGTGAGCGGGGACTGATCTTGCAGACCACCGCGTTTGCCATCGAAGATGGGCGCATTGTGGGCATTTTCATCACACGCAACCCGGACAAGCTGGGACACGTGCGGGACATGATCGCCCACTGACGCCACGCCGGTCTATTCCGCACGCAGCGCCACGGCTGGATCACTCCGGCTGGCGCGCAGTGCCGGTGTGAGGCTGGCTACGAGTGCGACGGTGGTCATCAGCAACGCGATCGCGACGAACACCCCCGGGTCGCGCGCCGATTGCTGAAACAGCAGCGGTTGCAGCCAATGACCACTCCACGCCGCCACCAGCAGTCCGACGCTGGTACCGATCAGCGTGTATCGCACGGTCTGGCCCACGACGAGTCGGAGGATATCGCGGCGTTGGGCGCCCAGCGCCACACGCACACTCAGTTCATGGGCCCGCTCGGTCACACTGTAGGCGATGACACCGTAGAGCCCCACGGCGGCCACGACCAGTGCCAGCAGTCCGAACGCGGTGAACATGGTGGCGCCCAGACGCCAACTGCGCTGCGCGTCACTCACGATCTCGCGCAGGGGGCGCACGTTCAGATAAGACGCGCCAGGCATCACCCGTTGCAGCGCGGCCCGCACGCGTTCGCCCGCAACGACCGGATCGCCGCGTAGCCGCAACAACATGCCATTGCCCCAGGTGCGGGTGTACTGCTCGATGGGCATGTAGAAGTGATAGCGTGTCCCTCCCACCAGATCGTTCTGCACCATGTCTTCAGCGATGCCGACCACCTGACGGCATGGTTCCGTGGGCAGGCGCACGCGCACGCATTGACCGATGGCGTCACGGCCGGGCCACAACGCCCGGGCCATGGACGCACTGACCACCATCACCTCCGGCGTGCCCAAACGATCTTCGGCGCTGAAGGCTCGGCCCTGCACGATGCGTGTGCCCATGGTGCGGAAGTAGTCGGGCGATGCGGCCTGGAAGGTGAACGTGCCCAGTTGCCCCACCGAGTCGATACCGCTCACATACAGACTCGAAGACGATGTGCTGACGAACGGCGCGCTGTTCACCCACGCCGCGGTTTCCACGTCGGGTAAGGTCTGCGCAGTTTCCAACAGCAGCCGGCGCAATGGAACCTGGGTGGTCTCGTCCATGGGGATACCACGAATCACCCGACTCACCAGCACAACCTGCTCAGCGTCATAGCCGAGACGCATGTCCTGCACGGCTCGCAAGCTGCGCACGAACAGGGCGGCGCCCACCAGCAACACCACCGACAGCGAGGCCTGCACGACCAGCAGGGCGGCGCGGATCCGTGCGCCATCACGCGCTCCTCCACGTACACCGCCGCGTAGCGCACTTGCCAGATCACGCGCACGGCCGGCAAACATGGTGGGGAGCAGCGCAATCAACATGGCCGTGATGAACACGATACCCAACGTCACCAGCACGGTGCGCCAATCGGTGAACAGATTGGTGGAGGCGGTACCACCCAGCAGGGTGTGCTGAATGATCGTGCCGATCCACTGGGCAATCAGCAACGCTAGTGCACCTCCGAGCATGGCCAGCAGGGTGCATTCGATGGCGGCTTGCAGCAGCAGGTGATGGCGGCCTGCGCCAAGTGCCAGGCGTACGGCCGTTTCCCGACGACGACGCAGGGCACGGGCCAGCATCAGGTTGGCCACATTGGCGCAGGCAATGAGCAGCACCACGCCGGCCACGATGCTGACCCAAACGGCCGTACGTGACTCGAGCGCGGGCTCGGGGCCGGCTCCGAGTCGCACTGCACCCACCACGGCATGCGGTCGCGCAGCGTCGAGCGTGAGCACCGAGGACGACGTCGCCAACTCGGAGCGCCAACTGTCCTGCAGCGCCCGGCTGGCGTCGGCCGATGCCATCTCTGTCGATACACTGGCGTTGCGGCGCACGAGGATGTGCAGCCAGCTCCAGGCGTACGCGGTGTGATAGGTGCGCGCGTCGTCGGTACCGGCGCTGCCGGCAAAGGTGGTGATGGGAATCCATGCGACGGGTGGTGTCGCGTCATTCACACCGGCAAACCCGCGTGGCGCCACACCGATGATGCGGGCGCGCACCTCACCGATCTGCAGGGACTGGCCCAGTACATCGGCTCCACCGTACTCGGATTGCCAGAAATCGTAGGACAGTACGGTTACGTCGGCACCGCGCGGCACGACGTCTTCGTCGGCGTTGAAGAAACGTCCACGCACAGGCTGGGCATCGAAGAATCCGAAGTAGGTCGCGCTGACCGCCGCGATACGTCGTTCGCGCACCCGGTCTCCTTCACCCACCGCCAGGTCTCGCTCACTGAATCCGGCAAATGCCGTGAACGACTTCGTGGAGGCCTGAAAATCGAGGAAGCGTCGGTAGGTGGTGCTGTTGCTGGTGCGAGGTCCACTGGCGCCCTGCCACTGCCAGTACACCCGATGCACCGTCGCCGGATCACGCAGGTAGGCAAGAGGGCGATACATCAGGCGGTCGACCACACTGAACATGGTCACGTTCGCCCCGATGCCGAGGCCCAGCGTGACGATGACCGTGAGCGTGAACCCGGGTGATCGACGCAGGCCGCGCCACGCGTAGTGCAGGTCGCGCAGCACGGCGTCCACGATGGGAATGGACCAGCGCGCACGGGCGTCTTCGCGGGCGCGGGTCACGTTGCCGAGCTGCCGGGAGGCGGCGTGGCGCGCGGCCTGTGCGTCCAATCCCGTTGCTGCGGCGTCGCGCTCGAGTTGTTCACGATGGAACTGCAGCTCTTCGGCCAGCTCCGCATCGAGCTGTGCCCGACGTCCACGATCCAGCAGGCGCATCAGCCATTCGCGCATGATCACACCGCCCGCAGGATGCGGCGCACGGCCGTCATCAGCTCGGTGAAGCCCTTTTCTTCTTCGCCCAGTTGTTCCAAGCCCCGGGCGGTGATCTCATAGTAGCGGGCGCGTTGATTGTTGGGCGTTCGCTTCCACTCGGCGGTGATCCATCCCTTCTGACGCATGCGCTGCAGGGCGGGGTAGAGCGAACCTTCCTCCACCTGGATCACGTCCTGCGAAAGCCGCTGCAGGTGCTGGGCAATGCCGTAGCCGTGCATGGATTGCACGCGCAGCGTCTTGAGAACGAGCAGGTCGAGCAGACCGGGCAACAGTTCGCGGCGGGACGGAGTCATGGGCAGGGGGTAGATGGTCTATGCCCTAGACAGTCCATCCCCTGAAAGGGTTTGAATGACTCGCCGGCGGGTGGGCCAGTCAGCCGCGGCCGCGCTCGCGCAGGTAGCCATGCCACAGAATGCGGGCCGCTGCAGCGCGCCATGGGGCCCAGCGTTCAGCGTGGCGGGTGGCGTCGGGCGAAGCCGGAGGCTTGGGCCATCCATGGGCATCGCGCATGGCGAGATGCAGGGCCAGGTCGCCGGGTGGCCACACATCAGGGCGGCGCAGGGCAAAGAGGAGATACACCGACGCGGTCCATGGGCCGATGCCGTGCAGAGCTGTGAGACGGGACATCACCTCGGCGTCGGATGCTCGGGCGAGCAATGCGAGATCGAGCGTGCGATCGGCGACAGCCGTTGCGAGCCCGTGCAGATACGCAGACTTCTGCCGCGTCAGGCCCAGTGCGCGCAGGGCGTCCACGCCGATCTCGGCGACCGGCGCTGCATGGAATCCACCGGGGATCTGGGCATCGAGTCGTCGCCACAAGGTTGCGGCGGCTTCGAGTGATACCTGCTGCTCCAGCACGATGCGTCCAAGTGTGGCAAACCCCGCCGGACGTGCCCACAGTGGTGGCGTGCCATGTCGTGCCACGATGGCGGCGAGACTCGGGTCCTGCGCGCTCAGCGCTTGAACCGCAGCGGCCAGTGAAGCCCGTGTAAGACGCTGCGCAGGAGCAGGCGATTCCGTGGACGAAGGCACGCTCAGTGCAGGCTCAACGGCGTGCTATGCGATGCAACACCGAATCCGCTTCCGCACGGAGCGTCTTTGCTTCAGTCGATCGTCCGGCCCGCTCGAGGACGCGGGAATACGTGAGCTGATCACCGGCCACATCCTGATTGCCAATGCCCAACAATCGTCGTTTGGTGAACAGACCACGTTCGAGCAGCGGCAACGCCTGATCGAGATGTCCGGCCAGGAAGTGGATGTATCCCAGGTTGAACGCACTGTTGGCGCTCTCGGGATGTTCGGGCCCCAGCGCCTCGCGGTGATGCGCGTACGCCTGCGCGTACAGTCGCGTGGCGTCGGCATAGCGGCCGTCATCGCGCAGGACATGCGCCAGATTGCGCTCGAACTGTGCCAGACGAATGGGATTGGCTGGTGTCTTGGTGTGTTCCATCCGCAACACCGACGCCAGCACGTCGCCTGCTTCACGAAGACGGCCTTGTTTCTGCAGCGCAGCCCCAAGCGCACTCAATGCCGACAGCGAATCGTTGGTCGACGTTGCGGAAGCCGCCCGCATGATGGAGAGCGCCTCGCGAGCGTGTCGCTCTGCCTCCACCGTGAGTCCCTGGTTGAGACGCACGCTCGCCAGGTAGACCAGCGACGCTGCGAGCTCCTGCGCCGCTGCCTCCGATGCATCGGCGTCTTTCGAAGGAAGGTCGTCTGCACCGGCGCCACTGCGCGCCGTTGCGGGCCGACGGAGACGCACGGCTTCGGCCGCGAGGTCACCGGCTCGTGTCCAATCGCCGAGTCCGAAGTAGGCGGGCGCGATGGCACTGTATAGTTGCGCGCGGATCTCCGGACGATCGTGCAGGCGCTGTTCCATGTCGGCGGTGCCACGATCCAGGACATCGTGCAGGGTGGGCACGCCGGAACCGGCCTTGTACGGGTCGGCATTCGACAGCACATCCTTGAGGAACTGCGTCACCTGCATGGCTTTGTCGCGTTCCAGGCGCAACGTCTCCGTTTGCTCGCGGAGGACCACGGCCTGCTCGCGCAGTTGACGCGACTGCATGGCGGTGAACACCGTGAACGCGCCGGCCAGGCCAAGCGACAAGGCCACGGCGGTCAAGGGAACGGGATGACGTGCGGCGAACTTGCGCAGGCGATACGCCACGGAGTCCCGGCGCGCCAGCACGGGCAGTCCGCGCAGGTGCCGTCGCAGGTCTGCGGCCAGTGCTTCTGCCGTCGGATACCGACGGGCCGGGTTTTCGTCGATGGCGCGTGCGATGATGGTATCGAGATCACCACGCAGGCGTCGCGCGCGTCGTGCCTGGTCGGGTTGTGGTGATACGGATGCCGACGCCAGCACACCACTTTGTGGCAGCGCCCCGGTGAGCAATTCGTGCAGCAACACGCCCAGGGCGTACACATCACTCACCGTGGATGATGCGGCACCACGCTTTTGCTCTGGCGCGGCATAGGCCGGTGTCATCGGCTGCAGACCGGGCCGCGTGAGCTGGTCGGCAGCGGCGCCACCCGGAATACCGCTCTGCATGCCGCCGGCATCGAGCAGTTTGGCGATGCCGAAGTCGAGCAACGTGGGATGTCCCGTTGTCGACACCAGGATGTTGGCCGGCTTGAGGTCCCGATGCACGACCAGTCGCGCGTGCGCGTGCTGCACGGCATCGGCCACTTCACAGAACAGCTCGAGGCGACGTTCGACGGACAACGCTTCGGCGGCGCACCAGGCATCGATGGGGGTGCCATTGATGAACTCCATCGCCAGCCACGGGGTCGTGCCGTCGATGCCCACATCGACCAGACGGGCAATGGCCGGGTGGGCCAATGTCGCGAGAATACGTTGCTCGTCGCGGAAACGGCGCAGTCCCACGGCATCCATGATATCGGCATGGCGCATCACCTTGAGCGCTACACGCAACACCACACCGTTGTCCGAGCGTTCCGCGAGATACACCACCCCCATGCCGCCGCGACCAATCTCCCGGATGAGCCGCCACGGACCGACACACACGCCAGGGCGATAGGTGGGTTCCAGGACCAGCGTCGACGATTCCGATGAGTCTTCCGCGGCATTTGGGTAGTCCCCATCATGCTCCATCAACGCATCGCGCCACGCCGCCTGTACGTCGAACGACTCGAGCGGACGATCCAATACACCCGTCGACGCATCATCAGCGCACTCGCGCAGCCAGGCCAGCGCGACGTCGGCCAACACGGCATCGTCGGCGCAGGCCTCACGCACCACGGCTTCCCGCTTCGCCGGTGGAGCGTCGAGCGCGGCGTCGACGAGATCCTCCAGGCGCTGCCAGCGCGTGGCGTCAGCCATCACCGAAAAGGCTCGCACGGAAGCTGGCGCAATCATGGGGTGTTCAGCGGGAGGCTCAGAGCGAAATCGCAGAGGGGAGACTCAGAATGGATGCACACCACTGCGTGTGTCCCGCAGCGGGTGAAAGGCATCGGGTTCCTGGTGGCGTAGCGCGCCGTACAACCATCCACGGGCCTTCACCCAGTCTCGACGCACGGTGCGTTCGGTGACGCCGAGGGCTTCCGCCGTTTCGAGTTCCGTCAGACCACCGAAGTACCGGCACTCCACCACCTGTGCCAAACGTGGGGCGAGTCGCGCCAGCTCATCGAGTGCGTCGTCGAGCGCCACCAGCGTACCGTCGCGCTCGGCATGTCCGTCCACGCCTTCATCGAGTGTGATGGGGGCCTGGGCCCGGCCGCGCTTTTCGGTGCGTCGCCGCCGCAAGTGGTCGATCAACACGCGGCGCATCATGCCCGCCGCTGCCGCCAGGAAGAGCGGACGTTCGGCCCACGTGGTCCGTTGCTGCGTCACCAGCCGAAGGAAGGTCTCGTGCAGCACCGCACGGGTGTCGAGCGTGGCCACACCACCCACACGACGCAGTTCACGACGCGCGATACACAAGAGCTCGGCGTAGTGGACGCTGTCGAGCTGATTGAGGTGTGTCGTGGCGGGCACATCTGCACGCGCTGGTGCGTCGGGAAACATGTCGACAGCGATGTCCGGTTCCGGTGAGTCTTCGCGCGATGTCACGCAGGGTCGCGAATCGCGACGCGTGCTTGGCCAACATGTGTCCGGCTTCTGGCCGCGGCAATAGGCGGAGCCGCGTCCGCTTGTGATGTGACGGGTGTGGCACATCCACGCGATCTCCCACGAACGTTACAGGGAGACGGAGATGCCAGCGAAAAAGTCGCGGACCTCATTTGTGCGTGCGACCGCGTCCTCCACGATCGGTGACGCGCTGGGTGCGGCTGGTACCGCCACCGATACGTCGCAGCGCGCGCCCGTGATGGTGAAGGCGCGCCGTCCCGACGATCTGATGGTCGCCGACATCTGGCTTTACAACCTGCGGATCGTCACGGGGGCCAATCCTTCACTCACCCGCCGCGATGCGTCACGGCCCGCCACCATCGTGCTGCAGTTGCCGCCGCAGAGTTTTGGTGAAGAGGCGCTGCTCGAACGCACCTCACCCGAAGTCAAATCCGACGACGCGGAGCACTTCCCCGATTCGGATGGCAAAAACTCGTACGAGGCGAGTGATCAGACGGCGCCACCCGTCGGTGCCACCCGCATGCGCATCAGTGGACCGAGTCGCCTGGCTTTCACGATGCCAGCCGGTGTCACGTCCATTCCGTTCACCCTCGAAGCGATTCTGGACGCTTGCCGCACCTGGCCCGCCAGGCGGGCGGTCACCGCACAGCCGGCCGGTGATGGGTATGTGGTCGGCACACCCAGCACGGCGACACCTCGGGCTGCGACCCGCAATGCCGATCTGCAGTTCCTCAAAGGCGTGGTGAAGTCCGGGGCGTTTATCGAGATGCACCGCACCTTCACGGATGCCCTCGAAGACTTGCAGGTGGCCGGTGCGGCGCGTGCTATCGAAACCGCTGGCGCCGCCCTGGCCAAGACCATCGTCACCACGATGGAGGGGACGGACGATCTCGCGGGTGAACGTCTGGTGGCACAACGGGTGGGCGCTGCCGTCGATGCGATCATCCAGAAGTATCCGGCGCTGGGTCGTGATGCCGGAACGCGGGCGCTGGTGGAAGCGGGCATCGGATACCACGCCAGTGTCGGTCTCGTGGATGTCGCTGACCAACTCACGTTCCAACCCGACAAGCGCATTCCGTTTGCGCCGGCACTGTTCTCGCCGTTTCGGCCAACCCGAGAGGTCACCGCCATCGAAATGCCCTATCGGCTGGTGTTGTCGCCGGTGGGCGATACCACATGGCAACATCGAAGCAAGGCTGTGGCGCGTGAAGGACGCCACGAGCTGTGGCACACCCGTCTCGATAGTGCGAACACGCTGGGCGGTGCCGACGGCAAGACCGATGTGCGCGCGATCTGGTCCGAAGACTATGGTCGGCCCGATCTCGCGGAACTCGCCAATACACTGCATCCGTTTCGCATGTCGCTCGATCCACTCGATCGCGACCTGCTGGTGCGCCTCACGGCGGGATATCAGGAGGAACGGGACGGAGGTGCAGCCTACACGCCGTTACCGGTGGTTTCGCGGCGTCTGATTCTTTCGTCGCTCGGTGGTTTGCTGGACGCGGCGGGCAACTGGGCGCTGCGCCCCGCAGACATCGATCTGCAGCAGTGGCAGCATCGCATGTCTCTGGGACGCGATCACTATGTACGGGTGGTGTATGCCGGATATCTGATGCCCTTTGGGCACGCGGCGTCGCTCATCAAGGTCACCGAGCGCAAGTTCGAGCCGGCCAACAGCAGCACGCCATTGCAGCAGCGTGTCGCGCGTCTCCGGCAGCGTTTTTTCATCGTGGTGCGCGAGCCCGTGAAGACTTTCAATGGGGCACGGCATGTCAATCATGGACACGCCTTCCCTTTCACGTCCATCGAGCTGCTCACCAAAGTCACGCCGACATTGTTGGCGCCGGATGATGTGTCATGTCGGGTGAACGAGGCCGGCAGTTTTCTCTATCAGATCGGTGCGGTCACGGAAGGGTTGGCCTATCGTGAGGCGTTCTGGCCCATGTCCGGGCAGGGCGGACAGAATTTCAAGTTCAATATTGCCGCCACCGATCGGGATGGGCATCGCACCACGTTTGCACTGCCGTTGATGTTCGTGGCCGGTCGCGCCAACACGATGACGGCGAAGAAGGGATCACAGACCGCGAAGTGCATTGATACCATTCGCGCCGGATACAACGCCGAAGGGGACCTGCGGCGGCAGGCCGATATCGGCGGTGAGAGCATCTGTTTTGCGCCACCGGGTGAGAACATGGCGGGTGACCCCCGGTTGCCCACGGACACCCTGCGGTTTGCCGCGGGTGAGGTGACTCCGCACTCCAGTACACAGCTCAACGTGTATCCGGAGGTGAAGAACGCCTACGTGGCCCTGCGACCGGTGCAACGCATCCTTGGTCGTGACGATGCCAAGGTGCATGTGGCGTACGATCCGATCTACACCACGGAAGGTTTTGGTCCGAACAACAAGGGCGAAGTGTTCCTGGTGCTGACCAGCCAGAACCCATCATGGAATGTGAGTTTCGGCCCGTCGGCTTCGGCGTCACGCACTGATGCGGTGGGCGCCGTCGCGTCGCCGTCCATGAAAATCACCGGCCTGTCGCGGCGGATCGGGCTCGCTTCCGATCTTGCATCGGTACAGAACAACACCTTCCGGCCGGCCAGCTTCTTCAATGATGCGCGCATTCTCGGTGGCATTCTGCTGGCGGACATCATCACCGAGCCGCCCGACGGCGTGACCGGGCAGAATGCGCCCAAGTTCACCGCCCGCGATCTGCCGGCATCAGGCGGCACGCCCGCTCGCACCGAGGCGCGCTACGACTGGAAGACGGTCATGGGCAAATCGGACGCACTCGGCATTCTGATGCCACGCGCCGATGGATCGCCATCGCAGTTCATCATGAGCGCCGTCACGACCGCCTTTGTGGGGCAGCCCGGCAAAGCTTCGTCGGTGATCGATGCCACGATGACGAACTTTTCGGTGAACATGTTCGGCTTCGTGATCCTGCGGTTCGATAGCCTGCGCTATTCCACCACCGATGGTCGCAAGCCCGACATCACCGTCGCGATGCACCCCTCCAAAGCGGTGATGTTTGGTGGTCCGCTGAACTTCGTGAACAAGCTGCGCGAGCTTCTCCCCTCCGATGGGTTCTCCGATCCGTCTGCCATCACGGTTACACCCAGTGGCATTTCGGCCGGCTACGCGCTGACCGTGCCGCACGTGGAGGTGGGGGCGTTTGCGCTGTCCGGGCTCAGCATCGGGGCAGAGTTCCAGTTGCCATTCGACAACGAACCGATGTCGGCGGCCTTCAGTTTCGGTCGCCGAGAAGATCCGTTTTCGCTCACCGTGTCGCTGCTTGGTGGCGGCGGCTTCCTGGTCATCGGCATCGGGACCGATGGGGTGCGTGAAATCGAAGCGGCGCTCGAAGCGCAGGCCCGACTCAGCATCGACCTGGGTGTGGCGTCCGGTTCAGTGGAAATCAGCCTGGGCATCTACTTCCACTGGTTGACGGCTGCCAGTGGCGAGGGAGCGGTTGAACTCTCCGGATACGTGCGTCTGCACGGGGAGTTCAGCGTCATGGCCATCGTGTCGATGTCGATCACGTTCAATCTGCAACTCGGCATCACCAAGAGAGGCGATGATCTCGTGGTGTTCGGCGAGGCCTCCGTGACGGTGGAGATCGAGGTGCTGGTATTCAGCGGCGAAGTGACGGTGCGGTGCCGCCGCGAATTCACGAGTCCTGAAGCGGATCCCACCTTCGCGCAGCTCATCACTGGGCTGCCCACGTGGGAATCGTATTGTCTGGCCTTTGCTGCGGAGTAGGCGACGATGCCCGTGCAATCTCTCATCTGGACCGCGCTGCCGAATGGCGTCTCCGCCGACGGTCGTGCCCTCCGCATTTCTCTGCTGCTCTCACCGCGTCTCGAGCCCGAGTCGGCACCACCTTCCCTGTCCTCGTTTGCCGACTTCGAGGATTGGCCGGATACGCTGCGGCGTTCGCAGATCACGGTGACCATCGGTGACACCGCAATCGCCCTCACCGCCGACCATGTGGATGCCAGCATCGGCGTGGCCGACAGTGCGGTGTGGCGCGCGCTGTTGCCAACCACCACACGTGTGCAGTCGTACAAGATGACCGACCACACCGACACGCGGGTCCTGTCGTTCGATGCGGTGGCCCTGCACGACGCCATTCGGAAGGTGTATGGGTCGCTCACCGTCACCGCCGGCGAAGATTTGCCTTCCATTGGTGAGCTGCGCGCGAGCAATGCCTTCAAGTCATTGATCGAAGGCGTGCAGGCCGTGGACGGGCTGCGTGACAACAAGAAGGAGCCCACACGGGACATCGAGGGTGAGGTGGACGAGTGGCAGCGCACCGGATTCAAGGGTCTCGCCGGTGCGGGCACCATGCTGAGCACCTTTCAGCTCTTTCATACACCGCTGGCCAAACAACGCAGCGAGTCGTATACGCCGGAGGACGAACGCAACAAGGTGACCTGGCGGACCCACGAACGCGCCACGATCAAGGCCGACGACTTTGTGAGTTCGCTCGACTTTCATCGCATCGTGTCGGCGATGAACCAGTATCCGTTGTTGCTGCGGCGACTGGGGTTGGTAGTCGACTTCACTGTGCCCGTTGGGCGCCTGCGCGCGGGAGATGACATACCCGTGTCCTTTGCCGTGGAGCTGCCTCGCGCCAGAGCCGGCGAGCCGGTGGTGGTTCGACGGGACGCATCGCCGCGCACCCGTACGAAGTTCGCCAGCAAGAGCTTCGCGCCTGTGCCGCGGCCGCCCGCGGATGGGAAAGACCTGCAGGTGCGCGATGGGCTGCTGCGCATGGATCCGAACCGGGTGGCGCTGCTGCAGGCCGATGTGGATGGTGCCGGCCTCAAGTTGATGAACTTTGCCCGTTCCTTGGCCGCACACGAACGGGAAGCTCGGCACGTGGATCCGGTGACCAAACTGCCCCGACGGGCCGGAGCGCCTGCCGTTCGCAATGGTGGGTTGATGCTGGTGCACCGCGGCAGAGGCGACAGCTTGACCAAGACCTTCGACCGCAATGACACGCTGAACCGCCGCATGGAGCAGCTCTTCAATCGGCGAGGGGGCACCGGCCCCGTGCCTGGGTTGGGGCTGCACGTGGACTTGCATGCCGAAGACCTGCTGCGCGGTTGGCGCGTTGACATCTGGGATGGCACCACCACGCAGTGGCGTTCCCTATGCGAACGTCTGAGCAACTATGGCTTCTCCGATAGCACACTGGCTGTGCAGGCCGTGCGCGAAGAAGGCACCATCCGATTGGTCACCACCAGTGCCGCAGATGGCAGCTATCCCGACATGGTGTCGTTGCATGAAATCATGACCGTGTGGCGTGGGTGGAGTCTGGTGGCGCCATCACCCGGTCTGTCGGTTGGCATCAACGATGAAGTCGCTGATCCTTCGCCGGTGGTGCCCGACGGTATCCCGCTGCGCACCGCCTTTGCCGCCGCACCGGGTTCGTTGCCGCGTCTGCGCTATGGACGGGTGTACGGTGTGCGGGCCCGCATGGTGGACCTCGCCGGCAACTCGCTGCCGCCCACCACGGGCAACTATGCCGGTGATCAGGAGTCGCGAGATGCGGCCACACCCTACTGGCGCTATGAACCCGTGGCGCCGCCGCTGTTTGCGTTGGTCGGCGACAAGCGCACGGTCGTGCCGCCGGGACCGGGTGAGTCCATGGCGCACATGGCCATTCGTACCTTCAACGACAAGTTCGACGATCGCACACCGTCCACTGAAACGGCGCGTCGCTGGGCGATGTCGCCGCGGGTGTCGCAGCGTGAGGCGGAATTGCATGGTGTGTGCGACGGTCCCAACTGGGGCAGCGCGGCGCAGTATGCCCTGCTGGCCGAGCGGGACGATGAACCGTCCACGGTGGACCTGGATACGCGCGGTGGGGACACGGTGACTTATACGGCCTTGCCCGCCGATGCGATCACGTTGCCGTATCTGCCCGATCCTCTGGCCACCCATCTGTCGGCGCGGCTGATCAACTATCCGTGGGAAGGTCCGCCGGACGTGATCACCATCCCACTGTACGCGCAGGGCGCGAGCTGGCCCGATATCTCGCCGATCATGTTGCGCGTGTATGAAGGGGAACGCGAACGACCGCGATTCGACGAAGCGACGCGCACGTTGCTTGTGCCGGCACCGAAGGGACTGCGGGCCACGCTGCGCCTGTCCGTCAAGCTCACCGACGAACAACTCGCCCTGATGGGCGTGTGGAATTGGGTGCCAGAGGGGCTGCGTACGCCGGCTCTCGCGCGTCGCGCGCGTGCGGGCACACTCTGGCCACTCACGCCGTGGCGGGAGATGGACATCGTGCACGCAGTACAGCGTCCACTCCGCGCGCCAAAGATCTATGAGTACGCCATCGTGCGTCCTCGCGGAGCCACCTGGGTGCAACCCAGCGTGAAGGCCCGCGTGCACCGCATGACCACCGATCGCATCGACCTCATGGCCACGTGGAACGAGCCGGTGGAAGGTGGGCTGTTGGGCAATCCCTCCAATCGCAACAAGACCGATCTGGCATTCTCGGTGAAGATCACCGATCCACAGGGATATGCCGGCATCGTTCAGCACGTGGTGCCCGATCCGGAAGAGCCCGACCGCATCGAGTTCGGCCCGGCCATGGGCGGCGTGGTCGGATCCGATCGTGAGGCTCGTCCGCAGGTGCATGACTTCGGCGACACGCGCTATCGTCGCGTAGAGTATCAGTTGGTGGGCACCACGCGGTTCCGTGAATATGTGCCCGCACCGGTCACGCCCAATTCGCCTCGGCAATTGCCCACCGAACGGGACGATGCGCGGGATGCCTCGCGTCTGACGGTGACAAGCAACATGGAGCGTATCTGGGCACCCAGCTCCGCACCGCCACCAGCGCCGGAAGTGTTGTATGTGATGCCCACCTTCGGATGGTCACGCAGCAAGCGCAACGACGGAGATCAGACGAGCTGGCGTCGAGGCAGCGGTCTGCGCGTGTGGTTGGATCGCCCGTGGAATGCCACGGGTTATGGCGAGATGCTGGCGGTGGTATTGCCACCTGCCGGTCAGCCGATCGAACCCAATGGTGGTCCCTACAAGGATGTCGTCACGCAGTGGGGCAACGATCCGGTGTGGAAGTCGCCCTTCGTCGAAGGGGTGGCGCCGACACTCGCCCGCTTCCCGCGTGCGCGTACGGGAGCCGATACCACCGGGGCATGGCTGCCACCGGGCACGCCGACGGTGGAAGCGGATCAGCCACCACATCCGTTCCGTATCAACAGCATCCCGCATGCGGGGTTGCCGGTGGGCTGGGGAATCAACCTGGTCGATGTGGCGCCGCACGACGTGATGTGGGACCCCGATCGCAAGCTCTGGTACTGTGATATCGAAATTCGTCATGGTGAGGCGTACTTCCCCTTTGTGCGTCTGGCGCTGGCACGCTACCAGCCCACGTCGGTGGACGGGGCCTGGCTCTCCACGGTGGTGATGTGTGAATTCTCCGCATTGGCACCCGACCGTTGGCTGTCCGTGAAGCGCACCACGGCCACCAAGCGTGCGGTCACGGTGCATGGCCATCGTCCAGAAGAGTCGTCGGGGTTTGCCGAGGCGTGGCGGCAGCGTTTGGAACAGCCCGGACCCAATGGCCAGATCCTGCAGTTCGTGCCCGGAGATATCTCGAAAACCAACGTCGTGGAAGTGTGGGTGGAGCAGCTCGATGCGGCACGCGGCGAAGACTTTGGTTGGTCGCGTGTGGCCGACGGCGTGATCACGCCACCACCCACCTACCGGCCCGCGACACGTACGCCGGTCGTTCGCGCGGGTGTGACGCCACGCAACGCGGACGTCACCCCGCCGATGGTGCACAATGCGGCCGGCGCGACTCGTGCGAGGGAGTTGATGACGCGACTCGAATACGAAGCCATCGTGGCGGAGGATCTGGTGAACGCCACGATGGTGTGGCCGGTCATGTGGGACGGGAGTGTCACGTTGCCCGAGGCACCGTCGGCGCTCAAGCGCTTCCGGCTGGTGGTAGCCGAATTCGAGGAGTACCTGTCCGACGACGCTCAGCCGTACGACAGCAGACTCACCAGCAAGGGACGCCGTATGGTGTATGTTGAGCACACCGAACTCACGTGAGGGCATGGCGCACCTCTGCGGCGTGGCTCACGCGAACGACCAGTGTCACTCCGACATCGGAGTTGTCGATGTGTGTTCGCCGTCATCGCCGGAAAGGCGTGCGCATCCGCCGGCACGCCACGCTGCTGTTGAGCGCCGTGATATTTGCGGTATGGTCGCCCGCCACCATTGGCGCGCAGGCCAAGGCGTCGATTCAGAAGAGCCGTTTGCCGGTGGCGGTGCAGAAGAAGCTGGAGCAGGGACAGATGAAGGTCACCATGCCGTCCGGTGCCGTGCAGGAGGTGCGCAGTCCGGTCGAAGCGAACTCCGTGCAGGTACCGGTTGGTGCTGTGGTGTTGGCGCGCAGTGATTCGGTGGCGCGACCGGCGTCGGCGACGATACAGAAAGCGGTACTCGATCGGGCACGCATGAATGGGATCCAGCTCGAGCCATCCGCTGGAAGCAGTGGAAGTAGCGGCGCGGGCAGCGGAACCAGACCTCGTCCAGGATCGGGAAGTGGCTCGGGTGCGCAACCGAGTGTGGAACCGGCCGTCGAGGCGGTCCGTCCGCCGAGTGCGGTAGCGGATGCAGACGTCGTGGTGATCGATGTGCCCATCGATATTGTGGGGCCGCAGGGCACGTCTGGCGCCGTGCGTGCGTGGCGGCCGTACGTGATTCATCCGTCGCGGCTGGGGTACGACAGTGAACGCGACCGATTCACCGGGCAGGTCCTCGTTGGTCTGCGTTCGGCCAATGGTGATGGCAGTGTGGCGCCGCTCTCCGGTCCGGTGGGCATCAGTCTGGTGACCGAAGCGACGGTGAGTCCCGATCAGATCACGTTCCCCGCTGGCAGCGTGGACGCAGCCCGAGTGGCGGTGACCACCATCAATGCGGCGGACTCGGTGGCACTGCATCTGCACGCCAATGGACTGGATGCCGGCGAACAAGTGCGGATCAGTCTGGCCTTGCCCACGGTACTGCGCTTTGAAAATCCACCACCACAATTCCAGGCCTTTGGTGCAGAGCCCCGATGGGTGACCATCGGTACCTATGGGGCCTCGCTGGGTCGCCCGGTGCGGGTGCGCATCAGTGGTGGGTCAGCGCGTGTGGAGCCCGATACCGCGACCATCGAACCCGGTGGTTCTGTGCGAGTGAAAGTGACGGCAGAGGACATCGGCACGTTTCGCCTCAGTGCGGCCGGCAACGGCGTGATCGGTACGTCGGTGGTCCTGAATTCCGTCTGGCCTATCCGATTCGTGCTTTCGATCTTGCTCGGCGGACTGGCCGGTGCGCTCTTCGTGGACCTGCGCGGCAAACGTCGTCGCACGGGGCAGGCGCGCAAGTACCTCTATGCCGTACTTGGCGCCGTGTTGTCCGTGACCGCGTGGGTCTCACTGGGAGTGAATCTCACGCAGGTGCCCATCGGCAATGCGCTGCTGTCCACGTTGGGCGTGTTTGCCTTTGCCTTTATCGGCGCGGCGTTTGGTGTGTGGGTGGACGGCAAACAAACCGGCGCCAGTGCCAAGCCACCAACGCCAGCGAGTGAACCTGCAGGTTGAGTGTGCAGGTTCACTCCGTGCGTCCGGTTTCGCCGCCGATCATGATGTGAGCGAAAACGCCTGACGCACATCGTGCAGTACCGCCTCCGTGCGAAGGCGTGCTGTCCGTGTACCGTCCGCGAGCACATCGTCCACAAGATCCGATTGCGCGGTCAACATCAGGCGCCGCTCGCGGATGGGTTCGAGCATGTTGTGCAACACCTCGATGAGGCGACGCTTGAGGGTCACGTCACCCAGGCCACCACGTGCGTAGTGCTGCTTGAGGTCCGCAACTTCTTCGGTGGCCGGATCGAACGCGTCGAGATAGGCAAACACCACATTGCCCTCCACCTGACCGGGATCGGACACCCGCGCGTGTGCGGGGTCGGTGTACATCGCCATCACCAGCTCGCGCACTTCCGCCGTGGTGGCACTCAGTGAAATCGCATTGCCCAGCGACTTGCTGGCCTTGCGCCCATCGATGCCGGGCAGGCGTGGTGTGTCCGACAACATGGCGCGGCATTCTGGCAGCACCTCGGTGCCTGTCGTGCGATTCACCCGACGCACGATCTCGTTGGACAATTCGATCATCGGCAACTGATCCTCGCCCACCGGCACCACGGTCGCGCGAAAGGCGGTGATGTCGGCCGCCTGCGATACCGGGTAACACAAAAAGCCCGCCGGAATATCCCGCGCGAATCCGCGCATCTCGATTTCTGCGCGCACGGTGGGATTGCGTTCCAGTCGGGCGACCGTGACGAGATTCAGGTACAACATCGTGAGTTCGGCGAGTGCTGGCAGCCGCGATTGCAGCGCGATGGTCGTTTGGGCCGGATCGAGTCCAACCGCGAGATAGTCACTCACCACCTCCCGCACATGCGCGGCGACGTGTGCGGGTCGGCCGGCGTTGTCGGTCAGCGCCTGCAGGTCGGCGACAACAATGGTTTGTGCACAGCGACCTTGCAGTGCGAGGCGGGACTGCAACGAGCCTGCATAGTGACCCAGGTGCAGCCGGCCGGTGGGTCGATCGCCGGTGAGTACAATGTCCGCCGCCGTGACGGCCGAGCCGACAGGGGCCGCGAGAACCGGGGCCGCCGGTGCAACGGCAGAGAGAGAATCGACAGACGCAGTGGAGGGCGAAGACATGCGAGAGACTCCGTGTGTCGGATCGCTCGATGTGTGCCCTCGTGGCAGGGCCCTGCCTGCAAATGCAACGGGCCGCTCACATCGAGCGGCCCGGGGGTTGGTGTGCCGACCTATCTGGCACGCACGCGCAACGGGACCGCTTGGGAAAGCGGCCGCCACCATGCGCATGACGTGAAACCTGACGTGAGGCGGGCAAGAGACATATCAGAAACCTAGTGAAACGATCCTACTTCCGCGACTCCACCTCGCGCAGGAAGGCGCGCAGGGCGTCCAGATACTCCGCAGGCTTCTCACGCATGGCGGCATGAGCGGCGCCAGGAATGGACACCAGTCGTGCGTCGGGCATGCTGGCCCGGAACTGTTCGAGTGTTTCCGGGCGTGCTTCGTCGAACTCACCCGCGATGAACAGGGTCGGCGCGGTGATGGCCGGCAGATCCGCGGCGCGAGTCCACGTACGCAGCGAACCGTTGCTCAGAAACTCGGTGGGTCCCCACATCTGCCGATAGATGGTGTCGTTGCCTGCGACGCCTTCACAGCGCGGCTCACTGCCAACCGGCAGACGGCGCACATGCCGTCCGTAGAACGTGTCCGTTGCCACCTTGTAGGCCGGCGCATCGAGCGTCCCCCGTGCTTCGTTTTCATCGAGCACACGACGGATGGAGTCGGGGAGCTGTGTGCGCAGCAAATTGGCATCGGCGATCCAGCGTGGGGTGTCGATGAGCGGGCTGCTGAACAACACCGACTTGACACCGGTGGGCTTGGCTGCGGCCATGTACTCTGCAGCCAGCGCACCACCCCACGAATGTCCCAGCAGGTGGAGTGAGTCGAGTGCCAGCGCCTGACGGACCGCCGTCACTTCCTCCACAAACCGCGGCACGCGCCAGAGCGACGTGTCGGACGGATGATCAGAACGTCCTGAACCGAGTTGATCGTAGAAGATCACCGGACGGTCTGATGCGAGTGAGGCCAGCGTCTCGAAGCGGCACGACGTGCCGCCCGGGCCACCGTGCAGCGCAAGCAATGGAATCCCGCGGCCATTGCCGATCTGTCGCACAAAGACTCGGCCACCGGGCACCTTCACCAATCCTTCGCGCGTGGGCACCATCACGTCGCCGACACGTACGCTGTCGAGACGCAGCTCTTCCATGGCCGCGTCGGCAAAAGTGGCCTGGCTGGCCGGCTTGTCTGCTGGGGTGCACGCCGTCAACACGGCGAGCAGGGCAGAGGCACGCAGAAGACCGAAGCCCGGTCGTTGAGTGGTGAGTCGCATGCTGGAGGAGGCGTGAGGGAAGGCTATGGCAGCGCTTTGGCAATGCTACTGGCTCAGGGACGCCTCGTTAAGCCCACTTCGAACAGCCAGACGGGTTCTCTGTTCTTCCGGAACTCGTGGCGCGTGACCCCAAGCCGCAGTCCGAAACGTTCGGGTTCGAACAGCATGACGGCCAGTCCGGTGTGGTAGCCAACGGTGCTTCCTGTCGAGCGTGGCCAGGACAAAGACCCGAGCGTCCCGCCCAGGACGGGCATGAGGAGCAAGTCGTTGGTGAATTTGATCGGAATGGCGAGCGCGGGACGGACCGCCAGCGCCAGTCCGCCCTCGCCCAGATGGCGCGGCATGATGCCCAACGAACCATCGAACGTCAGTCGGTTGGGGCGATAGTGCGTCCAGTGCATGCTCGCCAGCGCCGCTGCGGATACGGACTGGCCATAGGCGCGCGGTATGCCCAGCGACACACCAACCAGCCAGGGAGGCGACGCGGGCTCCTGCGCCTGTGCCGAATTCCATGGGCCCAGGCACAACACTGCGAGGAGCAGAATCCTGCCGCGCTGCCGTAGCGAGTTGGGAATCATGACCTTTCTGGAACGGGTGTACGGAAAGATCCATCTATCCCGTGTAATATCGCCAAGAGAGAAAGGTTCCTCTGCGGGAGTGCACCGATCGGTCGCACTGCTGGCGGCGATGGCCAGGCGGTGCGAAGTTTGCCCGACCTTCGCCCACCCCACCTCATGAGCAGCGACTACGATTCCGGGTACGACGCCGGAGCACGCGGCAGCATCTTTGGACCGGCTACTGTTGAAGGAACCGCCGGATGGATGGCGGGCAACCAGGCGCGCAACAACAAGAGCTCCGGCAGCGCGGAGTGGCTCATCGCGCCATTCGTGCTGTGGCCATTTGTGCTGATCTTCTATCCGGTGGGTGGTGCCGCGACCATCGCCACAGCGTTCGCGGCCGAGGCGCTGGCCAATGTGATGGGCTTGGGCGCCGGGGGGCTGCGTTGGATCATCATGCTCATTCCCACCGTCATTGTGTGTTGGATGGTGGTGCGTCTCGAGCAGCAGTGGGGACTCCGTCGCAGCTACTACCTGATCCGCCATGTGGTGCGCATGCTCATCCTCGCACTCGTGATCAATGGCGCCGCCACCAACGCGATGATCACGGCCAACAATCAGCCGTCATTACCGCCCTTGCAGGCCATGTTCCACTGGCCACCGCAATGGTTGGCCATCGCGCTGTGGCTGGTGTTCTGGCAGTTGTTTTTCATGCGCGCGCACCAGTGGCGTATCTACTGGAACCGGAAGCTGATGAGCTGGTTCTTTCGACCGAAGGGATTCGATCCGCACTACTTCTCATGGCGCAAAGAGCAGGTGGTGGAGCGGTTGGCGCCCATCGAGATGCCGGGACGGCGATAGGCGCAGCGGTCAGTCGCGGGTCGCGACGTTGACTGCTCCGTGGCCACGATTGGCTCGTTCGATCGCCTCGAGCTGGTCTTTCGGAAAACCCGCGAGTCGCAAGACCTCGAGCAGCAAATCGGTCTTGCCCGCGACGTATCGGTCGATGTCGTGCGGAAACTCCCGCGCCAACTGTTGTTTGAGCGCACCGTATCGAGCGGCGGTGTCGGCGTGTGCACGCAGATGTTCACGCACGGCCAGGTGGTTGGCGAGCGCCATACTTCCTTCAGCGCAGACATACAGATGATGCGCCGGTAAGCCGACCGGCGACCGAAACGCTTCGCGCCCCACGATACCGAGATTGCCGCGGTGCACGTACCCGATCGCGGCCAGTGGTTCGATCACGGTGCGCATCGGTAGATCATCGGCCACCACGATATCGATATCGATGACGGGTTTGGCCGCGAGCCCAGGCACCGATGTGCTGCCTACGTGCTCGATGCGTCGTGCGACATGGTGCACCGCGGGCCACAGCATCGCACGCAACTGCTCGAAGACGTCGGGCCAGGAAGCATCGTACGCGACCACGCGCACTGTCTTGCCCATAGTGGTCACGGTATGGCGCTCCGCGTCACAGCGCGCCGGCGTTCTTGAACGCGGCCACCGCAGCCAGAATCGCCGTGCGCCGCGCGGCATCGGATCGCCACAGGGCATACACATGCCGGGTGAGCGATGGGGTCACTGGCATGACACACACGTTGTCCGGTACGGCTCCACGGCCGAGCCGCGGCAACACGGCCGCACCAAGCCCTGCACCGACCAGCGACAACTGCGTGGCATACTCCAGCGCGAAATGCTGCACGCGTGGCTCTCGGCCCTGCGCCCGCAGCGTCAGCATCAGCCAGTCGTGGCAGATCGACCCCTCGCGCCACGAGATCCAGGTGTCACCGGCCAGATCGCTCAGCGCCACGGTGTCGTGGTGCGCCAACGGATGATCGCTGGGGAGCGCGATATCGGCGATATCATCGTATACCGGTGCCCGCTCCAACCCTTCCGGCACACGGAGCGGACGATTGGCCCAATCCTGCGCGAGCGCGAGGTCGATGTCACCACGCTCCAGCAACTCGATGGCTTCCAGTGGCTCCATCTCCTGCAGCCGCACCTGCAGTTGCGGGTGATCCGACGCCAGTGACCGCAACGCCTGGGGAGCAAGCCCCCGCATCACCGTGGCAAAGGCGCCAATCCGTACCTCTCCGGCCACCACCGCCCGACGGGCATCCAACGCGGCCTCGGCCTGCCGCAGCACTGAAAACGCCCGCTCGGCGTGCCCTGTCAGGAGCTGCCCCGCGTCGGTCAGTGCCACGCCACGGCCCCGGCGCTCCAGCAGGGGTTCGCCGACCTCTCGCTCCAGCTTCGCGATCTGCTGCGAAATCGCGGACGCCGTCACGTTCAGGGCATCGGCGGCGGCGTGCAGAGAGCCATAGGCCTCCACCGCATGCAGACTGCGCAATCTTTCCAGGCTGATCATGCAGTGATACTTAACAGCAGTGTCAAGGTCATTTCATTTGTGCTTAAGTCATAGAGCGGAGAGATTTACGCCATGACTCATGCATCTTCGTCACTCGAAGCCTCAACACCGCTCGCCAACTGGCGGGCGGCTGCCGGCGGTGACTTCGGCCTCATTGTTGTACCCGGTGCGATCTGGGGTGCGTCATTCCTGTTCATTGCGGAAGGGCTGCACGCCACCGGGCCACATGGTGTGGCCTTTTTCCGCATTCTGGCGGGATTCCTGACACTGCTGGCTTTCCCGGCTGCCCGGGTGACCATCGCCCGCGAGGCCTGGCCGCGCATCGCGCTGCTGGGGGTGATGTGGATGGCCATTCCGCTCACCTTGTTTCCCTACGCCGAGCAGCGGATCTCGTCGGCGATGGCCGGCATGCTCAATGGCGCGGTGCCCCTGTTTGCGACGCTGGTGGCGGCCGTCATTGCCCGGCGCATGCCATCCCGGACCATCCTCACGGGACTGGCCGTAGGCATGACGGGGGTGGTGCTGGTGGCGCTGCCCAACCTGCAGAGTGGCGGTGCCAGCATGGAGGGTGTGCTGCTCGTACTGGCCGCCATCACGCTGTATGGCATTTCCATCAACATCGCCCGTCCGTTGCAGATGCAGTACGGTGCGTTGCCGGTGTTGGCCCGCGCACTGGGGCTCGCGACCGTGCTGACGGCGCCGCTGGGCATTCCTGAAGTGATCGACGGCCATTGGACACTGACACCACTCCTGTCGCTGCTCACACTCGGTGTGTTCGGAACGGGGATCGCGTACGTCATCGGCACCGTGGCCGCCGGTCGACTGGGTGCTGCACGCGCCTCGGCGTCCATCTTCATCACGGCACCGGTCGCCCTGCTGCTTGGTGTGGTCGTGTTGCATGAACAGGTGGCCCCACTGTCGATCGTGGGCGCGATCACCTGCATCGTGGGTGCCATGATCATCCGTCGCCCCGACGCAGCACGCTGATCGATATCAGGCGATATTGCGACGTCCGCTGGAGCTTCTCCTCTCACACCGTGTAGTATCGGGACCGAGTGGGTCAGACATCCGCTCCTCCGTGAACCGATCGATGAGAGAACAACTGCCTGTGGTGTTGCAGAACTGGATGGGAGTGATGGTGACGTTCGGTCAGGTGCTGCTGATCGTCTTCATCGCATGGCTGTTGCGGCGCGCGGTGCAGCGCCTGATTCGTCGTGTCAATGAAGCGTATGACCTGCCGCCGCATGCGTTGCCTGGTGCACGGCGTGTCGCCGGTATCCTCATCAACGGGGCGGCACTGCTGCTCATTCTCGAGCGGCTCGGTGTATCGGGCACAGTGCTCTGGACGGCATTCAGCGGATTCGCCGCGGTTGGTGCGGTGGCGTTTTTTGCCGCGTGGAGCGTGCTGTCGAACATCTTCTGCACGATGCTGATTTTCTCCACGAACCAGTTTCGGATCAACGATCACATCGAAGTGCTGGAAAACGGGGAGAAGCCCGGCTTCAAGGGGCGTGTGATCGATATCAATCTGATCTACACCACCCTCGAAGAACTCACCGCGGACAGTACGGCCACGGCGACGGTCCTGCAGATCCCCAACAACATGTTCTTCCAGCGCGCGGTACGTCGCTGGCGTGGCACCGAAACACCACCACTCTGGCGCACCGGAACGCCCAAATGATGTGCGATGCCTGATGATCACGCGGCGCCGCTGCCGATTCCTTCGGCGGCGGCCTACACCAACGAACCGGTACGCTTTCCGCCGCTGCATCAGGTCGACCTGCGTACCGAAGCCGCGGCGGTCACGGAGCGCTATCGCAATCAGGTGATCAGTCAGGTCAACGACAGTTGTCTGCGCATGGCGGTGTTCGAGGAAGCGTACGCCTGGCATCATCACCCGACTTCCGACGAGCTGTTTCTCGTGGTCGACGGCCTGCTGGTCGTCGATATCGCGGACGGCACACAGTTCCAACTCGGACCGTGGCAGTCTGTCACGATTCCCGCAGGTACCGTGCACCGCACGCGGGCGATCGGTCGCACGGTGAATCTGTGTTTCGAGGAGCTGGGCGCGGAGACGGTGTTTGTGTCTGACCCCGCCAACAGTCCATAACGCGGATCGGATTCAGGGCTCAACAGTCCCGGCAGACGGCACATTCGTCCCTCGTGAGTTGGCGGCGGGCCTTCTCCGTGGTGACATTCCGCCATGCGCACCGACACATGGACGCCCCGGACCTGGTGGATGGTCTTTGCCAGCGCCTGGTTGCTGCTGGTTGCGGTGCATGGTCTGCAGGTGATCCTGTCGATGATCAGTCTTGGTGCGACGGTGAGCGCGGGGCCGATTGTGATGGGTGGCGTGATCGATATGGTCGCTTTTGCGCCAGCGCTTCCCTTTCTCCGGCTGATCTCCCGTCGCGCTCCCCTGGAGCATGTCGGTGGCTGGTGTTTCTCCGCACTCGCGGCCGGCGTGATCGTGCTGGCGATTCTCCTCAGCACCTGGTTGATGCCGGCCATCATGACATTGCCCGGCACACCACAACTCATCCTGCGGGGCAGTTGGCTCGGCAAGCAGATCGCGGCGGGACTTGCACTCGCATTGGCCTTCGCGGTGGCAACGCTCGGTGAGATGCTGGCCACGCTTCGAGCACGTGAGCGGCAGGCGCTGCAGTTGGAAGCCAGCCTCACCAGCGCCCGTTTGCAGGCGCTTCAGGCTCAGTTGCAACCGCACTTTCTGTTCAATACGCTGGCCGCGATCGCCGAGTTGGTGCATGTGGACAGTCAGGCGGCCGGCACCATGTTGACGCGGCTGTCCGGGCTGTTGCGTGCTTCGTTGCGTGCCGAAGCATCGAACCAGATCCCGTTGCGCGAAGAAATGGCATTGCTGGAGGAGTATCTCGGCATCATGCGCGTGCGGCACGGGCCACGACTGGAAGTCACGGCGGACGTGGCTGATGGACTGGGCGATGTCCTGGTTCCCGCCATGTTGTTGCAGCCGCTGGTGGAAAATGCCCTGGAACATGGCGTCTCCCGTCGGGCAGGCCGGGGATGGGTGCGGATATCGGTGCAGTCCGTTGGGGCGCAGGTCGAACTGCTGGTCCGTGATGATGGCCCTGGGGATGCCATCGAAGGTGATGCCGTCGAGGGCGATGGCGTCGGGCTCACCAATACCCGCCGTCGTCTCGACGCGCTGTACGGCGAGGCGCACACCCTGCGTTTTGAATCACTGCCCGGTGAGGGCACGACCGTGCGCATCACCATTCCCCGTACCACCAGAGAGAAGGCCCGATGAGTGCCACGCCTTTGCGTGTTGTGATCGCCGAAGACGAGCCGCTCCCACGGGCATCGCTCCGTCGACTGCTCGCCGCGCGAGCCGATGTGGACGTGGTGGGCGAAGCCGAGCAGGGGGTCGAGGCCCAGGCGTTGATCGAATCGTGCAAACCGGACGTCGTGATTCTCGATATCCGCATGCCCGAGCGCGATGGTATCGAAGTGGCGGCATCGGTGCTGGCCAATCTCGACGAACCACCGGCCATTGTGTTCGTGACCGCATTCGATGAATACGCCGTACGCGCGTTCGATCTGCATGCGGTGGACTATCTGCTCAAGCCGATCGATGCGGAACATCTCGATCGTGCGCTGGCCCGGGTGTTCGCGCGGATTGTCGCCCAGCGGTCGACCGGCACGTCTGACGGTACGTCTGACGGTACGTCTGCTTCTACATCGACCGCTGCCCGTCTGGATCCGGCATTGCTCACCGTGCTCGAAGAGCTGCGGATCGAGCGGGCGTTGCCTCAGCGGTTTGCGGTGCGTGATGCGAAGGGAGGCACGTATTGGGTGAAATCTGCCGACATCGATTGGGTGGACGCGCAGAGCAACTATGTCCGACTGCACGCCAAAGGGCAGCAGCATCTCGTGCGGGATACGATGAAGGCGTTTCAGCAGAAATTGTCTGCCACACGCTTCGTGCGCATTCATCGTTCGGTCATCGTCAATATCGACTTCATCCAGCGTGTGGAGCCCCATCTGCATGGAGAGCAGATCGTGACCCTGCGCGACGGTACGCGCTTGCGGACCAGCAAGTCGCACGGAGCCGGACTCGATCGCCTGATGCGCTGAACTGCGCAGTCATCCCCAGAGGCGGTACATTGGCCCCTCGAGGGCATCCCCCGCCGGGAGTTGTGGTGTCTCCTCCCCCGACGGCGCGCACGTCGCGCGTCGGCATCTCAATGGAGACATCCGGATGGACAGTTCGTTTGACCGTATGCGTGGCGCGTTTCGCGGCGCATGGCTCGTGTGCAGCGTCGTCAGTGTGGCCAGTGCACTGATCCCCGCATTCACACAGGCGCAGGAAGGGGAACGCCGGCTCGATGCCAGCATCGACTCGCTGGCGGCAAAGGGATGGTTCAGCGGCCAGCTATTGATCACGCGCGCCCGTGCCACGCTGTACTCGCGTACCGAGGGCCTTGCGGATCGTGGCAGCGGAACGCCGGTCCGTGACGATACCCGGTTCAATCTCGCATCGCTCAACAAGACATTCACCGCCGTGGCCATTGCCCAGTTGGCGGAGCAGGGGAAACTCTCGCTGGATGATCGGGTGGGACGATTCCTGCCCCGCTGGGCCAATGCCACGGTACGCGATAGCGTGACCATCCGGCAGTTGCTCACGCACACGGCGGGCATGGGTCAGTACTGGTCCTCAGCGGGATGGAACGCGGCGCGAGAACGTATTCGCAGCGTGAACGACTACGCCGCCGTGTTGGCCAGCGAACCGCTGCTGTCATCCCCGGGCACACGCTTCGAGTACAGCAACAGCGGCTTCATTGTGCTGGGCGCGATCATCGAGGCCGTCTCGGGAACGTCGTACTATGCGTATGTGCAGCGCCACATTCTCGACCGGGCGGGTATGACCAACACCTCGTTCCCGGCGATCGATGAAGTGGGTGGCGATGTCGCAGTGGGATACACGTCCGGGGTGTCTGGACCGCCGCGCGCGCCGGACTTCACCCAATCCGCACCGGCGTCGCTGCCCAACACGGTTACGCTGCCTGGACGTGGTGGTCCCGCAGGTGGTGGTTATTCCACGGCGCAGGACCTCGTGAAGTTTGGTGAGGCATTGCTCAACGACCGGCTCGTGAGTCGCGCGTGGCGGGACTCACTGTGGACCCCTCGCAGCAAGGATCCGCGGGCGCCGGCGTCCATCCGATATGGTCTCGGATTCAGCATGACGGTGGATTCAGCCGGACGCGTGATCGATGTGGGGCACAATGGCGGCACCCCCGGTGGCGGTTCGGAGTTGGTCATCGATCCCCGCAATGGCACCATCATTGCGGCACTGACCAATCAGGATGTCCCGGCACTCTTTCGTGTGATGGCGCGGGCGCGGGCTTTCACGCGCGCGCCGGTGGTCGCGGCGAATGCGCCGGTTGCACCGTCTGCTCCTAAGGCACCCGCACTGTCGGACGAATTCGACAATCCCGCCACGCTGGCCAACTGGCAGCGGTTCGATGTGGTGGAAGGCTGGCCGACAAAGACGAAGCGCGTCGAAATCCGAGATGGTTTCCTGCTGCTGGAGCCAGCCACGAGTGGATGGTATGCCGACTTTCAGGCGCCATTTCTGTTCAAGGACGTCACGGGCGACTTCACGGCCCACACGCGGGTGCGTGTGACGGGCATCGGGCATGAGATTCCGCAGGCGCTGTGGTCACTGGCTGGCCTGATGGTACGCGCGCCGCGTGTCGGGGGCATGAAGGCCTGGACACCAAACACCGAGAACTGGCTCTTCATCACCACGGGCATTGCCGCGCGTGCGGGGCAGCCGGTGATCGAGACCAAGACCACCGTGAACAGCCAGTCCACACTGCGCCTGCATGACATTGCCCCTGGGCCGGTGGAGCTGCTGCTCACCCGACGTGGCGCGAAGTTCGAGCTGGCCTACAGTCAGGGCGGTGAGTTTCGCACACTGGCCACCTTCGATCGCCCCGATCTGCCGGCCACCATTCAGCTCGGTGTGAATGCCTACACCGACTGGGAAAGCACGGGCGCTCTACAGAACGACCCGAAGCGTTTCAATACCACCGCGTTGACCGGCGCACCGGACGTACTGGCCGCCTTCGAGTACCTGCACATTCAGCAACCACAACGATAGGACAACGGTAATACAAAGGGCGACCGGCATCCCGCCGATCGCCCTTCGTGTGCGCTGCGCTCAATCGTGCATCCGCAGAATCAATACCCCATCAGTATCCCGCGTTCTGCACCAGCCCCGGCGAGGTGCGTGTGTCCCGCAATGGGATGGGGAACAGGGCCTGTCCCGGCCGGTCGGCGATGCCCTTCACGGCGATCGCTTTGCCCAGGCGGTTGAGGTCGGGCCACCGGTCTCCTTCGAACGCGAGCTCCAGACGACGCTCCAGTTCGATGGCGTTGATGACATCGGTCTGCGTGGTCACCTGATTGCCGAGCGTGTGCACGGGAATACCAGCCCGCACACGCACCTTGTTGTAGGCTGCCACGGCTTCCGGCAACCGGTTCAGACGCGCCAGCGCTTCGGCCTTGATCAGAATGACTTCGGCGAGGCGGATGACATGTACATGCTCGGTGCCCGGACGCGCCGCGTACTTGTTGCCGTTCAGCGGACGGCCGGCGTTGCCACTGGGCCGGATCGACCATGCCTTGCGGGCATCACCAGCGGGATATGCCGCGTCGATGTTGGGGCTGGGCGCCACCTCGGCGCGACCCACCTGCAGGTAGTAGTTCGAAATGCCGTTGGTTTCGGTGGCGTTGAACGACACACGGAAGATGTCTTCCGTGGTGTTACTGCCCGCCGCGCCGAACAGGTCCGCGTATGGCACGGTGAGCGTGTCACGGCCGGCCAGCACCAGGTTGGCCGCATCCAGCGCACCCTGATAGTCGGCCGCCGAGCCGGCATTGCCGGTCAGCCCGGCACGATAAAACAGCACCCGCGCCCGCAGTGCGCGCGCGGCCATCGGTGTGGCATAGCGGGTGTTGGTGGTGTTCCGGATGAGCACCTGGGCGCTGTCGAGATCCTTGAGGATCTGCGTGTACACCTCGGTGACCGTGGCACGTGTGTACGCCTGCGCTTCGGACGGTGCCGCGATGGGCTTGGTGGGAATCGGTACACCGCCCCAGAACTTCACGAGATTGTGAAAGCCCAGTGCGCGCATGAAGTACGCCTGGCCCATCACATCGCTGCGCACCGGGTCGGTCACCAGGGTCACCTGCGGGACCTTGTTGATGAGGACATTGTCGCGATCGATCTGCTGATAGATCGCCGTCCACATCGAGGTCACTTCCGCATTGTCGGCCTGCATGCGGTTGGTAGCCATTTCGCCGAGGTACTGAAAGGTGCCCGTCCAGACGGTGTTGTCGGAGGCGAGATCGCCCACGAGCAGCGCGGAGAGTCCGTAGTAGCTGCCCGACTGCAGGCCGTCATACGCACCGTTGAGTGCCGCAGTGGCGGTGGCGTTGTCGGTGATGAGCTGGTCCTGCGGCAGCGACGTGACCGGTTCGACGTTCAGCACATCACCGCAGGCTGCCACGGACATCGCGGCGCCGACGAGCGCCATGCGGCGCAGGGTAGGGAATCGGTTCATGTTGATCACCAGCCCGCCGTGATGCCGAAGGTGAACGTGCGGGCGAGCGGGTAGGCGTAGTAGTCGACACCCATGACGGTATTGGCGTTGGCGCCGTTGCTGTTCACGTCGGGATTGAATCCCATGTAGTCACTCCACGTGATCAGGTTGCGGCCGGAGAAGTAGAGGCGCGCATTGTCGGCACGCATGGAGCGCGCGAGTGCGGCGGGCAGGCGGTAGCCCACGGTGACTTCCTGCAAGCGGGCAAACGAGCCGTCTTCCACGAAGCGCGTGGAAAGGAACCGCGCGCCGCCCGTGGAGCCCATGCGGGGTTGGTCGGTGATGTCACCGGCCTTCTGCCAGCGCTTGAGCACCGAGGCGTACTTGTTGTCGCGGGAGTTGCCGCCGTCGTCCATGAAGATGCGGGCGAGATTGAGCACCTTGCCGCCCTGGCTGAACTGCAGGAAGCCCTTCAGGTCGAGGTTACGCCACGTGAAGGTGTTCGTGAGACCGCCGAAGTACTTGGGCTGCGGATTGCCGCCGTACGTGAGGTCCGCCGCCACGGGGGCGAGGGTTTCGGTGCCATCCGCCTTGCGGTACAACGCATTGCCCGTGGCCGGGTCGACACGCAGGAACTGATACAGGAAGAACGTGCCCAACGGCTGGCCCACAGCGGCCACCGAGGTCACGCGACCCGATACCGTGGCCGTGATCGGCAGGCCGTCGTACAGCTCGGTGACTTCGTTCTTGTTGAACGTCACGTTGAGATCGGTGGTCCACTCGAAACCACCCGGCTTGCCGGAGCGGACGTTCTGCGTCTGCAGGGCGAGGTCGAAGCCGCTGTTCTTGATGGCGCCGACGTTGTCCCACACACTGGTGTAACCACTGGTGGCCGGCACCGGGCGCTGCACGAGCAGGTTGCTGGTGGCGCGGTCATACCAGTCGACGTTCAGGTTCACGCGGCCGCCAAGCAGGCCGATGTCGGCACCGATGTCGGTTTCTTTGGTGAGCTCCCACTTGAGGTTGGGATTGCCCAGCGTGGAGTTCGCGAGACCCGTGACACCGGTATACGACTGCGCCGTGGCCAGGGTGCGACTGGCAAAGTCGCTGATGCCCTGATTGCCTGTTGTACCGTAGCTGGCGCGCAGCTTGAGGCTGGCGTGGCGGGCGAGCCCGGACATGAAGGCTTCGTCGGAGATCGTCCAGGCGCCCGATGCGGCCATGAACTGACCATAACGATTGGCGCTGCCGAAACGCGACGAGCCGTCGGTGCGGAAGCTGGCCGACAGCAGGTATCGATCACGCGCCGACCAGTTGGCACGGGCGAAGTACGATACCAGTGTGTTCTCGGTGGCGCCGCCGTCGAATGACGACACGGCCGCGGCGTTGCGCACATAGCGCTCGAAGCCGGTGGGGAAGCCCGTGCCCGACACGTAGTTGAAGTCGGAGTTGTTGAGCTCCATGCTGCCGCCGGCCGTGAGCTGCAACTGCTGCGCATCGGTGCGGATCAGATCGTAGTTGCCGAAGGCTTCGGTCACATAGCGCGTGGCATTGGTGCGGCCACTGACACCTTCACCACCCACGCTGCTGCTGGCGGCGCGATCGACCTTGGGGGAGCGCCAGCGCAATTCGTCCACGGCGTAGACGTCGGCGCCGGCACGTCCCGTGATCGTGAAACGATCGGTGGCGGTGATGCGCGCCTCGAGATTGCCCAGTGCCCGCAGCGTGCGCGAATTGAGCGAACTGTACGCGGCGTAGGCCACCGGGTTGGAGTACAGCAGGTTCTGCGAGATGCCGCCGTACCCGAACGAGGTGCCGCGGATGGGTGAGAACGGCTGCAGCGAGATGGCATTCGTGATGATGCCGTCGACGTTGAGGTCACCCGGCACGCGGTCGTTCGACTCACGCGTGAGACCCACCGAGCCGATGAGCGAGAGCTTGGGTGCGGCCTGGGCATCCACGTTGAGACGCATGGTCTGGCGCTGATACTGCGACCCGATCACCACGCCCTTCTGCGAGACGTTCGCGCCGGAGAGGAACATGCGGAGGCGGTCGGTGCCACCACTCACGCTGAGCTGCACATCCGACATCGGCGCGCTCTGGAATACCGCGTCCTGCCAGTCGGTGTTGATGCTGTCGGTGCCGGCGGCAAAGAGTGGCGTCTGTGCCTGATTGGCACGACCTTCGTTCATCAGCGTGACATACTGGGTGGCGTTGAGCAGGTCGAGCTTCTTCTCCACGCTCTGCGAACCCACCGAGCTGCTGATGTTGAAGCGGAACCGGTTGCCACCGGCACCACGCTTGGTGGTGATGAGCACGACACCGTTCGAGCCGCGTGAGCCGTAGATAGCCGCGGCGGCGGCATCCTTCAGCACGTCGATCGACGCGATGTCATCGGGGTTGAGCGCCGAGATGGGCGTCATGCGCTGGCCGCTCGTGCTGGTGATCTGCTCGAACGTGCCCTGCAACATCGGTACACCGTCGACCACGTACAGCGGCTGATTGCCGGCATTGAGTGAGGCCGGCCCACGCACGCGCACCGACACACCGGTGCCCGGCTCACCACTGTTCTGCATGACCTGCACACCGGCGATGCGTCCCTGCAGGGCATTGTCGATGCTGGTGACCGGCAGGCGTGCAAAGGTGGTGGAGTCGACCGAGGCGATGGCCGCGCTCACGGTGGCGCGCTGGCTGCTGCCATAGCCGGTGGCCACGACCGTGGTGAGTACGGTGGCGGCGGGCGACAGGACCACGTCCAGCGTAGCGGTGCCACCCGCGGACAGCGTGACCGAGCGGCTGATCGCCGTATAGCCGATGCGCTGCAGACGCAGCGTGACCGAACCGGACGGCACACCGGCGAGGGAATACACACCGGCTTCGTTGGTCACCGTTCCGCGCGTGCTGCCGGGAATGGACACCTGCACACTGGCGACGGGACGGCCAGTGGACGAATCGGTGACCACACCTCGAATGGTGCCTGGGGCCTGGGCGTGGAGGGGCTGCGGGCGTATCACCACCGCCAGGACAGCGACGGCGATGGCAAGGACCAAGCCATGCCATCGAGGGGGAATGCGGGCACTCATCAACACGCTCCGAAAACTGCGGGGGAGTGCGATCGCGTGGCGTCTGTCGCACACGGGATCGCGGGAGAGGGATCTGATCGCGATGATCCCGCCCCGGATTCTCGGCGTCAAGGGTGCAATAGCGGTCTGTTGAGTTAAGAAATCGGGTCGAATGCCACTGACCACAGTACCCATTCTTCGCCTCGACGTCCGCCCTGCCCCTTGTCCCGCGCCCGAGGGGTTTGTCCGTCTGACGTGCGGCCAGTGACGTACCCGGCCGTCAGCGGTAGATCCGCAGCCACTCCCCATGGAAGGCGTCGGTCATATCGAGCCGACGCTGGCTTGGGGTGGCGCGGTATCGCTGCACGATCGCGGTGGCAGAGTCGCGATGCCCCGCGCTCATGTATGCCTTTGCCAGTTCGGGCAGGCCACAAATGCTGCACAGGGCATCGGGCACCTGACGGAACTGGGCAATGGCCTCGGGCCACTGCCGCAGCGCCATCGCCATCATCCCACGGGCATGATGTTCACGTGATGCATCACGGCGTCGCGTGAGCGAATCGGCCAACTGCACGTACTCGGCGAACATCGCGGCCGCCGCCGCAGACTGCCCGGCGGAGGCGAGCGCGATGCTGGCATCGAGATACGGACGATCTTCGATCGACAATGAAGTCATCGGTGTGGTGCGCAATGCCGTGGCGATACGTGTGCGCGCCGCTGCCGTATCGGCGCGCAACCACACGGCGGCCATGGCGAGGTCGAATTCTCCCGCCAGTGCGGCATCACGGGCGCCGCGCTGGCGATCCAGTTGCACGGCCCGTTCGCGGGCAGCGTCACCTTCATCGAGCCGCCCCCAGCTCCAGTAGGCCTTGGCCAGCAACATCTCACCGGCCGCGCGCAGATAGACATTGTCATTGGCCGATGCGATGAGCGCGCGCAATTGGGTCTCCGTGAGCTCACGCTTTCCTTCGGCATGGGCCAGCGCGGCGCTGCGCATGAAGAGCCCCGGATAGCCGGGAAAGGCGAGTGACATCGAATCGAGCGTGCGCCAGGCACCGGCTGCATCACCGAGCGCGTAACGTCCGTCGGACAGATTCATCCACGTGAGCGCGCGCTTGGGGTCGATGGCGATGCTGCGCTCATACGCTTCCACGGCGCGTTGCCGATCGCCGAGGTGATCGTACACCGTGCCCAGATTGGCCCAGGCGCGTGCGTCGTTGGGATCGAGATCGAGTAGCGCGCGATAGGCCGACGCAGCACGGGCGAAGTTGCCGGTCACCGTGCGATGGTACGACCCCAGTGTGATGAGACGCTCCGACTCGGGCAGGCGGGTCGCGTGCCGCGCGGCCAGCGTGAGCATCTGGATCGAACGACTCCGCCCGTCCACACCATTGTCGTAGATCTGCCCGAGACGCCGATAGGCCATGGCAAACGTACTGTCGATGGCGATCGCGCTGTCGAGCAATTGTACGGCGTCTTCCCGGTTGCCATCGCGATCATAGGCCAACACCGCACGATCATAGAGCGCCCGCGCGGCGGGTGAGTCTGTGATCGCTATCGATGTGGCGACCGGCGATGGCTTGGTCGCCAAGCGGTTGGCCGGCTGTTGCCTCAGCACGAGCGCGAGCACCGCCACCGTCGTGACGGCCGCCGCGGTGATCGCGAAGAGCCAGGGCCAGGTGCGACGGGACGACGCGGTCACGGGTGCAGCCGACGCCATCGCAAAAACATGAACGGTGCTCGACGGCGACGCCGAATCGTCGCGCACCGGGGCTGCCGGATGTACTGGAGGGAGCGACGCTGGCACCTGGCGTGGCCCTGCGGCCTGCCGGTCCTTCACACGCATCCTGAGTTCCTCGGCCACCGTGACCACCAGACGATCCGGATGCGCGCCGTATTCGCGCTCCAGTTGTCGGGTGATCGCCGCGTATTCGTCGAGGGCTCGTTGGTCCGCTTCCGGTGTTTCGTCGGCCGCGAGCGCACGCAGACGAAACAGCGCCGCGTGTGGTGATGTGGGGGCCACTGCAAGCCATCGTGCGGCCAGCGCAGCACAGTCCACCGGCCGTGCCGTGCGCAGCAGCGACTCGCACTCGGTCCGGGCCGCGGCCGCAAAGAGACCGTCTATCCGCCGTCGTTCACTGTCGATCCACTGCTCGAGCCGCGGCGAGCCACCCACATGCAACCCATCGAGAAACGGCCCGCCATAGAGCGTGACGACCTGGGCCGGCTGCTGCGCGCGGACCGCCTCCTGCAGGTCGAGCACATCCACGTCGAGGGCAATGTCGTCGGCCAATGCGACTTCGGTACGTCGCTGACTGATCGCATCCGGCCCCAGCACCCGTCGCAGATGCGAGAGGGTGTCACTCAGCGAGTGGCGGGCGCGTGCCTCGTTCTGCTCACCCCAGAACAGATCGACCAGGGAATCGCGGGTCCACGGTCGACGAGAGGTCGCCAGTACGGTGAGCAGTGCCAGCTTCCGCTTCCGTGTGGCCAGCTCGCGGTCCTCGTCACCCGACGGATCGAGCAGGGTCAGTCGACCGAGGGTGATGAGGCGATGGCGGCGGGCGGGGGACATACCGGTAGAGTACGCCACCGAGGTCACGGGAGAAAGGCGAGCCGGTCCGGGGTGTTCGTGTGCGCGTCTAACGTGTTGTGGTGCAGCGTGTTGACATGTTGAGATGGTGGCGAAGTGCGGGCCTAGTTTGAGCCCCGATTCCCGCGCCCTCGGGCGCACGGGCGCGGTTCACCTATCCGTCGAGGCTCCCATGTTCCCGCTTCTGTTCACTCCCACATCTGCGGCGCGACGCCTTGCGGCGCTGTTGGCACTGACCGTTGGTACGGCGCACGCGGCCCCGCTCGCGGCGCAGACGGCCCCGATCACGATTCCCGATCCGATCAACCTTGCGGGCAAGCTGGATATCCGGGGAGAAGACGAGCTGCGCGGACCGAAGAAGATCCTGATTCCCACCGTGGTGGTTCGGTACGCCCTCAAGGGCTCGCTGACGGTCGTGAACAGCGGACGCTTCTATCAGACCGACGGCAAGACGGTCAAGGCCAAGGGGAAGTACATGGTGGCCGGGCTCGACAAGGCCTATGCCCAGGGACTCGCGCAGCAGCTACAGGACGACCTGGTGGCGCGTCTGCGGAGTGCTGGTCATACGGTGCTCACGTACGACGATGTGAAGGACCACCCCGAGGTCGTGAAGATGGGGCGCTTCAAGCCGGAGGAAGGATATGGCATGCCCACCGATTCACCGCGCGGATTGAGCAATACCTACCTGGTGGCGTTCCCGAGTGATGCGCAGGCCATCGATCCGCCGTTTCAGGGCTACGGCTGGGGCTTCCGGAAGGTCGCCAAGGATCTCGATGTGATCGTGATGGTGCCCGAGTATCGCGTAGATGCGCCCCTGCTTGGTGGCAGCAAGCGCCACGGTGTCGCATCGCGTGGAGCCAGCGTGAGTATCGCCGCCGACATGACCCTCAACGCGACGGTGCCTTTCTTCACGGCCAAGGGGAAATGGGGATCGTTCATGACGAAGGGCGCGATCGACGATGTGTCGGCGGAGGACGTGGGACAGATCGGTGATGCCACCGACGATTCACCGCGTGCCGCCAATGCCATCGCGGCCGGGCTCGCGGCGCTGTCACCGCTGGGCGCCGATCTGCAAACCAAGTCGGGGATGTGGGGCATGAAGATCGATCCGGCCAAATACACCGCGGCGCTGCTGCGCGGGGCGGTGAGTGTGAACATGGCGGTCGAGCAGGCCGTGAAGGCCGAGATGGCGAAGGGAGGCGGAAAGTAAGCTGGGACAGCCGGTCGGATCTTTCGGGCGGCGGCCGGATATATTGGGGCCGTGCCGTCCCCCGATTTCACCGATGACCACACCGAGCTCACGTCGCTCGAAGCGTACGTGCCGCGTGTGCGTGCGGGAGACGCGACGGCATACGAGCAGTTGTTTCGCGCACTGCATGTGTCACTGGTAACCTTTGCCACACGCTACACGGGTGACACGGCCCGCGCGGAAGAGCTGGTGCAGGATGTCTTCTTTGCCATCTGGCAGAATCGCACCGAATGGTCGCCCAATGGTTCGGTGCGCGCGTACTTCTATGGTGCGGTGCGCAATCGGGCGCTCAACCTGCGGCGTCGGGATGCTCTGGAGCAGGACTGGGTCACCGACACCGAGCACGAAGGTGCCGAGGGGATCCTGATGGGATCGGTGGCCGCCGGCGTTTCTGATGCCGAGCAGGACCGTGCCGATCTGTTGGCCCGCGCGCATGCGGCCCTCGATGCGCTGCCCGAGCGATGCCGACTGGTGATGCACCTGCGTTGGCGCGAAGGATTGAGTTACGCGGAGATCGCCGAAACCATGGGGATCGGCGTGAAAGGCGTGGAGAATCAATTGGCCCGTGGGCTCAAAGCCGTGCGTACAAGGCTGCTGGGCGGCTGATTCCGGCTAGTGTGAGGCGGTTTGTGGGGTTTTTCGAATCCCGTGTGTCGTCGATGTAACCTCCTCATCGACCCATGTCATCACCGCACGAGCTGGACCCACAACGGCTGGATCAGATCCTGGAACGCCTGCTCACGGGCGTTGCGACGCCGGAGGAACAGGCGCAGGTATCGCGGTGGATGGCAGCCGACCCCCGTCATGCGGCGTTGGTGAACGCGTTGCAGGAGGCCCACGCGCAACACCATGCCAACGATCCGCAGTCGGTGCAGCGTACCGACGCGGCGTGGCAGGCGTTGCAGGCACGTATCGAGCGCACGACGGTGCGTCCGATCAGCGACGCTCCATCGATTCGCCGCACCACCCGTCGTCCGCGGGTGGCGCAGTGGCTGCAGATGGCCGCCGTGCTCGCGGTGGCGGTGACCGGCGCCACGGTGTGGCGTGCGCGTACGGCCGATGTGGTGCTCTCCGCGCCTATCGGTGAACGCGTGAGCACCACCTTGCCCGATGGCAGTCGCATGACGTTGGCTGCCGGCAGTCGCGCCCGCTGGCCCCGCCGCTTCGGGTCCGGTGTGCGCGATGTGCGACTCGAAGGTGAGGCGTACTTCGATGTGGTGCACGATACCACACAGCCCTTCCGCGTTCAGGTCGGCGACGATGTGGCCGAGGACGTGGGCACGAAGTTTGTCGTGCGCGCCTGGCCGGAAATCGGCGGCGTGGAAGTGGCGGTGGAAGAAGGTGCGGTGGCACTGGGGCGTGAACGCACAGCTCCCACGCTGCTCACCGCTGGCGACCGTGGACGCGCGGCGCCTGATGGACGAGTCCATGTGACCCATGATGGTGCCGCGCGCGCGGCCTGGGCACACGGCGACTTCGTCTTCGACAGTACCACACTGGCCGAAGCGCTACCGGCGCTGGGTCGTTGGTACGGTGTCACGCTGTCTGCGCCGCAGACCATGCAGGACCGTCGGGTCACCGGTCGGTTCAACCTGCTGCAACTCGATCCACTGATCGAGTCTCTGGCCTTTGCGCTCGACGCTCGCGTCACGCGCGCCGGCTCGATCATCACTCTTACTCCACACTGATCCATGAGACACTTGCTGCTTGCCCTGGCGCTGTTGGCGCCGGGGAGGCCGGGCCGTGCCCAGGAATCACAATCGTCACCGCAGTCGCTGTCTCAGGTGCAACCACCAGCAGGATTTGTCACGCTGGAGAGTGTCACGTCTCCGCAGGGGGCGTTGGCCACCAACGTCACCGTGGACATGAAAAACCAGCCACGGGTTGCCATTCTCGCCGAGATCGCTCGGCAGGCCAATCTGTCATACGTCGCCGATCGGGCGCTGCCTGGCATGGCCGCGTCGGTCACGCTCACGGTGTCACGAGTCCCGGCCCGTACCGCGGTGTTGCGTCTGTTTGCCGGAACATCGCTGCGGGTGATGGTGAGTCCGAGTGGTCAACTGGTGGTGGCGCGCGCGGCGACACCCGGCGCCCCTCTCGAGGAAGCTGCGCCCGCATCGGACCGTAACGAGCGCCTCTCGGGTTTTGTGCGCAGCCAGGCTTCAGGTGAAGTCCTGCGTCGTGCCACGATTCGTGTGGACGATGATGCGCAGATCCGACAGACCAACGAAGAGGGCTTCTATGCGCTCGTCCTGTCGGCCGGTGCGCACCGCCTGCGGATACGCGCGCTCGGTTATGCGCCGCTCGATACCACCATCCAGATCACGTCGCGTCTGCAGTTGGACTTCGCTCTGCGTACGCAGGAAGCCGTGCTGTCCACCGTGCAGGTGCAAGCCTCACGGGAGGACCGAACCGATCTCGATCCGCAGTCGCCGCAAATGAGCGTGCTCAAGATCGACATGAAGACCGCGCGTTCAGTACCGCCGATGCTTGGCGAGGTGGATCCCGTTCGTACGCTCACGCTGCTGCCCGGTGTCTCCACCACCAGCGACGCATCGACCGCGTTTTCCGTGCGTGGCGGCGGCGCCGATCAGAATCTGATCCTGCTGGATGAATCGACGATCTACAATCCGTCGCACATCCTGGGATTTCTCTCCACGTTCAACGCCGATGCGATCGACGATGTGATGTTGTACAAGGGCGCGATCCCGTCGCGATTCGGCGGACGACTGTCGTCGGTCGTGGATATCCGTCAGCGCGACGGCAATCGCGAGAAGTTCACCGGCAGTGCGTCCATCGGTTTGCTGGCCAGCCGCGCGCTGCTCGAGGGGCCGCTGCCGCTGCTGCGCGGATCGTGGATGGTGGCGGCGCGCCGCTCGTATGCCGACGCCTTCCTCGGTCTGTCGTCGGATTCTTCGCTGAAGAGCACCACCGCCTATTTCTACGACCTCAACGCCAAAGCGAACTTCGCGCTTGGCCGGAACGGCACCGTGATCGCGTCGGGTTATATGGGACGCGACGAACTCGCGCAGCGGAGAGAAGGCTTCGGTGTGGGCTGGGGCAATCGTGCGACCACGCTGCGCTGGAACCAGGCCATCGGCGGGCGTCTGTATTCGAAGGTGACGGGTGCCTGGAGCGACTACGACTACAAAGTGGGATTCCGGATGGATCCCCATGATTCGGTCCGCTGGGTGGCCGGCATCCAGAGCTCCGATATCAAGGTGGACGAGACCTTTCAGCTCACCGCCTCGCAGAAGATCGAATTTGGCGGTGAATGGACGCGCAACATCTTCAAGCCCGGCAAGGTGCAGACCTACGGCGACGCGCTGAACGCGCGCTCCACGGAGGTGGAACCACGCTACAGCATCACGCGCGCCGCCTACATCGCCCATGAACTGGAACTCGGCAGTCGTATCGGCATCCAGTACGGACTGCGATTCGCCGACTTCGCACGTGTGGGGCAGGCCACCCGGTACAGCTACCGGAACGGATTGCCGGTGGTCTACAACCCTGGCCTTGGCCGATACGAACCCGGGACGCTCGTCGACAGCAGCACGGTGAAGAAGGGGGCCGCGATGACGAGCTATAGTGGCGTCGAACCCCGGGCATCGATGCGCTTCTCACTGACCGACAATCAGAGCCTCAAGCTCAGCTACGCGCGCACGCAGCAGTTCCTGCAGCTCATCTCCAATCGCAATTCGGTGACCCCGCTGGATGTGTGGGAGCCGGCGGGGCCGTTCGTGAAGCCACAGGTGGCCGACCAGTACGCGTTGGGTTGGGCACGCAACTGGAATGGGTACGAGCTGTCGGCTGAGACGTACTACAAGACCGCGGAAAATGTCGTCGATTTTGTGGACGGCGCCGACGTCATTCTGAATCCACGCCTCGAGACGATTCTTGTGCAGGGCCTTGGTCGCGCCTACGGCCTGGAATTGTTCGCGCGGCGCAGCACGGGTCGCCTGACAGGCTGGGGCAGTTACACTCTGGGGCGCGCCGAGCAGCGGTTCCGCGCAGCGGGCACACAGAACGGTGGCATCAACCGGGGACAATGGTATCCCACGCCGTTCGACAAGACGCACAACTTCACGCTTGTGGGCGTATGGCAGTGGAAGCCCAATTGGACCATCGGGTCGACGTTCTCACTGGCCAGTGGACTCCCAGTGACGCTGCCGTCGTCGCGCTACTTCGTGGACGGGATTCTCGTACCGGAATACAGCGCGCGCAACGGATCACGGTTGCCCCTGTACCATCGTCTCGACCTGAGCGCGACCAGAACCTTCGGTCGTGGTGAGTTGCAGTTCGGCGTGCTCAACGCCTACAACCGGTTCAATGCGCAAGCGCTTCGGGTACGGCAGCGCGCAACGAATCCCCTGGAGTCCGAAGCAGTTCAGTCTTCGATTTTCGGCCTGGTGCCGAGCATCAACTACATCTTCCGGTTTTGAGCGCTCATATGCAGGCACGTGTACGAGTGACAACCATGATCGCCATGGCCGTGATGGTGGCAGGATGCGATCGTGTGGTGGATATCACGCTTCCCGATGGGCCGGTGCAATTGGTCGTAGAGGGTCGTGTGGAGGCCGTCCATGGCAGCGTCAGTGGGCATCAGGAAGTGCTGCTCAGCGCCTCCGCGCCGTACTTCAGCAATCAGGCGGCTCCACCGGCCCGAGGTGCGCGGGTGATGATTGCCGATGGTACTGGCCGAAACGTGGTGCTGCAGGAATCCACCACCCAGCCGGGGCTCTACCGCACTGATGATCTCGTGGGCGTCGTGGGGAGCGCATATACGCTTCGCATTCACTGGCAGGGTGACGACTACGAAGCGGTGGACACCCTGCTGGCCGTACCACCCATCGACTCGATGTACTTCGCGCCACGCAAGAACACGGGATTCGACCCGGGATCCGGATCGGGCAAGCCAGGTCCGCGGGCTACGATCGACACGCGGGACCAGGCCGGAGTGCCGAACTACTACCTGTGGGACATGTATGTCGACGGCAAGCGTATCGTGGAGGTCGACTCGGCTGAATGGGCGCGGCCCATCGACAGCGACCAGCTCTACGATGGATTGCCGCTCCTGGCCTTTCAGTCCCACCCGAACGTGGCGTTGAGTTCAGGGCAGATGGTGCGTGTGCGTCAGCAATCACTGACGGCCCAGTCGTATCGCTACTTTCGCAACCTGAACGACCAGCTCGACGGAGACGGATCGCCGTTTTCGATGCCACCCAATCCCGTGCGCGGCAATGTGGCGAACAAGACACGACCCGATGCGCGAGCGCTGGGCTACTTCATCGCCACGCACGTGTCAGAACGTTCGATGCGGGTGCCCTGAACCATGCCGATCACCGTTGGCCAGTCACGTGTCGCGCGGAAGTCGGCGCGGCGTGTGACACTCGAGGCGCGTGAAGCGCTTGGTATCGTGATATCCAGCGGTGATGCGGAGCCGGCGGCGCCCCGCATCGTGGCGTTTGTGTGGGGACCGGCTCCTCTGGCGCCGGCTCCTCTGACGCCGGATGTGATGGGGGCGCCCCTATGGGGCGCGATACCTGCAGGATGAACGGCCGGATAGGGGCAGGATAGTCAGGTGAGTCGGCGTACGTCGTGCCGTCACGGCATGCCGTAGAGGATTTGGGCGGCGGCGGCGCCCATGCGTTCATGATCGTGGCCGACGCCGGGGATTTCGTGGAGATGCCAGTGGAGTGGCACGTTCAGCCTGCGGGCCTGCTGTTGGCCTGCGGCGAAAAAATGGCGTCCACGTTCCAGACGACTGATGCCGTGCTGGTCGAGTTTGGGCGTGTGCAGATGAATGCCGCCACGCTCGCCGTCGTTGTCGAGTTCTCCGAGCAGCACGTGTAGCTGTGCGCTCAACGCCGTGGTGAGTTCACGGCTGGTGATGCCGGTGCCGGCGAGGCCGGATAGCTGCGGTTCGTCGAGTGACGGAAGCGTGTACAGCCCGGCATTGGCGGCGAGGAGGCGCCGGGCTTTGGAAGTTGCGTGAAACAGTGCCAATCGGTGCAGGATTTGTGCACCAGCCGAATGCCCGAACATGTCGTACTGTGTGGCCGCGGAACCGGTGACCTTCACCAGCAAACCGAAAATCCGGTCGAAGTCGGGGAAGAGCCACGACTCCCGGTGCGGGTTTACAGTGAATGAAATGTCCTCGTCGCGCAGGTTGATCACGGTGGGCGATTCGCCATTCACCGACGGCGGCATGTTACGCATGATCAGATTGCCGATCACCCCTCCCATCTGGTACGCCGAAAAATCATAGCTGGCTTCGGGGTATCCCAGCGCGGCCACCAACACATTGGCCGACTCCGCGCGCGCGATCCACGGCTCACGATAGTCGGCCGCATCGCGGGCAGATCCGGGCAGTATCAGCAACACCGGTGACTGCGGCGTGAAACGACTGGGCACGTAGTAGGCTACCGTGATGCGGTGCGACTCATGCCCCGCGCCGCCGGCAGTGAGAAACGCACCTCGCCCTTGTGCCAGCGTCTTGGGCTCGAACGGCAACGGTGCTGTTTGCCGCTCTATCAGGACCATGCCACAGGCAGGGCACTTGCCGGGCGCGTCGAATACCTTGCCGTCCATCGCGCAGCCGCAGGGTGCGCAGGCATACGTCGCACCGTGATTCAGCCCTCGCGACCATACCGCGTCGCCCGTGACCGAGGCGCCAGCCAACGTGATGCCATGACGCATGAATTCACGACGGGTGCTCATCGCGGTCTCCGATTGGCGAATCGTTGTTGGTATTCACTGGGACTCACACCCAGCTCGCGCTCGAAGGCGCGGCGAAATCCATCCACGCTCTGAAAGCCGGCACCGCTGGCCACCCGTTTGATGCTCACGCGACCACCGGCCAATGCCGTGCGCGCGCGGTCGAGGCGCAGTGTCACCACGAATCGTCCGGGGGTGATGCCCATCGCGGACCGGAAACGCCGGGCAAACTGCCTCGGACTCATGTTGGCTCGTGTGGCAAGCGCTTCCACCGACAGATCGGCGTCGGGATGATTGGTGGCCCAGAGACACACTTCCTGCAGTCCGTCATCGTTCATGGCCTGCAGTCTGAGGGGCTCCGAAAACTGGGCCTGGGTGCCGGTGCGCCGGAGGAACACCACCAGCTCACGCGCCGTCGCCGCCGCGGTGCGTACCCCGAGGTCCTTTTCGATGATGGACAGTGCGAGGTCGATGCCAGCCGTGACGCCACCCGACGAATAGAGCGGGCCGTCCTGTGTGCAGAGCGCATCCGACTGCACACGCACCGCTGGATAGCGGCGTGCCAGATCGTTGGCGTGTGCCCAGTGCGTGGTGAGAGTGCGTCCATCCGCCAGCCCCGATTCCGCTACCGCATAGGCTCCGGTGCACACACTGGCGATGCGTACAAAGGCGGCATGGTGTCGGCGCAGCCAATCGCCGAGGGCTTTGAGTGTTCGTGGGTCTCGCACGCCGGAGCCCCCCGGCACGAGCAACAGGTCGGCCGCCGGTCGTTCCGGTGCTCGGCGGTGTGCGCGCAGCAACAGACCGGATTCCGTGCGCACGTCGAGTGCGCCCAGGCTCCAGGTGTCGATCGTGTACCCAGGGGTGTTGTTCCCTGTGCACGCTGCGGCAAACGCCTCGAGCGGTCCCGCGACATCGAGCGCGTTGACGCCGTCATACAACAGCGTCGCTATGGTGATTGGTGCCATGGTGTGATTCCTCCGCGGTCAAGTTTGCGCGGAAGAGGCATGGCAGCAATGACAGGAATCAGACCAAAACGGACATCGCGATCAGGCGCGTCAGAGGTCGCGGCAGCAGGGGGCCGTCATGAGATGCTCGGTCAACGCCTCGAGGGACTCCGGGGTCCATCCCGGTGCATTGGTGAGTGCGGCCCAGGCTTTCACGTAGTCGCGCACACTGTACATGTGCCCGAAGCCGCGCGGTGACTTGTCGGCCGACATGAAGTCGATAGCCAACTGTAGCATGGTGACGAGCGGGTACCAGCGCAGGCGTGGTGTGACATCGGGGCCACGCGGCTCACGCAACCATTCCGGCTGTTGCCAGGCGATACGGGCATCGAAGAACGCGACGGGGTCGGATGCATACTGCAGGTAGAGAATGCGGAATCGCCCCCACGGCGCCGACAGTTTAGTGGGTGACGTGGCCTGGTTGGCAAAGCGCACCGTGCTGCCACCGCGGTACACCGGCAACCACATCGGTGAACCAGCGTCCCGATTGTCCACCAGGGTACGCCAGTTGGTACTGCGAAATGGTGGACCCACCCACAGCGCGCCGTTGATGGGGTCGTCCATCTGGTCGTAGATGTTCAGCGCTTCACCGGAATTGAGCGCACCAAGACTCACTCCGTGCACATACAATCGAGGCCGGCTGTCGCGTGGCAGGGCGCGCCAATGCGAATACACCCGCTGAAAGAGTGCCGCGGCCGTCTCCGAGCCGTACGCGGATTCTGCCAGCAGCGACAGCCAACTGGGCAGGTACGAGTACTGCACAGCCACCGTGGCCACATCACCGCGATACAGATATTCCAGAGCGGCGACGGCTGGTGGATCCACCCATCCCGAGCCGGTGGGTGTGGTGATGAGCAGCAGTTGCCGATCGAACGCGCCACGTCGCTGCAATTCGGCAAAGGCCAACTCCACACGCGCCGAAATGGAGTCGGCCACCGTGAGACCCACGTAGATGCGTACCGGCTCCGCATCGACAGCTCCAGCGACGGCGCGAATCGAGGCCGTGTCGGAGCGTGTGCCGATGAAGCGTCGGCCATGCCGTCCCAACGATGCCCAGGTGAGCGACGACGGTGATGCCATGGCGGCAGACTCCGATGCCCGTGCGGCCTCGGAGTCGTCGACCCACTGATCGAGCTCACGATAGGTGCCGTCCATGGTACGCAGCAGCCCCTGAAGCAATACACCATTGGCCAGTGTCCATACGAGCACACTGGCCGCCGCAAACCCGAGTGCGGACGACACTCGACGCGGCATCCATCCCTGCGAAGGGCGCGCCATGGTGCGCTGCAACACCCGGAACAGTCGTGCGGCGGTGAGCACCAGGAGAAACAACACAATGGCAATCGTTGCCACGAGCCAGGGATACCATTCGTCGAGGGGCGGCAGCGCCATGACGGATCGCACATCGTTCTGCCATGCCGACGAGCGCACCAGCCCTACGAGCAACGCCAGGCCCGAAAGTGACAGGGTGGCCATCACCCATCCGCGTCGCACCCGTGGCGCGGGGACTGGAAATTCGAAGTACCGCCACACGGCACGCACGATCAGTCCTACGGCATAGCCTACGCACATCGCGAGCCCGCAGAGCAACCCCTCCAGCACCCAGGTCCGTGGGAGCAGACTGGGGGTGAGCGACAATGCCGCCAGCACGAGGCCCGTGGCGACGCCTTCCGCTGGTGCGGGGGCCAACAACGTGCGTTGGACAACGACCCGCAGTGGCCAGGTCCGGGGATCCGGGGTCATGTGCTGCGCCGCCGTTCAATCATAGAAAGGAACTTGATCACGAATCATCGACTCTGGCAGGGACGGCGCATCGCTTCGGTTGCGCGCATATGTTGGAAAACACAGGCCCCGGGCTCGCACGTGATGTCGCGGGACCGGGGCCTGCACTATGACACGCTACGTCGTGCTATCGACCGCGGCTCAGGCCGACGAGGATACGCGTCTGATTGAACAGATTGATGCCTTGCAGTTCCACGTTCAGAAACAGGGGCTTGTCGCCCGAACGCAGAGCAAATGAGGAACCCACCGCCGTGTTGACGCCCAGCACGGTGGGGGAGAAAACACCGGCACCCAGTGTCAGGTAGGGGCGCATCGCGCTCGAACCGCCCAGAGCACCAAACGCATAGCGGGCGTTGGCCAGCGCGAGCACGGAGGTGCTGCCCTCGCCCATACCCACCGCCAGCTCCGGCACAAAATGCCAACCGCTGTTGGCGTTCACCGGCCCGAGGTCGGCACGCAATCCCACGACGAACTGCACGTCGCCATCATCCATGCCCAAGCCGACATACGGACTGAGGTCGCTGGTGCGGGTCTGCGACAGCCGCTGGAATACCGGCCGCGAATTCCGGTCCACGACCACGGTGTCTCGTGCGCCCGGTGCAAGTGGCGCCACCGGATTGATCGTCGTGATGTTCGGTGCAGTGTTGGGGCGCTGCTGCACTGCATCGATACGTGCCGACAGGCGTCGTTCGATTTCGCGCAACTCGGCCGCCAGGTCGGTGGGCAGTGGTGTGCCCGTCCGAACGACCGACGTATCACGAATGACCACCGTGGTGTCGATGCGACGGGTCGCCGCTGTATCACGCGGCACCATCACCGTGTCCACACGCGGCTTTGGCGCACTGTCGGTGCTGGCACGAGGCGGGACGCCGTACCGCAAAATGATCTCACCCTGTTCCGGCACGGGGATGGTGATCCACTGACCATTCGGTGTCTGGCTGCGCACCATGCGCGTGCGATTGATCACCGTGGAGTCGCGGTACACGCGGGTGCTGTCCGCCATCATGCGACCCGAGCGCGGGTCGCGGTCTTCCATGCTGCGCATCAACTCGCGATCACGGAGTTCACGTTCGCGCAGTTCGAAGTCGCGGCTTTCGCGCATGCGTTCCGTACGCGCACGCTCAGCACGGAGCTCGGCTTCGCGTTCACGCGCCGACGGTGTGGAACGGCCACCAAGGCTGATCGTCAGACCGGCGGTGATCATGGTGTTGTGCGTCAGATCGCCCGTGCCGGCCACGTTGTCGAAATTGTCATCGACGGTCATGACATAGTCCCGAATGCTGCCGTTGATGCGCACACGGTCCGTCAACCGGAAGCTCGCACCACCGCCGAGAATGAACGCGGTCTTGTCGGAGCGTGAGAAACCCAGCGAATCGACGAAGTTGTCTTTGTAGTCGATCTGGCCCGCGCCAACGATCAGGTACGGCGTGAGACCAGCACCAGTGGAGAGATTGAACTGGGCTTCACCGCCGTAGCCGGCAACCGGCGCCGGACCATCACGGTCATCGTTCACGCCACGCCAGTAGAAGCCGCGCACGCCAAACACCGATGAGAAGTCGATACCGGCCCGCACACCCGCCACTTCCAGATTGGGCAGGTTGTGTTCACCGGCGTACTTCAGTCGGCCGACAAACGGCTCGAGTGGTGCGGTGGAGCCACTGAGGCCTTCCGACGACACATCTTCCCGCATGGTGCTGAGCGGAATCGTGACTGCCGCGCCGTACACCAGGTTGCGCATGGTGGTGAGACTGGCGCCGGTGGTGGTGTCGGCACCAAACAGCGAGCGCGGATTCATGCGAAAGCCCATCTGCTCCGCGTACAGTTCGGCGTTGAGACCGCCAATGCCAAATCGTACGCCACCCCCCGCGCTCAACGCGATACGATCCTGTCGATCACCGGAATCTGGCTCCAGCCGCAAAACACCGGCGCCCGCACGGGCAAATGGCACGAAGGTGGAGCTGCCGAAATTGAGCTGGACGTTGGTGCCGTAGTGCTTGAGATCGACCTTCCGGCCGGCGGACAGTGGGCCAAACGCGGAATGTGCCCGGGTGGAATCCATTCCGATTCCAGCCCGTTGAAAGTAGAACGGCTGCAGCTCGACCCACTTGCCAAAACGCAATGCGACACGACCGCCATAGAGGTACTCGTCATCCAGCGGAAAGTCGTCGCTCCACTGAATGCGCTGCGCGCTTGGAAGTACGGACACGCCAATCTGCTGGGCACCAACGGGTGTGCTGCTCGAAATCGCCGCGGCAGACAGCAGCGCGAGGCCGAGAAGGTTGCGGGAAAGTCGAATCGAACGAGAGGTGGGCATATGATCCTGGGTGTTGGTGGGAACACCAGTGACATGCGAGGACGGCGCGTTGGGGCGATGATCATCGGCATGTGTGGGCAATGCCTGGCGCCGATCGCTGGCTGGTGTCGCGCTGCGTGCAACGCGGATATCCGCGTGATGCTGATCATGCGCATGTGTGCCTGCATGACCATTTGCATGGTGAACAAATGCCATGCATAGCGCATCGTCCTTATGGCCTAGACGAAACTCTTCAGTTTGGATGACCTCGCCTGCGCGACTGAACCACGCAATGCGATTTCCGCTCATCTGTTTCGGTGTGCAATACATCACATATGCGCACCTTGTACCTCAGGTGCACGACCCGGCCCAATCAGCTACGCAATGACTGCATCACGGAAAGATCCGACTCTGTGATATGTGATGCATGGTGACAATTGTCGCATTGTGTCGTAGTGCGATTTGGAATACGAGCCAAGAACGGCGGAAAGCTGCGCTTCACGAAGAACATGTGAAGATGTCGCAGCCTGGAGCGCCACTATCGCGAGCGACCCCAGGGCAGAGAAACGACCCCCAATGGCACGCCAACATAGGAAGAGTTCGGCACCCGACCCAGAATTCTGTACACACCGTTTGGCAACGAGCGAAGGTTCTTTTCGAGTACCGTTCGGCTGATGATCACGCTATCGCGTGCGGGAATTTGGACGATGCGTGCCATGCGGTCATAGGAATCCGGTGGCAGTTCAATCATTGCCGCATCATTGGTCGGCAGGAGTTGAATACTGAAGGGCTCGCCTGCCGGAACTTCAAAGCGTCGCCCTTCCGATGTTGGATTCTTGAGGATCATCCTCAGTGTGATGGCTGAGTCGGCCATAACGGGCCATTCAAAAGATCCATGCACCACCAACCCTTCGACGGTATCACGGTAGGTGCCCGGTTCGTCTGGTGACGACGTGCACGCGCCGAACACCAGAAGGTACGCGAAAATGTGTGTTGCTCGCATGAGCAGTGTCCTCGTTCAATGAGACGGTCCAATACGTTCGCAATATGGGGTACGGTCTTGCGAAGACTCAATGTCATGGCGCGACATGAGCATCCCATAGTCGTGCGCAAGGTTACGCATGGTCACAACGTCTCCGGATTCGCCTCTGATCCGAGCTCCCGGAATTGCAGCCCGATGGCAATCACCACCAGCGGCGTGCCCAGGAGAAGCATCACGCCTCCGGCGACCTGTTGGTCCATACGAGGCGAAAGCACGCCAAGGGGCGGCGCCAACTCGTACGTGGCGTACAGCGGATAGTCAGCCACCAGCAGCCACATGCCGATGAACACATGGGCAATGGTGCCGGCAAACAGATAGCCGATGCGCATCAGTGGAGACAGGTACGTCTCCGACGGCACCTCCGACCGTGGCATGATGAGCGGCCAGGCGAACGCCAGTCCGCTCACCAGCCATGACATGTCGAGCACAAACGATCCGGTGGCCGATGCCACGAGTGCATCGGCTACGGGCGGCAGGTGACTGACGATCATCACGCCGGCGAACAGCGCCATCGCGACCGCGGGTGATGTCATCCGTTGCCATACGCGGGCACCGATTGCGAGCAATCGGTGCTGTGCCAATCGATACTGCGTCAGTCGATAGCGCCCCGCTGGACCGATGCCACCCAGCAGCAACGCCGGCACCATCATGGCGAGCACCACGAACTGCACGGCGTGCACCGAAGCCAGGTAACCGGCGCCGAGTGCACCAACCGGCCAGTCGAGCGCCGCCCAGAGCAGCAGGAGCCCCAACGTCATGCTGACCCGTGACCACACCGACGGAGGTGGCAACATCACGGCGTTCGTTGATGGTTCCCCCGGTCGATTGAGCATCGTGAGTCCCAGCAGGGCGAGTCCCACGATGATCCACACGCCCGGATAGGGCTGCCATGTCCAGGTCCACACGTCGGCGCGCGCGGCGCACCACCACTGCCACTCGGTCATGAGGATGCGCTCAGTGCTGGTGTGAATGTGCCGCGTGTTCGTCGGGGATCATGCCTGCCGGCGTGACGCGGGCAGGGATGGTCACCACACCGGTGCGGCGGAACGTGAGTTGCAACGGCACCGTCTGTCCGATCTGTCGCAGGCGTTCATGGGACGGCAACATGCCGTGCAACACACCGTTGCTCAGCGTGGTGGGCGTGCCGGCCGGTATCACCAGGCTGTCGATCGACGTCATGTGCTGACGCTGTCTGGCATCGGTGACGGTCTGGTGCAGCGTGCCACTCGCCACGTCGACAACCCCAACCGCCAGCAACACGTCGTCGGTATGGCCGCGATGGTCAATCGTGAGGTAAGCCGCGTGCTCACGCCCTTCGATGGCCGACGTGATCGCACCTCCCGTGATTCGCAAATCGCCCGCGACGATCGTATCCATGACGACGGGCGTTGGTGTACCGGCGCGATACGTGAGCAACCGGGGCATGTCACGCGCCCAGGTGGTTTGTCGTGTGCCAAACGGATACATCACATGCGCGAGGTTGTCCGGTGTGAAGGCGATGACCTGCGTGGCGTGTCCCACATCGGTCTGTCGACTCACCGGGTCCACGGTGACGGTGGAAGGCGGCAGACCAAGGGACATCTGGATGCGCCCCACTTCATCTTCGGTGCCTCGCAGTCCGATGAAGTCGGTGGCAAACTGATCGAGCCAGTGCCGGATGATGGCGCTCGAGTCGCGCCCGGGATCGACCGACACAAAGACCACTCGTACCTGCTTCCGCTCGGTCGCACTCATCGACTGCATGACGGCGGCCAGGTTGGCCATATGCACGGGGCATATGTCGGGGCAGTGTGTGTAGCCGAACAGTAGCAACGTCAGCTTGCCGTCGGTGTCTCGTCGAAAGTCGAACACCGCGCCATCGGTGGCGGCCAGCGCAAACGCGGGTTTGCTCAGTGGTTCGGCTATTGGAGCACCAGCAAAGACATTGGCTGGTGGTGTGGTGTCGCCGGCGGAATCACCACACGCCATCAGCGTCAGCCACAGAACGCTCAGGATCACGGCACGTGTGGCACTCACCGCAGTGCCTCCAGATCCCGTTGTGTCAGTGGTGTGGTGCGCGAGCTCGTGGCGGCTCGCACCTGTGTCACCTGTTCGGCCGTCACCGGCGACGCCGTATTGCCGAAGTGCGTTCGCACGTACGTGAGCACGGCCGCCACCTCGGCGTCGTTCATCGGAATGTTGGTGCCATAGGGCATCATGGCACCGTGGTACGTGGTGCCGGCCACCGTGAGCGCACCCTGCACGCCGTGCAGTACGATGGCGATGGGACGCGAGACAGGGCCGGTGACCCATTCCGAACCGGCCAATGGCGGGAACGCGCCGACCAGGCCGGCGCCGGTGCTCTGATGACAGGCGATGCAGCGGCCATACAGTGCTTCGCCATCGGGGCCGGCGGTGGTGGTGGCACTGGCCGTGGTCGTATCTGCTGGTGTGTTGGCAGCTTTCTCGCCGGCACATGCGACCAACAGAATCAGCGCCACGATGGCGAAGACGTTCATGAGGGAGGACATGAGAGAGGGATGTCAGGTGTGGGCCGAGCCCATCGCCGCGCACGCGTAGGAGCACGCGGCGGCCGCACTGCAACGCAGTGGCCGGGGCAGGGAATGACGATGTCAGGAACGGGAGCCGGTCGTGCCCGGGCGCCGCGCATGGTCAGCGGTGCGCGATAGGCGGTGCGCGATAGGCGGTGCGCGATCAGCGGTGCGCGATCAGGAGCGCAATTCGCCGTGAGGGGGAGCGGTGGACGGCGGCTGGCGCCAGGGCGCTACGGATGCCGGCGCCGCATACGCGCTGCGACTGACAATGACACGCGGGGCAATGACAATGGCGTTTCCGATACTCCGCACGACGGCCTGCGGAGCGATGGGGGCGCAGCAGGGCGTGGCATGGCAGCCCGTCGCATGCTCGCGGTGCTCCCCGTGTTCATCATGCTCCTGGTGCGTCTCTGGCACCGGCGCATCGGGCACCATCTCGTGCACATGATGCGTACGCACATGCGTATGCACATGCGTATGCACAGGCGCGTGCGCATGCTCGTGTCGGTCACCGCCCGCTGATCCGGCGATCGTACCCGGAAGCGCGAATGGCCGCATACCCAGGAACAACTGGAGTATGAGGACACAATACGCACCGAGTCGACGCTGGACGGACATGGCGGTCTACCGCGCGATCGTCTGACGGCGCAGCCAGCGGGTCATCCACACCGCGCCAATGAGCAGGAACAGACCAGGCGCCGCCCATCCGATCAGACCAAAGCCCTCGGCCTTGGGTGTGGAGCGAATGGCGCTGCCAAAGTCCCGTTCGAGGTCGGCTTCGATGCTCGCCCGACCGTCACCTCGCTGCACCCGCGCGATGATGACCTGCCGCAAGCTGTCCGCCGAAGGGCTCGGACAGGTTTCCAATGTGAGCCCCGGGCAGAACGGACTCATTGCCGATGTGATGATCGCACGCGCGACCGGTGGTGTGGTCGCGCCTTCAACCGATGTGACGATGGGTTGATTCATGGACCTGTCTGGAGACGGGCGAACCAAAGTGTCCCGCGCACCATCGTGTCGGTGGGCGGTCGGGAAGGGTGGGTGGGGCTACATGTTGGGGAGCCAGCAATCCATGCAGCAGCGCATCGTCTGCACACCGGAGGCGGTGCAGGCGATGGACAGGCCGTTCAGATTGTCGCAGAGAGGGCAGTGCGCCCTGAGCAGACGCTCGTGTTACGCGCGGGGCGGTGCGTTGGCAAATGGCAGCAGCCGATCCGGGCGATCAACGCGGACCGTCGGTGCTGCGGGTGTTGCCAGAGGTTTGGCCGGCACCATAGCCACCAACACCGTGGGCGCGTGCGTGGGCCTGGCTATCGTAGCCGGGATGCAGCAGCACCACTCGGCGCAATCACAGGGCGCGGCCGGCGTCTCGTGCTCATGCGCGTGTTCATGCGCGTGTTCGTGCGCCGCGTCGGTCGTATCCGCTGACGGTGACATGCTCGCACACATGTGTCCAAGCTCCGGGGACAGGATCCGGAGCAGGAACAGGGCGAGTACAGCGGCGCCCGCGCGACGGCGGAGTGCGGCGACCATGTCGATAATCTGGACCGCGGTCCGCGGCAGGTGAACCCCTGGCCCACGAAGAAACACGGAGGCACGTGGTGTCGTAGGTTGGCTCACCCCATCCTTGGAAATGCACGTATGAATCCCTTCGTTCCAGCCGCTCGGCGCATCCCGCCAGCCGTCATCCACTGTGTGGCTGGCATGATGTTGTGTATCGCGGCTACACGGAGCGTTGATGCACAACCTCTGCGCCTGGCGCCAGCGGCGGAACGTGAGCCGGCCCTGCTTGATACCGAAGTCCGTCGTCTGGCGATCGCCTTGCTTGCCCAGCCTGATGGCCTCTCCGACGCGGCGCGCTCACTACGCCAGCTAACCGATCGTGCCTATCTGCAGTTGGCCGCCAATGATTCCACGGGTGCTTTGGCCTCGCTGCGTACCATCGCTGCGCGATCGGACGCACCACGCGCGGCGGACAATCCTGCGCTGGTGCTGCTGACCGCGCGCGCCGAAGCCGGCATGGCCGCACCGACCTTCGAGCGCGCGCTCCGGCAGCGGCTGACGGCATTGAGTGATCGGGACGCGTTCGAGGTGGGCTGGTACCTCGAAACACCATTCTTCGTGTTCGAGCGCAATCTTGCCAGCGCCGTCTCCCGCGCCACCACACGCGATTCCCTGTCCAACGCCGACGCCATCACGCTGGTGCGTAGCCACGTGATGCAACGCGCGCTGCAGGCGCTGGAATCGTCCTTGCCCGAGGTACTCGCGGCGGAGAACACGCGTCGCTACCTGACCGATACCGCCGTGCTGGTGCGCACACGCGAAGGGATCACCTTGTCGGCTGTAGTGGTGCGACCACGCCGTACCACGACGCGGCAACCCACGGCGTTCAACTTCACCATTTACACCAATAGCAGGCAGCATCTCGAAACGGCGCGGCGCGCGGCATCGCACGGATATGTGGGTGTGGTGGCCGACGCGCGCGGGAAGCGACTCAGTCGCGACACCATTCGTCCGTACGAAGCAGAGGCGAATGACACCCATGCGGTGCTCGACTGGATTGCCGCACAGCCGTGGAGCGATGGGCGAATCGGCATGTACGGCGCCAGCTACGAGGGGTTCACGGCGTGGGCGGCCACCAAACGGAAACATCCGGCGTTGCGCACCATTGTCGTCTCGGCGGCCGCCATTCCTGGTCAGGGCGTGCCGATGGAGAACAATGTGTTTCTCACGGCGAACTATGCCTGGCCGTTTTATGTGAGCAACAATCGCGAGCTCGACAACGACACGTACTTCGATCGCAATCGGTGGAATCAACTGGCCGAACGTTGGTACGAGAGTGGAAGGCCATTCCGTGACATCGATCAGGTGGATGGAACCCCCAACCCCCTTCTGCAACGTTGGCTGACGCATCCCACATTCGACAGCTACTGGCAGCGTATGGTGCCCTATGGGGCAGACTTTGCCAGGATCGACATCCCTGTGCTGTCCATCACCGGCTATTTCGACGATGGCCAGATCTCCGCGTTGCACTATGTGCGTGAGCACATGCGGTACCGGCCCGATGCGGCGCACTATCTGGTGATTGGCCCATACGATCACGGCGGTGCAGGCGCGGCACGCAAGTCCGCGGAAGTCAGGGGCCATGTGCTCGATTCTGTGGCGCAGTTCAACACCACGACGCTGACCTTTGCCTGGCTCGATCACGTCTTGCGTGGTGCCCCCAGGCCAGCGCTGCTGGCGGACAAGGTCAATCACCAGGTCATGGGCGCCAATGTGTGGCGTCATGCACCGTCGCTGGCGGCGCTCGCTGAACGACCACTCCGCCTGTATCCAACCGCAGCGCGTGATGGTGCACATTTCACACTCGACACGGCGCGGAAGGATCATCCGGGCATCGTGCGCATCGCCAACATGGCCGATCGCACCACGCAGCATGTCGGCTACTATCCCGTGAACGTACTCGGCCCGGTGCCGGAGTTCGGTGATGCACTCACGTTTGTCAGTGCACCGTTTTCAGCACCCACCGAGGTGAGTGGTGCCATTTCGGGATCACTCGAGGTGATCACCAATACCCGCGACTTCGATTTCAATGTGGTGCTATACGAATTGCTACCCGACGGACGGGTGTTTCATCTGTCGTATTATCTCGGACGGGCCAGTCATGTGCGGGATCTTGCCCAGCGGAAACTGCTGGTACCGGGCCAGCAAACCACGCTGCCGTTCACACGGTCGCGCATGACCAGCCGACGTATGCAGGCGGGGAGTCGGCTGTTGCTCGTGATCGATGTGAACAAGGACGCCGGGCATCAGGTGAATCATGGCACCGGCGGCGATGTGAGCGCCGAGCGTGCGTCGGACGCCGTGACTCCAATGAGCCTGCGGTTGATGCCGGGCAGTTTTGTGGATGTGCCCGTCCGGCGGCCATGATCAGAGCTCGGTGAGCTCCATGTACACATCGGCTCGCGCGTATTCAGATCCCGGCGGCATCGGGGCATGATGAAAACCGAGCCGTTCGTACAGCCGAATGGCGCCCTGCAGCGAGCTGTTGGTCACGAGAAACAGCGACTGCGCCTGTTCTTGTGCGCGCACCCACTCGACCACCGCCTGTCCGAGCAGGAAGCCAAGCCCGGCACCCTGGTGCGCTGGGTCGACGGCCATCTTGGCCAGTTCGTAGCGACCATTGCCGACATGGACGGCCGCTGCGGTACCAGCGGCCACACCGCGCTCGACCGCGAAGAAGATCTGTCCGCCTTGGTCGATGATGGCCGTTTGCGGATCATTCAGAACCTTGAGGTCGGCTGGCTCGATAGTGAACAGCCGCTCGATCCACGCACGGTTGAGCGCGGTGAAGGCGGGCGCGTAGGCAGGAGAGAACGGGACAATTTCCATGCAGTAAGCTATGTCTGGAGAACAAGGGATTCCGGATCCTTCGAGCCATCTGTTGCTCACCGGGTGGGCGCGTCGGCGTCGACTCTCCTCACGGTGTCGCACCCACTTGCGCAACGAATTGTGCCCTTTATTATACCAAACAGTTAATTAACTAAACGGTACGACATGCAAGATCCGCTCAGTCAAACCTTCTCCGCACTGGCAGACCCTACGAGGCGGGCGATCCTTGCCCGGCTCCGGGAAGGGGAAGCCAGTGTCACCGAACTCGCTGAGCCGTTCCTGTCGCAGATGACGCTCCCCGGCGTCACCAAACACCTCAAGGTGCTCGAAAAGGCCGGTCTCGTGACTAAGGGCCGCGATGCGCAGTGGCGACCGTGCCGGCTCAATCCGGAACCGCTCAAGGACATCAACGAGTGGATGGAGGCCTACCGGGCCCACATGGAAGACAGCCTCGATCGACTTGGCGAGTACCTCAAGACCGTCACCCAGAACGCTCCCACCACCCCGTCCGAGAACCACGAACCATGACCGCAGCGGCAGCCAGCAACGAGATTCGCCTCACCCGCGTGTACGACGCGCCCGTCGCGGCGGTGTGGGATGCCTGGACCGACCTGGCCCAGGTGGCCCAGTGGTGGGGACCGCGAGGCTTCACCATCACCACCAAGTCCAAGGACCTGCGCGCCGGCGGGCACTGGGACTACATCATGCACGGCCCCGATGGCAAAGACTGGCCGAACTACGCGCGCTACCACGAAGTCGTGCCGCGTGAGCGTCTTGTGTACGATCACGGCGCATCATCGGCCGACGCGAAGCCGCTGTTTCATGTGGTCGCACAATTCCGCGACCTGGGTGGCAAGACGCAGTTCGACATGTGCATGACACTCGCCACGGCCGAAGAGGCGCAGAAGACACGCGGCTTCATCAAGGCTGCCGGTGGCAACTCCACCTGGGATCGCCTGGCCGAGTATCTGGAGAAAGACGATCAGGGCCGCGAACTGTTTGTCATCAACCGCAGCTTCGATGCGCCCATCGCCTCGGTGTTCGACATGTGGACCACACCCGCGCATCTCGCGCAGTGGCTGCCGCCCACTGGCATGACGATGGCCTTCCGTCGCGTGGACATCCGCACGGGTGGTGATGCGTTCTGGTCGATGTCGAGCGGCGACTTCACCATGTACGGCCGTTTCGAGTATCTCGACGTGCAGCGTCCCGATCGCATTGTGTACTCGCAGTACTTCGCCGATGAACACGAGAACATCACGCGTCAGCCGGGCGCGCCCACGTGGCCGGAGAAGATGGTGACCACAGTGACGTTCACGGAAGAAGGCGCAGGGCAGACGCGGGTGCAGGTGCGCAGTGAAGTGCTTGGCGTTGTCACAGCGGAAGAGATCGCGGCCTTTGTCGCGGAACGCTCCGGCATGACGCAGGGCTGGACGGGGTCGTTCGACAAGCTCGAGGAACTGTTGCCGAGCGTCGCAGCGCACTCCTGAGGAAGATCCCGCGAACGCAAGAGAGGCGCACCATTCGGTGTGCCTCTCTTGGTGTATGTTACGGCAAAGCGAGCGGTCGCCGTTCACTAGCGACTTCGGGAAGACTTCCGGCGAAGCTGCTCGACGACCCCCTACCAACCTCGATCGACCGCCGTTTCGAGATGGCTCCGCAGGGTCTGGAAGAGTGCGGCATCGATGGGAAACCGCCACGACAGCAAGCGCGGGCGCAGGTCGGCCCGAACGGCAGCGCTCAATGCCGCCGCCGCAAAGGTGGCCCGTTGAGTGGGAGTCGAGTTGTCGGGCACGGCGAAGCAGTTCGCGTTACCTCGGAGCGTGGCACAGACGAACGGATCGTTTCGGAAGGTGCGTGCATACCGTGGAACCCAGTCCCAGCCGTAGTCGCGGATCAACTGGGCATGAATACCATTGAGCATGTCGGCATTGAAGCCATTGGGCTCGTTATGGTCCGTCCACGCCTGAGTGGACTCTCCCCAGCGTCGCAGAGCCACACTGAACCTGGCAGTATCCTCATGGAATGTGCCCGCCACGCTCGTGCGGGCAGAGGCACTCAGGCGACTGGAATTCATCATGCGGTACGATGACCACAGCGACAACAGCGATGCGTCGCTTTCCAGAAAGGTCGATCCCCGGGCGTTATAGAAGACGGCACGCCCCTGCTGCGCCAGCGTACTCTGGTGTCCAAGCTCATGGAAGATGATGAACCAGCGCGGATGGTTGCCATACGCGCCATTCGGGAAGGCAAAGCAGGGCGCGCCGAATGTGAGAGGTAGAGATGAAAGACCACAGACCACCTCATCGTCCGTCCCACTTGATTGCGGCAGCAGCGGATTGTTGGGTATCGCCGCATTGTTGGCTTCCTCGAGAGTCATTCCCATGAGCTCCTTTTGGCCCAGCCACCCGACATCGAACGCAGTGCGCCAGTCCGGAACGGTTGCGTCAAGGTCGGCAATCCACTTGCGCGGCAGGACAAGACGCCAGTGCTCGGTTGCCACGATCACACGATCAGCCGGCACACTGTGGGCGACAAGGAGCATCAGTCCTCGAACCGGGGCGAGCGCTGTCTGGGCCCGGATCCGGAAGGACCATGTCCGCCTGTCGCCGATACTGGTGAATGACACGACGCCGTTGGAGTCCACAGAGAAAGCGGCCGGTGGATTGCCACCGCTGTAGTTGTCGACGCGATACGTCACGAGGCGCGGCGGAACCACCAGGCCTCTCGCGTCGATCACCCTGATCGTCGCATGACGTGTCGGAGACACCCAGTCAGTGTCATCCCGGAAGCGGAGCGGAGCCATTGGAGCATCCGTTCGGGTCGCAAACTGCGCCCGAAGTGCAGACTCCGAAGGTCCCAGCGATGCCTCGAGCTGATTCTGGACATCCAGTTCCACTCCAACCGTCCACGTAGCCCGAGCGTGACCGTTGATATCGGTGACGTCAGTCAAGGGTCGGACGGAACCGTTGCCCGTGGTGACCCGCCAACGTACCGGGGAACCCGAGACGGCATTGCCGAATCGATCCGTCACCAACACCATCACCGTATCGATCGTCGTCCCCGCAATCATCAGAGCGCTCACTGGCTTCGCCGGTGTGAGCGACTCTGGCGCCCCTGGTTCGAGTAAAAACGCTTCGGTGAGCGTCTCGATGAGGCCGGTGGATGTGAAGCGCAGGCGATAGGTGCCGACGGCGCCATCCACCCGCAGATTGGCGAAGCGCGCGAGCCCCTCCGCCATGCTTTGTGCTGTACTGCCGACCAATACGGCGGTACGTGCCCCATCCACCAAAACGAGCGACGCCGCGATGCGCACGGAGTCGCTCCCACGTACAGGGTATCCGTTGCGGTCGACGAGTTGCACGATCGGTTGCGCTCTGAACGCGACGCCAGCCATGGCGCCCAGAGGCTGAGACAACACGGCGAGGCGCGTCCCACGCTGGGCGACTCGCAGACGCACCTCTGCTGAGAGCGTGCTTCCAGCGTTCACCCGGAATACTGCGTCACCATTTGCGAGCGCGGTGACGAGCCCGCCGGGAGTAATACTGGCGATCTCGGGTGCGAGGGAAATCCACGTCGTGGTCGCGTTGGCAATCACATGGCCGTTTGCATCGCTTGCGGTCGCGTGCAGCGTGACGGTATCGCGAAGGGCGTGTAAGCGCATCGAGTCTGCGGCTACGCGCAGCGTCGCGGGGCGTTGACCGACGACCACACGAGCCGACGCCCTGAGCGTGCCGACCGCGACGTCGATCGTCGCTACGCCGTTGGCGAGCGCCGTGACGACACCACTCCCTGATACACTGGCGACAGCAGTGGTAGTTGAATGCCAGGTTGGCACCACATTGTTCATTTCCCTGCCACTCGCGTCGCTCACCGTTGCGCGCAACACGATCGTGTCTCCAAGCGACGAAAGCCTGGACGAATCGGGAGCTACACGAATGATTGCCGGGATCGGATTCGTCGGAACCGGGTCCGGCGGCGCGGATGGCTGTGCTTCGCGGCCTCCGCACGATGCCTGAAGTAGGAGGAGGACCGCGCTGGTCACCGTAAGGCGGATCGAGCGAGTGCGAACCAGTGGAATTGATGCAACAGACTCTGACATGGTTCCTCTTCGACGAAGAGAGACGTTCGCAGCGACAGTTACCAGCTGATGACCGGCCGGGTAGCCTATCCGGCGGAATAGATACTCTGAAGGGTGCTGAGTTTCCCTAGTGCACGCTGCACCATGCCAATGACAATTCCCTGATGAATAGTGAGTGTGCGCGTATAGCGCCCGCACCCTCACGCGAACGCCGGGAGCTGTCATGAATTCTGCTGCACGGATGGTTGGAATCAACAGCATGTCCCGGTTCACGGAAGGTACGACGCCGGTACGGACACTCGGGCGCGCGTTCAGGTACGGTATTGCCACCTTGGCCTCGGCGCTGCTCGCGACGTCGGCCTCATCGCAGCAGTCCATGCCCCTGTCGGCCTGTACTGTGGGACCGCTCCGGAACTGCGCCACGATCGATTTCAGTACTCAAAGCGTCGTGGACGGCACGATGCTCCAGATCGCCATCAACAACATGGGGTCGCTTACCCAGCCGCTGATGGGCACGAGCATCTACAACCTCGTCTTCGCCACCGGGGCAACGACGCTGGCCACGCCACTCGATCTGATGCTGTCGCCAACGGCCCAGGGATCGGCGACGATCACCGACAATTCTCCCTGGAGTCTGTTCTTCGGAGGCGATGTCCTGTTCCTGAGTGCACTCAATGATCACGGCGTCGGGAACTGCGTTCCGGCTGGCAGCAGCGCGGGGTTTGGACAGGCCGGCAACACCTGCGGCGGCAATGACGCATTTGTGTTCTCCTTCCTCTCACCGATTGGGCTGGATCTCTCGACGTTCTCACTGCTCAACATGGAAGTCGTCGGGCTCGGGAGCGCCCCATTCGCCGAGAGTTGTGGTGATCCCGACATGCCGTGTGGGTCGGTGCCCACATCGACGGTACCGGAGCCGGCGACGCTGGTGCTTGTTGGCGCGGGGCTGATCGGCGTGATGATCCGTCGTGGGAGGATCCGCTCATGAGTGCGCGTCTCTTCCAAAGATTCTCGGCGGCCGTCGTGGGGGCCGCCTTGTTCGTTGGTGCCTGCAGTGACCGGGCGACATTGGTCGATCCGCCGAGCCACCCAGGTGCCGTGCATCTCTTGTCGGGGAATGAGGGAGGCGCATCCGGACTCTTTGCGTGGCTCTCGCCACTGGGCAACGGCGCGGCGGCTGCGGCGGACTTCGACGGGACATCGAATCCGGTGGTGGAGATCTGCCCGTGGGTCAATGGCGCATGCAGTGGACCCGCCACGGTCGTGTTCAGCACCACGCCCACAGCGGGGCAGGAGCCACTCACGCGCAATGCCGGTGTGGGGCGCTATGAAGCGTGGTGGAACATCATGAGTCCTACACTCACCACTCGCCGGACTTATCGGATCCGCACGGTGGTGGGGGCTGCAGAGCAGGGCGCCGTGCTGATTGACGTGGTGCGCGGGCGATGGGGCTTGCGTACTTCACCGACTGTTGCGCCGCTGCTGACTTCAGCGACGGCAGTGTCCATTCAGTTCAGCATCTACAAGAATCGTGCGGAAGGCGACGTGGGGCCGGCCGGTGGTACGATCGTCAGCCGCGATGGTCGGATGCGATTGGTGCTGCCCGAAGGCGCGCTGGCCAATCCTGTACGATTGACGGCCGAGCCGGCGAGTGGTTTGCCAACCGCGCCGCAACCGTTGGCGCCCGGAACTGCCTGGGACTTCGGTCCGGATGGATTGCAGTTCCTCAAGCCGGTGGTCATCACGATCGCGTATGATCCGACCCGACTGCCGGCTGGGCTGGACGAGAGCGAACTCCGCATCCACAAGGTGGTGAACGGCGCGTACGTGCAGCAGGATGCGGGACGTGTGGATACCGTCAACAACACGGTGTCCGCCGAGATTGCGAGCTTCAGTGTGTATGTGGTCATGCGGAGAAATCCGGACAATCGCCAGGATCTGGAATCGCCGATGATCCGGAACATGCTCTTCCGGAATGGGGCGAGCGGCCCGTTCGCGAGTTCCGCCACGCTCGACGTTACGAATGGGGACGCCTCGCTTGGGATTCTCCTTGCGATCACTGACAACGCGGCTGGGGTGAAGTTTATCGATGTGCGGCTGCTGAGTCCCAGTGGTCGACAGATTCGCTTCCCATGCTACTTTGATCGCCCGCCGGACTCGGGAAGCGATACCAACGGTGAGTGGATTTGTCAGTCGACATTCCCGCGCTATGCCGAAGCAGGAGTGTGGCGCTTCGACATGGTCGGGCTAAGCGACAATGTCGAAAACTTCGCTGTCTGGCGTGTGTATCCAGCGGGCTTGTGCGATCGCGCAGGCGTTGGCGCGCGGTGCCTTCCCGCACCACCTAGCCTCAACATCGTAAGCGGACAACAAGACATCACGCCACCCAGCGTGTCGCGGGTACAGGTACGCCGCGATGGCGATCTGAGTTACGGCCCGACGGTCACTATTGACGCCAGTACGCGACCCTGGACCTTGTTGTTCGGCGTGGATTTCACCGATGATCGCTCCGGTGTCGGGAGTCACCTGCTTTTCGACGGAGCGCTCGGTACGATCACCGGTCCCGTAGGGCAGACGACAGAATTCTCATGTAGTCGTTCGAGTGGTACACCAACTGCGGGACTCTGGGAGTGTCGTCTCTTCATCCCCGCAGGGGCGCAAACGGGGACGTGGCGACTCACCAAGCTGATTTTCTCTGATCGCGCTGGCAATGGAGGGTGGACCCGGAACGTCGACTATGTTCCGAACGGCGCCTCGCTCTGCCGATCGACGGGAGGCTGCTTCATTCCGCCGACCGTCCTGATCACAGGCAGTAGCGATGGGTCACCACCGGTGCTCCAAGCGATGAACATCCAGACTCCAAGCCCCCGCGTCGTGACTGTCAATCTCACTCTGACCGACGATATGAGTGGGGTGCAGAACGTATGGCTCTACTGGAGGAGTACCACAACAACACAGCACGCGGAATGTGTTGCGACGCGCACTTCTGGTTCGCCAACATCCGGAGTCTGGTCATGCACCACGACCTTCTCGTCGTTGGCAGCTATAGGTCAATGGAGACCGCAAATTGATATGCAGGACGTCGGGGGCAACCGTCGGGTGTATACGTGGCGGGCGTCAGATGGCTTCATGTGCAATCACGATTTGATCAGTCCGACGGTGTGTACGTACGTAGGACAGACAGATATCGTGTTGGAGCCGTAAGTACACACGCTCACCAACGACCATCGAAGGACAGCCAGGGCCGCGAACGGCCCAGCGTCTGACATTCAACAGGAGTGCCCGGTAGGCCTTTCTTGCTCCACTACCGGGCACTCCCAAGCGTCCAACTACATCCGTCCTGCCCGCGCGGTGTCGCTCACATGAAAGGTGCCGTCCGGCCAGCGATACTCGATGTCCGGCTTGAGCACGATGTACACCGCGTCCTCACTGCCGACCTTTTGCACCGTGCCGCCAAAGCAGTCGATGTAGGACATCTCGGCGATGTGTTCCGGCTTGATGGACTCGAGGATGGTGAGTACCGCAGGCGACACGCTGCGCCCCAGCACCTTTCTCCCCACCTGCCGCGGATCGGGCATGAGGTCTTTCGGTACGCGTGTCCCGTTGACCCACACTTCCTGCACCGTGCCACATACGGTGCCACCACTGAGGCTGGTGAGCATGTAGGGACGCAACCGCAACATCACGTCCAGCGCACTGCGGATGGGGAGCGTGCTCGCTGCAATGGTTTCACCGTCGAGGTGGTACGCCCGTTGCCGGAGTGACTCCCGTGCCGTGACCTGAACGGCGGCGAGCTGTTGTGGTGATGGCGTCAGCGTCAGGATCAATGAGATGGTATCACCAAATACCAGACGCACGAATCGGCGTGCCGGGCCGAATCCCAATTGACGCGCAACGACTTCGAACATGGACGAGTCGTCCACGATCGACAGTGTCGCGGCGCCAGCAGCATTGACTCGCGTCACGCCCAAGGTGCGCAGCCCCTGCCGTACCAGCACCTCGGCAGACTCCACGGGACGCAGTGCAGAGTCGATGACCGAGATCTGCACCACGGCCGCCGGGCGGCGCGGCTGGCTCTGCGCCCCGAGTACAACGGGCACGGCCATGAGACACCCGACAAGCAGCGCCAGGCAGCGCACCATCAATGGTGTCGGCAATACCAGCTTCAGCATCATGCGCCAATCTCCACGCGCATGCCTGTGGCGAACAGGCGTCGATAGGTCACAGGGGGCGTACAACACCCAAGTAAACACCGCTCACCGCATCCAGCCATTCGAGCCACCACACCGGCCCGCTACGGCGCACCCACAAACGAGGAATCGCGCGGTGGTCTGCGTGAGCAGCGTGCTGCGTCCCTGATCGGCCAGCAGCAGCTCCTGCATGATGCGCGCCCACGCCCGCAGCGGCATGTGTACCGTACCCGCTGACGACAGTCCGGGCGGATTGTCGCACCCTTCGCACACCACCCAGGTACTGCCCTGCAGGCGATGTCCCTGCGGCTGATCATTGGCGCCGGCCGCAGTGGTGGGACCCCAGCCCACACCCACGAGACCGAGTGGGGTGAACAGGCGCTGCTGCATGAGCGTTTCGTACGTGCTCGACCACGCACGCTCGATCATCGCACCCGCCATGCCAAACGCGGTGTTGCTGTAGTAGTACGTGCCGCGGGCGTTGTTGGGTTGCTGACGCAGCGCGTGATCGGTCCACGGCATGCGCGCGGCGGGCAGGTTGGTGGTGCTCGCGCCCACCAGCGCCGACACCGAGTTGATCATGCCGCTGGTGTGGGCGAGCAGTTCGGTGAGCGGCACAGGGCCGTACACCGCAACATGCTGCCACTCAGCTCGGGAAATGCCTGCGACACGGTGCGATTCCACGTGAGCACCCCCGCGTCCACCGCCATGCCAGCGAGCACGCCAGTGAGCGCCTTGGTATTGGAGCCCAGATGCCACTTGTCATTCACCGTCACCGCCGCGCCGCCAGTCGCTCGGCGTGTGCCGCCAACACCCAGGCCGATCAGTCCTTCGCGGTGCACAATGGCGCCGCCCATTGCGGGCATGCCGCGCGCCTGACGTATGGAGTCCACGATGGCCGACAGGTCGGCGAGTGTGCCGCCCACCTTCACCGTGCCGCTTTTGCCTTCCACAGTAGCGGTGATGGTGGCACTGCCCGGCAGCACGGAGCGCACCTCACCCGTAGCCGAAACAGACACGAGGTTCGTCGCGCTCGACTGATAGGTGATGGTGCGACCGGTGACCACCGCGCCCAGTTCATCGCGCACCACCGGCGTGAGTTGCGCGCGTGCCCGCAGCGGCACGCCGATGCTGTCGGCCGGGAAGGTGATGGATGCGATGGCCGGTGCGGACACGGTGAGTGCGGCCGTGCCGGTGCGTCCTTCATTGGTGGCCGTGCCGGGTGCTACTGCGGTGACCAATCCCGCCGCGCTCACGGTGGCGATATTGGTGACCGAGGACGACCACGTGGCCGTGCGGCCGGCCAGGGTGTTGTTCGCCGCATCGCGCATGACGGCCGTGGCCTGGGCGGTGCGACTCACGACCAGTGATGCTGGCGCGAGCGTGACGCTGATGGTGGCGACGGGCGCCGGCGTCACGGTGAGTGTGGCGCTGCCCGTGCGTCCTTCGCTGGTGGCGGTGATGGTGGCCGTCCCCTAGGCCACGGCGGTCACGAGACCCGCCGCGGAGACCGTGGCCACGGTGGACGCTGAGGAGGTCCAGGTGATGGACTTGCCGGTGAGCTCGGTGCCGGCGGCATTGCGGGCGACGGCGGTGGCCTGTGAGGTGGCGCCGACTTCTACCGAGCCGCTGGCCAGGGAGACCGCGACACTGGACACGGTGACATCCGGCGGCGGCGGGGGAGGGGGCGTGGTGGTGCCGTCACTGCCTCCCACTCCGCATCCGGCCAGGCTGATAGAGGTCGCGGCCAGGAGGGCGATCATGCGAACCAGCCGACGCGGGACCGCGAGGGGAGCGTGGGGAATGGGCATGGGGCGGGTCGGGTGAGGAAGGCGGAGAGGACGTGGAGCTGCCTATCTCGACACGCGGCAATGCGCGGTGTTTTGGCTCAAATGCTCCGAACGTTGCTTGCGTATCGGAGAGTCCGCAGGCTGCGGTGCGAATTTCCTGCGGGCTGCATGCAACTGAAAAGCGGCGAACTGAACGAGACCTCTCCCGCATCAGCAAAATCGACTGCACAACGCTCAGGTGCAAAAGCCTATGACGCGGTTGTCTTCTTGTCTTGTAGCGGTCTCTTAGTGGGGGGATTCGCCATGAATGGTGAACTACGGCATGCGAAGACTTGCGCACACTCGACGAGTAAATCGTTTCCTTCTAGCGCTATGTTCGAAGCGGGGGTGAAGCGCAGCACCATGAAAAAACTGACTTGCCCACACTGCTCCAAAGATCATGGGTCCTCTCGCAGAGTGCCTGATTCGTGCGTTGGGCCGTCTGTCTATTTAGCATCTCGATGCTGTGCTTCAGTAAGTTGTCGCCAAACCCGAGCGCTACCTGGCATTCGCATGCGGTGGGCGTCTTGCATCGCTCCTCAGCCATACAGTCTGTATGGACCAGCGGTGTGATTCGCCCGGATAGTTCAATGATATTGCTAATCCACCAGTCCTTCGCTGGGCTATGTTCGATCGAGTAGACCTTGTCCATTCTCAAGCCCTTCTTCAAGTCGAGATAGGAGAGGGCCTCTCCAAATCCGTTTTCACAGAGATTCGCGACTCTCGAAAATGCCTCGCGAAAGTTCGGCTCGGTTTCGCAAAGATCGCTCAGAAGCCTCAATGAAAGCGCATTCTCGGACTCGCGGACCGCAAGCAGGACAACTTCTGCCCAAGGTTTATCGCTACTTCGCATGCGCAGAATGGCTGTTGCTGTATTTCCGAGGGGTGCATCGGGAGCTTGTTTGTCGCTGTCCACTATTGCAATACAAAGTTTTCTCGATTGTTGAACTTGATCAAACTCCCGGTCGATTGTGGACCCGCCTCCGCCACGAGCTTCAAAAGCTAAGAGAGGGCGAATTCGTTGTGACGCTGCATACGATCTTGCGATTAAGACTGCGAATTCAGAGTCGAGAATGTTCTCTCCCAGTACCGTCGTCTTCTGGACCGACGCAAGATGCTGAAAGTGAGTCAAGGGAACGCGAATGACTGAGCCTTCTTGGAAGCTATCGACAGAAGTTGGCGAAGTTGGAGATACCAATACACGCACAGAGAGTTTTGGCAGTAAGGACAGTCTTTCTGGGCGATCGTTAGCAGCATGCGTGATTGTTGCCTTCCCTCTTTGGGACAGTCCAGCTGAAGTGCAGAGGTGCTTAGCCAATGCACTGCTGATAAGCAAGAGATGGCTTCCCTCTCGGAACGAAGAGAGCAAAATATCCAAAGCGGTCGCCCAGCTATCGTCGTCAAAATTTGAGAAGGAAAGGAACTCATCTGAGAGCTCAATTAGCATGCTTACAGCTCTGGTTCAAAAAATCCAAAGGGCCAGTTCTGAAGTGCGCCCTGTGCATCAAAACTGGCGATCGACACTTCCGTTGCTGGAGATGTCGGCTTTCTTTCAAAGACCACAACCATTGCATCTTCTGGCGCGAGGTCAGATGAAGCAATCTTACTGCCAATACGGTTAACCATAGTCTCGCTATGAGTTTCAATAATGAGACGCAAATCGATGCCTTGCTTTCGAGCGGACTTTACAGCTCGAATGAAGACATCTACTAGTTGAGCTTGGATCCTCGGGTGGAGGTGCAGTTCTGGTTGCTCGATCGCAAAGCAGGTTGGTGGGACCGGCTGAATTGATCCTCTGCTACGCTGAGTAGCCCAAAGGTGGGCAACTACCGGAAGGAGTTGACTGAACCCGAATCCAACGTCTGCAAGATTGTATTCACCTCCACCCTCTGCTACGAATAGTGATACGTGGCCTGTGTCCTCTTGCGCAGACACTTTGATGTTCAGTTCCGACTGAAGCCAGTTTGAAAAGTCAGTGCGTTCTTCCAACGACAGACTCCGAAGGAACATCGCTACATTTCGGCCGTCAGAGTCGATTTCATTCACAGCAAGATCCTGCTGTCGGTAGTAGCGCTCCGCCGTGGCTCGAACAGGTTTCGCGTAATGGACGCGGCTCGCAAACTGCGATATGTAGATATCGCAGTCGTTCAAGATTGCCGGGACTGAGCTGGCGACTAAGAGGCGAATGAGCTTTGAGAGTGCTGGACTAGCAGAGTCCGCGCGTCGAATACTGTCGCTCGCTCCCTTCCGAAGATTGGGCAATGACGCGATGTGATGAACCATGCTATTCTGATCACTGAGAGGAAGTCTGGCGGCATTCGACCATATGCTCATATCCTTTGCATTTCCGTGGACGAATTGCCTCAGGCAGGTCACTAGACTCTCTCGGAACAGATAGGCCTTGAGGCTTGAAGGAGATGATAGTTGCTCATTGGCTATGAGATCGAAATCATCTCTCCTAACAAGAAGTCTAGGAAGTATGATGCCTGGGCGCACCTCAATGCGTTTGTGTGCGTCCCTTGGCACTTCTTCTCCGTTGACAACAAACCGAGAAAGTGATGCGTCTTCTTCGAAGTAGAGACATGCAACATGATTGAGCAAAGACAATTCCAACGAGCGAACATAGTTTCTATTGGTGATCCCATCTCCACGAATCGATATAGCGACATCGCATGTTGTATTCTCCGGTGCAACGATGCGATAGCCAGGGTATCGTCGCCAACCGAGCGATGAGCTGGAGCCAACTCTTTCGTGAGTGGAGTTGACAGGTATACGAAAGGAAAGTGTGATCTCTTTCTCGTTGGTGAATGAGGATACACTCTCCGTGAAGCTACCGTAGTCCACGTAGTTGCCATACCATAGAATCGGCCCGGTGGTTGCGGTTTCAGCGCTCTGACGTAAGAGCGGCAAAGCTCGGAGGAATGTACTCTTCCCGGAGCTATTGCCTCCAACTAAGAGCGTGATGGGCGCCAAGCGTATGAAGCTCGAGTCGCGCAAGGAGCGGAGGTTTTGCAGTCGTATTGATTCCATGTTGCCTAGAAGTCGGTGTAGTTCGATTTGCAGATACTTCTGGTAGATATTCGCCGCTTGGCGGTGCGCATCCGATCTCAAACGGAAAGTGGTGCTCTATGTGATGACAGTCGGCTGACGCATGCCGGTTTTGCTGACGAGATCGGCTATGGTCAGTGCGACAGTGGCCATACCGTTGACTGGCGGGTCCTCTGTTGTTCGCAGGCTATTCACTTCCGCTGATCGCATTTCCATATAGACGCGAATGGTCGCGCCTTCAGTGCCCGTCCCCGACAGCCGGTAGACAATGCGCGCCTCATCCTCGAACAGCAAGCGAATCCCCTGCTTCGCGCTCACCGATCCATCAATCGGATCGGTATATGAGAAATCATCCGCAGCCTTCACCATGCGCCCGCCCAGTTCCTTGCCCGGCAACTCTGGCAACTGCGCGCGCAGATGTGCCATCACGCTGTTCGCGGCTTCGGTGGGCACACCTTCGTAGTCATAGCGGGTGTAGTAGTTGCGCCCATACTCGGCCCAGTGCGCCCGCACGATCTGCTCCACACTCTCACCACGCACGGCCACTACGTTCAGCCAGAACAGCACGGCCCACAGGCCGTCCTTCTCGCGCACATGGTTGCTTCCCGTACCAAAGCTTTCCTCACCACACAGTGTGATACGGCCGGCGTCCAGCAGATTGCCGAAGAACTTCCAGCCGGTGGGCGTCTCGTAACACGGAATTCCCAGCTTCGCGGCCACCGCGTCCACGGCCATGCTGGTGGGCATGCTGCGCGCCACGCCGGCCAGGCCACTCTTGTATGCGGGCACCAGCGTGGCATTCGCGGCCAGCACGGCCAGACTGTCGCTCGGCGTTACGAAGAAGCGCTGGCCCAGAATCATGTTGCGGTCACCGTCGCCATCCGACGCGGCGCCAAAGTCGGGCGCGTTGTCGCCGAACAGTTCATTCACCAGTTCGGGCGCGTAGGTGAGGTTGGGGTCGGGATGCCCACCACCAAAGTCGGGCAGGGGCGTGCCGTTGATGACGGTGCCCTTGGGCGCTCCGAGCCGCCGCTCGAGAATCTCCACCGCGTACGGGCCGGTGATGGCGTGCATGGCGTCGAACCGCACACGAAACCCGCCGGCGATCAATGCGCGAATGGCGCCGAAGTCGAACAGCGTCTCCATCAGCGCGGCATACGCACTCACCGGATCAACTACTTCAAGCTTCAAGCTTCCAAGCGGCTGCTCACCCAGCTTATCCAAGTCGAACGCGGGCAGCTCGGCCACACGATATGACGTGAGCGCGGCCGCACGCTCGGCCACCCTGTTGGTGAACGACTCGGGCGCCGGACCGCCGTTGCCGGTGTTGTACTTGATGCCGAAATCACCATCGGGGCCGCCGGGGTTGTGGCTGGCCGAGAGAATGATGCCGCCTGCGGCGCCCTGCCGAATGAGATGCGACGCGGCCGGTGTGGACAGCAGTCCACCACGCCCCACCACCACATGCGTGATGCCATTGGCGGCGGCCATGCGCACGATGGTGCCAATCGCTTCTCTGTTGAGAAAGCGACCGTCGCCACCCACCACCAGCGTTTGCCCGGGCTGCAGTGCGGCTTCGTCGAGCAACGCCTGCACGAAGTTCTCGAGATAGTGCGGCTGCTGAAACACGGGTGTGCGCTTCCGCAAACCGGACGTCCCCGGCCGCTGGTCAGCGAACGGGGACGTCGGAACGACTGTGATCATGTCGTTGGTCATCTGAAAGAAGTCAGCTCCAGCGAAGGTCGACCTTCGAGAGTGGCAACTGCCGGACACGCTTGCCGGTGGCCTGATAGATGGCCCCCATCAGCGCGGGAATGAACGGCGGCATCGCGGGCTCGCCAATGCCGGTGGGCGAGAAGTTGGTCTTCTTCCAGTGCACTTCCACCACCGGCGGCGCCTGGCTGATGCGCAGCAGCGGGAAGTTGTTCGCCGAGCCGGCGGCGGTGGTGGCAGGGGAGAAGTTGCCCTGATCGGCCTTACCGGCCGTGAACGTGATCTCCTGACCATATGCCTGGCCCATCGCGTCCAGCACGGCACCCTGCGTCTGCTGCTCGGCGTGGTTGGGGTTGATGATCTCACTACCCACATCACCCACCGCCCACACCTTGTCCACCTTCACCTGACCGGCCTTGCTCACCGTGGCCTGCACCACTTCGGCGAAGTAGCCGCGGTGGCTGAAGTAGAACGCCACGCCCATGCCGGTGCCCTTGGGCAGCGTCGTCTTGCCCCAGCCCGACACATCACGCACTTGCTCGAGAATGCCGATCACACGCTGCGCATCCATCAGCCCTGCCTGCTGCTGCGGCGTGAGCGGCGTGGTGGGCGGGATCTCCGACTTGAGCATGTCGATACGGAACTGAATCGCATCCTTGCCCGCGGCCGTGGCGCATTCGTCGATGAACCCCTGGAACGCAAACGACAGCGCGTTGGAGCGCGGCGCACGCAGCGCGCCCGTGGGCACGCCGAGTGGCATGACCGAAACATCCATGCGCAGGTTGGGCACGAAACGCGCGGGATACTCGGTGGGACCGATGTCGGCGCTGGATGCAAAGCGCTCGCCTTCGCCAAACGTGGCGAAGTGATTGCGGAACGCGACCAGCTTGCCGTTGGCATCCACGCCGGCGGTGAACTTGTGGAAACCACCCGGACGGAACTGGTCGTGCTGCATGTCGTCTTCACGCGTCCAGATCAGCTTCACGGGCACCTTGGCTTCGCGCGCAATCCATGCCACTTCGGCCAGGGGTTCGTTGTACAGACGACGGCCAAAGCCACCACCGGCCCGCATCATGTGCATGAGGACCTGGTCTTCCTTGAGCCCCAGCGTGGTGGCCACCAGCGCTCGGCCACCCTGCGGGGTCTGCGACGTGGTCCACATCTCGCAGGTGCCATCGGCGTTCATGCGCGCCGTGCAGTTCTGCGGTTCGAGCGTGGCGTGATTGATGAACGGATAGGTGTACTCCGCCTCGATCACCTTGGCCGCGCTCTTGATGGCCGCATCGTAATCGCCGTCGTTGCGAATGGTGCGATGCGGCGCCGCACCGAAGAACTCCTTGGCCTTGGCGGCAAAGGCGGCACTCGACTGCTGCGAGGTGGGATGTTCGGCCCACTGCACCACCAGCTTCTTGCGGGCTTCCTGCACTCGCCACCAGTTGGTGCCCACGATGGCCACACCGGCCTTGAGACCGGCGAGGTTGTTGGTGCCTTCCACCACGAACGCGTGTGTGACACCGGGCTGCGCCTTGACCACGTCGAGATTGGCGCTGGCCACCTTGGCGGTGTACACGGGCGCCTTCACGAACGTGGCGTAGTGCATGTTGGGCACCGTCACGTCGATGCCGAAGATCGGCTTGCCGGTGAGGATGTCCTTGAGCCCCACCGTGTGCGTGCGCTTGCCGATGATGGTGAACTGCTTGGGCTCCTTGAGCGGCACCGTGTCGAGCGCGGGCGGCGTGACACTGGCTGCAGCGGTGGCCAGTGAGCCGTAGGTGGCTTCGCGCTTGGACGCGGCGTGATACACCACACCCTTCGACGTGGTGAGTTCACTCGCCGGCACATTCCACTTGGACGCGGCGGCCTGCAGCAGCATGGCCCGACCGGCGGCACCCACACGACGCTGCGGCAGCCAGTTGGTGGGCGTGGCGGTGGAACCACCGGCGATCTGCGACTGATACTTGGTGGGATCGAAGTCGGCCTGTTCGACCCGCACCTGCTTCCAGTCCACATCGAGTTCATCGGCGATCAGCATGGGCAACATGGTCTTGATGCCCTGACCGATCTCGGGATTCTTCGCGATGATGGTGACGATGTTGTCGGGCGTGATGCGGATGAAGGCCGACAACATGGGATCAGCCAGCGGCGTGCTGCCGGCGGCAAAGCGCTCGAGCGCGCCCAGGGGTTCGGCGTAACTCGCGAGCATGATGCCACCACCAACAAGTGCCGTGGCGCGCAGGAATTCGCGGCGTGACGTGGCCTTGGGGGCTACCGGGGTTTCCGTTTCCGTGGACATGGCTCAATCCTCCCCGGGAGCGCTGCTGCTGCCGACGGCGGCTCCACCGGCCTTGATCTCGGCGGCACGATGCACGGCCGCACGAATGCGCAGGTAGGTGGCGCAGCGGCAGAGATTCGTGTTGAGCGCGCTGTCGATCTGCGCGTTGGTGGGCTTGGGTGTCTTTTCGAGCAGCGACGCGGCGGCCATCATCTGGCCGGCCTGACAGTAACCGCACTGCGGGACGTCGAGTTCTTCCCACGCCTTCTGCACGGCATGCGCGCCATCGGGCGAGAGGCCTTCGATGGTGGTGATCTCGGCGCCGGCGGCGCGGGAGACGGGGAACGTGCAGGAACGCTGCGCGGCGCCGTTCACGTGCACGGTGCAGGCGCCACAACGATTGGCGCCGCATCCGAACTTGGTGCCCTTGAGGTCGAGTTCATCACGCAGCACCCACAACAAGGGCATATCAGCGGGGACATCGACCGTGCGGGACGTGCCGTTGATCTTGAGAGAGATCGGCATTCTTGGGCAGGGTTGGGGGAAGGACTGAAAAATGGGTGTTTTCCCTTGGTCTGGCCATATGCGGAGGCGGATTGCGTGCGGTGGGGCACGGATAGGGGGAACCATTGGAGGGAACACGGGGAACAACGGGGGATGAGGCGCGGGACGGTGGGATGGGAATGAGGTATTGGGGGGCGGGTTTTAGGTCGTAGGCAGTGGGTGGTAGGGTGGACGGGCTTGGGTGCGTGGGTGGGGCCCATGAGTTCCTCTTCATTCGACTAACGCGAGGGGATTTTTTTATGAGACTTGGGGACTCGCGAGTTGTGCGGGCTTCTGCTTCGGCGGCTGCGGTGCTGCTGATGGCGGCGGCGTGCAATGAGGCGCCGAATGGGACGCAGGTGGTGGCGGATTCGACACGGACCGATACCACCACCAATCCGGGCACGCCGAGCCAGGTGTTGGCGGATCGTTCTCCAACGCCCGGGTCGATCAGAGGGGTGGTGCGTGCGGAGACGTGGGCGAGTGGCTTGGTCAATCCATGGGGGATAGAAATTCTCCCTGATGGGCGGGCACTGGTGACCGAACGACCGGGGCGACTGCGCATTGTGGCGGTGAATGGTCAACTGTCGGCGCCGGTGACTGGTGTACCGGCGGTGTACGCGGAGGGGCAGGGCGGGCTGCTGGATGTGGCGCTCGATCCGGGCTTCGCGAGCAACGGGCTGATCTACCTGTCGTTTGCCGAATCGGGCACGGGGGGCGCGGGCACGTCGGTGGCGCGTGGGCGGTTGGTGGGCAACGCGCTGCAGGATGTGCAGGTGATCTACCGACAGACGCCCAAGCTCAACGGCGGCGGGCACTATGGCTCGCGACTGGTATTCGCGCGCGACGGCAAGTTGTTCGTGACCCAGGGTGATCGCATGAACTGGCGTGACTACGCGCAGGATCTGGCGCGTGGACAAGGCAAGGTGATGCGCATCAATCCCGATGGCACGGTGCCGTCGGACAATCCGTTCACCGGTCAGAGCAGTGCGCGGCCGGAGATCTGGTCCTACGGGCATCGCAATGTGCAGGCGGCGGCGCTGCATCCCACCACGGGACAGTTGTGGACGGTGGAGCACGGTGCGCGTGGTGGCGATGAACTCAATCATCCCGAACGCGGCAAGAACTACGGCTGGCCGGTGATCACGTACGGTGTGGACTATTCCGGCGCGCGTATCGGCGAAGGCACGGCAAAAGAGGGGATGGAGCAGCCGGTGTACTACTGGGATCCTGTCATCGCCCCGTCGGGCATGACGTTCTACAACGCCGATGCGATTCCCGGATGGAAGGGCAGTGTGATCATCGGGTCACTCACACCTGGCGCGCTGGTGCGACTCGAACTCACCAATGGTCGTGTGACAAAAGAAGAACGCTACCTCGGCGAACTGGGGGAGCGCATTCGTGATGTCACGGTGGGCCCGGATGGGTTCATCTATGTCGTCACTGACAGTGGCAGTGGTCGCGTGTTGCGGATTCGGCCCGTGATCGGGTGACTTCACGCTCTTGAAGGAGTGGCATGATGCGGCGGATGCAATGGAGCGGTGTGGCCGTGATGATGATGTGGGCCGGTGAGGGATTGGCGGCGCAGCAGGTGATGGAGCGGTCATCGCGCTGGGAACACGCGATGTCTGTGGGGGCGCTGGCTACACCGACCATCACGAATGGCTACCGTGAGCCGCCGCTCGGGGCGATCGTGCAGCTCGATGCCAGAAGACTTCGCGCCGGGAAACGCGTGGCCTTTGCCAGCTCGCTTCAACTGTCTGCCAAGGGACGTGGGTTGTTGTCCGAGGTGGCCCCCGGCAGGTCCAGCACCTATGGCATACGCAATGACATGGCCTCCCTCACCATCGGGCCGGATATTGCGCTCACGACAGGGCGCAACATGTGGACGGTGGGACTCGGTGCGGGGCCGGCGGCTTCGCGCATCGTGTATCGTCTTCGCGATATGCAGCCCAACATGTTGCGAGGCGGTCCGCCATCGAACCGCGGTTGGAGCTACACCGGGGTGGTGCTCGCGCGCACGCATTTCACCGTGCCGGCATCCCCGCAGCTCTCGCTGCGATTTGGCGCGCAGGCATTGAGTGGCATGGAAGCCATGACGGAGGACTTTCAACCCATCCTGTCAGGGACGGTAGGCATTGTGCTCCGCCGATGAAGTGCTGTGCTCTTAGTCTCTCACCGTTCTTGCTGATGCGAACTCTTTGGGTAACCACTTTCTCCCTGGTGACGGTGTTGCTGGCGGGAAGTTCAATTGCTGGTGCACAGACCTCCCGTAGCGTCGTCTGGGAGCCCACGGTGGCTGTTGGTGTGTGGACGGCGCCGGACAAGAGCCGAGCTTCTTCCGCGGAGAGCAGCGGGCCTTCGTTTGCGATTCTGGTGAATCGTCAGGGACGCGAGAGTCGGATGGCGTTGGCGCTGTCCGCGGCATTTCACACCATTGTGGAAGAACGGGGGACATACTCCAATACCGCGGGCAGCGGATCGTTTGTCATCAGACAGCAATTGATGATGTATTCATTGGGCGGAGACTGGGCGCTGGTACAAGGGCCCGTACGCTGGATCGTGGGAGCATCTGGCATTGTCATGATGCATCGTGCGCCCCTCCGAATGCCCTCTGGTCGTGTGTTCGGTGATGATTGGCAATTTGAACCTGGACTCGGCGTCAGAACCGCGGTCACGTTGCCGCTGACTTCAGGGCTCGCACTGCGAGTTGGTGCCGACGCCTTCAACGCCGTGGAATCCCTGACGGAGAATCGCCCCGCCATAGGTGGAAGTCTTGGACTGACGTGGAGGCCATGATGTTTCGGTCGCGTCGTCGTGCACCGCGTTTCCTCGCGGTCGCTGTTGCACTGTTGGCCGTCGCAGTTCCTGGGTCGTTGCAGGCGCAGATGTCCGGTGTACAAACCACCGGTCGTTTTGGCATTGCCAATCCCAGCGATGCCTATCAGTCCAACTGCGGAGCCGGCAGTCTGGCGTTCAGTGTCGATGTGCAGGGACAGGGACAGTGGTTCCCGCAGGTGTCCGCCGACCACTTTGTTGGAAGTGGTGGTGGTGGTGTGGCGTGCATTCCCGGTGATCCATCAAGGGTGCGGGTCACTGGCGGTTTGCAGCTCGAGCGGTCGACGCGCCTGAGCATCGGCGCGGGTCGGCGTGTCGGAAATGATGGGGTGCAACTGGAAGGTGTTGTGCTGGGTGGCATCATCACCGGGCAACGTGGCTATCAGGGCACTACGCCAAACGATGAGCGGCTCATACTGCCGCAATTCGGTGGACAGGTGGGTGTGGTGCTGGTGCGTTACGTGGTTTTGTCAGGGTCGGTCCACTGGACACGTCTGACAATGGACACCCAACCCCTGACTGGAGGCGCGCCGACCAAACGCGCTGGCTGGTCGCCCCTGTCCACCATGCAGATTGGTGTGCGGATCCCGTTTGGGCGCCGCTGACACACCACCTGCAACACACGGTGGGTCAGACCGCGGAAAGGATCAGCGCGCTCGCAAGGCGTACATCGCCGCAGCCGCCACGGCCATCACGCCGGCGCCGATCAGGACAAACCGTGTGCCGCTCGTCGATGCCTTCGGGGCTTCGGCCGACTTCGTCGACACGGGTGTTGATGCCGCCGCGATCGCGGACTTGAATGACCCGCTGCCCATGGCCGCCGTGTATTCCCCCGTTGTGATCGGCTGCGCCTGAAAGGCGTCGATGGTCTTCACGATCACGGACGCCGAATGCGGGCGTTTCTGCGGATCCTTTTCGAGGCACTGCATGATCACGTCGGCGAGCGCGGCCGGAATATCACTGCGCTGATCGCCGAGCGGCGTGGGAGCTTCGCCGATCTGCGCGGCCATGGTGGCGCGCAATGAGGGACGCACAAACGGCGGTGTGCCAACGAGCAGTTCGTAGGCCAGGCATCCCAGCGCATAGATGTCGGCCTTGTGGTCGACGAGTCGCGCCGAGTTGACCTGTTCGGGCGCCATGTAGGCCGGCGTGCCAAGCGCCATGCTCACCGTGGTCACGCGCCGTTCGGAACGCCGCGGGTCGTCGCTGGCGTCGACGAGAGCCTTGGCCACGCCAAAATCGGTGATCATGGCCACACCATCACACAGCAACACGTTTTCCGGTTTGATATCGCGGTGCACGATGTTGCGCGCGTGGGCATAGGCCAATGCCGAGGCGATTTCCCGCAGCAGGCGCATGACTTCCGGCAACGGCAGCATGCGGCCAGCGATGAGTCGCTCGCGCAGTGTCTGTCCCTGCACGTACGGCATGCTGAACCACGGGATGAGGCGCGCGGCCGATGTGGCGGTCCCTGCTGTCGATGCCGACGGCATGTCGTCCGTCTGCGGTAGCGGCAGCGGATCGGCGGTGGTACCGGCGCTGAGCAGTGGCACGAGGTGCGGATGCTGCAACCGCGCGGCAAAACTGATTTCGCGACGGAAGCGCTCCACGTCCACGCCAGCGGCCAACTCGGGAGAGATGGCCTTGATCACCACGGGACGATCGAGCGCGATCTCGTTGGCGAGAAACACACTCGCCGATCCGCCGCCCGACAGCTCACGTGAAATGAGATAGGCGCCGTCCAATTGTCGCTGGAGGCGCTCTCGCACGCTCACCCGCAGTGGGGTGGGCTCAACCGGTGACTCGTCGGCTCGAAATGTGGTCACTCGGGTAAAGTAGCAAACTCGAGGGGCGGCACCAGCGTGCTCGTCCCTGTCCACCGCCCTCGCTGGCGCGATACCGTCACAGTTTGTGAAATTGATCACATATGGAACTCGGCATCTACACCTTCGGTGAAACGGATCCCCGACGCACGGACGACAGCACGGTCGTTGCGCGCCGCATCCAGGACTTGATCGAAGAGATCGTACTCGCGGATGAGGTCGGTCTCGATGTCTTTGGTGTGGGCGAACATCATCGGCCCGACTACGTCGTCTCGTCTCCGTCGGTGGTACTGGCGGCCGCGGCCGCACGCACATCACGCATCCGTCTGACCAGTGCCGTCACAGTGCTGAGCTCGGATGACCCGGTGCGTGTGTTCCAGGACTTCGCGACGCTGGATCTGATTTCCAACGGACGTGCCGAAATCATGGCCGGCCGCGGCAGCTTCATCGAGTCGTATCCGTTGTTTGGGCAGGACCTCGATGACTATGACGCGTTGTTCAGCGAGAAGCTGCAATTGCTGCTCGCGCTGCGTGAATCGGAGCATGTGACGTGGCAGGGTGTGCACCGACCGTCCATCGATCATCGTGGTGTGTACCCACGCCCGCTGCAGCAACCGCTGCCGGTGTGGATTGCGGTGGGTGGTACTCCCGCGTCGGTGGTGCGCGCCGGCACACTGGGATTGCCACTCGCCATCGCGATCATCGGAGGCATGCCGGAGCGGTTTGTGCCGTTCGCGGATCTGTATCGTGAGGCCGGTGCGAAGGCGGGGCATGACCCTGCATCGCTCAAGGTGAGCATCAATTCACATGGTTTCATTGCGGACCGTGTGGAGCAGGCGGTGGAGACGGCGTTCCCGCCGTACATCGACACCATGGCGCGCATCGGACGTGAGCGCGGATGGCCGATGCCCACGCGTCAGCAGTTCGACTTCGAGCGTTCACCGCGTGGGGCGATGTTGCTGGGCAGCCCGCAGGAAGTGATCGACAAGATCCTGTTCGAACACGAGCTGTTCAAACACGATCGCATGATGATCCAGTTCAGCGTGGGCCCGATGCAACACGCCGACATCATGCGCAGCATCGAACTGTTCGGCACGCAGGTGGCGCCGGCGGTGCGGAAGGCGCTGGGGGTGCCGGCAGCAATCGCCACCGACACCCCCGAGAGTCCTGCACCGTAAGCGGGACTACGGGGCACTACTTCGCGAGCGCCTTCACCGCATCGATGAGCGCGCGCACACGGGCCGGTTCAGTCGACTTGGACACGTCCGACGCCAACTGCGAGGCGAGCAGCGTGAGGCCGCCCTTTCGTGCAGAACCACTGGCCTTTTCGGCGGCGTCCAGTGATTTGTTGATGGCCGCGATTCGGGTGTCGGACAGCGCATCGTTACGCGCGAGTTGATCCACGTACGAGCGCGCCACCGGGAACGCCGCCGGCCACACGATCTTCGTCTGCAACTGGGGGTTCAGTTCATCCACCTTCACGAGCTTGGCGGCTTCGATTTCGTTGGCCGACAGGAACTCGCTGGGCTGCAGTGCGAAGATGTCGAGTCCACGACCGATCTCCGAGCCGATGATGTGGCCGTTGTACCAGTACGTGGACCAGTAACCGGCCAGCGTGAGTTCATTGGCGATGGGGCCACGGTCGAAGTAGGCGATTTCCACCGGCTTGGCCGGGTTGGTGAAATCGAAGATCGACATCCCACCCTGATACCACGCCTGCGCCATGATGTCGCGCCCCGGCACAGGAATCAGCGAGCCGTTGTGCGCCACGCAGTTTTCGGTGTCGGCCTGCGCAGCGGGCAGCTTGTAATACCCCACCTGCTTGAGCTGACGATTGCTGCCCAGCGTGAAGAGCGCGTTGGCGCCCCAGGTGGGCTTGTCGCTGGCCCGGCAGCGCGGCGCGGTGCCACCGCCCCATTCGTCGGTGAACAACACCGTGGTACCGGCATTGTTGAACGTGGCGGAGTGCCAGTAGGCGAAGTTCGGATCGATCACTTCATCGATGCGCTTCGGGTTGGCCGGGTCCTTGATGTCGAGCAGGATGCCGTTGCCCGAGCAGGCGCCCGCCGCGAGGCCGATTTCCGGATACGCGGTGATGTCGTGGCACTGATCGGTGCGGCCGCTGCTCTGGGTGCCATCACCATGCGCGCCACCCTGCCACAGCCCGGCCACGTTGCCCTGACCGTCGGCAAAGATGCGCGGCATGTTCACGATCTCGGCGCTCTGCGGCGCGGCCAGCGGCACCTTGATCACTTCGATACGGAACAGCGCGGAGTTGGCATCGGTGGTGTTGTGGCAGCCGGCCAGCTCATTGGGGGAACGCACCGGACCGGTGCCCTGCACGTACACATACACATTGGCCTTGTCCTTGGGGTCGGTGACCAGGGTGTGTGTGTGCGAACCGCGGCACGTCTGTACGGCCGCCACTTGCTTGGGGTTGTCGATATCGCTGATGTCGAAGATGCGCACACCACGGAAGCGCTCGGTGCTGACGGTGTCGAACACCCCCTGGACGCCGCAGTCCATGCGACCGCCGAGGTCTTCCACCGACATGAACAGCAGCTTGCCGTACACCGACAGATCGCCCTGGCCACCCTGACAGACAAACGCCTTGCGCAGCACCGGCGCCTTGGGGTTGCTGATGTCCCACGCCTGCCAGCCACGCCAGCCGCCCTGGAAGACGAGATTCTTCTGGAAGGCGAGATCGGAGTTGGCGAACGCAAAATCACCCAGTTGCTGGGGATTGAACCAGCCGTCGGGTTTCGGCGTGTGCGACACCAGTTCGAGATGTTTGATGGCTTCACCAGCATCACGGAAGCCGGTCTTGAGACCCACGCGTGGGTCCTGCGCCTGCACCGCCAGGGCGGGCAGAAGGGCCGTGGCTGCCGCGATGGCGAACAGACGAACGGCGGAGCAATGACGTGTCATGTGCGAACGAAAGGTGAAAGGTGTTACAGGTGCCGGCGCGCCACGGGTGTCATCACCACCGTCACCACTGCGCGAGCAGCATCTTCATGCGCCGGATCTCGGCGCGTTGATCGGCGTCGACATCGGACATGATCTGAAAGACCATGGGCTCCTGCGCCGCGCCGGGGCTGCGCAGGAGTTCGGCCACCATGACCAGCGCCCCTTCGTGATGCTGGATCATGTACTGCAGGAACAACTTGTCGAAGGCTGTGCCGTCGGCCGTGCGCAACGAGTCCATCTGCGCCGGTGAGAGCATGCCCGGCATGGAGGCGTGCGACGAATGCATGTCGTGTGGCATGCTGGTCGCCTCGCCGCGTGCCGTCAGCCAGCGTTGCATGATGGAAATCTCATCACGCTGGGAGACGGCGATGCGTTCGGCGAGGCTCTCCATTTCGAGACGCGTGGAGCGGCTGGCGACCAGCGCCACCATCTCCAACGCCTGCGCATGGTGGCCGATCATGCCCTGCATGAAGGCAATGTCGGCCGCCGTGTGTTGTCGTGAGGCGGTGGCTGTGAGCGTGTCGGACGAGCTCTGGGCACTGACGGCAGGGGTCACGCCCACTGAGACCACCAATGTGGTGATCAGGGTGGTGATAGAGGTCCGTGTGGACCGGCCATGCCATGCCGACAATGCCATCTCGCTCTCCGGAACTGCGGGGACCCACGCTCTCGAAACCTACCGCCTTCGCGACGTCATGCTCAGTGGCGGCGCGACGACCAGTGCACTGCCGCGATACGCCATCCGCCACCGGTGCGTTCCGCCACGATCACTTCGGCGCCCGCGCTCCCCTTGGGACGTTTGCCGTAGCGACCGGTGATGGTCTGCGTGACGGTGCTGTATGCCACGTCCCCCAGCACCAATACGGTGCGGGGAATGCGGGCCACATCGGACGAACGCGCAAAGGCGATGTCCGCCGGCAGATGTCGTACCCGGTATTCGGCGAGCGGTTCGGCCGTGCCACGTTCGAGAATCTGCACGTTGCCCAGTGTCCGGAGCGCGGTCGTGCTGTCGCCCGTGCCGAGTGCGGTGAGGAACTGGGTCACCAGTGCGGCCACGGCGGCGCTGTCGGCACTGCTGCCATGCAGATAGCGCGACGCGGCGGACGGCGGAGACGATACCGGCATCTGATGGCCGGCGTGCGGATCGTTGGCGGCAGGTGCCTTGCTCGGGGAGGCATTGGCCGCGGCAGGTGCTCCGTGTCCGGCATGCGCATCGGCCGCCGCCTTCGATGCCGCACCACCATGGGCGAATCCTGTCATGGCGCCGGTGCTGTCATGCTGCATCACGGCGCCCATGGTCACCGATGGCGTGGGCAGTATCGGTCCGAAACCCACGGCGGGGCCGCCCATGTTCTCCACGCCCATGTGCTCCGACATCCGACGCCACGCGGCTTCCGTCATGACATACGAGGTGTCATCACGGAAACGGCTCGCGGCCAGCATGATCTCGGTCCGCTTGCGATCACGTGGTACACTGGGGTTGGCCAGGATATCCGAAACGACATCATGCATGGAGTGCAGGTTGTCGAAGATGATGGCCGCTTCCGGATAACGCTCGGCGAACATGGGCGAGACGGTGGCGGTCATGGGCATCTGATACGGCATGCTGCGCGGCGCGTCGGTGAGCATCTGGAAGAAGCGTGCTGTTGCCGCGCGCACACCGGCATGACGTTCCGCCGGGTTGCGCCCCGCCATCAGCGGCTCATAGAGACCCACCTGGAACCAGTGGTACCCCCAGATGAGTCCATTGAACTTGGGATACTTGAGACGGAACGCGAGTGAGTACGGTTGCTCCTGCATCAGCACCATCGACTTGGGCTTGCTGCTGAACGCCATATCGGGACGTGACCGATAGTAGGCGATGAGCCGTCTCACTTCGTTGTCACGCTGGGCCCAGTCGAGCCGATCATCAGCCAGCACATCGTACAACTGGCGATGCAGCAGGTGCGCCCAGTCGAACATCGTCTTGGCTTCCGGTGCAAGGCGCGCATACATCGGCTCGATGGCCGCCTCTTCGAGCGGCAGACGGGGCGGCTTCTGCAGCACCTGTTTGGTGAGCTGGTCGTAGCGCCGCGTTTCCAGGTCGGCCACCGGTGCGTTGGGGAAGCGCCACATCGTCTCGTAGAGAATGGCGTGCCCGAAGTCGAACGCGTTGAACAGACGGTCGGCGTACGCATAGTGCGACCGGAACTGCCAGTTGTGTGGCGCCTGCAGATAGAACTGTTCGTACGCGGTGGACCACTGCGCCGCGAGCGAGGTGGGAAGCAGCGTGATTGCGGCGGCCGTCGCTGTGGAAGCGGCCATCGCCAGCGAGAGGGCGCGACGCATGATGGGATGTGTCATGGTCAGTTCCCCCGCCACGGCAAGCCGATGGCCACCGCGGCCCCGGTGGTGGCAAACCAACCCGGGTCTTCCCCGGTCAATCGGTAGCCGCCGCCCATGTCGAAGGCCACACGTGGACTGAACTGAATACGCGTGCCGGCGGCCACGTCCCAGCGCAGCGCCGCCGCGCGCACCAGCGGTTGACTCGTCACCACTTCGGCGGTGAACAACATGGACCGCAATGGCAACGAGCGGTCGACGGCCATGCCCACCTGCCATCGCGAATACTCGGCGTTGGATTCGGCGTCGGCGCGCGTGGATGGCGGCGCGGTGGTGGGATCACTGGCGAAGGTGAACTGTCCGTTCACATGGAAGCGCGCCCACGGCAGCGTGCGTGTGGCGATGCCTTTGATCGTGGGGATCTTGGTGGACGGCCCAAGGCTGCCCGCAGGAATCACCACTTCACCGGCGATGGCAAAGGCGGGCAGGCGGGTCTCGGCGTTGAAGTTGTAAAACGCCGACAGCTCCACGCCACCCACGGCGGTGGTGCGTGGCAGACCGTTGCCTCCCGACTGCAGGATGGGCACACCCACTTCGATGTGTGTGCGCGGCAACAGGCCGATGGCGATTTCGGGTTCGATGCCCCAGCGATAGCCTCCGGCGCGTGCGCGTTCCACGCGGAACGGTGCGATCTGCAGTTCGAGCGCCTGTCGCTCGAGGGCATAGGCATCTTCGACGCGGATCGGACGTCCGGCGTCGGTATTGAAATAGTCCGTCTGCGCGAACGCGACGGATGGGAGCATGGACACGAGTGCGATCGCGAGTGCGAACAGCACCACGGGCCCACGCAGGATATGCGCGACCATGGAGAAGTGTGGCTGCGAGGAAAACACGGTGTGGGACGGCCCTGGCGTCAGGGCACGCCGCGTGATGGATGCAGGCGCTCGGGGAGAGCGCATCGGATGCGGGTATCGCATCCGCCGTGTTTCACGCGCGCGGAGGGGGTGGCTCGGGCGCGACGCGCGGGGAGCGCGGCAGGCTGTCATTCACGAGCACACGTCGCGACGACGCGTAGGTGTGCTCGGTGTTGATGGGTGGCACATGTGACGCGATGGCGCTGACGGCGCAGGCCATGGACATGGGGCAGGTCACGGTGGTGGAACCGTGATGATGCGACGGTGCGGATTCGCTGGGCGTCGGCGAGGACGTGAACGATGCGCCGTGGCCGATGTGCTGTGACGGGGCCGTGCTCACGGCGACGTCGTGTCCAGCATGCGGATCGGTCGGCAGGTCCGCGTGGTGTGCGGCGACAACGGCCGATGGTGTCTGGCGTGTCTGCGTGACCGTGGCATCGACCACCGGATTGCAGGCTGCCAATGCGGTGATGACAGCAGTGACCAGGACATGTGCGCTGAGCGCCATGGCCAGGAACCGCCGAAATCGCAGCGAGAGGTGCAGCAAGCCGGATTGCATGGTGGGCAAGCTAACGGGTGTGGTCGTGATGTCGATGCATGAACCGGAACTCCGCACGCCGGATCATCTGATCACTCGTGGCGTTTGGTGGTGATACGGACGACGCCGTTGGCTCCACGTACCCCGTACTCGGCGAGTGATACCGCGTCTTTCAGCACTTCGATCCGGGCCACGTCACGCGGGTTGATGGCGACGAGTCCGCCGGTGCCCGGTGTCATGACCATGTCGTCGACCACGTAGAGCGGTTCACCGTTGCCGAGGAGGGAGGTGGCGCCGCGAATGCGCACCTCGAGACCACTCGGGGTCTGGTAGACCTGAACACCGGGGAATCGACCCACGAAGAGCTCTTCGACGCGGGACACCGCCTGATCGCGGATGTCGCGGGCATCGAGTGTGGTGCCGCGAGCGTCGTGCCCGGTGGAAGGGGCGTCGGCCGGGCGGCTGCGATCGGCGGGTGCGTCGGCGCGGGTCTCGGGACGAGCATCGGGAAGGGCATCGGGATGCGCGTCGCCGGATTGTGGTGCAGACTTGGGCGCGGACTCAGGGGCCGGTGCTGGCTTTTGCGCGCAGGCCGTGGGGGCGAGTGCGCCGACCAGCAATACCGCCGTGAGCCTGACGGAAGGAGTTGGCCGGGCTCCGGTGGTGGCAACGAGCGGACGGTGCATCGACATGGGTCGCTCTCCTGTCTGAAGCTCCTGAATCGTACCAGCATCCGAAATATGCACGCGATGGGGCGTCTTAGTGCTGGTTTGATGGCTTGACAATCATTGTTAAAACATAGATATATCATCCATGGGCGTATCCAGTCATGACATGTTCGGTGGCGCTGCGGTGCCACAGCCGGCGGTGGCCGGCAGCTACGGTGAGGCTCCCCCGGGCTATCGGTTGCCGGCGTCGCTCCGTTTGGGGCCGGTGCATCTCCAGGTATCCAATCTCGATCGGTCGCTGGCCTGGTACAGCCAGGTGCTCGGTCTGTCGGAGCTGCGTCGGGCGGGCGATCTGGTGGAGCTGGGGTTTGCCGGCGCGCGTGAGCCGCTGGTGATTCTCGAGACGCGGCCGGGCACCAAGGTCACCAGACCGGGGTCGCGATTGGGGCTCTACCACTTTGCCATTCTGCTTCCCGACCGACCGGCGCTGGGGCGGTTCGTGCAGCATCTGTCCGACATCGGGGCACGGGCAGGGGCGAGCGATCATCTGGTCAGCGAGGCGCTGTACCTGCACGATCCGGATGGTCTGGGCATCGAGGTGTATGCCGACCGTCCGCGCTCGGAATGGAAGCGTTCGGGACGTGAGCTGATGATGGCCACCGATCCGTTCAACTTCCCGTCAGTGGTGGCGGCGGCGCGTGGCGAACCGTGGACGGGGATGCCGGCGGGCACGGTCATGGGTCACCTGCACCTGCACGTGGGAGACCTGGCCCGAGGGGCACAGTTCTATCACGCGGCACTCGGTTTCGACCGGATCGTGTGGCGGTACCCGGGGGCGCTGTTCCTGGGCGCGGGAGGGTACCACCACCATCTGGGCACCAACACCTGGGCCGAAGGGGCCGCGGGGCCACGCGAGGATGAGGCGCGGCTGCTGTCGTGGAATGTGGTGGTGCCGGAGCCGGCGGAGGTGGAGGCGAGCCTGATCGGGGGAGGGTTCGAGGGGAGGAACGGGGAGTTTGCGGATCCTTGGGGGACGGTGGTGAAGGTGACGGGGGGAGGCGGGAGCGGGTGATACGGGGGGTGGGACGACGGGAGCTGGGACGACGGGAGCTGGAGTTACGGGAGCTGGAGTTACGGGAGCTGGAGTTACGGGAGCTGGAGTTACGGGAGCTGGACCGACGGGAGCTGGGGAAACGGGGAATAGCGGGGGGTGGACTACGGGAAACGACCCGTTGGTCCGGCCCCCGTTTTGCTCCGTGGGTCCAGCTCCCGTTTCCTCAGCTCCCGTGTTTCCAGCTCCCGTCGTCCCAGCTTCCGTTTCCCCAGCCCCCGTAGTTGCATAGGGGGTAGGGGTATGCTACCATTCAAGGAACGGATACCCACTGGGGGTATCGATATCCCTTGGAGGCTTTATGCAGTCCCTCAAGCTCGAAATCAGCGGCATGTCCTGCGGCCACTGTGTGAAGGCCGTCGACAAGGCCCTCTCGAAGGTCGATGGCGTCACCGTGCAGTCCGTCGGTGTCGGTGAGGCCACGGTGTCCTTCGACCCTTCCCGTGCCACCTCGCAGCAACTCGCCGAAGCCGTGGCCGACGCCGGCTTTCAGCTCACCGGTTCGCACTAGCTCGCGCGAGGCGCGCCATGGAAACTGTCCGTATCCCTGTCTCCGGCATGACCTGCGCCGCGTGTTCGTCGCGCGTGCAACGTGCCCTGCAGAAGCAGCCCGGAGTGGCCGACGCGAACGTCAATCTCATGATGAAGAGTGCGACGGTCACGTTCGATCCGGCTGCGGTGTCGCCGGAGTCGCTCATCGCGACCATCGAGGACACGGGATACGGCGCGTCATTGGCCAATCCCGATCAGACCGCATTCGAAGAACAGGAAGCGCGTGATCGCGCGCAGAACGACGAGTACCACGAACTGCGCCGCAAGGCGGTGGTGAGCGGTGTCATCGGCGTCATCGCGATGATCGTGAGCATGCCACTCATGTCCATGCTGGCCGGCGAGGACCATGCGCATGGTGCGCAATCGAGCGGCGCGGTGGTCGTCGATCCGTTCATGCGCTGGAGTATGGACACTCTCGATCCCGTACTGCGTAGTGTGATGCCGTGGCTGTACACCGTGCCGGCCTCGGTGCTCACCGGTGGACTGCTGGTGGCAACGCTGGTGGTGATGGTGTGGGCCGGCCGGCACTTCTATACGCGGGCCTGGGCGGCAGCACGACATGGCGCGGCCGATATGAACACGCTGGTGTCGGTGGGCACGCTGGCGGCATTTGGCTACTCGTTGGTCGCTACATTTTCGCCGGCGTTTTTTACCACCCGCGGTGTAGCGCCCGATGTGTACTACGAGGCGGTGATCATCATCATCGCTCTCATCCTCACCGGCAACATGTTCGAAGCGCGCGCCAAGCAGCGCACGTCGGCGGCGTTGCGCGCGCTGGTGGATCTGCAGCCGCAGACAGCGCGTGTGTTGCGGTTCGATGCCGAGGTCGACGCGCCCGTCGATACGATCGAAGCCGGGGAAGTGATCATCGTGCGTCCCGGTGAGCGCATTCCGGTGGACGGCCAGATCACACAGGGCGAAAGCGCCGTGGATGAAAGCATGCTCACCGGCGAATCGCTGCCGGTGGCCAAACAGGTGGGTGATCGTGTGATAGGTGGCACGATCAATCGCACCGGAGCATTCCGCTACAGTGCCACCACACTGGGAGCCAACAGTGTGCTCGCGCAGATCGTGAAACTCATGCGTGATGCGCAGGGATCCCGTGCGCCTATTCAGCGACTGGCCGACCAGATCAGTGCAGTGTTTGTGCCGGTGGTGATTGGTCTTGCGGCACTCACATTTGGTATCTGGTACTTCGCGGCCGATCAGGCGCCGTTGGTGCGTGCGTTTGCGTCGGCGGTGGCGGTGCTCATCATCGCGTGTCCGTGTGCCATGGGACTGGCCGTGCCTACGGCGGTGATGGTGGCCAGTGGCAAGGGCGCGCAGCTTGGCGTGTTGATCAAGGGTGGTGAGGCACTGCAGCGGGCCGGCGACATCACCACCGTGGTGCTCGACAAGACCGGTACCATCACGCAGGGCGCGCCGACCGTGACCGATTTCCTCGTGGCACCGGCGCTTGCCATCGACGCCGATGTACTGCTGCAGCGTGTCGCTTCGGTGGAGCACGCGAGTGAACACCCGCTGGCCGAATCGATCGTCCAGCATGCCCAGGCCAAGGGACTCACGCTCGGCACACCGGAGAGCTTTGCCTCGGTCACCGGGCGTGGTGTGCAGGGTGTGGTGGACGATGCGGCCATGGCCGTGGGCAACGCGGCCTTCATGCACGACTGGGGGATTTCGGTGGACGCGCTCGAAGCCGACGCCGTCCGGCTTGCCGGCGAGGGGCGCACGCCGATGTACATCGCGATGGATGGGGCACTGGCTGGACTCGTCGCAGTGGCCGATCCCATTCGCGACAGTTCGCCACGGGCGATCGCCGATCTGCACGCGCTGGGGCTCACCGTGGTGATGCTCACGGGCGACAACGAGCGCACGGCGCAGGCCATTGCGCGCGCCGCGGGAGTGGATCGTGTCGTGGCCGGCGTGATGCCCGACGGCAAGGTGCGCGAAGTGCAGCGTCTGCAGGACGAAGGCGCCGTGGTGGCCATGGTGGGCGATGGGATCAATGACGCCCCCGCACTCGCCCAGGCTGATGTCGGCATGGCGATCGGCAGTGGTACCGACATCGCCGTGGAAGCCGGGGACGTGGTGCTCATGCGCGGCGATCTGCAGGGGGTCGTGCGCGCCATCGCTCTGTCGCGTCGCACCATGCGTACCATGAAGCAGAATCTCTTCTGGGCGTTCATCTACAACGTCATCGGCATTCCGATTGCTGCGGGCGTGCTGTATCCCGCGTTCGGATTGCAGCTCAGCCCCATCCTCGCGAGCGCCGCGATGGCGTTCAGTTCGGTGAGCGTCGTGGCAAACTCGCTGCGCCTCCGTCGTGTCACCTTCGCCTGACCGGCCCGTCTCCTGATATGCCCAAGACCCCGAAACACGAGATCGAGACGTCGACCGATGTCACACCGGACGCCACATCTCCCGCACACCGGTCACTGCACATCGTAGGGTGTGGCTGTGGCACCCGGTCTGACGATGAGACGGGTAGTGACGACGTCGCCGGAGGGCGTAAGGCGGTGGCCGTGGACAGCGACGTGAAACTGCGTAACCAGAAACGTCTGCGTCGTATCGAAGGACAGGTGCGTGGATTGCAGAAGATGGTGAACGACGACCGTTACTGCGCCGACATCCTCACGCAGATCGCGTCCGTGCATGAGGCGTTGCGGGCTGTGGGGCGTGAACTCATGCGCAACCACCTCAAGCACTGTGCCACCGAAGCCATCCGTCGCAATCCGGATGAAGCCGAGGCGATGTACGACGAACTCGTGGAAATGATGTACCGCAACAGCCGCTGACCGCTTCCAGGCCAAAGCCGCCGTTCAGTCCCGCAATGCAAACAGGTCGATCTGCGGCGGTTGTGTCGGCAGCCCAAGTTGCAGCAGCGCATGCGCCGTCCACTGATCACGATCCTGCGGGTCGAGGTGATGTACGGCAATGCCAAGATCACGCACGAGGTCGTCGATGATCGCGTCGATCTCGTGTTGGAATGATGGGCTCACGGCGCGCTTGCCATCGAATGTGGGCGCCGACAGCACGGGCACCTTGAACAAAGCCTGATAGCCACTCACCCACTCCCGCACGAGTGGTTCGAGCTCGGGACGACGTCCCACGCGCGCCACCAGGTAGGCATAGTTGTCGAGCACCGAACGATCACACACGACCACTTCATAATGTGACGCGGCTTCGATCTCCTCGGCGATCTGGGTGTGCAGGATCCACGCCTGCGCGTCGAAGGTGGTGTCCTCGTTGATCGGCAAGGGACAACGGCGAGCCACTTCCTTGACGATGTCCACGCCCAGGTCGAGCCGCTTGAGCTGAGCGGCGAGATCAAAACACAGTGTGGTCTTGCCCACACCATGTGTGCCTACAAAGGCGACTTTCAGCCGGCGGCGGCCGAGTGCGTCGAGCGGAAGCAGAATGGACGTCGCTGACATGTATGTGGTCAGGGCAGGTGTCGGTGCGTACGTTTGCGTACGTTACTGACAGCACGTTGCCTTGGTAACCTCGCACTGATGTGACGCATCACGCGCTGACTTCCGCCACGGGATACACACCAACGATGTACGCTCCGATCCGCGCCGCAGTGTTGCGTACGACGGCACTTCCACGCCCGTATGGCGACAGCCGCCCGTTGCACATCGAATCCGTGCGGCTTTCTGCGCCACAAGAGCAGGAAGTGCGTGTGCGCATCGCGGCGGCGGGGCTGTGTCACTCCGATCTGTCCGTTGTGGATGGCAATCGCCCACGTCCACTGCCCATGGTATTGGGGCACGAGGCGGCCGGTGAAGTGATCGAGGTGGGGGCCGGTGTCCGTGATCTCATGGTCGGTGATCACGTGGTGTTTTCTTTCGTGCCACAATGCGGACACTGTGCGCCATGCCGGAGCGCACGGCCGGCGCTGTGCGAGCCCGGGGCCGCAGCAAATGGCGCGGGAGAACTACTGGATGGTGGCCGTCGCCTGCGCGACATGAACGACACACCGATGCATCATCATCTCGGGGTGTCGGGATTCGCCGAAGAGGTCGTGGTGTCGCGGCAGTCCGTCGTTCGGGTGGATCGTTCGTTGCCGTTCGAGATCGGTGCCCTGTTCGGATGTGCGGTGATGACGGGCGTGGGCGCCATCGTGAACACGGCCAAGCTGCGTTTGGGCGAGTCGGTGCTGATCACCGGTCTGGGCGGTATCGGCTTTGCCGCGCTGCTGGGCGCGTTGGCATCGGGCGCCGGTCAGGTGGTCGTGGCCGATGTCAGTGACGACAAACTTCAGCAAGCCTTGGCCCTTGGGGCCCATGCTGCAGTGAACAGTGGTGCTGACAACGCGCTGGAACGTGTGCGCGGGCTGACGGGCGGTGGAGCCGATGTGGGGCTCGAGTGTGCGGGCGTGGTCGCGGCGCTGGACTTCACCTGGCGCGGCACACGGCGTGGTGGCCGGACCGTGACAGTGGGACTGCCGCATCCGTCGCAGACGCTGTCCATTTCCCCGGTGCAGTTGGTCGCCGAGGAGCGCACGTTGCAGGGGTCCTACCTCGGCAGTTGTGTGCCGTCGCGCGACATCCCGGCGTATATCGCGCTGTATCAATCCGGGCGTCTGCCGGTGGACAAGTTGCTCACCCATCGTCTGTCGCTGGACGAGATCAACGACGGATTCGATCGGCTCGCGCGTGGCGAGGCGATTCGTCAGGTCATCCTGTTCTGAGTGTCCTCATGGCTACCTCCGAGTTCGCGCAGTTTCCGTTCTATCGCACGCAGGCCTTTGTGAATGGTGCGTGGGTGGATGCCGATGATGCATCCACGTTTGCCGTGCACAGTCCATCCACCGGCGTACACCTGGCGGATGTACCCAACATGGGACGTGCGGAAACGCGTCGTGCGATTGAAGGGGCATCGGCGGCGTGGCCGGCATGGCGCGCGATGACGGCCAAGGAACGTGGGGCACTGCTGCGGGAGTGGTTCACGCGCATCATGGCACATCGCGACACGCTGGCTCGTCTCATGAGTCAGGAGTCGGGCAAGGTGATCACCGAGAGTCTGGGTGAGGTCACCTATGGTGCGTCGTTCGTGGAGTGGTTCGCCGAGGAAGCGAAGCGGGCGTATGGCGACGTGATTCCGGCGCACACCCGCGATCGGCGGTTGGTGGTGATCAAGCAGCCGGTGGGTGTGGTGGCGGCGATCACCCCGTGGAACTTCCCGTTGGCCATGATCACGCGGAAGGTGGCACCGGCACTCGCCGCTGGATGCCCTGTGGTGATCAAGCCACCCGCCGAAACACCACTCACGGCGCTGGCGCTGGCGGCACTCGCCGAGGAGGCGGGTATTCCCGCTGGCGTGTTGAGCGTGGTGACCACCAATCATTCTTCTGAGGTGGGGCTCGAGCTGTGCGAGAACCCGCTGGTGCGGAAGCTGTCGTTCACGGGCTCCACGGGTGTGGGCCGCACACTCATGGCGCAGTGCGCGAACAATCTCACCAAGCTGTCGCTGGAGTTGGGTGGCAACGCACCGTTTCTGGTGTTCGATGATGCCGATCTCGACGCCGCCGTGCGTGGGGCGCTGGCCGCCAAGTACCGTCACAATGGTCAGACGTGTGTGTGCGTGAATCGCATTCTGGTGCAGGACGGTGCATACGACGCATTCGTGGAGCGTTTCGCGGCGGCTGTGGGTGGCCTGCGCACGGGGGATGTGCTGGACACGCAGGTGCAGGTGGGGCCGCTCATCAACGAGAAGGGTGTCCAGAAGGTGGAAGCCCACATTGCTGATGCGGTGCAGAAGGGCGCACGCCTCCTGCGCGGCGGGCATCGGAAGGAGGGGCTCTATTTCGAGCCCACCGTGCTGGCTGATGCCACGACCGATATGCGTATTGCCCGTGAAGAAGTGTTTGGCCCGGTGGCACCCATCTTCCGTTTCACAAGCGAAGACGAGGCGGTGCGTATGGCCAACGACACCGAGTTTGGCCTGGCGGCCTACTTCTACAGCCGCGATGTGGGCCGATGCTGGCGTGTGTCGGAAGCGCTCGAGTACGGCATGGTGGGTGTGAACGAAGGTCTCATCTCCACCGAGGTGGCGCCCTTCGGCGGAGTGAAAGCCTCAGGCATGGGGCGCGAGGGGTCGAAGTATGGGCTCGACTCGTTCCTCGAGACGAAGTACCTCTGCTACGGCGGCATTTGAACAGCGGGGGGAACACAGATCGCACAGAAACAGAGCAGACTACACAGATACCATGAGCCTGCCCCGGTTTAGTGGACACCTTCACCCCAGCAGATGTAGATCTGTGGAGGAGGTGGTTCATGAGCAAACGAGGCAAGACCCATCGGCAGTTTACGGCCGAGTATAAGGCGGCGGCCGTGCAGCGCGTGCGAGAAGAGCTGCTGCGCGGCCGTTCCCAGAGCGATGTGGCACGCGCGCTTGGCCTCAACAATGGGATGCTCTCGCGTTGGCGTCGCGAGGCGGACGAGGCGACGCCGGCCAGCGCGGAGGCCCCGTCCGAATCGTTGGAAGCGGAAGTGCGCCGCCTGCGCCGCGAAGTCGAGACGTTGCGCCAGGAGCGCGACTTCGCAAAAAAAGCGGCGGCGTACTTCGCGCGGGATGTTCCATAAGCGCGAAGTACGCCTGCATGGCCGATCACGCCGCCGTGTTTCCGGTGCGGCTGATGGCGCGCGTGCTCCGCGTGAGCTGCTCCGGCTACTACGCGTCGCGACACCGTCCGCCGAGTGCGCGGGCCGAGCGCGACGCGGATCTGACGACACAGATCGCGGTGGTGCATCGCGTCAGCCGGGGCACGTATGGCGCGCCCCGCGTGCAGGAAGCGCTGCAGCAGGCGGGCGAACGCGTCAGTCGCAAACGCGTCGCGCGCTTGATGTACGCCGCGACGCTCGTGGGCAAGACATCGCGTCGTTGGCGGGCGAGCAGCCCGAGTGATCCGACCGCGGCCACGCCCAACGTGCTGGCGCGCGACTTTGCGCCGTCCACGGCGCTGAATGCGCGCTGGGGGGCCGACATCACGTACCTGCACTACGACGGCGGGACGGCGTATCTCGCGGTCGTCCAAGACCTCGCGTCGCGGGCGATCGTCGGGTGGGCGCTCGCCCCCCATCTCCTGACCACGTTGCCGGCGGCGGCGCTTCGTCGTGCGCTCCTCCGTCCGCGCCTGGGACGCGTGCTGCATCACTCCGATCGCGGCGTGCAGTATGTGAGCGCCCCCCTACCGGGCCCTGCTCGCCGCGCACGAGATCACCCCGAGTCTCAGCGCGGTCGGCAACTGTTATGACAACGCGGTCGTCGAGAGCTTCTTCGCGACGCTCAAGCGCGAGTGTGCCTATCGCGCGTGCGCGTCGGTGCGGGCCCTGCGTCACACCATCAGCGACTACATCGATGGTTGGTACAACCCGCACCGGTTGCATTCCAGCTTAGACTACCAATCACCACAGCAGTACGAGAACAGGATTCGCCACGCTGCGCAGGCGGCGTAACCCCGGTGTCCACGAAACCGGGGCAAGCTCACCACTCTTGAATTTGTTTTCCGTCCGTGTTTTGTCTGTGTGATCTGCTCTGTTTCTGTGCGATCTGTGTTCCCCCCGCTGTTGTCTCCCGGGATGGCTAGACGGTGGCGCCGAACAGCTTGCCGACGGCGGCGGTGAGCGCGAGGGCCAGTGTGCCCCAGAAGGTCACGCGAAGGGCGCCCCGCAGCAGGCTTGCGCCGCCAACCTGCGCAGCGATGGCACCCAGGCTGGCCAGGCAGATCAGAGAAGTCACCGACACGGTGGTGATGGCGTTGGCTGGTCGGGTCAGGAATGCCGCTGCCAACGGAACCGCCGCACCGATCGCGAAGGTGCTGGCCGATGCGAATGCCGCTTGTATTGGGCGGGCGGCGTGGATGTCGACCAGGCCCAGTTCATCGCGGGCGTGTGCAGCCAGCGCGTTACGTGCGGAGAGTTGCTGGGCCACTTGCAAGGACAGCGCTTCGTCGAGCCCGCGGGCCATGTAGATGGCCTGTAGCTCGCGGAGCTCGTCGTCGGGATAGTCCGCCAGTTCCTGCGCTTCACGGGCAAGGTCGGCATTCTCCGTGTCCGCTTGGGAGCTGACCGATACGTATTCGCCAGCCGCCATGGACATGGCACCTGCCACCATGCCTGCGAGTCCAGCCAGCAGGATGGCGTGACGGTCGGGAGTGGCCGCTGCCACACCCACGACCAGCGCTGCGGTGGATACGATGCCATCGTTGGCACCGAGTACGGCAGCACGCAGCCATCCGGTGCGTTGCGAGTAGTGTTGTTCCACGCGGCGAGCAGGCATGTCCGAAATTACGTGATATCGGACCGGATTGGATAGCGGCGCACGGAAGAAATCGGGAGCATATGGGAATGGCCCATGTCTCACCCACAGGTCGCCTTCCCGTTCGATGATGTCGTCGTCGCGGTGGTTCTATGAATGCGGTGGCGAAGGCAGAGCTACTGCCGAACAGACCGGTCGGTCAGTCTGCGCGTCGATAGGAAATGGTAAACAGCGAGGGGAACGCAGATCGCACGAAAGCAGAGCAGAAAACACAGATACAAATTTTTTTGATTTTATCCGTGTGATCTGCATGGCTTCTGTGTTGTCTGCGTTCCCCCCGCTGTTGAAGTTGTTGCGACCTGGCGAGTCTTTAGCTGACGATCAGCACGTCGAGCCCCAGGTCGCGGGAGAGCAGACGGTCGACAACGGAGCCGTGCCGGATGCGATGCCACCAGGAGCGTTCGCTCCGGCCCACCAATACCAGTGACACACCCTCGCGCTGGGCGAACTGGATGATCGCGGCCGCCACGTCGTCGCCTTCCAGTTTCACCACTTCGGCGCCCATGCGCTGCGCGAGCTGAATGTTGGATACGAGTGCACGCTGAATACTGGTGTCGATGCGATCCGCACGTTCGGACGGCGTCTGCACATACACGCAGTACCAGTCGGAGTTGAGCCGACCGGCAATGCGGCGCGCCTTGTGCAGCAGTGCTGCGGTGCGCGGTGGGTGACTGGCCATCGCCACCATCAATCGATCGGCGCTGGCATGCACGGTGGCACTGCGCCCCGTCTCTCGGCGCACCAGCTCCATACGCTCCCGATCCACAGAGCTGGCAGCTTCGCGCAGTGCCAGCTCCCGTAGTGTCGTGAGGTTTTCGGCCGTGAAAAAATGGTCGAGCGCGGTCGGTACTTTGTCTAACGCATAGATCTTGCCGTCGATCAGCCGCCGGCGCAGTTCGTCAGCCGGAATGTCGATGTTCACCACCTGATCGGCACGGCCCAGCACCCAGTCGGGCACGGTCTCCCGCACGACCACGCCCAGCGCCTGCTGCACGATAGGCGCGATCGACTCCACGTGCTGCACATTCATCGCGCTCACCACACTGATGCCTGCTTCGAGCAGATCGAGCACGTCCTCCCAGCGTTTGCGATGTACGCTGCCCGGCACATTGTTGTGCGCCAGTTCGTCCACCAGGGCGACTTGGGGTGCACGGGCCAACACAGCGCACAGGTCCATCTCTTCCAGTGTGACGTCACGGTACGTCATGCTGGTACGCGGCACGATGTCGAGGTCGCGCACCAGTGCCGCCGTCTCTGCCCGTCCATGTGTTTCGATGAACCCCACCACCACATCGACACCACGCTGACGCAGGTCGTGCGCTTCCTGCAGCATGCGCACGGTCTTGCCAACACCCGCCGCCGAACCAAGGTACACCTTGAAGTGTCCGCGGCCGTTGCGTGGCAACAGCGACAGCAGCGCCTGGTCGCGCGGGTCGATGGGTGTGGGCGACGCCATCAGAGTCGGAAATTGAGCGCGAGTGTGAAGAGTGTCTGCGCACGACGCACATCGGGCGTGAAGTCGCCTGGAGTGCCCAGGTATCCGTCCACCGACGTGGTACCACCGGGGCCCGCAAAGAACGGCACGCTGGAAGCGCGTGTCATCACCTCGGCACGTACGGAGAAGAAGTCCGTCGGCATGACATCGAACGTGGCCGTGAGTCCACGCGCCATGAAGTCGGTGCCGCCGTCGGTGAATCCACCCGGGGTCGGCGCCGGCGCGAGATAGCGCGACGGGTTGGCTACCAACTCGGCCCGCACCGCCAGTGCCAGCCGGTCCTGGTTGAACCAGATACTGTTCACGAACGATGTGCCGGCCATGTAGGCCTGGCCGGCCGATGGGCCATTGCCACCCTGCTCGAATCCGTAGTGCGAGTTGAGCGAAAAGGCCATCTTGCTGATACCGTGCGCCGTAGGACGGTCGAGATAGCGCAGCAGCACGGAATTGTCGTGATGGAAGCGCTTGCGGCCAGGATTGCCACGCTGATCCGCGCCATAGTAGAAGTTGCCGATCAGCCCGAGTGAGCCGGTGGGGCGATAGTAGGTGGAGAAACCCACGCTGGGTGCGACATTCCATCGCCCGTAGGTCTGGAAGCCGTTCATGATCCACGGTTCCAGCTTGAGTTTTTGCGTGGGATAGAATGACGCCCTCACCCCCTGGAAGTAGAAGGGCGTGAAGTCACACACCAGCGAGCGGTGGTAATTCCAGTTCTCGCCCAGCAGGTAGCTCTCGAGGCCCACGTAGCTGGCGAAGATGCCCGCCTCCACGTCGATGCCGTAGCCTTTGTCGAAGTGGTAGCCCGCTGTGGCCTGGCGGATGTTGCGCAGCCCCGCAGTGGTGAGGTTGCGGCCTCGGCCCACACTGCCATCGAGGTCCTGCACGATGTTGAGCATGCTACCCGACTGCAGCTCGATGCGCCCGATGACGTTCTGGTAGTTCCACGACACACCGACACTGGCGAGGTTGATCTGGAATTCGCCACTGCGTCCAATGCTGGCCGAACCCACGATGGTGTTGTCGCGCGGGCGGTTGTTGGACTGCGAGAAGTAGGTGTCGAGGTACAGACTGCCGGTGACGTACTTGCCGAGCTGCAACGGCGTGGAACGTTGACGGCTCTGTCCATTCATCCAGGTGAAGTCGGCGTGCCCAAAGGGTACCTTGGCCTCGGCGGAGTCGACCGCGGGTTTCTGCACACCTAGCGTGTCACTGCCCAGCAGCGGCACGACGAAAGACGCAACGAGAAGCGGATTCATGGCTCGTTTGTGAATCGATGGGGATCGATATGGGAGTCAGCGCACCGAACGCACTGACGGGGAGGTCGCGCTCAGGGAATCCAGCGCGAGATTGAGGCGCAGCACATTCACGCGTGGCTCGCCAAGAACGCCGAGCTGGCGCGGCGTGGTGTGTTGGGCGACGAGAAGGGTCACGGTTGCGGCGGGCAGCTCGCGCGCCTGCGCCACACGCGCGACCTGCAGCGCTGCCGACGCTGGCGAGATGTCGGGGTCGAGTCCCGATCCCGATGCCGTGACCAGGTCGGCCGGAATGCGGCCGCGTACGCCGCCGTCTACAACGACGCTGTCTACGCGTTCGGCAATACGGGCCGCGAGTGTGCTGTCGGTGGGGCCCTTGTTGCTGCCGCCCGATGCCATGGCGTCGTAGCCATCGGCGCCCGCAGCCGACGGCCGGCCGTGGAAGTAGTTCGGCGTGGTGAAGCGTTGACCGATCAGCGCGCTACCGACCACACGCCCGTCGCGTTCGATGAGCGATCCGTTGGCCTGCGCCGGGAAGAGCAGTTGTGCCGCGCCGGTGATCAGGCCGGGGTAGATGATGCCGGTGATGAGGCAAAGTGCGGCCGTCATCACGAGCGCGGGGCGAAGGTGTTGCATCATGGAAGCTTTCATGGACGTTTCCTGTGTGAGCTCAGGCCAGGTGCAGCGCCACGAGTGCGAGGTCGATGACCTTGATGCCCAGGAAGGGCACGAGGAGACCACCCACACCGTAGATGAGCAGGTTGCGACGCAGCACGATGTTGGCCGCGGCGGGACGGTAGGTGACGCCGCGCAGTGCCAGCGGGATGAGCGCTACGATGATGAGCGCGTTGAAGATCACCGAGGCCAGGATGGTACTCTCGCGGGAGTGCAGTCCCATGACGTTGAGCACGGCCAGTTCGGGAAATGCCGCGATGAACATCGCCGGGATGATCGCGAAGTACTTCGCGATATCGTTGGAGATGGAAAACGTGGTGAGCGCACCGCGCGTCATCAGCAACTGCTTGCCGATCTCCACGATCTCGATGAGTTTCGTGGGATTGGAGTCGAGGTCGATCATGTTCCCCGCTTCCTTGGCAGCCTGCGTGCCCGTGTTCATGGCCACACCCACATCGGCCTGGGCCAGCGCTGGGGCATCGTTGGTGCCGTCGCCGGCCATGGCCACCAACCGCCCGCCCTGCTGCTCGCGCACGATGAGCGCCATCTTGTCTTCGGGGCGCGCTTCAGCGAGGTAGTCGTCCACGCCCGCTTCGGCGGCGATGGCCGCAGCGGTGAGTGGATTGTCGCCGGTGATCATGACGGTGCGGATGCCCATGGCACGCAGCCGGTCGAAGCGCTCGCGCATGCCACCCTTCACGACGTCCTTGAGGGCGATCACGCCGAGCACGCGGCAGCCCGTGTTGGTGCGCTCACCAACCACCAACGGAGTGCCACCGGCGCGCGCGATGTCACCCACCAGGGCTTCGAGGGCGTCCGGCACCTCGCCCTGATGCTCGCGTACCCAGCGAATCACCGCGTCGGCGGCGCCCTTTCGCAGTTCGATGCCATGTATGTTCACACCACTCATGCGCGTGCTGGCGCTGAACGGCACAAACTCCGAATCGGCCACCTGCTGGCCGCGCAAGCCAAAGCGTTCCTTGGCCAGCACCACGATACTGCGGCCTTCCGGCGTTTCGTCGGCCAGCGAGGCGAGTTGTGCCCGTTCGGCGAGAAACGCTTCGTCCACACCCGGCACCGGGGCAAACGCCGAGGCCACGCGATTGCCCAGCGTGATCGTGCCAGTCTTGTCGAGCAGCAGGGTGTGCACATCGCCCGCGGCTTCCACCGCGCGGCCGCTCATCGCCACCACGTTCTGCTGGATGAGCCGATCCATGCCCGCAATACCGATGGCCGACAACAGGCCGCCGATAGTCGTGGGGATGAGGCACACCAGTAGCGCCACCAGCACGGGAATGGACACCGAGGCGCCGCTGTAGCGGGCCAGTGGTTCGAGGGCGATCACCGCCAACAGAAACACCACGGTGAGCCCCACCAGCAGAATGGTGAGCGCAATTTCGTTGGGAGTCTTTTGCCGCGATGCGCCTTCCACCAGGGCGATCATGCGATCGATGAACGTTTCGCCCGGATTGGCGCCGATGCGAATCACGAGATAATCGGAGAGCACCTTGGTGCCGCCGGTGACGGCCGAACGGTCGCCGCCACTTTCGCGAATGACCGGTGCACTTTCACCGGTGATGGCCGATTCATCCACCGACGCCACGCCGATGATCACTTCGCCGTCGCTCGGGATCACATCGCCCGGAAAACACACCACCAGCGCACCACGACGCAGCGCATTGGCCGACACCAACTCGAATGCCTTGATGTCGATATCTCCATCGCCGTCAGAGGCGTCGAGCTGCTTGGCCTGCACATCGGAGCGTGCCGCACGCAGACTGTCGGCCTGCGCTTTGCCACGTCCTTCCGCCATGGCTTCGGCGAAGTTGGCGAACAGCACCGTGAACCAGAGCCACAGCGTGAGCTGCAGCGTGAAGCCGATGTCGGATGCCCCCCGGCTGATGTCGAGCAACAGAGTGATCGTCGTGAGCACACAGCCCAGCAGCACCACGAACATCACCGGGTTGCGCACCATCTGGCGCGGATCGAGCTTGCGCACTGACTCACTCATGGCCCGGCGTACGATGGCCCCATCAAGGAGGGGGCGCGATGTGGTGGTCATGAGAACAACCTCCCGCCGGTCATGAGGAGGTGTTCCACCACCGGACCGAGCGCGAGGGCGGGAAAGTAGGTGAGCGCACCGACAATCAGGATCACGCCCAGCAGCAGCGTGACGAACATCGGCCCGGTGACCGGGAATGTGCCCGCTGTGGCCGGAGCAATACGTTGTTCGGCCAGGAAGCCGGCCAGCGCCAGGACGGGCACGATCAGCGCGAAACGGCCCAGCAGCATCGCGATCCCGAAGAGGGTGTTGTAGAACGTGGTGCCGCCGGTGAGGCCGGCGAACGCACTGCCGTTGTTGGCGGCGGTGGACGTGAAGGCATAGAGCACTTCCGTCAGGCCGTGCGGACCGCGGTTGTTGAGACCAGCGAGGCCCTCGGGCAATACCAGCGAGATGGCCGTGAGCGGCAGCACGATGGCGGGAAACGCGAGTACATAACACATGACCATCTGCACTTCGCGCTGCTGAATGCGCTTGCCCAGATACTCCGGCGTGCGTCCCACCATGAGCCCGGCGATGAACACAGTGAGCACCACCATGATCAGCGTGCCGTACAGTCCGGCGCCCACACCGCCGAAGATCAGTTCACCGAGCTGCATGTTCACCAGCGGCACCAGACCGCCCAGTGCCGTGAACGAGTCGTGCATGCTGTTCACCGCGCCGCAGGAGGCGTCAGTGGAAACCACGGCGTAGAGCGCGGAGTTGGCGATGCCGAAGCGCACCTCCTTGCCTTCCATGTTGCCGGCCGCGTGCCCCGGTACCACGCCGGCCACGTCGACACCCAGCGCGGCATGCTGCGGGTTGCCACGCGATTCCGCCCAATAGGCGACACTCGTGCCGCCGATGAACAACACGAACATGGCCGTCCACAGGGCCCACCCATGCCGCGTGCTGCCCACTCCGCGGCCGAACATCCACACGGTGCCGGCAGGGATGAGAAAGATCGCCAGCATCGACCACCAGTTGCTGACTGGCGTCGGATTCTCGAAAGGATGTGCCGCGTTGGCGTTGAAGAAACCGCCACCATTGGTGCCGAGTTGTTTGATGGCCTCCTGACTGGCCACCGGCCCACGGGCAATGGTCTGCGTGGCGCCATCGAGCGTGTGAGCGATGGCGGCACCGTCGAGCGTTGTGGCACACCCTGTTGCACGAAGAGCAGCGCGAGGATGCACGACAGGGGCAGCAGCACGTACAGCGTGCCACGCACCAGGTCCACCCAGAAGTTGCCGATACGCCCGGCGCCCGCGCCGTTGCCCGTGCCACGACGCGCAATGCCGCGCATCAATGCCACCGCCACACCAAGCCCGGTGGCTGCCGAGGTGAAGTTGTGGAAGGTGAGCTGTGTGGCCTGCGCGAAGTACGACATCGTGCTTTCGCCCGCATAGCTCTGCCAGTTGGTATTGGAGACAAACGACGCCGATGTCTCGAAGGCCTGCCGGTCGGTTACGGCCCCCAGCCCGACCGGATTGAACGGCAACCAGCCCTGCAGGCGCAGGACCACGTAGGTGAGCAACATGCTCACGGCGCTGAACAGCAGCAGCGATGTAGCGTACGTGGTCCAATGTTGTTCGGACTCGGCATCCACACCGGCGAGGCGATACAGTCGACGCTCGATCGGGGCCAGCCAGCGCATGCGGCCTTCGTAGACCTGCGCGAGATACCAGCCCATCGGCTTGGTCACGAGCAGCACGGCGACCGCAAACAGCGCGATCTGCATCCAGCCATTCGTGGAGGTGGGCGCGACATTCATGAGGACAGGCCTCGCCCCGACTCGCCACGTGAGGCGTGTGCGCCGGATGACCGTCCGAGGGCCGCACAGCCTCGGACATAGAGGAGCATCACGGCAAAGCAGGCCACCGTGAGCAGCAGGTACAGCAAGTCGCGCATGCAGACCTCGAAGTGCGTGAGGCTACCGCGAGGGTAGTCATCGCCCGATTGGGCGATGCTGCATGGTGCCGGACAACCCGTGAACGCCGCACAAAGGCGCGGCCGCAGGGCACAAAGATCCCACAAAGATTTGTGGGACCCGCCTGCGGTTCAGCGGGTCTCGAAGGTGTCGATGAGGTCGGCCGCGGGCAGATGCAGGGTGAACACACTGCCTCCGCCGTCGCGTGGGGTCACCTGCAGCGAACCGCCCTGCGCATCGGCCAGCCCGCGGGCAATGGCCAACCCCAGACCCACACTCCCCACGTCGGGACGCGCCGACGTCGCACGATGAAACGGCGTGAAGATGCGTTCACGCTCTTCGTCGGCGATGCCAGGCCCGCGGTCGGCCACCCGGAAGGCCAGCATGGGGCCTTCGCGCACCACCGTGAAATCGATGGGGGCATTGTCCGGTGCGTACTTGAGCGCGTTCTCGAGCAGGTTGCCCAGGATGCGCACCGAATGCGTGAGGTCAAACGTGCCCACCAGCAGCGGTTCATTGGGATCGAGCGAGGCCCGAATGTCTCGGCCTGTGGCTGCACCAGAGACACGCTGTAGTGTGGCGCCCATGAGCTCATCGGCGGTGTTGAGCGCCAGTGCCAATGGCACGCCGCCAGCCTTGAGGCGCGACAGGTCGAGCAGATCGGTCACGAGGCGATTGAGCCGCTCGACCTCTTCTTCGATGGCCAGCGCCCGGTCGTCACCATCGCGCACAATGTCGTGTGCCAGGCCGCGGATGGTGGTCAGGGGTGTGCGGAGGTCATGCGATACCGTGGCCAGCAGCGCGTCCTTGAGCTGATCGGCTTCACGCAACGCTGCCGCATGGGCGGCATCGGTCTGCGCCTGTGCGGTGAGTGCCGCCACCTCTTCCGAGCGACGGCGGGCTTCATCGGCTTCACGCTGCGCCCGTGTGAGCAACTGCGCCGCCACGACACCGGTGGCGAGGAACACCACCAGCACCAGCCAGTCCAATGGATCGGCCACCACCAGGGTGTTGAATGGTGGCAGGAAAAACAGATCGAACACCACAAAGCCGGCCAGTGCGAGCACCACGCCCAGCACCCGCCCACCCGCTGCGCTGCCGCCAAGCACCACCAGCAGCAATACCAGTGCCACATGGGCCTTGTCGAGCGCATCACGCACCTGATGCAGGGCCAGCGTGGCGAGCAACAACGCGAGAATGCTCACGAGCCAGGCTGCCCGTCCCGATCGTCGATGATCGTTCAGCTCACGGGTCTCACGGGCGTGCATGCGTGGTGACCGATGCTCAGTGGTGGTCGGCAAAACGGTAACCCACACCACCTTCCGTCACGATGAGTGTGGGACGCAGCGGGTCGACCTCGAGTTTGCGGCGCAGGTGCCCGATGTACACACGCAAATACTGCTGCGCATCGCCATGGTGACGTCCCCACACGGCATCGAAGAGCTGCTTGTGGGTCATGGTACGACCAGCGTGTGTCACGAGGGCCCGCAGCAGATCCCATTCGGTGGGCGTCAGATGCACCGGCATGCCGTGTTGCGTCACCTGCCGGTTGGCGAGGTCGATCACCACGTCACCACGCACCAGCGGAGCATCACCACCCGGAACCGGTGCCATGCGGGCGCGGCGCAACAATGCGCGCATGCGGGCCTGCAGTTCGATGGTGGAGAACGGTTTAGTGAGATAGTCGTCGGCGCCCGCGTCGAGCGCGCGGGCCTTTTCGGTGTCGCTGTGCCGTGCCGACAATACGAGAATGGGCGCAGCACTCCATTCCCGCAGCGCGTGACAGACATCCACGCCGTCCTGATCGGGCAGGCCGAGGTCGAGTACGATCAATGCCGGCCGTTCGCGTCGCGCGATCTCGAGACCGGTGGCGGCATTCGCGGCTTCGAACGCGATACCGGCATCATCTTCCACGGCCGCACGAATGATGGAGCGAATGGCCGGTTCGTCGTCGACGACGAGGATGGCCGAGCGCGGTGCGCTCATGGCGGTGTCCCCGTTTCCCGTGTGGTGATCACCTTCCCCGCGTCGATCTCCACGGTCACATCGGCGATGCGTGCAGCTTCATCGGGATCGTGAGTCACGAGCAGCATCGGTACACCGGTCTCCCGGTGCAGCGTACGCAACTCGGCGCCCAGTGTACGGCGCAGGGGAGCATCGAGAGCCGAAAGGGGTTCGTCCAACAGGAGCAACGAGGGACTGGGCGCCAGGGCGCGAGCCAGCGCGATGCGTTGCTGTTCACCACCACTCAGCGATGCCGGTCGTTTCTGCGCGTGCTGTTCGAGGCGCACCAGGGCCAGCATGTCCTGCACCCGCGCATCCCGCACCCTGCGCGGAAGATGTTGCAGACCGTAGGCGATGTTCTGCGCCGCCGTGTAGTGCGGAAAGAGCGCGTAGTGCTGGAACACATACCCGATGTGTCGATCCCGCGCCGGCAGATCGATACGAGCCCGCGCGCCGTTGATGTCGAGCAGGACGCGCGTGTTCAGCACGATGCGCCCAGTCACGTGCAAAAGGCCGGCGATCGCCCGCAGTGTGAGGGTCTTGCCGGAGCCCGACGGCCCCACGAGGGCCGCGATCCCATTGTGAATGCGGAACGCGATATCCAGCTCGAACGTCGGCAGTCGCCGGCGAATGGTCACGTCGAGTACGGGATTGCTGGCCTCGCGAGCGCCTTCCATCCCCGTGTTGGTCGCGGTATTCGTGTCGATGCTCATCGCGGCGGTTCGCGCGAAGGATCAGACGGTGCGCGCCCCGCCCGCGTGAGCGCCCACAGTGCCACACCGGTCATGACCGAGAGCAGGATCGCCAGGCGTGATGCCCGCGCAAAGTCGCCGGCCTGCACGGCATCGTACACGGCGAGGCTGGCGGTTTGTGTGCGTCCGGGAATGTTGCCGGCCAGCATGAGTGTGGCGCCGAACTCACCCATCGCCCGCGCAAAACACAGTGCGGTGCCGGCCAGAATACCGCGCCACGCCAACGGTGTGGTCACGGTGAGAAAGATCGACCACTCGGAGCGCCCAAGTGTGCGGGCCGCGTCTTCGTAGCTGGCGTCCACCTGTTCGAAGCCACCCTGCGCGGCACGCACCAGAAACGGCGCCGCCGCCACAAACGTGGCCAGCACCGCTGCTGCCGGCGTGAACACCAGCGGCGCACCCATGACTGATTCGTACCACGCGCCGAGTGTACTGCGTCGTCCTACGCCCAGCAGCAGGTAGTAGCCGATCACGGTGGGTGGCAGCACCATCGGCAGCAGTACCAGTACCTCCAGCACCGCCCGCCCGCGAAAACGACGCCGCGCCAACAGCCAGGCCAACGGCAAACCCACGAGCAATGCACACAGCGTGGCGAGCGTCGCCACGAACAGTGACAACGCCAGAGGCCAAGTGCCGAGTGCGGGCAGTGACATCCGTTCTTCCCGGTCTGGCCAGTGTTACGGCGCGTCCTCGGCGAAGCCGAAGCCGTGCATCGCGTTTTTCGCTGCCGGTGTGTTCAGGAAGGCCAGGAACTTCGCGGCCGAGGCCTGATGTGTACTCGCCGTCAGGACGGCCAGCGTCTGCCGCAGTGGATCGTGCAGGGAGGCGTCCACCAGCGTGTGCCCGAGCACCGAATCACGCGCCACCAGCGAAAGTGCCACCAATCCCACATCGGCATTGCCGGTGCTGACGAACTGATAGGCCTGGGACACGTTGGCCCCCAACACGATGCGCTTTTCGACCGCCGGCCAGAGTCCCGCGCGCTCGAGTGTCTGGCGGGCGGCCCTGCCGTATGGCGCATGTGCCGGGTCCGCGATCGCAATCGACTGCACCGACGCGGCCGCCACCTCCTCGAGTCGCGCCGGGGCCGGGCAGGGTGCGGAGGACGTTTGCGACACTCGTTGCACCGTGGGACAGCGGGCAATGAGAGCGAGACGCCCGATCGCGTACACCCGTCGCGTGCTGTCGACGATCATGGTGCGCACTGCGAGCGAATCGATGGCCTCCGCATTCGCTGCAAAGAACACGTCGGCCGGCGCGCCATTGATGATCTGCGTGGTCAGGTCGCCGGTGGATCCGAACACCAGCACCAGACTGTCGCCCCCCTGTTCCCGATAGAGGCGGGCCACATCGGCGAGGGCGAAACGCAGGTCCGCGGCGGCAAACACCGTGAGAGGAGTGCCCGTGCCTGCCGCGGCTGCCTGGTCGCGCGGCGTGCATGCGGTCAACGCCACCAGCCCCGCGATGATCATTCGTTGCATGATCCGCACGACAGACGTCGACCGCATGGCTATCCTCGAAAGCGTCGGAGTGAGTGGGCGGGACCACCCAGGCCCCGATTCAAGCTAACGCCGCGTCCTCCTCCTGTTGGGCCTGACCGTACCGGAGGTACAGCGCCGGCATGAGGAACAACGTGAGCAGGGTGGACGAGACCAGGCCGCCCAGAATCACGATGGCCATCGGGTGCTCGATTTCGTGTCCCGGACGGTCACCCCAGACGATCAACGGTACCAGTGCCAGAGCGGTCACGAGCGCCGTCATGGTGATCGGGGCCAGCCGTTCTTCTGCCCCTCGGAGCACCAGACCACGGCCAAACGTCATCCCCTCCTCGTGTTCGAGATGGCGATAGTGGCTGACCAGCATGATGCCGTTGCGGGCCGCGATGCCGATCACCGTCACGAACCCCACGATGGACCCCAGCGACAGCACACCGCCGGTGAGCCACACTGCCACCACGCCGCCTATCACGGCAAAGGGCAGCGACCCGAACACCAGGACCGCCAGGCGCATCGACCCGAAGTCGGCGTGCAGGATGAGGAAGATGCCGAGCATCGCGAGCAGGGACAGCGACAGCAGTCGGCGGCTGGATTCACGCTGTGCCGCGTATTCGCCCAGGAACTCGGGGTGGTAGCCTGCGGCAAACGGCAGCTCGCGCACCACACGCTCCACTTCACGCGCCACACTGCCCAGATCACGTCCACGCACATTGGCCGTGATATCGAGGCGGCGCGAGGCGTTCTCGCGGGTGATCTCGTTGGGGGTGGGCATGAGCCGCACGTCGGCCACATCGCCCAGCGGCACCACACCACCGCCCGGGATGTCGATGGGCAGTGACGCGAGTGATGTCACGTCTTCCCGCACGCCAGGAGCACCCCACACCACCACGTCGAACGCGCGGTCGGCTTCGTACACCTCGCCCACCTTGCGGCCACGCACCAGCGTTTCCACGCGATCGCGCACCACACCGGCCGTGAGTCCGAGGCGCGCAGCGGCCTCCTGCCGCACTTTGACCTCCACCTGCGGCACCAGGACCTGCGGCTGCACCTTGAGGTCGGCCACGCCGTTCACGCCACCCATGACCTTGGCCACGTCCTGGGCCTTCTCGCGCAGCACGGCCAGGTCGGGACCATACAGACGAACGACCATCGAGGCGCTGGTCCCGGTGAGGACTTCCTTGATGCGTTCACGCAGATACGTCAGCAGATCGCGATAGAGACCGGGATAGCCGTCCACCACGGTCTGCACCTTGGCTACGGTGGCATCGTAGTCCACCGACGGATCGAGGGAGATCCACAGCTCGGTGAAGTTTGGACCGACCACTTCGTCGGCCACCTCGGCACGCCCGATATGGGCGCCGAAGTTGCGCACGCCGGGAATGGCGCGCAGCTCCTGGCTCGCGCGAATCGTGATGCGGTCCATCGCTTCGATGGACGTGCCGGGCTTTTCCACCCAGTGCATCAGGAAGTCGTATTCCTTGAAATGCGGAAGAAACTCTTCGCCGAGAAAGGGGAACGAGGCGCCCGCCGCGAACAACGCGAGACCGATGATGCGTGCCGCGCGCGGTGTGCGGGCCCACCAGCCACGTCGGGTATTGGTGTCTGACGTGGGCTCATCGAGAAAACGTGGCAACAGGCGACGGTAGTGCGCCTTGAGCCATGTCACCAGCGGGGCTTCGCTGTGATGGGCCACGGCTTTTGGCAGGAGCAGCAGCGACAGCGCTGGTGTGACGATGAGCGCCACGAGCAACGACGCCAGAATGGCCACCACGTACGCGGCGGCAAGCGGACGGAAGAAGGCACCGGCCAGTCCGCTCAGAAAAAACACCGGCAGAAACACCAGCGAGACGATCAGGCTGGCGTACACCACCGCGCTGCGTACTTCGATGGACGCCTGGAGCACCACGAGAAATGCCGAGCGTGGGCTGCCGGCTTCACGATTGAGACGCAGGCGCCGCACGATGTTCTCCACGTCGATCACGGCGTCGTCCACCACTTCTCCCAGCGCGATCACGAGCCCAGCGAGCACCATGGTGTCGATGGTGCCGCCGCGATAGCGCATCACGATGGCGGCAGCGAGCAGCGACAGCGGAATGGCCGTGAGGCTGATGACAGCCGTGCGCCAGTCGCGCAAGAACAAGCCCAACACGATGACCACCAGCACACAACCGATCAGCAAGGCGCGATTGAGATTGTGCAGCGACATCTCGATGAACGTGGCCGGACGGAAGATCGTCGCGTCCACCTCCACATCGGGCATCGCGGGGCGCAAGGCTGCGAGCGCCGCTTCCACACCCCGTGTCACTTCGAGGGTGTTGCCCCAAGGCTGCTTTTCCACGATCAACAGGATGCCCGGTCCGTCGTTGATGATCGCGTTGCCGATGGGTGGTGGGTTGCCTTCAGTCACCTGCGTGACATCGCCGAGCAGGAGTGCGGCACGGTTGCGGAATGCCACCGGGGCTGCCGCCAGATCGGCACCGGTATGCACTTCCGACCGCTGGGCCACGGAGAAACGCTGATTGGGCACGTCGATGAACCCACCGGCGCGCACGGCCACCGCTTCACCTGTGGCGCGTGTCACTTCGTCGAGCGTGACCCGATTGGCGCGCAGACGTTCTGGGTCCACCAGCACCTGCAACTGTCGGTCGCGTTGCCCCCACACGGCCACGTTGGCCACACCCGGCACCGACATGAGGCGTGGACGCACGGTGAAGCGCACCAGTGTGGTCATGTCGGTCTGTGACATGGTCTTCGACGACATGCCCACCTTGAGCACCCGACTGGTGGACGACAGCGGTGAGAGCAGCACCGGTGGACGGGCCACAGCGGGCAACGTGCCTTGCAGGCGCGCCAGCCGCTCACCGACGAACTGCCGGGCCACCAGCAGGTCGGTGCCGCGCTCGAAGATCAGTACGACGCTGGAAAGTCCCAGCACCGACTTCGAACGCAGCGTCTCGATGTGCGGCGTTCCCGCCAGCGCCTGTTCGATGGGTGTGGTGACGAGTGCCTCCACTTCTTCGGTGGACAGACCCGGCGCTTCCGTCTGCACTTCCACGAGGGGCGGAGAAAATTCCGGAAAGACATCCAGCGGGGCGTCGCGTACGATGCGCGTCCCCACGACGATGGCCAGGACGGTGAGCGCCACCACGACGATGCGCAGGCGCAATGCGCTTTCGATGAGCCAGTTCATGCGCGCCCCCTACTTGCCAGCGCCGAACTCGGTGCCGAACAACTCGGCGACACCGGTGGTCACGATCTTGGCCCCACGCGCAGGGCCCAGCGCCAGGACGGCCATGCCACCCGTCACACGCTCCACTTCCACGCGCCGCCGCGTGAAGGTCAGTGAGTCGGTTTGCACATAGACCCACGCGCCACCACTGAGATCGCGTGCCACGGCGGCGAGTGGAATGGCGAGTGCCCGGGACTTCGTCGTGCCACCGGTTGCAGGCGCGAGCGGAATGGTGACACCCACCCGCTCACCGGGAGCGAACGATGCGCCCTGCACCGCGTAGTACAGATCCACTGACGCGGCCAGTGGATCGGCCGATGGTGGGGCCGTCACTGGTATGGCAACAAGTGCCATAGTGCCGTTGCCGGCCTGGTCCCCGGTCAACGCGTGCACCGACGCCGGTACATGGCGCGAGAATAGTCGCGCATCGCCGGCATACACCGGCACACGCACCCAGAGCCGGTCGAGTCGCACGATTTCAAACATCGGTGCGCCTTGTGAGACGATCTGTCCGGCGGCCACGCTCACGGTGCGTACCACACCGGCCGACGGTGCGGCGATGGTGATGCTGCCAACACTGGCTGCGGGCGCCGAACCACCGGCGACCTGCTCCAGTGTTTGGGCGGCTTCCAGTGCGGCGCGCGCGGCCGCGAGGTCTGCCTGCGCGCGCTCCTGATCGCGCGTGGCCACCAGCTTTTCGGCATACAACGACGCGACGCGATCGGCCTCGAGCTGGGCCTGGCGCAGGCGCGCGTCGGCCGTGGCGAGCTCCTGTCGCACACGCGCCATATCCGGCGTGATGGGCACCAGTCGCGCGAGTGGCTGCCCCTGTGTCACGCGTTGTCCGGCGATGGGGAAGACACCGGCGCTCATGGACGCGACCGATCCCGCGACCGCAGCGTTGATCGGAATGGCCTGTCCGGGTGGCACCACGATCTCACCGCCCACGGTACGGGTGGGTGCCATCGCGGTGGAGTCCAGCGATACCGTTTCGATGCCGAGCCGCCGCACCGCATCGGGTGTCAATGTGATGGACGTGAGCTGCGACTCCGTTACAGCGCCACGGATGGTCGCCGGCGGCGCGGCTTTGGACGGCTTCTCGGCGCAAGCCGATGTCACCACCAACATCGTGCTCACGGTGAGTGTGCCACGCCATGCGGCGTGCGAAACAGAGGCGCGGGTGGTCATGGACGGGAGGCGGAAGTGGAATGGTGTCATGGCCAGACTCCGAGAAGCGCCGCGAGATCGGCGCGGGCGGCCTGAAAGTCGAGCAGTTCCTGCACCAGCAACTGTCCCACATCGCGTTCGATGCGCAGGGCGTCGATCACGGGCAGCAGCCCGGTACGACCGGCTTCGTACAGACGCATCGCGCCGGCCCGCACACGGCGCGCGTCCACGAGCATCGAGTCGCGTGCCAGTCGCGCGCGCACGGCACGTTCGGCCACGCGGATCTCGGCGGCGCGTCGCTGCGCATCGGCCAAGAGATGGGCTTCGGCGGCACGTGCGCTGGCTTCCGTGGCGGCGCCACGGGCTTCGGCCACCGCTTCACGTCCCTGATTCCAGAGTGGCACCGACACCGACACCCCCACGATGCCCGTGCGTGGCAATGACGCCGCCGATCCCAATCGTGTGTCGGTGGACGATCCCCACTCGGTGCCGAGTGTGAGGGATGGCAATGGCAATTGTTGCCACTGCAGGGCGCGCAGGCGTGACGCCGCGGCAACGGAATCGGCCACCCGAGCCTGGACCAGCGGCATCGTTGCGGTGCTCACGGAGGCTGCACCTTCGGCACGGATGTTGACCGCTGCATCCGTCACCACATCGAGTGCTTCATCGAGTGCGCCGCGTGCGCCTGGTGTCCCACTGCTGTCCCACGCCACGGCTCGGGCCAGTTCGACATCGGCGGTTCGTGCGGTTTCCTGCGCGCGCGCCGCGAGCAACCGGGCGCGCAGGGCCTCCTGCGCAATCTGGTCGCGTTCGAGCGCTGAGATTTCGCCGGCCGATACGCGACGATCGGCGAGGCGAACCAGCGAGTCGGCGAGTAGCGCCTGTTCGTGGCTGAGTACGAGGCGTTCCCGTGCCGCGAGCGAACCGAAGAACGCCATACGCACTTCGCGCCCGAGATCGGCCAGCAATTGCACGGAGTCGGCGGTCGCACGATCAATCAGTGCGCGCCCGGTGCGCCGGTCGGCGGCGCGTCGGGGCAGCCATTGTAGTGGCTGTGCGACCACGAGCTGATGGGTGGGGGTGCGCTGGTCACCCTGCACGTTGAGCTGCGGATTGGGGATGAGCGCGGTGAGTCGCGCCGCACCTCGCGCACGTGCGGTGCCGGCACCGGCGAGTCGTGTTTGCGGTCGGTGCGCGCGCGCCCGGTCCAACCCCTCGCGCAGTGTCAGCGAAGGCTCTGAGGCCTGCTGAGACGGTGCCGGAGGGCGTTCCGTGGTTTGCGCAGACACGACCGTCCCGGAGGCCAGGGCTGCAACAAGCAGCACCCCGCCACGGATGGACGAGCTGAACATGATTGTCTAGGGAGAGTCGTTCGAACCGAGAGCGTCGGAAGGCGGACGCGGGAGACGAACTTCGAAGTGCGCACCGGGTGGTGCAGAGGCGGTCAGTGCCACGGCGCCGCCATGCGCCTGCGCGATCCATTGCGCGATGGCCAGACCGAGACCAGCACCGGAAGCAGTGCTGGTAACATCGGCGGCATTGTCGCGTGACCGGGCCCGATCGACGCGATAGAAACGATCGAAGATGAACGGACGGGCATCGGCTGGAATGCCGGGCCCCTCGTCGCTCACCGTGATGCGGTACTGCGTGCCATCCTGATCCAGCCGCGCGCGCACCGTGCCGCCGGCCGGTGAGTACTTCACGGCATTGTCGATCAGGTTGAGGAGCAATCGGCCGAGCAGCTCCGGATCGCCCGTGAATGGCGCACCATCTTCCGGCGGAATGCCACGTTGCAGGACGAGGTGCACATCCCGTCGCGCTGCGACCGCGTGCATGGAGCGCACCGTGTCGGCGAGCACCTCGTCGAGGTACAGCGGCTGCTGATCCACTGGCCGTCGCCCACTGTCCACGCGGGCCAACAGGAACAGATCGTCGACGATGCGCGACAAACGCTGGCTCGCGCTGCTCATGACACCGATGGCCTGCCGGTACTCCTCTTCACTGCGCGCTGCTCTGGCCAGTGCCACATCCGCTTCCGCCTGCAGAATGGCGACCGGGGTGCGCAGCTCATGTGACGCATCGGCCACGAACTGCCGTTGTTGCGCGAAGCCACGTTCCAGGCGCGCCAGCAGTTCGTTCATCACCGTCGCCAACCCGCCCAGCTCGTCCTGCGGATTCTGCACTGGGAGGCGATCGTGCAACGTGGTCACGTCCATCGTCTGCGCATGTCGACTCATGGTCGCCACCGGCTCGAGCGCACGGCGAGCGAGCAGATAGCCCACGACTACAGACAGCAGCAGAATGACCGGTATCACCAGCAGGTAGGCACGCCGTACATCGCGCATGGTGGCAGCTATGCCGGCGAGATCGCGTACTGCGGCCACGGTGAACCATCGATCGCGTACGATGGCCTGACCCGTAATCATGCGCGCGCCATCGTATGCATTGGGCAAGGTGCTTGCCGCCACATCAGCGGATGGTGTGCCATCGCCACCTGCCGCAGTGCTCCGCAGCCGTTGCAACACCAGCGAGTCCATCTGCCAGATAGGCGCCTGCACACTGTCGGTGCGGCTGTCCGCACGGGTGGCCAGCACCGACGGCACGTCGGTCGTCTGCACAAAGAAGCGGGTATCCTCGAAGCGAATTTCGTCGAGGGCCATACGCACCGCCGATTCGGTCGTCGGCAGTTCACCCAGTTCCACAGCCAGCTCCACGAGAAACGCCTGCCGGGCATCGCGCAGAAACTGATCGTTGCGGTGCTCGAGCTCGACGTCGAGCACGGCCAGCGAGGCCACGGCAAACACGCCCAACCCTGCGCTCAGCGCCGCAGCATACCACAGGGTGAGGCGCCACCGGATCGACTGTGGCAGCAGACGGGCACGGAAACGCGCGATCATCCGCGCTCGCCGGCGATATCGCCATCGTCGCTCAACAGCACGCCCTGTCCACGACGGGTATGCAGCAGCGGGCGGCGGCCGGCGCCATCGACCTTCCGACGGAGGCGGCTCACGTACACGTCGATCAGGTTTGCGTTGGGATCATGATTTTCGTCCCAGACGTGCTCCGCCAGCTCTCCGCGACTCACGATGCGGCCAGCGTGACGTGCCAGATAGGCGAGGAGCGTGAATTCGCGTGCCGTCAGCGGCAGCAGGGCACCGTCGCGTCGTGCCTGCTGCAGTCGGGTGTCGATCTCGAGATCGCCCACCGCCATGGTGGAAGGCAACACCACACTCATGCGACGCAGCAGTGCCCGTACACGGGCCGTCAGCTCGCCGAAGTGGAATGGCTTGGTGAGATAGTCGTCGGCGCCGGCGTCGAGTCCCTGAATGCGTTCGTCGACCGCGTCGCGGGCCGTGAGCAGAAGAATCGGCACGGCCATCTGACGAGCCCGCAGACCACGGCAGATGGCGATGCCATCCATGCCTGGCATCAGGATGTCGAGGATCACCGCGTCATAGCTGTTCACGAGGGCCATCGTGAAGGCCGTTTCGCCGTCGCCCACCGAATCCACGACAAACGCCAGCTCGCGCAGGCCACGCGTGATCGCGTCGCGCAACTGGGGATCGTCTTCGGCAAGCAGGAGGCGCATGCGGTGATGTGGCGCAAAGGGTGGAACCGGGACAGCAGCGCGGTGAAGCAGTCCTTCAGTTCCGCCGCGCTGCACGTACCCTACACCACATACCCTGACATCAACCTGAAGCCCGCGCCAGCAGGGTGCCCGGAATGCCGGCGGTTGCCGACATCCGAGGCATGTCCGCCGGCTACGCGGTGTGGCCGATCATGCGCGCCGCCACCGCTTCCATGTCATGCGCCACGCCGTACTCCCGCAGCGCATGGCGGGTGAGGCTCACGGCCAGCTCCCGCTCGCCGACCAGCGCCTGCTTCGCGCCATGGCTTTCGAGGAAGGTCCGCTCCCCGTCGCTGTGCGTGCGCACCAGTACGGTGATGGACGGATTGAGCTTGTGGGCCAGGGCCACAATCGCCCGGGTTTGCACGGCATCGGGGGCGGCCACCAGCAGCAGGCGGGCACGCTCGAGATGGGCGTCTTCGAGGATATCGGGTCGTGTGGCGTCACCATAGATGACCGGTAGCCCCCGTTCACGCAGCACTTCGGTGCGTTCGCGACTGGCTTCGATCACCACGTATGGCACCTTGTGCAGCGCGAGCTCGGCGCCGATGGGGGCGCCCACACGCCCGTATCCGATCAGCACCGCATGATCGCGCAACGACTCTTCGTTCACGGCGGTGGGCAATTCGGCAATCTCCCCCACCTCACGCTCGAACATGTCCGCCAGGCGCGGATGACTGCGCAGCCACGCCGCCAGCGGTTCGACCGTCTTGAACACGAACGGATTCAGCGTGATGGAGAGCAGAGCACCGGCGACGATCAATCCGGTGGCTTCGGCGGGCAACAATCCGAGTGACACACCCAGTGCCGCGAGGATGAACGAGAACTCACCGATCTGGGCAAGACTGGCCGAAATGGTCAGCGCCGTGTGCAGCGAATAGCGGAACAGCAACACAATGCCCAGCGAGGCGATGGCCTTGCCGATCATGATGATGAACACCACGGCCAGCACGTGCAGCGGCTCGCGGAGCAGAATGGTGGGATCGAACAGCATGCCCACCGACACGAAGAACAACACGGCAAAGGCGTCCTGCAACGGCAAGGCATTGGTCGCGGCTTCGTGACTGAAGTCGGACTCGCTCACGATCACGCCGGCAAAGAATGCACCCAACGCGAACGACACACCGAACAACGCCGCCGCACCAAACGCGATACCCAGGGCCACGGCCAGCACGGCCAGCGTGAAGAGCTCACGCGAACCGGTGTTCATCACGCGGCCGAGCACCCACGGAATGGTGCGGCGTCCGACAATGAGCATCACCGCCACGAACGACACGACCTTGAGCAGGGTGATGCCCAGGGTGGTCCACAGGCCGGTGGTGGCCGCCGAGGCATGGCCGGCCGCCTCATTCGATGCGGCAATCGCTTCGGGAGACGCTCCCAGCAACGGCGCCAATGCCGGCAGCAACACGAGCGCGAGCACGGTGATGAGGTCTTCCACGATCAGCCAGCCCACCGCGATCCGTCCATCGGCCGAATCGAGAATACCGCGTTCTTCCAGTGCCTTGAGCAACACCACCGTGCTGGCCACCGACAACGCGAGACCAAAAACGATACCGCTGCCCCACGACCATCCCCAGAAGTGCGAGACCACGGCCCCGAGACCGGTCGCGACGGCGATCTGGGCGAGCGCGCCCGGGATCGCAATGCGGCGTACCGACATGAGGTCGGCGATGGAGAAGTGCAGTCCCACGCCGAACATCAACAGGATCACGCCGAGCTCGGCGAGCTGCGATGCGAGGGCCTGGTCGGCCACGAATCCCGGGGTGAACGGACCCACTGCGACACCGGCCAGCAGGTAGCCCAGAATCGGCGGAAGGTGGAAGCGCGTGGCCAGCAAGCCGAAGATGAAGGCGAGGCCAAGACCAGCGGCGATGGTGGCGATAAGGGCGGTATCGTGGGGCATCAGTTCACGGCAAGAAGCAACAGGCGATTGAAGGCGCATCGAGGCCCCGGCGCACCGGGACCTCGACGCGATGAATGCGTATGACGCGTGCGCGCTACGACTTGCGTTCGCTGGGCCGGCGCAGTTCGCGCTGGATGATCAGGAACAATCCGGCCGCGAGCAGCACACCCGCCAGTCCCAGCAAGGGCAGGCGGAGAGCCACCGGCAACACGACGGCAAGCAGGGCAGGGACAAAACCGGCCAACGTGACAGCCAGACCGGCTTCACGGCGATACCACGGGAGAACAGACGACATCACATACTCCTGGCGTCGACGTCTGCTCCGGTGAGCACACAATCGGTCGGTGCACATCTCAGGCGGTCCCCACACAGGGGTCCACAGGGGCACTCGACCCACGCGCGTCGTCACGGGGCGGACATCGTGATCAGTCAACGAAACGTGTACCGGCCCGAGTGGCCGATACGGACAGGAATCGCAGTGGCGCGCGTCATGCGCAGCGCCTCAGATCAGGCCGAAAACGGAGGAGCGGTCGGGAAGTACGGCAATGTGCCGCCGTGGGCAGCACATCGATGCGAGGTACGGTCGCGCCGTGCGAGGGCGCACTGCGCCATCGACGTCGGTAGTCCCGGTCCGTGCAGTGCCTGCCAGATCGGGCCATGGGAATGCGTGCCCGACGATGTGGGGGCGCTGTCGCGTACCAGCGCCGTGACCCCCGCCACCCGCGTGGCCCGCAGCAGCGCATTCGCTGGTGGAGTCGAGACGCGCACCATGCGGGTATCGCCGGTGGGTGACAGGCTGGTGCGACCATCCGCCTTGATGGCCTGCGGTGCGTCCAGGAAGGTCCGCGTGCCACCCAGTGCCCCCATGCGCTCCGTGTTTCGGAGCGACACCGGGACGATTGGCGACGGCTGCACCCACTGCAGCAGTGCCAGCCAGAGGACGAGCACGAGTGGGGAATACCACTTCGCGCGCTGCATGGACGGCATTTCCGGAAACTAGCGCGCGGGCAAGTGGTTGCCCACAAGAAACTCAGGGCTTGGGTTCATGCGTCCAGAGGTATCCGTAGATGGCTCGGCCAAACTCTTCCATGAACGCCTGCTGTCCCGCGTGCGGTGTCGTGCAGAGCATAGAGGCCATCCCGTCGCCAATGGCATTCAGCACATCCGCCCGGACAGCCCGCTCCTCCTCCGTGCTATGTGGCCAGCGCAACGCAAAGGCCACCAGCATCGCCTCCCGCACGCTGGCATCGGTCGTCTCATCGCGTGGCAGCCGATGCCCGGCCGCGTTCACCGCCAGCTCCGGATAGGCCGGCATCCGGCTCAGGAGGTCAGTGAACGGACCGATCAGTCCGCGGACAAATGTGGCCAGGTCGGCGGTCGCCCATTGCGGCGCGCTTTGCCGAATCCCTTCCGCCACCTGGCGGGCCTCCACGCGATGACGTTCCCGGAGGGCATCAAAAATGGCCTCTTTGGTGGGGAAGAAGTGATAGATGGACCCCACCGAGGCACCAGATCGTTTGGCGATCTCCTGCACTGATGTGGCCGCAGCCCCCACTTCCTGTACCAACGCCTCCGCCGCGTCGAGGATCTCGTCGACCCGACGCTGCCCCCGCTCCTGCCGTGGCTCACGTTTGCCGCTGCCCCCGGTACCGAGCTCTACCGCCACGTGCGAGCCGCTGACGAACTGTTCCTTGGAATCCATGGGACGGATGGTACCTCCCGATCGGTCAAAAAAATAGACGTACGTTTCTAGTATTGACATTCTAGAACGATGGTTCTAATCATTCAAGGCGTACAAACACCCCTTTCCACATATGCCCAGCTTCAACTCCATCAATCGTCGGCCTTTGGGCCGCATCGCCGGGATCGCCCTGCTGCTTGCTGCGTCAGTGACGCCGGCTGCCGCGCAGGAACGTGCCGCCTGTTCGCCGGGTCAGAATTGCACGCAAGCGCGTGCTGACAATCCTGCCGACAGCGCCCTCATGTCCCTCGAAGACGCGCTCCGCCGTGCCCTCGGCAAGAGCCAGGAAGTGCAACTCGCCCGGGCTGCCGTGGATCTCGCGGGGGCCGATGTCACGGCGACCCGCGCACAGGTGCTGCCCCAGTTGAATGCCTCACTCAACTACACGCGCACCTACTACACGCCTTTCAATGTCCGCGCCGCCCCGACGCCGGACTCGATGAAGTTCCAACCCGATTCGATGGCGTCGATTCTCGAACGCCTGCGCTACATCGAACAGAATGCCGACAAAGCCGCCCTGGGTGGTCTTGGCGGGTTGTTCGGCAACCTGCCACTGGGTCGACCCAACGCCTACGTCGCGTCCATTACCGGCACGCAGGTGTTGTATTCGGGCGGCCGTACGGGCGCGGCGCTGCGCATTGCAAGCGACTACAAGCGCGCGGCACAGTCGGAATTCACCGAGCAGGTGAGTCAGATCGCGATGCAGGTGCGCACTTCCTATGTGCGGGCCGCCCTCGCGCAGCAGCTCGAGGCCATCGCGCAGACCGCGCTCGACCAGGCGCTGGCATTCCAGACCCAGCAGAAGCAGCGTCTCGATGCCGGAACGGCCTCGGAGCTCGATCTGTTGCGTGCGGAAGTCTCAGCCGAGAATCTGCGGCCGCAGTTGGTCGAGGCGCGGAACGCGGCCGAAGTGGCGGCGCTCGATCTCAAGCGCCTGATCGACGTGCCGCTCACGCAGCCACTGCGCCTCACCACGGCGCTCGATGCACCCGCGGCGCTTCAGGCCGACACGCTCAGCGAACCCGATCCGGCGCGCATGACCATGCAACGCGCCGCCGTCGCGGCCGCCGAACGGCAGGTGGCCATTCGTCAGCAGCAGGTGGGGCTCGCGCGCGGTTCGTACTTGCCGCAGGTGGACCTGCGCGTGAACTACGGTGCGCAGAATCTTCCGAATACCACCTTCGGTTTCACGAACAATCCGTGGAACAAGGACGTGTCGGCCGGTATCGGCGTGTCACTGCCGTTGTTCACGGGCTTCCGTCGTGGCGCCGAAATGCAGCAGGCGCAGATCGAGCTCACGAAGGCCCGGCTGCAACTCGGTCAGCTCAAGGAAAATGTGCAGTTGCAATACCAGCAGGCTCGTGGTGAACGGCAGCGCGCCCTGAGCACCATTTCCGCGCGTCAGCGCACCGTCGAGCAGGCGCAGCGGGTGCACGACCTCACGGTGTTGCGCTTCGAACGTGGTTTGTCGACACAGCTCGAAGTGTCCGACGCCCGACTGGCGTTGTTGCAGGCGCGCACGAATGTGGCGCAGGCGATCGCCGACTTCCACATCGCCGATGCCAATGTCGAACGGGCACTCGGTCGCGCTCCCAGCTACTCCATCTTCGGCTCGAGGAACTGAGTCATGTCGAAACAGGATCCTCGCCGTCCATCCCGTTCTTTTCATCGCACGCCAGCCATGCCGACTTCCGAGTCGCTTCTCACATACACCGTCGCACGTCGACCCATGCGGATCACGTCATTGCGGACCTTCTCTGTATTCTCCACGGCGCTCCTCACCCTGACGCTGGCCGCCTGCGGTGGCGCTGGTGAAAAGGCCGCCGATTCCACCACGGCCGACGCCAGTGCGCTGATGCTGGGCAGTGAAGACGTGGCTGTGGCCACCGAATCCGATATCGGCAGTGCCATCCTGCTCAGTGGCGCACTGCAGCCCAAGGATCAGGTGATTCTGCGCGCACAGGTGGCCGGCACGATCACGGACTTGCGTGTCGATCGTGGCGCGCGGGTGCAGGCCGGCCAGCGTCTGTTCTCCATTCGCGCCGCGGGTGTGATGAGTCAGGCGGCCGGGGCGAAGGCGCAGGTCGCTGCCGCCGAGGCCAATCTGACGGTGGTGCGCAAGCAGGCCGAAGCCTCGCGGGCACTGTTCGCTGCGGGCGCGATCTCGGCCATCGAGAAAGAAACCGCCGAAGCCTCACTCGAAGCGGCACAGGCACAGGCGGCTGCGGCACGGGCACAGGCGGCCAGCGCCAACGAAACCGCAGGTTTTGCCACGGTGACGGCGCCGTTTTCCGGTGTGGTCAGCGCCCGCAGTCGGCAGAGCGGCGAAGCGGTGGGTGTGAACGACGAAGTGCTCACAATCGTCGACAGCCGCGTGCTGGAGTTGTCCGGCCAGATCGGTGTGGCCGATGCGTCGCGGGTGCGCCCCGGCCAAGTGGTGCAGTTCTCACTGGACGCGTTGGCTGGTGAAAACTTCCGCGGCCGCGTGGCGCGTGTCGACCCGGTGGCGGACGCCGGGACGCGCCAGGTGGGTGTGTATGTCGAGCTGCCAAACGCCAACGGTCGCATCGTGGGTGGTCAGTTTGCGCGCGGCAAGATCGACATGGGGTCGAGCAAGTCGGTGGTGGTGCCGATCACGGCCGTGCTCGATGCCGCGGCCGATGGCACGGGTGGCCGCGTATTCGTGATCAGCGGCGACAAGCTGGTGAAGCGCGATGTGGTGGTCGGTGCGCGTGACGATGCCGCCGGTGTGGTGGCCGTGAAGAGCGGCGTCGCGGCAGGCGAACAGGTGCTGCGCACGCCGAATGTATCGCTGCGTGAAGGCAGCACGGTGAAGGTGCTTCCGTCGGATGGCGCGGCTCCCGCGACGCCGGCCACCACGCCTGCTACAACTCCCGCTGCGACTCCTGCGACAACTGACAGCACGTCCGCCAAGGCCAAGGAGTAATCGCCATGTCCAATCAAGGTGCAGGGCAGGGATCGGGAGGAGGCGGGGGGCTGAGCGGCGTCGCCATTCGACGCCCGGTGTTCACGACCATGCTCATGGTCGGCCTCATCGTGCTGGGTATCTTCGGGTACAGCCGCCTGGCGATCGACGAATTTCCCGACGTCGATATCCCGGTCGTGACGGTGCAGACCATCTATCCGGGTGCGAGTGCCGAAGTCATCGAACGCGAAGTGTCGCGCCGCATGGAAGAAGCCTTCAATCCGGTGCAGGGCGTCGATCGCATCACATCGGTATCGCTGGAGGGTGTGTCGCAGGTCGTGGTGGAATTCGACCTCGGCGTCGCCGTGGATGTCGCCGCACAGGATATCCGGACCAAGATCGAGACCATTCGCCGCGATCTGCCGGAGGACATCGATCCGCCGGTCGTGCAGAAGCTCGATCCGCAGGCACAGCCCATTCTTTCGCTGGCGCTCTCCAGCAAGACGTTGCCCATGGTGGAGCTCACCACCTTTGCCGACGAAGACCTGCGCCGTCAGCTCGAACAGGTGTCGGGCGTTGGTGAAGTGCGTCTGGCGGGTGGTCTGGCGCGTGAGATCCGCGTGAATCTGCTTCCGGCCGAACTCGAGGCCCGTGGTGTCACGGTGCCCGAGGTGATGGGTGCGCTGCAGGCGCAGAACCTTGAAGTGCCTGCTGGTCGTGTCGAACAGGGCGCCAACGAGCGCATTGTGCGCGTGACGGGCCGCATCACGGACGCGAAGCAGTTCGAGGATGTGATCGTGGCCCTGCGCAATGGTCAACCGGTGCGTGTACGTGATGTGGCGCGCGTGGAGATCGGTACGGAAGAAGAGCGGTCACTGGCGTTGGTCAATGGCGAACGTGCCTTGTCCATCGACGTCGTGAAAGTGTCCGGCGCCAACACCGTGGCCGTGGCCGACGGCGTGCAGGCGGCGCTGACGAAGCTGCGTACCACACTGCCGGCCGGTGTGGAATTGCAGGTCATCCGCGACAACTCGGTGAACATCCGCCACTCGGTGGATGACGTCATCAAGGAACTGCTGATTGGTGCCTTGCTGACGATCGTGATCGTGATGCTCTTCCTGAACGACTGGAAGGCCACCGCCATCACATCGCTGGCCCTCCCGGTGTCGGTGATCTCGTCGTTCGTGCTCATGAGCGTGCTGGGCTTCACGCTCAACATGATCACGCTGATGGCACTATCGCTGTCCATCGGTATTCTGATCGACGACGCCATCGTGGTAGTGGAAAACATCGTGCGCCATCGGGAGATGGGACGCGATCACTTCACGGCCGCGCGAACCGGTACGGCGGAGATCGTGCTCGCCGTGTTGGCGACCACGCTGGCCATCGTGGCGGTATTCGTCCCGGTGGCGTTCATGCAGGGCATCATCGGTCGATTCTTCTACCAGTTCGGTCTGACCGTGGCGTGGGCCGTGCTCGTGTCGTTGTTCGTGTCGTTCACGCTGACGCCGATGCTCAGCGCCTGGTGGGGGGTGAATCCCCACGTGGCGGGTGCGCATGGTGGCAACTGGCTGACGCGCAAAATCGCGGGATTCAACACCTGGTTCGACCGTCAGGCTGCGAAGTACCGCTCGATCATCACCTGGGCGCTCAACCATCGGAAGTCCACCATGGGCATCGCGGTGCTGAGCCTCGTGGGCGCGTTTGCACTGGTCCCGTTCATCGGTGGTGGCTTCATGCCGGACACCGACAACTCCGAGTTCGTCGTGCAGATCGAGACGCCCGAAGGACAGAGCCTCGCCTACACGCAGGACAAGGCGCAGCGGGCCATCGAGACGTTGCGGGCGCTGCCTGAAGTGGCGTACACGTACACCACGGTGGGTTCTGGTGCGACGGGCACGGTCACCAAGGGTGAGATCTATGTGAAGCTGCAGCCTTCCGGCGAACGCCAGCGTTCGCAGGCGGAAGTGATGGTGACGGCACGCGAGCGTTTGGCCACGCTGCACGGCATGCGTTCCAGCGTGCTCGTCGCGGGCGGCCTCGGTGGCTCGGTGGCCCCGATCGCCGTGGAAATCCGTGGACCGGATGTGAACGAACTGCAGCGCATTTCGCAGTTGGCCATGGCCGAGATGAAGCAGATCCCGGGTGTGGTGGACATCAAGTCCTCACTGGGCGATCCCAAGCCCGAGTATCGCATCGTGCTCGATCGTGAAGTGGCCAATCGTGTCGGTCTCGACATCGGCATGGCCGCGGCCACGATCCGTCCGCTCATGGCGGGTGAGACGGCCACGCGCTGGGAAGATCCGTCGGGTGAAGAGCGCGATGTGGTGGTGCAGGTGGCGCCGGAGTTCCGCCGTTCGGTGGACGATGTGGGCGCCATCCCGGTGCCGACAGCCACGCGTACCGCAGGTCGTGTGGCCACAGTGCCCCTGCGTGATGTCGCCAAGGTGGAGCAGGGCACGGCACCGGCGCAGATCGATCGCAAGAGTCTTTCGCGTATCGTGACCATCGCCGCCAACACGGCGCCGGAGATCTCGTTGTCCGATGCCTCCACGCAGATCACTGAGCGGGTGTCCAAGCTGGCGTTGCCGGCGGGGTACACCATCTCACTGGGTGGCGAAACCGAGCAGCTTGCCGAAACCGGCGGCTACGTGGTGGAGACGTTGCTGCTCGCCATCATCCTGATCTTCCTGATCCTGGCGTCGCAGTTCGAGTCGTTCACGCAGCCGATCGCCATCATGCTGTCGTTGCCGCTGTCGCTGGTGGGTGTGCTGCTGGCGCTCATTCTCACCGGCTCCACGCTCAACATGATGTCCATGATCGGTGTGATCATGCTCATGGGTCTCGTGGTGAAGAACGCCATTCTGCTGGTGGACAACGCCAACGAGCGACGGGCAGGTGGTGCGGATCGCTTCACGGCGCTGGTCGAAGCCGGTGCGGTGCGACTGCGCCCCATCACGATGACCACGCTCGCCATGGTGGTGGGCATGATTCCCGTGGCGCTGGGTCTGGGTGAAGGTGGTGGGTTCCGTTCACCGATGGCCCGCGCGGTGATCGGTGGCCTCATCACCTCCACGATGCTGACGCTGATCGTGGTGCCGGTGGCCTACAGCTACCTCGATGACATCGGCGCTTGGGTGAAGCGTCGCATCATTTCGCCGGAACGCGAGAAGGAGATGGAGGCCGAACGGGAAGCGGCTGGTATGACCACTGGCCCGACGTGGGGAGACTGAGATGGCATCGCTCGCAGCGAACTCGGATTCGTCGCGCGCGGCAGGGCTGACCGGGGAGGCGCGCACGCGCCTCCTCGAGGCCGCGGCCCGCGTGTTTGCCCGACATGGCGCAGCGGGAGCCACCACCAAGCGCATCGCCGAGGTGGCTGGTGTCAATGAAGTGACACTGTTCCGTATCTTCGGGTCGAAGGACGCGTTGCTCGATGCGGCGTTGCAGGCCTGTGCGCACGGGGAGCAGCCGGCGCGTTTGCCCAATACGCCCATCGATCCAGAGCAGGAGCTGACGGAGTGGTGCGCGCAGGAAGTGGCGCGGCTGGCCAGGTCGTCCGATTTCTGGCGGCAGTGCATGGCCGAATCCGGATCGCGTCGGCATCACGCCGACGACGCGGGCACGGTGCTGTCGGCCAGTGCGAGTATCGTGCGCGCCTATGTGGATCGTCTGGCGTCTCAGATGCCGCTGGTCAGTGTGCCGGAGCGGGAAGCGGCGGTGAGCATGCTGGTGGCGGCGGTGGTGAGTGATGCGCTGGCCCGCGACGAGCTACCAGTGTTTCACTCCCTGTCCCGCGACCGCGCTCCGGCGTGTTACAGTCGGGCGTTTCTGCGCAGCATTGGCTGGCCGGTGAGCAGCACATTCGACGGGGCCACCACGGTGGGGCGTATGCGCTGGGAGTGGTTCAGTCCACCGGAAAGCGAGTCCGACACCAAGGCGGTTGGCGATGACATCGACGCCATCGCCGAACGCGCCGCCGTCTGGTCAGAGTGACCAGCGGATACCGGCGTTGGTGGTGAAGCCCACGAGATCGGTCCAGGCATCGGTGGCCCATCGCCCGCCCATGCCCCGCGCAGGCAGTCGCAGTGGGTCGAATCGGGTCTGACGCACGTTGGTGATGTTCTCGAGATTCACGAACACCCGCATGGCGCCCATGGGCGTCTTGAACACTCGCTCGCCGAGCAGACCAACGATCACATAGGGCCGGCTCGTCTGCCGGTACGGGTTTTCCTCGAGGGACTGCTGCCCGGTGTAGTAGACCTCGAGACCCACACGCTGTACGCCCTCCCATTCCACCGCGCTCACCAGACCGGCGCTGACCCGCGGCGTGAGGGGCACATCGCGCCGCACGCACTGCACCACCGACTGCTCCGGTGCACACTCGGTGGCCCGCAGCAGTGTCATGGACGCGGTGGTGCGCCACACGGCGCCCTCGCCATGATCATCGCCATGATCATCGCCGTGACTCTCGCCACGCGCGGCGCCATGATTGCCGCGCTCGCTCGATGGTTTCTCGTCGTCATGGTCATCGTCCTCGCCCCCGCCAAGCGGCCGGGTGAGGCGTGCCAACAACTCTCCACCCCAGGTGCGAGTGGGCGCGGCGCTGTTGAGCAGTTCGATGCGGGTGGCACCGTTGGGCGTTGTGCCGCCGATGCTGCGCACCTGCAGGGCCGAGGTCACACGTGAGCCGAACGCCGTGGTATTGAGATCGAGCTGACCCCAGCCCATGCGCACCGGGCCACCGATATCGATCGATCCACCGGATGCCCGCTCCGCACTCAGGTTGCCCAACGCACGCAGTGGTGCGAGGCCCGTTGCTTCGGTCTCTTCAGTGAACGGCGTTGGTGCGAAGGCACCGGTCCCGGCGGAGAATCGGGCAGTCCATCCGTCCAACACGGGCGATTCAGGTGCACGCAGGAGCATCGAGACCCGTGGGTTGAACACCGTGCCATAGTGACTGTGAAAGTCCACACGGGCGGTCGACGATAGCGACAGCCAGGTCGTGGCATCCACATCGGCCTGCACAAACGCTGCCGGTGCCGTGAACGTGTAGTTGAAATTGGCGAACGTGCTGTTGCGATAGCGATCCTGCTGCGCGGCCACACCCGCGACATACACGGCGCGATCCGTGGGCTTGGCGATCGTTGCCTCGGCGAACCAGGTGCCGTGATTGTCCTTTTCCGTTTGGGCACCCATCACATGGTTGTGCTGTTGCTGCATGGCTGACGCCCGCATGGAGAGCACGGCGCGATGCGTGTCTGAATCGACAGGATCGCTGTCGGCTTCATAGGTGTAGCTATCGCTCTGCTTGCTGCCCAGGGTCCAACGCAACAGACCACCCACATCGCCGCGGCGGGTGCGCAACGATTCACGGAAGGCTCCACCTGTTGGTACGGTGGCGTCGGGCATGGTGCCACCGGTGCGATCTTCAGCGGTGACGCCGGTTGTCAGGAAGGCCGAGCGTCCGCGTCCGTTGTCGAGATAGAGTCGCGGACGCACCACGAATCGCTCATAGCCCGGCAGATCGGTCCAGCCGTCGGCATCAAGGTCGCGGCGACCCTGCCGGTGCGCGCCGGCCAGCAGCGTATAACCCACACCGTCGGCCGGACGCCCGGACCCGAAGTACACCGCATCGGAGCCACCACGTGATGTCTGGTTGAGCAGGATGGTGCGCTCCGCTTCGTCGGCCGGGCGTCGACTCACCAGGTTGATCACGCCACCCAGTGCCGAGCTGCCGTAGAGCGCCGACGCGGTGCCTTTGATCACTTCTACTCGACCGAGATCCACGGGCGGGATCTGCAGCAACCCGAGTCCACCGGCCTGTCCGCCGTACAGCGGCAACCCATCGGCCAGGATCAGGGTGTAGCGTCCACGAAGTCCCTGCACCCGCACGTTCGCGCCGCCCAGCGAGGGATTGGTGGTCTGCACCCGCAGGCCGCTGGTTTCATTCAGCATCATCGCGATGTCGCCGGGGGTCATCGCCACCTTTTCGGCGATCTCCTCCTCATCGATCACCTCCACGCGCAGTGGGGTGTCTTCCACCCGCCGTTCGGAGCGTGTGGCCGACACCACCATACCAGAGAGTTCCGTGTGCAGCGCTTCCATGGTCACCACAAAGCTGGTGTCCTGGCCAGCCACGAGCTGCGTGCGCAGGGTGTCGGGCCGGAAGCCCACCCGGGTGAGCAGGAACGCGCGCGCACCGGGCGTCACCCGCAACGTGACCATGCCTCGGGCGTCGGTGATGCCGTTGGTGGTGTCCGTCTGTGCCGAGTCGACCAGGACACGCACACGAACTGCCGGCACCGGTGCACCATCGTGCTGCACGGTGATCCGGGCCGTGGCGCCGGGGCCAACAGATGTCTGGGGTGCATCCTGGGCCACCGCGAGGTGCGGTGCGCCGGCCAGACTGGCCAACAGGAGCAGGGCTGAGAGGAGCGGGCGGGATGAAGCCGTCATGCCATCAAGCTATTCTTTGTAGTGACTACAAGGTCAACGGTCTTCTACCTCCCGTGCGCCTCATGCCGAACGCCTCCCCCGAACTGCTCATCATCAGCGAGCTGGCCGAGCACACCGGCACCACCCCCGAAACGATTCGGTACTACGAGCGCGTGGGTGTGTTGCCGGCGGCGCATCGGCAGGGCAACGGGCGCTATCGGCGCTACGATGCCACAGACGTGCGTCGGTTGACCTTCATCCGTCGAGCACGAGACCTCGGGTTTTCGCTCGACGTGGTGCGCAATCTGCTGCACCTGTCGGAGCAGCCCGATCACCCCTGCGATGAAGTGGACAGATTGGCGCGGGAGCAACTGGTGGCTGTAGACCGCAAACTCGAGCAGTTGCTCACGCTGCGGGAGGCACTCTCCCAGCTCACGCAGTGCTGCGACAGCGGACACGCGATGTCGGAGTGTCGTATTCTCAGTTCTCTGGGCGCTCCTGGACGCGCCTGATCGCCCAGGTGGCGTGTTCACGCACCAGCGGCTGATCGTGCAGCTCGGCCGCCGCTTCCAGCACGGGCAGATCGTCCGGCGTGCCCACATTGCCCAGCACCACGGCGGCATTGCGCTGCAACATCCACAGCTTGGCGCGCTTCATCGCGGATCCGCGAAACGTTTCGCGATAGTCGGCGGCGTCCATCATGAGCACCGAACGCGCCATCGCCCGCGGATCACTGTCGCTGAGGAATGGGCGTGTCTGGAATTCGTCGAACCGAATGGGTTGGGCGAATCGCCGATTCCATGGGCAGACATCCTGGCAGATGTCACATCCGTACAACCAGGATCCGATACCTGGGCGGAGTGCTTCCGGAATCTCTTCGCGCAGCTCGATGGTGAGATAGCTGATGCAACGCCGGGCATCGACGGTGCGTGGTGCGGTGATGGCGTCGGTGGGGCAGGCATCGATACAGCGTGTGCACGACCCGCAGCGATCGGCCTCGAAGGGGGCACTGGCTTCGAGCGGAAAGGCCACGAACAGCGACGCCAGAAACAGGAATGATCCGGCCTGTGGCGAAATCAGCATGGTGTTCTTGCCGAACCAGCCCAGGCCAGCACGCTGTGCGAGATCCCGTTCGAGAATTGGCGCGCTGTCCACGTAGGGTCGTGCATCGATGGGAGCGCCAACTTCCTGCTCCAGCCACCGATGCAGTTCGCGCATCCGCTCGCGCAGTACATCGTGGTAGTCATCGCCACGAGCGTAGCGGGCCACCGGGCCGGCCGGTTCCCGTCCACCGTATGACGCGGCCAGCACGAGCGCGTGCGTGGCCCCGGGATGGGGGCGACGGCTGTCATGTCGCAACTGCGCGCCCGCCCCGTCGAGATAGCCCATGTTGCCGTGGTGGCCGGCCGCGAGCCAGGCATCGAAGACGGCGCGTGTTTCGGGCTCGCCAAGTTCCGCGATGCCGGCAGCATCGAACCCCAAGCCATAGGCCTGAGCGATCAGCCGCTCACTCAGCGACCGTGTGGGGGCCGCAGCAGACGCGGCCGCGCGGGCAGCGGGAGGCACGTCCGACATGGCTGCGAACGCATCAGTGACGCCGAGCAGACGTCACCGCCGCTGATCAGGGCTGGCGTCCCAGCCAGCGCGCGAAGGCGATCACATCCCCGGCTGGCGGCACCGCATGCTCATCCCCGTAGGCGGTGTACATGCGCCACCGCACGTAGTTCATGGCCGGCAGCGGCAGGAACGGCACCCGACGATACCAATGCCGATGACGGAACCGCCACGCCACACGCAGCAGGTCCGCGGCCAGTGCCGGATTGAGCAGGGCACGCAGGGCCAGGGTCGTCGTCAGGGAAATCCACGCCATATCTGCAATATAAACAACGCCGGACAATGAAGTCTGAAACGGTCATGCCCGCCACGTGACGCTCCGGTCGGGGCGGCGTCCTATTCGTGACGAGTTTGTCGGAAATGTAGGGTTTCCCCTCTTGAAACCGATCAAGCGGTTGTGGCGCCCCGCCGATACTGGAAGCTGGACGCCGACGAGGGTGCCGCCACTGTTTTTGCCTCCCGAACCGGGGGCAGGGATCGATCATTCCGCCCTGCCGTCGACGGGACTTCCGCACCACCGTCGCCTCATGTCCGCACCCACGCCCCCCATGTCACGTCCCCGCCTGCGCCTGCGCGCGTGGTGGACGGATGTGCTGCAGTTCGTGGTGCTGACGGTCATGGTCGAACTGGCCCTGCACGAAGCCGTCGTTCGTGCGCCCATCGACGTCAGTGACACGGTGCGCAGTTTGCTCGACGCCGTTGGCCTGGCGGTCATCATTGGACCACTGCTGGGCTGGACGCTGTATCGTCGGCATGTCGACGCGCGCCTGAGCCAGGTGCAGACCACGACCTTCCGCGTGCCGGGCAGCCCGCATCATCGCGTGCGGATTGCGGTACACGCCTCGTTGCTCGTCTTTGGGGCGCTCGTGGGCGGAGCGCTCTGGGGGCACCTCAAGGCTGAAGACGCCCGTCGGGCCGAAGGCGAGCTGTCCACGCTGGTCAGCCGTCAGCGTCTGCACGCCGAGCGCATGATGCGATTCGCCAGCGCGGCGGATTCTGAACCTGCAGAAATTGGCCAGCTCACGAACGAACTGGCATCGCTGCTGGAAGACGCCCGCCGTGTCGACGTGCTGGCGGACCGCCTGAGCCACGGGACCACCGCCACGGCGCGTTCCGCCTGGAGTGTACTCGCCCGGAATCGGGCCGACCGCGACTCGTTGCGCGTCAGTGTGGAGGCGTTCACGCTGCTGACGTTCCCGGCGGAACGCGCCAGAGTGGCGGACACGATTCAACAGCGTGCCGACGCACTGCGCGCGCACACGGAAGTTGTACTGGACCTGTTGCAGCGGCATCAGGCGGAATCCGTGCAGCAGGGCATACGGGCGGCGTGGGTCATGGCGGCATTCCTGTTTGCCATGCTGCTCGGCATCGCGCTGGTCGTCATCGAGCCGGCAGTGCGACTGCTGCGCCGGCAACATGTGGCGGTGACCACTCGCAGCGTGGAGTTCGAACGTCTGGCTCAGGTGGCGCAGCGCACCGCGCAGCAGTTGGCCGATGCCCAGTCCATGGCCCGACTCGGGAGCTGGTCCTTCGACAGCGCGACCCGCCACCTGCAATGGTCTGCCGAGCTGTTTCAGCTCTTTGGTCGCGACAGCACGCAGTGGACGCCCACGCCGGAGCTGGTGGTCGACGATCAGTATCATCCTGACGAGGTGCCGGTGCTACTCGCCGCTCTCCAGCACACGCAGGAAACAGGCGAACCGTACTCGCTGCTGATGCGCACGGCGGAGCGGAATCCCGCCGTGCGCTGGGTGCGTGCCGAAGGGCGGGTGCAACGCCGCGCCGATGGCACGCGCGTGGGATTGATGGGCACGGTCATGGATGTCACCGATGCCATCGAGCGTGAAGAAGCGCTGCGTCAGGCGCAGCAGTATGCCGAAGGAGCCAATCGCAGCAAGAGCGAATTCCTGGCCAACATGAGCCACGAAATCCGTACGCCGCTGACCGCGATTCTGGGACACACGGATCTGTTGCGTGAGGAGGCGGTGCGCAGCGCTGCGCCGCGGGATCAGGTGCAAGGGCTCGAGACGATCCAGCGTGCCGGCGAGCATCTGCTCACCGTGCTGAACGACATTCTCGACATTTCGCGCATCGAAGCCGGCCGACTCGAGATCGAACCGGTGGCCTGTGATCTGCCCGCATTGCTGCTCGACGTCGAAAGTCTCATGCGCGCCCGTGCGGCAGCGAAGGGGCTCACGCTCGAAACCCGTTTGCGCAACACGGTGCCATCGCGGGTCTTTGCCGATCCGACACGGGTCCGGCAGATTCTCATGAATCTGGTCGGGAACGCCGTGAAATTCACGGCATACGGACGTGTCACGATCGAAGCGGGTGTTGAACGGGCCGAAGGACAGGAATGGCTCACGATCACGGTGGATGACACCGGCCCCGGCATGACCGAGCAGCAGGAGTCGTTGCTGTTTCAGCCGTTCATGCAGGCCGATGGTTCGGTGACGCGGCGCCACGGTGGCACGGGCCTGGGCCTGGCCATTTGCCGTCGCCTCGCCACCCTGATGGGAGGCCATGTCCGTCTGGTGCACACGGCACCTGGTCGTGGCTCGCGTTTCGAACTGCGACTGGTGCTGCAGCCCATTGCATCGGCGGCGTGTGTGGACCAATTGGACAGCACCCGTCTCGAGTTGGCAGATGCGGCGGCCCTGGGCGCACAGCGTCCGGCCGTGCTCGCGTTGCGCGGACGGATCCTGTTGGCCGAAGACGGCGAAGACAATCAGCGCCTCATCGCTCTGCTGCTACGGACGGCGGGTGCTGAAGTGACGGTGGCGCCGAATGGACGACAGGCGCTGGAGGCGCTGGAGTGGGCTTCGGCGGCAGGGGCACCATTCGACCTGCTGGTGACCGACATGCAGATGCCGGAGATGGACGGTTACACTCTCGCCGCCACCTTGCGGGCGCGCGGCGAAACGATGCCGATCATTGCCCTCACAGCCCACGCCATGGCGGAAGATCGTGCACGGTGCCTCGACGCGGGCTGTGACGACTATGCCAGCAAGCCCATTGATCGTGCGGCGCTGATCGCGACCTGTGCTCACTGGCTGCGTGAGGAGGAAGACCTCTTCCCGCAGGTGTTGTACAGCGAAATGTCGCGCGAGCCGGAATTGGCCGCACTGGTGGCCCGATTTGCCTCCGCGTTGCCGGATCGTGTGGCCACCATCGACGTCGCGTTGCGTGAGGGGCGTGTGGACAAGGCCGTGCAGGCGGCGCATCAACTCAAAGGCGCTGCCGGCAGCTATGGCTATCCCGCCGTTGGCGACCTGGCGCGGGAACTCGAACAGCAACTGCTCCGGGAAAGCCCGGACACCTGTGGACCGACAATGGACCGATTGCAGCATTTTGCGCGCGCAGCACAGCGCGGCGCGCAGGGTATGACTCTGGAGTGACCAATATGACCATGGATCAACGACGGGAAGATTGGCGGCGCCTGGCGCAGCCACCAGCCCGAGTGCTGCTGATTGACGACGACGCGGATATCCATCCGCTGGTCGAGGCCATGTTGCGCCCGCTCCATGTGCAGTTCGCGAGCGCGCACGATGGACGCGGCGGCATGGCGCAGGCCATTGCCATGCGTCCTGACCTCATTCTGCTCGACCAGGAATTGCCGGACGGCACGGGTGTCGCACTGCTTCCCAAGCTGCGCCTGCATCCGGCGCTCGCGGATGTGCCGATCATCATCATCACCGCGAGTGAACAGCGGGAAGTCCTCGCCGCGTGTTTCGAGGCCGGTGCGTCGGACTACATTCGCAAGCCGTTCTTCGGCGCCGAACTGCGTGCGCGTGTGCAATCCCTCATCGAGCGGCAGCGCATGCTCGATGACCTCGGACGGGCAGCGCATATCGATCCGCTCACCGGGTTGCCCAACCGCGCGCTGCTCCAGTGGCGTTTGCAGCATGCGATCGATCGGGCGCGTCGCAATGTCGAAGAATCATTCTCGCTGATGTTCATCGACTTTGATCGGTTCAAGCTGATCAACGACAGTCTCGGGCACGCGTTCGGTGACATGCTGCTCGCCGAGCTGGGGCAGCGCCTGCGTGACAGTCTGCGTGTGCAGGACAGTCTGGCGCGCGATGTGAGCGGAACCACCGTGGCCCGCCTGGGTGGTGACGAGTTCATCGTCATTCTGGAAGGCACGCGTGACGCCGCGGCCGCCACGGTCGTGGCCGATCGATTGATCGAGGTCATCGAACTTCCCTACCATCTCGATCAGCACATCGTGCGATCCAGCGCGAGTATCGGCATCGTGCACAGCGGCGGTGGATATACCGAAGCGGCCGATATGCTGCGCGATGCCGACATCGCGATGTACGAAGCCAAGGCGCGCGGAAAGGGGTGTCACGCGGTCTTTACGAACGATATGCGGGAAGCCGTGCGGTATCGCATGCAGCTCGAAAACGCGCTGCGTGAAGCCATTGGCACGGACCAGATGTTTCTGGCCTATCAGCCGATCCTGTCACTGGAAGACCGTCGTCTCGAGTGCGTGGAGGTGTTGCTGCGCTGGCGGCACCCGGAACTCGGCAGCATCTCGCCTGCGCAGTTCATCCCCATTGCCGAAGAGACTCGCCTGATCCTGCCGCTGTCGGACATCGTGTTGCGTCAGGCCTGTCTGCAATTCCTGCACTGGCGGGAGCATATGCCCGAGCTGGCTCCGCGCTACATCAGCGTGAATCTGTCGCGCGTGCAGTTGACGGATCCGCAGCTCGCCAAGCGCATGATGGCCATTCTCGATGAGATGGGCATGCCGCCGGAGTGTCTGCAGCTCGAGGTCACCGAATCGCAGATCATGCAGCAGCGCTCCATGGCGTCCGAACTGCTGGCCGAGTTCAAGCGTCACGGCGTGCGGCTGGCGATGGATGACTTTGGTGCGGGCTATTCGTCGCTCTCCTGTCTGCAGGAGTATCCGTTCGATACGCTGAAGGTCGACCGCACTCTGACCGACAACATCAGCCGGGGGCGTGGTTTCTCGGCCCTGCTGCACGCGGTGGTGTCACTGGCCGAGAATCTGGGCCTGGAAATCGTGGCGGAAGGCATCGAACGGGTGGATCAGTTGGTGCTACTGCAGGCGCTGGGCTACACCTATGGACAGGGCTTTCTCCTCGGCCGTCCGCTCACTGCGGATGCGCTCGAAGAGTGGGCGCGCACGGGCGCCGGTTCCGGCAACACTTCGGGGAACGGCACAAATACGCGGGAGGCTGCGTGAAAGACTTCATCATTCGTGCGACGCTGAGCCGCGTCGGCGCATTGGGAACGCTGCCGGATGTTGCCATCCGGATCATGCGGGTGGCGGAAAATCCCGCGGCGACCGAGGAGATGATGCACGAGATCCTCATTTCCGATCCGTCGCTTGCGGCCCGTGTGCTGAAGGTGGTCAACTCCGCCTTCTATCGTCGGCAGCGTGAGGTATCCACACCACGGGCCGCCATCCGCCTGCTGGGTGTGGAAGCCATTCGCAGTATCGCGCTGGCCGCGAGCCTGCATCGCCTGTTCCGCGGCGGGCGCACGATCCCGGGATTCGATCCCAGCGACCTCTGGGCGCACAGTGTGGCTGTGGGGACTGCCGCCCGGGCCGTGGCTCTGCGCACTGGTGTGGGCCTGCCAGAAGAAGCGATGCTGGCTGGTCTGCTGCACGACATCGGCATCATTGTCGCCATGCAGGCGTGGCTGCCCGAGTTCTCTCTCATCATGCAGCGTGCCGGCGCGCCAGGGGCGCTGACATTCCGGGAGCTCGAGCTCGAGCAGATCGGGGCGACACATGAACAGTTGGGCGGGGCCCTGTGCGAGGCGTGGAACTTCCCCCCCTCGCTGGCCTCGGCCTGCCGGTACCATCACGACTTCAGCGAGTTGACCGGTGATGCGCAGCGTTTTGCCGCGGTCATTCACCTGGCCGATGTGCTGGCGGCGCAGTTGGGCATCGGATATGTGCACACGGTGGAAAGCAGCGCCCCGCATCCGCAGGCTCTAGCGCTGTTGGGGATCGACGGCCTCGAATTGGAGTCGCTGCTCGACGACCTCGAGATGGAACTGCCACAGGCTTCCACGTTGCTGGCGGCCTGACGATATCTTTGAGGGCATGACCCTCGACGAGTATCAACACCTGGCGGCGCGCACGCTCGGGCGCGACCGCACGCACGAACAGCAGTTGGCCAACGCCGCCCTCGGCCTCACCGGTGAAGCCGGGGAAGTAGCCGAGGTGATCAAGAAGCACCTGTTCCACGCCACGCCGCTTGATCGCGAAGCATTGGCCAAGGAACTGGGCGATTGCCTCTGGTATCTGGGAGCTTTTGCCACGGTGCTCGACATGTCGCTCGATGACATTGCGCAGCGCAATATCGACAAGTTGCGCAAGCGTTATCCTGAAGGGTTCGACCCCGAGCGCAGCCGGAACCGCACCGAATAGCGGCAGCGGGAGCCTCTCGTTGCCTCATACCGTGCGCAGAAACGACCGACCTTCGGCGAATGGCAGCGGTGGGAGCCCCAACAAGTCGAGCGCACTCGGTACCACATCCGACGTGCGCTGCGGCAGCCGGGCAGATGGAGTGTCCAGCAGCAACGGGGCAAGCATCTGGTCGCGCAACAACGCGCCGTGTGTGGACACGTGCACCACGGGTTCGAAGCGCGTGCGCAGATCCCACCCGGGGCTCGCCGAAATGATGATGTCCCCCGATCGCGCCGCCGTGGTGAGCAGCGACAACTGCACCAGGGCATCGGGGTAGTTGGTGTTGGCCGATGCGTTCCAGGCATCGCAGGCATCGAGGTTGAGGTGCGCGCCTCCCAGTTGCAGCGGATCGCCGTCGGCCAGCGGCAGGTAGGACCATCGCTCGGCCTCGAACTGCTGCGCCGGTACGTGCACGATGCGCGCCGCACCACGTTGCGCGTGTTGTACCTGAGAGACCGTTGGTGATTCGGCCACACACAGCAGGTCCACCGATGGTCGAGCCAGGAGACGCTCGTGCAGCGTGTGCCAACGAGCCGGTTGATCGGGCCACCAGCGGCGTGTGCGCTGCGCCGGATCCACGTAGAGGTGTGCCATGGCATTGCCACCGACCATCAGCGCGATATCGGGCCGTCGCACGAACAGTTGGGGGTGTGCGAGCACGCGCAGTGATTCGCTTTCGAGCCAGCCATGCAGATCGTCGTGCTGTGTGACGGGCGCGTGCCCATGATCGCCCACCAACCAGACATGGAGTCGATCGCCCCATCCATCACGATCCGCCATGGCCTTGGCCATGGTGACGGCATGTTCGATATCGAGCACCGAGCGACGCACGATCTCCGAGAATGGGCCACGCTGGTGCGAGAACTTGTCGGGGCCTGACACCACCATCACGGACAGGCGTGGCTGCACCTGGGCAAATCGGTGTAGAAACTGCTGCATGGCGCGTTGCTCCACGCGCCGCCATCCCTCCAGATCGCCGCGGAAGTGTGTCGGAGCTGCACGCAACATCCAGGCGACGGAACGGCCAATGCGACCATGCGAAGCCCCACGTGCCAGCATACACGAAGAGCTCAGCGATGGCTGTGCGAGCTCAAATAGGGTGGGTGAGGTCGGGTCCACATCCCGGTCGACATGCCAGATATCGATACCGGCGTAGCTGCGGCTTTGTGCTGGCGACCAGGCGAGTGATCGGGCTCGGTCGTACCAGCGCAGTCCCGGCAGTCCGGCACGCGCCGGATGTCGCCCCATCAAAAAAGGTATGTACGCCGGTCCGGTGACCGAAGGGAACGACGCGCTCACTGCGTGGTAACTGCCATGGGTGCGTAGTGCCGACAGCGTCGGCACGTCGCCGCGTTCCATGCACTCCGCCAGCACATCGGGCCGAAGCCCATCTGCCACGACCAGCAGCAGGTGCCTGGGCGGAGTGATATCATGCATCATGGGTTCACATCGTAGCGCATGGACCGTGCTGTCGGTGCCCCTCGAGTCTCCCACCGAAATTCTCATGGCCAAATCTCCGCGCCCGACGCCCCGGAAGACGTCCACCAAGACTGCCGCTACGTCCTCGAAGAAGGCGGCGCGCACGTCTGGGGCAAAGTCTGTGGCGAAGCCCGCCGCAAAAACGTCGGCAGCGAAGTCTGCAAAGACATCGTCGAAGACCTCCAATACGCCCGAGCTCAAGACCGCGGGGGGCAAGACCGCGTCGCCCAGCACCCGGGCGCGTGCCGAGCACGAATCACTCGAGGGGCTCAAGGAGCGCACCGAAGAAGGACACCGGAAGGCGGGACGTGAGCCCGCCGGTACGCGCACGCTCGTGTCGAGTGGTGCGCGGGCGGTGCGGCGCATGGATCCGCGTCTGGTGGACCAGGCGATCCGCGATCGCCCCATGCTGACGGAAGACGAGAAGCTGCTGCAGGCACCCTCGGAGGCCACGGCGTCGTTCACGTTGAGTGATCCGTGGCGGGTGCAGCGCATCACCTCGGAGTTCGTCGAGGGGTTCGATGCACTCGCGGATATTCAGAAGGGTGTCACGATCTTTGGATCGGCCCGCACGGGACCCGACGACCCGCAGTATCAGGCGGCGCGCGAAACGGCACGTCTGCTCGCCGAGCAGGGATTCTCCATCATCACCGGTGCCGGCCCGGGCATCATGGAAGCCGCCAACAAGGGGGCCCGTGAAGGCAAAGGGCATTCCGTGGGCTGCAACATCGAATTGCCGTTTGAGCAGGGTGCGAATCCGTATGTCGATACGTTGGTGAACTTCCGGTACTTCTTTGTGCGGAAGACCATGTTCATCAAGTATTCGAATGCGTTCATCATCTTCCCCGGTGGTTTTGGCACACTCGATGAGCTCTTCGAGGCGCTCACACTGGTGCAGACGGGCAAGATCTATCAGTTCCCCATCATTCTCTTCGGCCGCCACTACTGGGCCGGGCTTATCCGTTGGATCACGTCGCGCGTGGCGGCCGAGGGCAAGGTTTCCCCCGGTGATCTCGATCTGCTCACGCTCACTGACGATCCTGCGGAAGCGGCGCAGGCCGTGATCGATGCGCACGCCGCGCAGGTGCATGAAATCGCCACGCGCATCGAGGCGTAGCTCGGAAGGACGCAGAAAACGACGCACGGAACCTTTCCCATGGCCCGGGGTCATGGAGGGTTCATATCTGCCACTTCGTCGACGGCTTGAAGTCGCGAGCAGAAGTGGCATATTGCCCCAAGAGGAAACGCGCCCGGCCGGGAACGGTCGGGCGCTCGCCTTTATTACCCATCCGTGAGCTGAAAGCGCATGTTCCAGGAACTCATCGCTCAGATGGCGCGTGAAGTGGAGAAGCTCCAGTTCGAGCTGAACGTCACGCTGCCCAACGAAATCCGGAAAGCCGTCGAGCTTGGCGACTTGAAGGAGAATAGCGAGTACAAGGCTGCGCTCGAACGCCAGCAGTTCGTGCAGGCACGCCTGGGACAGCTCACGCAGCGCGTCACGAAGCTCGCGAATATCGATATCACGCAGATCCCCGGTGACCGGGTGGGTCTGGGTTCGAAGGTGATCGTCGAGGATCTCCAGTCCAAGGCGCGTGAAACGTACGAACTGGTGTTCGGTGATGCGGGCGAATTGCACGACGGACACGTGACCATGGGATCGCCCATTGGCCGCGCGTTGCAGGGCAAGTCCGTGGGTGAGGAAGCTATTCTCAAGCTGCCCACGCGTATTCGCAAACTGCAGATTGTGGAGTTGCAGACCATCCACGATCGCAACGCCGAAGAAGTCGTGTGATGCGGCGCGCCCGATGATCCGCGCGGAATACAGTGAGCGCGGTCCGGCGCTGCATGCTCTGTTGCACCTGATCGAACGCGACACGCCGGTGCCCCGAGCGGGGCAGGCCCTCGTCGAGATGTTGGCGGCGCCGATCAATCCGTCCGACCTGCTCACCATTACGGGTCAGTACGGATTGTTGCCGGCGCTGCCGGCGGTGGCGGGCAACGAGGCCGTCGGTGAGATCGTCGCCGTGGGCGAAGGCGTGAGTCGTATCCGTATCGGTGAGCGTGTGGTGATGCCACCGGGTTACGGCACGTGGGCATCCCACATGCTCGCACCGGCTGATCAACTGTGGTCGGTGCCCACCGATGCGGACCTGCTGCAACTCGCCATGGTGCGCGTCAATCCGCCCACCGCTGAATTGCTGCTGCGTGATTTTGTGGCGCTGGAGGCGGGAGACTGGATCATCCAGAACGCGGCGAACAGCGGGGTGGGTGAGTACGTCATCCAGCTCGCCCGGCGTCGTGGTGTGCGCACCGTGAACGTGGTGCGCCGCGAGGCACTCATTGCGCCACTCCTGCAGATGGGTGCCGATGTGGTGCTGCTCGATGGGCCAGATCTGCCGGAGCGCGTGGTCGACGCCACGCAGCGTGCAAAAATCCGTCTCGGATTCGATGCGGTGGGTGGCAGTGCCACGGAACGTATTGCGTCCTCACTCGTGCCCACGGGCACCGTGGTGAATTACGGCGCGTCCGGTGGTGAATCGAGCCGCGTCACGCCGCGTTCGCTGATCTTTCGCGATATCACGGTCCGTGGATTTTGGCTGGTGAACTGGTTCCGTCGCACCACGCCCGCCGAACAGCAGGTGGTGTACGATGGGCTCGTCGGTATGATTCAGCGCGGGGAACTCGCTGCGCGTGTGCAGGCCACGTACCCGCTGGCACAGTTGCACGAGGCCGTGACGGCCGCTGCGCAGGCCCAACGCAACGGTAAGGTGCTGCTGGTGCGCTGACACGCCTCCAGTGTGTCAGCTCATGCCATCGATGGTGAAAAGACGCGCGACGTCTGCGGCATACGCGGCCAGTTGACGCTCCCGCTCCGCGTCGCTCCACCCGAGGCGGGCCTGCATCAACGGTGCGATCCGCTGCGCCGCGGCGACGCCGTGATCCCGCGTCTCGAATGCCAGGTGGGTACGCCGCACCAACACGTCGGCAAACGTGCAGCTCCATTCGCGCTCGACGGCGTACGCCACCTCGGCGGACAGATAGGGCAGGTCGTCGGACACCCGCGCGCCGAGCCGTGGATCGCGCTGCACATAGCTCCACACATTGCGCCAGCCGCTGCCGTACGCCTGCGCGAGACGCTCGGCGACTGCCACGTCATGTGTGGTGGCACTGGCCTCGGCCACGACGGCCTCGCGGGAATTCCAGTCGCCCCCCGGCAAGGGCGTGGTGCGACTCACGGCTGGCGGTGGTGCCGGCTCACCCAGTTCCCGCAAGGCGTGGCGGAGGATATCCGCCGCCATGGCGCGATACGTGGTCAGTTTGCCGCCGGTCACACTCAACTGGCCGTCGGCTCGACGCGAGATGGCGTGTTCACGCGACGCCGCATTGGCGTTGTGTTCACCGGCGCGGGCGATCGCCAGCGGACGAATCCCACACCACGCCGTGATGACGTCATCGAGAGACAACTGTGCGAAGGGGAAGACCCGATTCACCGACTGCAGCAAGTAGGTGACGTCGGCGATGGTGGCGCGGATGTCATCGGGACCGCGCCGCGCCGGTTGTTCGGTGGTGCCGATGATGGCGTGCGCGCCGGCCGGCAGCACGAACATCACTCGTCCATCGAGTGGCGAAACAATGGTGAGCGCATCGCGGTTGCCAATGCGCTGGCGCGGTACGGCGACGTGGGCACCGGCCGAACCCAGCACCTGTGAGCCTTTGGCCTCGCCCGTCAGCGCCGATGTGGCATCACTCCATGGCCCGGTGGCGTTGATGACCACGCGGGCACGCACATCGAAGCGGTTACCCGTCAGTCGGTCTTCGGCCACCACACCGACCAGGCGGGCGCCATCGTGAATGCCGGCTGCGGCAGCGCAGTGATTGAGGACTGTGGCGCCCGCGTCGGCTGCGGCCTGGGCATTGGCCAGCGTCAGCCGGGAGTCGTCGGTGGCGGCATCCCAGTAGCGGGCGCCTCCCACGAGGGCATCACGATTGAGGGCGGGTTCGTGCGACAACACGCCTTCGCGACTCAGTCCCTGATGCCGATGCACATTGCGAAAGAGTGACAGGGCGTCGTAGAGCGCCAGCCCCGCTCGCACTTTCCAGCGGGGCACCCGGGCACCGCGATACACCGGCCACGTAAAGGCCAGCGGACGGACCAGGTGCGGGGCCAGGGACAGCAGCAGCCGGCGCTCGCGGCTCGACTCGAACACCAGGCCCAGATGCCCATGCTCCAGATAGCGCACGCCGCCGTGCACGAGCCGTGAGGACCGTGATGAGGTTCCGGCGCCGAAGTCGTCGCGTTCCACCAGGGCTGTGCGATAACCCGCCAGGGCTGCCTCACGGGCGACGCCCGCCCCGGTGATGCCCCCGCCAATGATGAGAATGTCAAAAGGCTCGCTGGACAGCGCGGCGATCGCGGCGGGGCGCCAGCCCTGGGTCGGTTCCATGCGCGCACATTGCGCCCCGGGGGGCCTGTTGGCCAGCCCCGGTGGCAGGGCTGTTGGGCATGGGTGCCTGCCGTCACGACAAATGGCCGTCGAGTGGGCGACCCAGCCGGGTGAACGTTAGCTTGCAGGAATGGCCACCTTTGGAAACGGCCGGCGCGTTGCGATCGTGGCCGGTGTGCGGACCCCATTTGCCCGCTCAGGCACGCTGCTCAAGGACTACACGGCCATCGACCTCGGGCGGCTGGCGGTGGCCGAATTGGTGCAGCGTACGGCCTTGGATGCCTCGATGACCGACCTGCTGGTCTTCGGGACGGTCATTCCTTCGGTGATGGCCCCAAACATTGCGCGCGAAGTCTCGCTGCTGCCGCATTTTCCGAAGTCGTTGCAGGCCTATACGGTGGGTCGCGCCTGTGCGTCTGCCAACCAGGCCATCACCGATGCGGCCGACCAGATTGCGCTCGGTCATGCCGACGTGGCGATCGCCGGTGGCAGTGAGTCGCTCTCGCAGGTGCCCATTCTGCATTCGCGCGGCATGAGTGACATCCTCGTTGCCGCATCGAAGGCCCGCAGTCTGTCGCAGCGCCTCTCCATTCTGGCGCGGTTGCGCCCCCGGGATCTTGTGCCTATCACGCCGGCGATCGCCGAGCCCAGTACGGGTGAGACGATGGGGCAGAGCGCCGACAAGATGGCCAAGATCAATGGCATCGCCCGTGAGGCGCAGGACCGTTTCGCGCTGCGTTCGCATCAGATGGCGGCCCGCGGACACGATGATGGGCGACTCACGGCGGAGATTGCGCCGGTGACCGTACCGCCAAAACACGACAGCATGCTGGCCGCCGACAATGGCGTGCGTCGGGATTCCACCTACGAACAGTTGGCGGCGCTCAAACCGGTGTTCGACCGGCTGTATGGCACGGTCACGGCCGGCAATGCCTCACCGCTCACCGATGGTGGAGCGGCGGTGCTGCTCATGAGTGAAGACCGGGCGAAGGCGTTGGGGTACACGCCGCTCGCTTACATCCGCTCATACGCGTACGCTGCGGTCGATCCGGGTGAACAGTTGCTGCAGGCCCCGGTGCTCGCGGCACCGCTGGCGCTGCAACGGGCCGGGCTCGCACTGCACGACCTCGACATCATCGAAATGCACGAAGCGTTTGCGGCCCAGGTGCTCAGCAACCTGCAGGGGTTCACGTCGCAGGCCTGGGCAGACCGGGGCGGTTTCCGTGCGCCGGTGGGCGAAGTGGATCCGGAGCGTCTCAACGTGATGGGTGGCTCGATCTCCATTGGCCATCCGTTTGGCGCCACCGGCGCGCGCATCGTGACCACGCTGTGCAACGAACTGCAACGTCGCGACGCGCAGTTCGGCATGTTGACCGTGTGTGCGGCCGGTGGACTCGGGCACGCGATGATCGTGGAGCGCACATGAGTCGTGCCGCATCCGATGTATCGGGCGCAGGGCTGACGGTGGCCACGCTGCCCGGCACGCTGTTGCTCGAGGACAGTACGGTGGGACTGTCGTTGCGGGTGCATGAAGGCATCGCGCTGATCGCCTACGACCAGCCGGGATCGCCGGTGAACACGCTGAACAGTCGCGTCGGGCCGGTGTTCGAACAGTTCTTCCTGCGCATCGAACAGGACGCGGCCATCGTCGCAGCCGTGTTGGTGAGTGGCAAGACAGATAGCTGGATTGCCGGCGCCGATATCGAAGAACTGCAGCGCATCACCGCCCCGGTGGATGGTGAACGGCTCTCCCGCAGCGGACAGTTGTTGCTCGACCGCCTCGCCGCGCTCAGGAAGCCGGTGATTGCGGCCATTCATGGGGCGGCGCTGGGCGGCGGCCTCGAAGTGGCGCTGGCCTGTCATCACCGCATCATCACCGATCATGCGAAGACGGTGCTGGCGTTGCCTGAGGTGCAGCTCGGGTTGATACCGGGCGCCGGCGGCACACAGCGGCTGCCACGCACGGTGGGTTTGCAGGTGGCCCTCGACCTGATTCTCACCGGCAAGAATGTGCGCGCCCGCAAGGCACTGCCAATGGGGCTCGTGCACGAGTTGGTGCACCCAGCGATCCTGCTCGATGTGGCCATGCAGCGTGCGCGCCAGTTGGCGCACGGCGATCGATCGGCGGTACGGGAGCGGCGTCCCGGTCTTGTCGAGCGTGCGCTCGAGGAAAACTCGGTGGGACGCGCGATCATCTTTCGCAAGGCGCGCGAGAGCGTGACGAAGAAGACCGGTGGTCACTATCCAGCGCCGTTTGCTGCGCTCGACGTGATCGAACGCGGCTATCGCGAGTCGTTTGCCGCCGGCCTGCTCGAGGAAGCGAAGCGTTTTGGCGAACTCGCCGTGTCGCCGGAATGCCGTCAGCTCGCCTATCTGTTTTTTGCCACCACCTCGCTCAAGAAAGACACAGGGCTCCCCGCCGGCCAGAACGTGGCGCCACGTGCTGTGCACAAGCTCGGCGTGCTGGGAGCGGGATTCATGGGGGCTGGCATCACGGCGGTGGCGGTGCAAGCCGGCACAGTGGTGCGGCTCAAGGACGGTACGGTCGAACGGCTGGCGTCGGGGTTCAAGGCGGTGCGCGATGTGGTGCGCGAACGCCTCGTCAAGCGCCAGATCACGCGGGTCCAGTTCGACGACACCATGTCACTGGTGGGCGGCACCGTGGATTACCGCGGCTTCGCCAATGTCGATCTGGTGATCGAAGCCGTGTTCGAGGATCTCGATGTGAAGCATCAGGTGCTGCGTGAGGTCGAGGAAACCACACCGGCGGCGATCTTTGCGTCGAATACCAGCACCATCCCCATTCGCGATATTGCGCGCGCCGCCAAACGGCCGGAGCAGGTGCTGGGCATGCACTTCTTCTCGCCCGTGCATCGCATGCCGCTGCTCGAGGTGATTGTCACGCCGGAGACCAGTGCGGAGACCACGGCGACCGCCGTGGCCTACGGCAAGCAGCTTGGCAAGACGGTGATCGTCGTGCAGGATGGCGCGGGGTTTTATGTGAACCGCATCCTGGCGCCATATCTCAACGAGTGCGGCCGGATGGTCGACGAAGGGGCGTCCATCGAGGACATCGACAAGGCGTTGGTGCAGTTCGGTTTTCCGGTCGGACCGTTCACGCTGCTCGACGAAGTGGGGCTCGATATTGCCGGCAAGTCGGGTCCGATCATGGAAGCCGCCTTTGGGCCACGCATGCAACCGTCGGCGACACTGCGCGCCGTCATCGCGAGTGGCCGGCTTGGTCGCAAAGCCCGCAAAGGCTTCTATCGTTACGACGCCGATGGCAAGCGGCAGGGTGTTGACGATTCGATCTACGCCATGACGCCGGTCGGTGCACGGCGGCGCACGCTTCCGGTCGAGGAAATTCAACAGCGGGCCGTGCTGCCGCTGCTCAATGAAGCGGTGCGTTGCCTCGACGAAGGCATCATCCGCTCCCCGCGTGATGGAGATATCGGTGCGGTGTTTGGCATCGGTTTCCCACCGTTCCGGGGCGGACCGTTTCGGCTGCTGGACACCATGGGGCTAGCCAATGTCGTTGCCCAACTGGATGCCCTGCACGCACGTTTCCCTGGACGGTTCGAGGTGGCCAAGCTGCTTCGGGCCCGCGCCGATCGCCAACAGCCCTTCCATCCGTGACGGATCCTCACTCGACCACACCATTGCCGTCCCTCTTCACGCTGCATCCTCGCATGGTCGAAGTGGTGGTGGCGCTCGAATTGGCGCAGCAGGACATGCTCAATGTGCTGGACGCCATTCCGGTGTCGCAGCGTGATGCCATGCCCGCGCGCGGTGGCTGGACGATCACGGCGATTGTCGAACATCTGGCCATCATCGAAGACGGAGCCGGACGCCTGTTGTCCAACCTCATCAAGCAGGTGAAGGACACGCCGGAAACCGAGACCGATGCCATCGAGCCGACGCTCGAGCACTTCCAGTTGTGGAATCCCACGCGTCGCATCGAAGCGCCGGATTTTGTCCGCCCGAAAGGTGAGCTGTCTTTTGATGACGCGCTCGCACGTCAGTCCCTGGCCCGTGCACGCATGATTGGAGCGCTTTCTCAGGCGTCCGGCTGCGCATTGGGCACCGTGACCTATCCGCATCCCGTGCTGGGACCGCTCACTGGCTATCAGTGGGCGCTGGTCACGGCACAGCATCAACGCCGCCATCTGCTCCAGATCGCAGCCGTCTCCTCCAGCCTGTCGTCCTGATGTTCGTGCAGACTACGCACACCCGTCGCCGCTTTCCGGTGCGCGCACTCTCCCTGGGCCTGTTGGGTGCGGCACTCGGCCTGACCTCCACTGCCGATGCGCAGGGCACGTCCACCGCACGTGGGCCGCGCACACGGGCCGAACGCACGAACTATCTCGAGACGTCCACCTATGCGGATGTCGTGAGCTTCGTCGATTCGCTCCGGGCGATGGGCGCACCGATCACGGTGAGTGAACTGGCCAAGTCACCCGGTGGTCGCTCGTTGCCGCTGGTCGTTGCCTCGCGCCCCAAGGTGTCGACGCCGGCCGAAGCCCGTCGCCTGAACCGGCCCATTGTCTATCTCCAGGCGAACATTCACGCCGGCGAAGTGGAAGGAAAGGAAGCCGTGCTGGCGCTGCTGCGGGAATGGTCATTCGGCAAGACACCCAACGTGCTCGACTCGCTCGTGGTGGTGGTGGTCCCGATCTACAATGCCGATGGCAACGAGAAGCTGGCCGATCAGGCACGCAATCGTGGATCGCAGCTCGGACCGGTCATGATTGGCGAGCGTCCCAATGGCGCCGGGCTCGATCTCAACCGCGACTACGTGAAGGCCGAAGCCCCGGAAACACGCGGTGCGCTGGCGGCATTCAATGCGTGGAACCCGGATCTGTTCATCGATCTGCACACCACGAACGGCAGCTACCACGGCTACGCGCTCACTTACTCGCAGTCGCTGCATCCGGCGGCCCCGCTGGCGCCATTCACCATCGATACGCTGCTCCCCGAGATTCGCCGTCGCATGAAGGCGCGTCACAACTTCGAAGTGTTCCCGTACGGCAACTTTTCGTCGGGCGAAGGCCGCGAATCCATCACCGCACCGACCAAGTCCGGCTGGGTGACCTACGAACACAAGCCGCGCTACGGCACCAACTACTACGGGCTGCGCGGCGGTATCAGCATCCTGAGCGAAGCGTACTCCCACGATCCGTTCGAGCGTCGGGTCGCCAGCACGCGCGCATTTGTGCAGGAAATTCTGTCATACGTGTCCGAGCGTCGCCCGCAGATCCTGGCACGGGTGAAGACGGGCATCGCCGCCAGCACCTACGCCGCACGCACGCCGGCAGCCACAAAGGCCGTGCCGGTGCGCTCACGCTTCCTCTCGCGGCCCGACACGCAGCCCGTGCTGGTGGAACGTCTCGAGCGTGTGGCCGATTCCACGCAACGCACCGAACCGGGCGTGCCGCTCGGTGTGCGTCGCACGGGTGAGATCGCCGCGCAGCGCATGCCGGTGGTCGATCGTTTCGAAGCCGCGCTCACGCGCACACCCACCAGCGGTGGTTATGTGTTCGACGCGTCGTACACGGCCGTGGCCGATCTGCTCAAGCTCCATGGCATTGCGGTGACCACACTGAGTGCGCCGCAGCAGGTGTCTCTGGATGTGTTCCAGGTCGACTCGGTGATCAAGTCGGGACGCCCGTTCCAGGGTCATCAGGAAGTGAGCCTCACCGGGGCCTGGCGCACCGAATCGCGCACGCTGCCCGCCGGCACGTTTGTCGTGCGCTCTGGTACGTCGCGCGATCTCGTCGCGATGTTGCTGCTGGAGCCGGAAAGTGACGACGGTCTGGTCACCTGGAATCACTTCGATGCCGCGCTGGCTAAGGGCAAGGATGCGCCCGTGGCTCGCCTGAAAACGCCCCTTCGCTGATTCGATCGCATGCTTCGCACGGGACTGCTGTACCTCTCGCGCCAACAGCGCATTTTCAACCTGATCAAGAACGTCGGCTTCGCGCGCAAGATGGCATCGCGCTTCGTGGCCGGCGAGACCATCGCCACCGCGCTCGACGCCGTGACGCAGCTCAATGCCAAGGGGATCACTGCATCACTCGATCTCCTTGGCGAGAGCGTGCACAATGAGGCCGAGGCCCGGGAAACGGGTCGGCAGTATCTCGAACTGCTCGATCGCATCGCTGAACGAAAGCTGGACGCGAATGTCTCCGTGAAGCTGACGGCCCTCGGTCAGGACATCTCGGACGAGCTGGGGGTCGAGGTCGTGCGCGAAGTGCTGGCCCGTGCGAAGCAGTACGACAGCTTCGTGCGCCTCGATATGGAGTCGAGCGCCTACACCGACCGCACGCTCGACACCTTCGAGCAGCGGCTGTTTCCGGACTTTCCGGATACCGTGGGCGTGGTGCTGCAGAGTGCGCTGCGGCGTACACTCGATGATGTGGAGCGAGCCAACGCCCTGCCGTGTCGCGTGCGTATCTGCAAAGGGGCGTACCTCGAGCCGCCCGACGTGGCGTTCCCCGACAAGGCTGACGTCGATCGCAACTACGTGGCCGCGATGCACCGTCTGATGGAACACGGCCGCTACCCAGGCATTGCCACACACGACGAAAAGATCATCGCCGAGGCAAAGCGGTTCGCGAAGGAGAAAGGCATCGCGCCAGATCGTTTCGAGTTCCAGATGCTCTATGGTGTGCGCCGCGACCTGCAGGAACAGGTGGTGCGCGAAGGTTACCGTATGCGGGTGTACGTACCGTTTGGCAGTCAGTGGTATCCGTATCTCATGCGACGGCTCGCAGAACGTCCTGCGAACATCGCGTTCATGGCAGGGAACATTGTGAAAGAGAGTTTCCGTCGCTGAAGTCATCGTGAGCGAACATCATGGGCATCACATCCCGCCTGATCATGACGCGGGAGATGAACGCACGCTGGGCGGCTACATGGCCGTGCACCGCCGCCCTGCCGCGTTCGAGGGCGTCGACGGGCAGTCGTATTCTGCCGACATCCTGGCCGATACCACCGGTGATCGGGCCGCACCCTGGGGTGGCTACCTGTTTTTTGTGCGCTGGGGGCACGGCGAACCGGAAGTGCAGGGGCATCTCGAGTCCGCCTTCATTGTCACCGGTCCTACCGAGGCTGCCGTACGCCATCAGCTTGGCGCGATGCCACTGACGTCCGTCAAAGCCACGCTCGACGCTCTGATCCGCGGACGGGGCGCATGACCACATCGACCACGGGCGTGGTGGTGCAGGGCACGGGTGGTGTGTGGGAGGTGTACACAGAACAGGGGGAGCGTTTCTCGGCTTCCATGCGTGGACGCCTCAAGCACGAAGCGCACGGCGCGCTCAAGCTGGCCGTTGGTGATCGTGTGACCATCGCCCGCGACGCGCAGCATGCCGAGACATGGGCGATCACCGACATTCATCCACGCACCAGCAAGTTGGCGCGCCGCATGCCTGGTGGCCGCTATGGCGAACGCATCGTGGTGGCCAATCTCGATCAGGTGCTGGTGGTGTTCGCGGCGGCGCGGCCCGACCCGCATCCGCGCATGCTCGATCGGTTCCTCGTGATTGCCGAGGCCAACGGGCTCTCGGCGCGCATCGTGATCAACAAGGCCGATCTGGTGTCTCCTGAGGTGTCGGCCGCGTTGTTCGCCGATCAGATGGCGGCCGGCTATCCGGTGCATCACACGAGTATCCACACGGGGGAAGGGCTCGAGGCACTGCGCGACGAAGTGGAGCATCGCAGCTCTGCGCTGTCTGGTCCGTCCGGTGTGGGGAAGTCGTCGCTCATGAATGCGCTGTTCCCCGGGCTCGATCTGCGCACGGCCGCTGTCAGTGATGCCGTGAACAAGGGGCGGCATACCACCGTTGGAGCGATGCTGCATCCGCTGCCACACGGCGGTTTCATTGCCGACACCCCCGGGCTGCGGGAAGTCGGGCTGTGGGGGATCGAGGCGGGGCAGGTGGCCTCGTGTTTCCCCGAATTCCGTCCGCTGCTGTCGGCGTGCCGGTTTGCCGACTGCATTCACACCGTCGAGCCGGGATGTGCTGTCCGCGAAGCGGTGGAAGCTGGGGACGTATCGCCAGGCCGGTACGAAAGTTATGTGAAGTTGCGGGACGAACTCATGGGACGGAGCTGAGGCGAGACGGCCCTGTCGCTCGGCTGATGCATTTCCGCGTCCCCTCCGCGCGGTGACGGCGATACCTTTCCGCCGTGACCTCTGAAGACACCCCACCGCCGTCGGACGCTGAATCCGACGTCACCTGCCTGCAAGCCATCGCTGGTGGCGACGAACTCGCCTTGCGACACCTCTATGATCGGCACGGCGCCACCGTGTACGGCCTCGTGCTGCGCATGCTCGGCGACCCCGAACGTGCCGCCATGGCGACCGTGGAGACCTTCACGCAGGCATGGCGTGATGCCGGACGCTATCGCGGTGTGCGGGGCAATGTGCTGGGGTGGCTGACGACGATCGCGCGGCTTCGGGCGCTCGATCTGGCGCGTGCTGGTGATGAACAACGGCACGATGTGCTGACCGATGGCACATCACCGCTGGTGCTGGCATTGCCCGAGGAGACGCAGCAGGCCATCGCCCTCATCTTCTTCGGCGGCTACACGCAGCATGATGTGGCTGATCGCCTGCAGATTCCGGTCGGCACCGTGCGGCGGCATGTGGAGATGGGAATGCGTGCACTGCGCGTGAAGCGGGAGGCGTTGTGAGTGAGTACACCTCGCTGGAGGCGCTCCGAGGCACGATGCCGGCCTATGTCCTTGGCGCACTCACGCCCGAGGAGCGCACCGACTATGAACGCGCGCTGCGCACGCCGGAAAACGCCTCGGTGATGCGTGGCGAGTTCGAAGCCTGTCAGGCCACCGTGAACATGCTGGCCAGTGCGCAGCCGGTGGAGCCACCTGACGGGTTGTTCGATCGGATCCTCACGCAGGTCCATGCGGTGATGGCGCAGGCTGCCGCGGCACCACCGCTGGAAACCACGGCTCCCACGATCGATCGACGCGGCGGAGATCGTCGTCGTGATGATCGTCGCGTCGACGATGGCCAGCATCAGCCAGATGAAGATCGCCGCCAGCAGGAACGGCGGCACGAAGGCCGCCGGCATGACGACACCGTGGAGGTGCACACGCCGATCAGTGCGCCGGTGGTACGTATGTCCCGCAACAGCCGCGCCACGCGCGCCCTGACACCACTCGCGATGAGCGGTGTGGAGGCCCGTTCGAATACCATGCCCCTCGTCGGCTGGTGGACGGCGGGTGCGTTGTTTCTGGTGCTCGTCGGGGTGAGTTATTTCGCGGCCACCACACGACGTGCGCATGCCGAACTCGATACGCGTCTGCGCGAAAATCGTGTGCTGCTCTCACGCAGCGAGGCACGACTGGCCGAACGCGAACGGCTCACCGTCACGTTGCTTGGTGGGCGGGCGTCGGTGGTGTTGGTCAACCTGCGCCATCCCACCACGGATGCGGCAGCGCAGTTCTTCTGGAACGCGCGCGAAGGCCGGGCCATTATCAATGTGTTCGGGCTGCCACCACTGCCGCCCGATCGCAGCTATCAGCTATGGATGCTGCGCGATGGCGTCTCCACCCCGATCATCGAGATCTCGCCCAACGAAGCGGGCGCCGTGCTGGTGCCGGGCATCGAGATGCCCACCTCACCCACCGGGGTGACACAGTTGTTCATCACGAATGAACCGCGGTCCGGGAAGCTCGCGGCGCCCAGCGAGCCGCAGGTACTGTTTGGAACGGTGGAAGCGCGAGCGGCACTGTTGGTGAACTCGGCGCCGCCGCCGCAAAATCCGGCGGCGGCCCGTTAGGCACGTGGCAACGCGCGGTTACTTCCAGTTCTTCACGTCACCCCAGTCCTTCCAGCGCATCGAATTGTCGCGGAAGTACGGTGTGAGGGCTTTGATCTCGGCGGCGTGAGCCGTGAGCACCGCCTGCTCTTCGTCGGTGAACACGCCGTCCTTGCCAACCTTGAGCGACGGCGTCTCCTGGAGCAGCGCCCACAGCGCCATGCGCTCACGCAGGCGACCAAACTGCGTCGTGGTCAGCTTGTCCTTCACACTGGCCGCCGGATCGAACTGACCGCGATCCGGATCGAAGTCGCCCGACATGCCATTCGCCGCAATGTCGGCTTCGATGAGGACCGCCGGACGGAAATCCGCCGTGCAAGACGACCCCATCTTGAGTGCGGCAGAACGCATCTGCAGCGTGTTCAGACTGTCCTGCAGGTAGTGCATGGCGCGGCGGTCCTGCGAACCTGCTGCGGTGCTGAGACGGGTCTGCATGCTACCCGTCTGTTTGTCGATCCGCTCGATGGCCACCGCGTTCTTCTTCGACGCGGCCATCATCGCGTTCGGGTCGATGCCACCGGAGCTCAGCTTCTGAAAGCAGGCTTTGTTGGCGCTGTCCTTGAGCGCATACTCGCGGCGCGCTTTCACCAACGCCTGCCGATTGCGCGCGGCATCGAGACGTGGGGTGAGGGCCGTCAGTACCAGTCCGACATGATCTTCGGTGAGCGCGTAGCTGACCGTCGGCGCCTTGGTGGCGGCCGCATCGGAGGCCGTGGCCGATGCGCTGCTTTCCGCACTGCTACCAGTGGCCGGCGACGCGCTTTCCTTTTTACCGGTGAGCTTTTCATCGGCCGCTTTCTTGGCGGCTTCGGCACCCATCTTTTTGAGCTTGCCGAGTTGCGCATGCGCTGGCGTGGCCGACGACAGCAGCAGGAAGGTCGCGCCAACGGCACTGGCGAGTGTGGTGAATCGCATGGCGGGGCGGGTCGATGAACAGGACATTCGCATAGGTCTTCTCCGTCGAAGAAGGCAACACGCGAAATCAACGGCCCGTTGGTGTCGGCGCAAGCTCGGCTTTTACTCGACCCACCAGGGCGAGGGGCACACGCCGGAGCCCATGCCATTGTGTTGTGACAGGCCCGTCACGCACCAGCAATTGCGCCGACAGGCCGCCATCGAGCATCACGGCACGTGCCACGCCCAACTCACGCATGATGGTGGCCATCTCACCGGTCGTCGGTCCGATCGGCAGCCGATTGCCCGCGCTGCCCACCCCGGCGTACCGGGTGAGAGCCAGCAGCACGTGGCCATCGGGCAGCACACCCAGTGTGAGACGTATGTCACGATGTTCGAGATCCACAGCGCCCGGCGCGCACAATCCGGGGGGCAGCGCGCCGTCGTTCAGGATGAGCGGGAACGACTGCAGGGCCTCCTCCCATCCCCCTCGGCGTCTGGCCTCGGCAATCTCGTCCGCCCGCAGGATGGCGGCGCGTCCGGCGGTGTCGATCACGAACGCGGCCGACAAGGGCCCCACGCCTGGCGCCTGCCATTCGCGCTGACGATGCACCACCCAACCCCATGGACCATCATCGGTGAATTGGCCGGCATTGAGGGCGATCACCGCATCTTTGGGCGCGTTGTCGAGTGACCACGGCGCCAGCGCGTCACCGTCACGTGCGATCTCGAGTGTCAGGGCAATGCGCGCCGGATCGATGTCCACCACGATCACGGTCGTGGAGATACCACGCGCGCCCAATTGCACCGGCCACTCAGCCCACCGCACATCACGCCCTTTCCACCGGAGTGTCGTCCGCCGGGCTGCCGATCGGACTGCCGGAGCGGTGGCCGTGGTGCACGGCATGGCTATGATCCGACTCACCGCGGGAGCGCGCTGCGCGGTGAGTGCGCTCGGCACACTCACGAATGCGGGAAGCAGCAGGCCGGCCGCACATGCGACCAGCCTGCTCACGAGTGGCATACGCCCGCCAACGCTACGCGCGTTACCAGCCCTTGAGGTCACCCCAGTTCGTCCACGACAACGAGCCATCACGGAAGAATGGCGCCAGCGTCTTGAGTTCGCTGGCTTTCACCTGCAGCGCCTGCGATTCGGCGTCGGTGAAGCGGCCTTCGGTGGGCTTCGCATGCCCCTCCTGAATCAACGCCCACAGCGCGATGCGCTCGCGAATACGGCCGAACTGCGACGTGGTCATACCGGCCCGCTGCGCCGCGGGCACCTGCAACTGTCCGTCGTCACCGGTCCGCTCTTCCGCCATCTCCGCATCCACAATGGCCAGTGTGCGATGCACCGGTGTGCCACACTTGCCACCCACCAGTGCCACCTGACCCTGCACGGAAAGCACTGTCATGGAGTCCTGCAGCATCAGCATCTCGCGCTTCTTGCTGGGATCCTGCGAAATCGCACTGTAGCGCTCGAGCATGGGGGCCATCTTGGCGGTGAAGGCGGCCGAGCGCTCAACACCTTCCGGCGAAATCGTCATCGCGCGCTTGGCTGATGCCGCGGCGCATTCTTCGTAGGCAGTGCGCTTGGCATTGAACGCATCCATCTGCTGTTTCGCGGCGGCACGCATCTTCGCGTCTTCCACGAACGGCGTGAGGGCGGCCAGCACGGCGTCGAGACGCTCGGCCGTGATATCGTACGTCACGCGGGCCGAAGCACTGCTGCTGGAACCGACGCTGGAGCCCGTTGCGGACTCCATACCAGCGGCTTCAATCACCTTCTTGGCGGCAGCCTCTTTGGCTGCCCGCGCGCCCAGATCCTTGAGCTTGCCGAACTGCGCGTGAGCAGACGACGGGGCCAGGCCGAGCAGGGCGAGCGGAATGCACAGGCGCGCTACGAGCGCGGATAGTGCGGAAAACTGCGAAGACTGCGCGATGGCCGATGTGGCCGCGCGCGTGCCGAAAGCACGATGCGAGAACATTGAAACTCCTGAAGTATGACATCGAAGAGGACAACGGTGCGTCGCCGGCAATTGGGCGCCACAACCGAACTCGGTGCCACACATACGGGAGTCGTCGTGTACAGGTTACAACGTGCTCCCTGCGGCTGGCCGACCAGCCACGGCGCATAGTCCGGGCTGGTCCAGCGCCATACTCACGGAGAGAGTCGCCGCGTCACCCAGCGTCCTGCTTCCCGCCGGTACTGGATACGATCGTGCAAACGGCTCGCCCGGCCCTGCCAGAACTCGATCTCTTCCGGCACCACACGGAAGCCTCCCCAATGCTCTGGCAGCGGCACCGATGCGCCGTCGAATCGCTGGGTGTTGGCGGCGAGTTCCTGCTCCAGCACTTCGCGCGAATCGAGCACACTGCTTTGTGTCGACGTCCAGGCGCCGATCCGACTGGGCAGTGGGCGCGACTGGAAGTATTCGTCCGACTCGGCACGACTCACGCGTTGCACGGCGCCATTGATACGCACCTGCCGCTCCAACTCACCCCAGAAAAAACACAGCGACGCACAGGGATTGTCGGCCAGTTCCTGCCCCTTCCGGCTGCGATAGTCGGTGTAGAACACGAACCCGCGTGCGTCCGCACCCTTGAGCAGCACCATGCGCGCGGAGGGATAGGCGTCGGGAGTCGCAGTAGCCAGGCACATGGCATTGGGTTCGAGAACCTGGGCGGCGAGCGCTTCATCGAACCAGGCCAGGAACTGGGTGATCGGGTCGCCCGCCACGTCCTGCTCGGACAGGGAACGCTGGCGGTAGTCGGTACGGATATCGGCGATGGACATGGACGGCGGTGCGGAGGACGAAGCAGGCACACGGGACTGCAGTTCATGGGTTCCCAAACGTACACTCCATACCATGGCCTTCACGAAACTGGTGAGTGTCGAGCTCTATGCCGACCTCGTTTGCCCCTGGTGCTGGATCGGCGATCGTCGCCTGTGGCGCGCACTGACCGTGGTGCAGGAAGCCCACCCCCACGTCGGTTTTGATGTGGTGTGGCGTCCCTTCCAGCTCGACCCGTCGCTGCCGCCGGAAGGGCGTGACTGGGAAGAGGTGATCGAGAACAAGTTCGGTGGCCGTGCGCGCGCCGAACCCATGTTCGCGCGGGTGGCCGAAGCCGGTGCGCCCGACGGCTGCGTGTTCCACTTCGACCGAATCACCCGCATGGCCAACACCGCGCGAGCGCACGGCCTGGTGGTGCATGCCCAGCAAACCGAAGGTGATACCTGGGCACTGGTCGAATCGATCTATGCCCGGCACTTCACCGAGGGTGCCGATCTCGGTGACGCCGATACGCTGCGGCAACTGGGGCGCGCTGCGGGGTTCTCCGAGGCCGATCTCACCCAGATCGTGGACGAAGGTCGCTACGATCTCGACGTGCAGCAGAGCCAGCGGGAAGCGGCGCGGCTTGGCATTCAGGGGGTGCCGTTTGCGGTACTCGATGGCCGCTATGGGATCAGCGGCGCGCAGCCTGAGGAAGTGTTCGTGCAGGCGCTGACGCAGGTCGTGAACGAATAGGGCTTCGCGCGTTGCCTGGTTTTTGATCGTCGGAAAGCTGGAGGGGCCGCCTGCGGCGGCGATACCGGCAGGATCAACAGCCGGATGGGCGAGCCGTGTGGACGACCATCCACTCTGCAGTGCTGCCCAAGAGTGTTTTGGATGGACTGCGGGAAAGCACTCAGTGTGTGGTTGCTCAGTGGTTATTCAAATCGCACGCAGGCGTTCATCAATAGCAGTGGTCGATCCTGCTGTTCATCCAGCAGTTGATCCTGCCGGTATCACCGCCGCAGGCGGCCCCTATGCCTCGCCAACGCTTCAAGCCCCGTCGCGAGGCACTACGTGGAGAACAAAGAGTCCCACGGCCTGGAGCGGCCAGTGGGACTCTTCTGATCTCACGACAGCGGTGTCGACCTCCTGATCAGACCTCGACCAGCGGCAGCGGAGCGCGTGGATACTCCTCGGGAACGCCTTCGAATGGATCCCCCACAAGCGGTTCACCGTCGGGGGTCTCGAGCACAAAGCCCGCGTCTTCGATCATGCGCATGTCATCGCGCGCCGTCTGCCCCTGCGTGGTGAGGTAGTCACCCACGAAGATGGAGTTGGCGGGATAGAGGCCCATCACCTGCATGCTGCGCAGGTGCACTTCGCGGCCACCGCTGATGCGAATTTCCTGTGTCGGCAACAGGAAACGGTACAGCGACAGGATGCGCAGGCAACGGCGCGGGTCGAGCTCACGAATGCCGGCGAAGCTGGTGCCTGGCACCGGGATCAGGAAGTTGACCGGCACGCTCTTCACGTCGAGCTCACGCAACGACAACGCCAGGTCGATCACGTCGTCATCACTTTCGCCCATGCCGAGAATGCCACCGCTGCATGTCTTCATGCCGGCAGCCTTCACGGCCTGTACGGTGTTCACACGATCTTCGAACGTGTGTGTGCCCACCACTTCGGGCGTGTAGTTGGCCGACGTGTTGAGGTTGTGATTCACCGTCTCCACGCCCGCGTCCTTGAGGCGCAGCACCTGTTCTTCGTTCAGCAGGCCCAGGCAGGCGCAGATCTTGAGATCGTGCTTTTCCCGCACCGCGCGCACCGCGTCGAGCACTTTGCCAAACACGCGCTCACCCGGCGTACGACCCGAGATCACCATGCACAACGTGCCCGCTTTGAGCGCCGCGGCGCGATCGGCAGCTTCCATGATGCGATCCTGGGCCAGCATCGGGTACTTCTCGATTTCGGCCGTGGAGATCTTCGACTGCGAGCAATAGCCGCAGTCTTCAGGACACAAACCGCTCTGGGCATTGAGCAGGAAGTGCAGGCGCACGCGGTTACCCCACGTGGCTCGGCGCACGCGATACGCGGCGGCCAACTGATCGAGCAGCACATCGTCGGAGGCGGTGAGCACGGCATGCGCTTCATCGCGCGTCAGTACATCACCAGCCAGGGAGCGATCGGCGAGTCGCTGCCAGTCGTAAGAACGATCGGTCATCGGAAGAGTCGGTCAGTCGGCAAACAAGAAAGAAGCGCGTGTCACTCTAGGTGCGCACACGCGGCAGGAGCCGGTCGATTCCCGAAGTCGCGGCCGCCAGAGCCAGCGCCTCGGAATCATCCACCTGCGCCACCCACGGAAACTGAAACAGGGGAACCCGTGGCAACAGTTGGCCCAGCGCCTCGAAGTTCGTGGCGCGGGCCTCATCGGTGCCAGACGGTGACATGGGCGGGGTGAGCGCCGACAGCACGACACCCCGTATGGTCAGTCCGGCCCCTTGGAGCGCCCGCACGGTCAACAGCGTGTGATTGAGCACGCCCAGCCGGTTGCCAGCCACCACCACCACTTCGGCCTCCCATCGCTGGAAAAGATCCAGATAACTGGTGTCGATGTCGAGGGGAACGAGAATCCCGCCGGCCCCCTCCACGAGCAGCAACTCCTGGTCGACTTCCAGCACCGCTCGGCACCGATCGAGCTGCACGAGTTGCACCGGACGCCCTTCACGCTGCGCGGCCACCATGGGCGCCACAGGATCGGTGTACACATACGGGCGCACCAGATCGATCGGCGCCGTGCTGGCCGCGGCTTGCATCAGACGCGCCGCATCGGAGCGCGGAACGCCGGCGGTATCGTCGCCAGACACATCCCGGGCGTCGACACCGCTCTCCACCGGCTTCATGACGGCCACACGGACTCCGAGCTGCCGGGCACGCGCCGCCAAGGCACAGGCCACCACTGTCTTGCCGACACCAGTGTCCGTGCCCGTGATACCAAGGCGCAACACCGCGCTCACAGCCCAACCACGTGGTCAGTCATCGAACGGGCCGCCGGTGCCGATCGGCGCCGCACGCTCACCATCGAGGAAACGTTGCAGCACGGCGTACACCGCATCGATCTCACGATCGGTGGTGCAGTAGGGCGGCAGACAGTAGGCCACGTTGCCCAACGGGCGCAGCAGAATGCCCTGTTCGAGCGAGAAGGCGGCCAGTTCACGTCCGATATCGCTCAAATACCCATCGGGTGCATCGAGCTCCACCGCCGCCACGGTACCAATCTGCCGCACCGCCCGCACACCCTTGGTGCCTTCGAGCGTCGCCAGATGCCGCATATGCGCCACTTCGATGCGCACACGCTCGTCTTCGCTGTCTTCGTCGAAGAGCTGCAGTGACGCCAGTGCGGCCGCGCAGGCAATCGGATTGGCGGTGTACGAGTGGCCGTGGAAGAATGTCTTGCGACGATCGGTGCTGCTGAACGCGTCGAAGATGTCTTCCGTGGCGGCCGTAGCACCGAGCGGGAGCAACCCACCGGTGAGTCCCTTCGACATGCACAGCAGATCGGGGCGCACATCGGCCCGGTCGCAGGCAAACAACGGCCCCGTGCGCCCAAAACCCGTGAGCACTTCATCGGCAATGAGATGCACACCGGCGGCGCTGGTACGCTCGCGGATACCCTGCAGCACCGATTCATCCCACACACGCATGCCACCCGCGCCGATGAGCAACGGCTCCACGATCACGGCGGCGAGTTCCTTGCCACGCGCGGCGATCAGTGCATCCAGCGCAGCCAGCGTGTCCCCTTCTGAGGGATCGGGCAAGCGGGCCACATCGAACAGCAGCGGCTCGTACATGTTCGTGAACACGCTGCGTGCGCCGGCGGCCATCGCGCCAAACGTGTCACCGTGATAGGCATGGTCGAGCGCCGCAATCAGACGGCGCGACTGACCACGATTCGCGAAGGACTGCACCGACAATTTGATCGCCACTTCCACCGCGGTCGAACCGTCGTCCGAGTAGAAGATGCGTGTGAGACCACGGGGCAGACGGCCCACCAATTCGGCCGCCAGTGCGGTGGCCGGTTCGTGTGTGAAGCCGGCAAAGATCACCTGGTCGAGCGATGCTGCCTGATCCGTGATCGCCTGCACGATCTCCGGCTGGCAATGACCGTGGGTGGTCACCCACCACGACGAGATGGCATCGAGCAGAGGCTTGCCGTGGGTGTCATACAACCAACTGCCCTTGGCCCGGACAATCGGCACGGGCAGCGGAGCCTGATGATGCTGCGTGTACGGATGCCAGACGTGTGCCGTGTCGTGCAGCAGAATGTGCTGGCGCTGCAGATCCGCCGGCTCGCCGGGCGGGGCTGCGTCGTCTTCGTCGCCGTCATCGTACATCGCACCCGCGTCGGACTCCGTCTCGTCGTTCATGTCCTCGAGATCGAAATCGTCATCCGGCTCGTCAAATGCGCTCATCGGGTTCGCAACACGTCGAGAAGGTTGGCAGCCAGCGCGTCGACCAGTTCCATGGGATGCACCGCCGAGAGGGAGATGCGAAGCCGCGATGTTCCGGCCGGCACGGTGGGCGGACGCACCCCACCCACCAGAAAGCCGCGACGACGCAGTGCAGCCACCGTTTCCATCGTGCGCACAGGATCACCGATGTGCACCGGCACGACATGGCCATCACTCTCGCCCGGTACATCGAGTCCCGCGCCACGCAGGCGTTGCCGCAGGCGGCGTGCCCGCTCCCGCACCGCATCGCGGCGCCAGCTCTCCACCTCGGCCAGTCGCAGTGCTTCGAGCGTCGCGGCCGCCATCGCCGGCGGTGTGCCCGTCGTGAAGATGAACGATCGGGAACAGCTCACCAGCAACTCCACCAATTCCTGCGAACCGCCTACGTACGCCCCCACGGTGCCCAGTGCCTTGCCGAGCGTGCCGACCACCACATCGACCTGGCCACCCACGCCAAAGTGTTCGAGCGTGCCGGCGCCGGTGGCCCCGAGCACCCCAGTGCCATGGGCATCGTCGACATAGGTCCACGCCTGATGCCGGCGCGCGAGGGGCACGAGCTGGTCGAGCGGGAAGAGGTCGCCGTCCATGGAGAACACCCCCTCCACCACGATCAGCGCGCGACGATACTGATGTCGCTCCGCTTCGAGCATGGCGCCCAATGCGGCGATGTCGTTGTGCGGGAATACACGAACGGTGGCGCGCGACAGACGGCACCCGTCGATCAGTGACGCGTGGTTGAGCGCGTCGGAGTAGATCACATCACCGCGATCCACGAGCGACGCGATGGCGCCCACGTTGGCCATGTACCCCGACGGGTACAACAGGGTGAAATCCACCCGCTTGAGACGGGCCAGTGTGTGTTCGAGCGTCTCGTGAATCGGGTGATTGCCCGAAATGAGACGCGCCGCCGCTGCACCCGTACCTTCGGCCTGCAACACGGCCCACGCCGCACGTGCCACACGTGGGTCGGCGGCCAGACCGAGGTAGTCGTTCGATGCAAAGTCGGCTACGCGCTCGCCGTTGAAGAGCACCGTGCCGGCGCGGCGCTGATGCACCTGGCGCAGGGCGCGCTTGAGGCCGGCCGCTTCGAGCGCGCGCAGCTCTTCATCGAGGGCCGCGTTCATGGTCGACGGCGGCAACGGGATCTGCAGATCACTCACCGGACGGCTCACTTGATGACGAAGGTGAGCTGTGTGTTCGTGGGGTGGGCGGAACACATGCCACCGAACGTACCAGGAGGCACCGTATACTCGGTGCTGCTGCCGGCGGGAATCGAGAACATCGCGAGTTGGTGTTTTACCGTGTCGTCATTGACCACGCGGATGGTGCGGCGTGCGCCGCTACCGCCCACGAAGATCGTATCACCGAGCGGCGCTGAGCGGCCGTAGGCATTGGTCACCTCGGCGAGGCCGCCGCGGTGCACACGAATGAGCGTATCGGGGCGGGGCCAGGTCAGCCACACGATCACTGCGGTGAGGACAACCAGCCCGGCTACGCCGCCTGCACGAGCCGGATTCACGGTGCGCGCACGGGAATGGTGAGCGGCACCAGATCACCGGTGGCGAGTTGCACCACCAGGGGCACGCTGTCGCCTGCCCGGAGCGCGCTGTGCAGGCCGATGAGCATCACGTGCAATCCGCCCGGCGCCATGACCAGCGAATCACCCGGCGCGATGGTGATGGACGGACGTGCCGACATCTTGGCCATGCCGTCGTGATGCGACGTCTCGTGAATTTCCACGGCATCGGCCGAGGCACTGGCGGCACCCACGATTTCCACCGCCGTCGCGTTGCCGTTGACCAGCGTGATGTACGCGCCACCCGTGGCGGCGGAATCGGCAATGCGAGCCCACGCATCGCGTACCGTCAGTCCGTGAATGGTCTCCGCAGGTACCGGAGGGACCGGCGCTGCTGCCGCGGTGTCGGCGGCCTGCTGTTCACCGCTGCCACAGGCAACGGCGCCCGCGCCGAGCATGGCGATACTCGTCGTGCGCAGCAGAAGCGCACGGGTGTTTTCAAAGACGTGCATGGACAACTCAGAGAAGGCGATCGAGGTCGGCGGCCAGCGCCTCCCATGACGTGCCGAACGGATAGAGCGCCACCAGGCGTCCCTGATCGTTGACGAGAAAAACCTGCGATGAATGACTGACCATATAGCCGTTGGCGGTTGGCGCGTCTTCGCGCGCTGACGCTACACCAAAGGCTTCCATGATGCCGGCCGTGGTGGGTCCGTCACCGGAGACGCCCACGAAGCTTGCGTCGTACTGCTTCGCGTAGCGCTCGGCCACCGCCGGCGTATCACGATCGGGGTCGACGCTCACGAACACAAAGCGCACCCGATCGGCCTTGGCACCCAGTTGGGCCTTCACCCGCTTCCAGTCGGCGAGCGTGGTGGGGCAAACGTCGGGGCAGTGGGTGTAGCCGAAGAACAGGACCATCGGCCGGTTCGCTTCAGGCACCGTGCGATACGGGGCACCGGACGCCTGGGTGAATTCGAACGTGGGCATGTCACGGGCCGGATCGATGGCCATGCCTTTGAAGCCACCCCCCATGTCACACGCGCCGAACAGCAGGGCGCCGATACCTGTGGCGAGGAGCCGGCGTGCGATCCGTCGCGACCGGGCGCTCAGTCCGCCGCGCATCGCGCGCACAATCCGTACAACACCACCTCATGGCTCTCCAGGCGGAAGCCGGCCGGAGCAAGGTCTTTCAGTTCACCGGGGCAGCCATGGATCTCGAAGACACGCGTACACGTGCGGCAGCGGAAGTGATGGTGATGCTCACTGCCGGCGCGCTCGTAGCGTGGTGGTTCACCGGGCAGCTCCACCGGCACCAACCAGCCGCTGTCGACCAGCGAATTGATGGTGCGATACACGGTGGCAATGCCGAGCTTCGCATGACGCGTCCGACCCGCTTCGAGGACCTCGTTCGGTCCAAGAGGGCGAGCGATCTCTTCGAACACCTGCCGGATGGCATCCCGCTGCTTCGTGTTGCGTTCCATGCTGGAAATATGGCGCCGGACCACTTCGATCATAGTGGCGTGGGTGTGGGTAGGCCTCTTGATTTCCGGCCATGAGCCTTCCTCTGAATTCTCTCCCACACCGGGAGCCGATGTCCCCCTCCTGGAAGCGCTGGCTGTTGGTCTCGGTGGTGGCCATTGTGCTGGCCCATCTGCTCGATCCGATAGCCTGGCAATGGCGCATGGCGACCGTGTACGAAAAGGACTGGGGTCGCCTGCTGCGTGTCATGGGATTTTTGCCAACGTGGGGCCTGCTCGGCCTGGCGTGGTGGCTGCAGCAGGATCAGCCCGCGGCGCGGCGCCATGGGGCGGCGTTGCTCGTGTTGGCGCCGTCGGCGGGCGGCATCGTGGCCGAAGTCCTCAAGCTGCTGGTGCGTCGCCTGCGCCCCGATGCCGACACGTTTGGGTATGTGTTTCGCAGTTTCGCCGAGGGGCCGCTGTCGAACCGCGGCATGGGTATGCCCAGCTCGCATGTGCTGGTCGCGTTTGCCGGCGCCTTTGCACTGGCCCGCCTTTTTCCGAGGGCACAGTGGGTGTTTTACACGCTGGCTGCCGGGTGCGCCGTCACGCGCATCCTCGCCCATGCCCACTACCTGAGCGACACCGTCGTGGCGGCCTGTGTGGCCTGGGGCGTGGTGGCCCTGATCGACGGCTGGCTCACCCGCCCCCGCCCCGAGGCGTCCGCCTGACGTTCCCGGAATGGCACGATGCGATCCGCGTCCATCTGGAAACCGGCCGACCCGTATGGTGACTGGAAGGTGATCACCCGCAGCACCCCTTCCACCCACACTGGCGCCCACCATGTCAGGTTCACCGTGCCGCGCATTTTCACGTACACCAACTGATTGGGCGGCGGCGGGGGCATGTGCACGCAGGCCCCGAAGTACGGCACCAGCAGGAATTCCTTGGCGCGGTCCTGAAAATCTTCCAGCGGCACGATGAACCCCGGCAGGCGGACCCGCCGGCCGACCAACCGGCGCAACGAGTCACCCGGAACCCCCGTGCGCAGGTCGAGGGTACGCAGCAGCCGCCAATCGATGGTCACCACCTCGTCCGCTGCCCCACTCACGGTGGGTGCCGTGACCGGAAGCGCGTCGCGGCTGGCCTCCACGGTATCGGGCACCGGCGACGGACGAACCCCGCACATGGCCGCCGCGATCAGGATCGACAGGGATGGGAGCAAACGAAGACGAGGCATGTTCTAACTGTAACGCTAATGATAATGCAAAAGCAATAAAGAATTGCTGGCTGTGTCTGGTTGTATTCGGACGCCTCGGTGGTGAGTGTTCGATATGATCCCCTTGGTTCTGCTGGCCGGATTCCTGGGCGCGGGGAAGACGCGCTTTCTCACGGAGTTGGTGCCGGCCTTGGCGGCGGGCGGGACCCGCGTGCGCATCGTGCTGAATGACTTCCGCGATGCCCGGATCGATGCATCGCGGTTGGCCGAGTTGAGTGCCTTGGTGACGCCACTCAACGGCGAGTGTGTGTGCTGCGGTTCGCTGCGGGAACTGCTCAACGTGTTGTATCAGGTGCCATCCGATCCCGGGAGCGTGATGTGCATCGAAGCCAATGGCGCGACCGAAACCGATGAACTGCTCGCCCACCTGACGGCCGACGCACGCCTGCGGCAGTTCACCTTGCCGCTGCAGATCACGGTCATCGACGCCACCCGCTGGCAGAAGCGCTGGTGGCACAACGGTCTCGAGCGGGCGCAGGTGAGCACAGCCACGCATGTCCATCTCAATTGGACCGCACGTGTGGGAGCCGATCGGCAGGCGCTGGTTCGGGGCGCCTTGCAGGAGCTCAACCCCCGCGCCGATCTCGTCACCGGAGTGGAGTTTGCTGGCTGGCTGAACGAACTGACCCAGCGGGTGGCTGGCAGCACGCAGCGTGACGTGTCGGGGATGGCGGCGATGCCTCGCAGTGACGTCGCCCATGCGCATGCACACCCATTTGGGGCGGCGTCGCTGGCGTTGCCGCCGATCGTCGACCGCGAGGCGTTCCGTCGGTTCGTCCATGAGTTGCCAGACGCCGTCGTGCGCGCCAAGGGCTTGGTGCGGTTCACCGATGCCCCGGAAAAGGTCTACGTCTGGAACAAGCTGCCCGGCCGGAAAGGACTGCGGCTCGATCACTCCAAGCCGCACGCCGACGCGCAGCCTACGGCCCTGTTCATCGGGGTCGGGCTACCGGTGAGTGATCTGGCAGAACAACTGAAGACCCTCACGGCTGAGCGCACCGTCGACGGGGGCTGAACCGAGGGTCTAAAGGTGACTTGAATATATGTTAATGATAGCTCATTATCATATAAACACTTCAAGGATCCTTGATGGCCAATACTCGGGTTCACGTGAAGCTCCGCTCCACGGAAAGCCACCACCTGTACGTCACCACCAAAAATCCGCGCTCCACGCCGCAACGGCTCGAGAAGCGGAAATACGATCCGGTTGTGAAGCGTCACGTCCTTTATCGGGAGTCCCGATGAACGGGCCGGTCCCCGACCGACGCTTGCCGGTCACAGTGCTCTCCGGGTTTCTCGGAGCAGGCAAGACCACGGTACTCAATCATGTGTTGGCCAACCGCGATGGACTGCGGGTCGCGGTCATTGTCAACGACATGAGCGAGATCAACATCGACGCGCAGTTGGTGCGTGGTGGAGAGGCCACACTCTCCCGGACGGAAGAAACACTGGTCGAGATGAGCAATGGGTGCATCTGCTGCACCCTGCGCGACGATCTCCTGCAGGAGGTGGCCCGTCTCGCTGCCGAAGAACGATTCGACTACCTGCTCATCGAGAGCACCGGGATTGGTGAACCGCTTCCCGTCGCGGCGACTTTCACATTCGAGACCGACGAGGGCTCCACGCTCTCGCATGTCGCACGACTCGATACGATGGTCACCGTGGTCGATAGTCATCGCTTTCGACACGACCTCGGCACGCTCGACGATCTGCGCGCGCGGCAGCTCGCGCTTGGAGACGATGACGAACGCACCATCCCCGACCTGCTCATCGACCAGGTGGAGTTCGCCAACGTCATCGTGCTGAACAAGATCGATCTCATCGGCCGCGACGAACTGGGTGAACTCGAAGCCCTGCTGCACCACCTCAATCCGGACGCGACGATCATCCACGCCGTTCGCGGGCGGGTGGAGCCCCAGGACCTGCTGGGCACCGGACGCTTCGACTTTGTCCGGGCCGAGGCGGCGCCTGGGTGGCAGAAGGAACTGGCCGGCGAACACGTCCCGGAGACCGAGGAGTACGGCATTGCCAGCTTCGTGTATCGCGCCAACAGGCCGTTCCATCCCGAGCGCCTGTGGACGAGGGTCGATGCCGGCCTGCCCGGTGTGCTGCGCGCCAAGGGGTTCTTCTGGGTGGCCTCCCAGCCCGAGCTGATGGGAAGTTGGTCTCAGGCCGGGCAACTGCTGCAGGTGAACCCGGCGGCCTACTGGAGCCCCGATCTCGGCACGCCGCGGCAGGAGCTGGCGATCATCGGACAACATCTGGATCGCGCCGGACTCACGGCCCTGCTCGATGACTGTCTGGTCAGCGTGGCCGACTTCGAGGCCGGTCCGGCGCGCTGGAGCGCCTTCCATGATCCTTTCCCGCAATGGGCCGAGCTCAATCAGGACGGCGAAGTCGATGACGATGACGGGGGAGACACGACCCAGGCCTTTCAGGAACTGTTTCGAGCCCCTCATACCACGTGACGGGTATCGAAAGTGCATTTGCAATTAGATCCCGTGGCTGACTATCGTTCCCTGATGCCAGTCAGCGCGCTGTTGCCCGCCAGTCTGGGCGCGCTCGTCATCGGCCCGCTGCTCAGCCGGTATGCCCGCTCCAGGCCGAGCGTGATTGCCTTTGTCGACGGCTTCATTGTCGTCTCGATCGGCGGACTGGTGCTGCTCGACGTGGTCCCCCACGCACTCGAGCATCGAGATCTGATCGCCATGCTGTGCATGGCTCTGGGCTATCTCGTGCCCGGCCTGGTCGAACGCATGCTGCAGTACGGTGTGCGCCAGACGCACACGGCGATTCTCGGGCTCGCCCTGCTTGGCGTGGCGGTGCATTCGGTTCTCGATGGCAGCGCGCTGGCACAATCGCACACGCAGCCGGGAAGCCTGCTGGGGTATGGGGTGTTGTTACACCAGATCCCGGTGGGACTCACGGTCTGGTGGGTGCTGCGCGATCGCGCGCGCCTGATGTCGTGGTTGGTGCTGCTGTTGATGGCCATCATGACCGTGGCCGGTTATGTGGCCGAACCCACCGTGCTTGCCTGGCTGCCGGATCGTGCGGCGCTGTGGTTCGAAGCGCTGGTCGGGGGCTCGTTGCTGCATGTCATCGGGCACGCCACCCACGAGCACGAGGAAGCCGAAGCGGAAACCGGCCATGCACACTCGCATGCCGACCATTCGCATCAACAGGTGCACGCGCACAGTCATGACCATGATGGCCACGCGCATAGCCACGAGCATGATCCTACCCATGCCGTGCCGACGGGCGATCTGGCCCGCGCCAGTGGCATCGGGTCGTTGCTCGGACTGGCCGTGCTCGTGGCGCTGCAACTGCTTGGCGGACGTGGCCACGACGAACAATCCGTGAGCATCGCGGATTCGTTGTGGGAGTTGACCCTGGCTGGTGCGCCGGCGGTGCTCTTTGCCTATGGTGCGATCGCGGTGTTGGCCACTGTGGAGCAGGTGCGCGGCCGCCCCGTCTTTGCGTGGGGACCGGGCTCGGTGCGCGTCAGTGATGTGCGCAGTGGCAATGGCGCACTGTCACTGGAGGCGGCGCTGCTTTCGGTTCCGTTGTTGGGTGTGGCGTTGGCGTTGATCCGACTCTTGCTGGCACAGGTGCTGACCACGCTGACGGCGCGCTCGGGTGTTGTGCCCGTGGAACGAATTGCAGTCGCCTCGCCTGAGCGACAGCAGCCCCATACAGCATGGATCTCCGCCGTGGAGTATTCAGCGCCCTGGATCATCGTCGGTCTCATGACGGCTGCCATACTTCCGCCGATCCTGGCAGAATCGTGGCTGACACGACTGCCGGCAGGCGTGGACGTGCTGGTGTTTGCGGTGTTTGGTGGGATCATCTGTGTGCATGCAGCGGCCTTGGTGCCTGTTGGCGCCGTGCTGATTGCTGCGGGTGTCTCTCCGGGCGCCGCACTGGCGCTATTGCTGCTTGGTGCGCTCCCCGATCTGCGTGCCTGGCTGCCGGTGGTGAGATCACGTGGGACCGCAGCGGCTGCGCGAGCGTGGGCAATTGCACCAACGATTGCGATCCTGGCAGGTCTGGCACTCAACGCGGCCGATGATCGCATACGCTCGGGGGCCTGGAGCGGGCTTTCAGCGGGGCCATCAAACGGGTTGACCCTGGCCGCAGCAGGTCTGGTGGCGCTGCTCTACGTGTGGGTGCTGGCGCGCCGCGGGATTCGTGGGTTTCTCGAGCCGTTGCACATATCCAACGGCTGAGTGTCGGTGTGCAATGGACGATGCAGCAAAGCGGCGACCCGATTGGATCGCCGCTTTTCATTTCCGATGGTCCGTGTGTGATACGAAGCGTGTGGCCTTTGCTCTCGCGCGTCAGGGAACGACCTGACCACGATCCCGACTGATGGTGGCACCGGTCTGCGCCGTATCGGACACCAGTTGCACCGACACACGATCAATGCCCGGAAACGCCGAGCTGATGCCGAAGCGCAGCGGCTTCCCCTGAGGCGCCACGCGGCAATTGATGGTATAGGACGCGACGACTTCCCCATGATCGCCCGATTCGTCGATGCGAACATTTTTCGCCGCGACCTGGCAGCCGAGCGACGGATCGAAGCGCAACAGTTTGGCGCCCTCGGTGCGCAGACGTGTGAAGATCTGTGTCTGCTTCGTGCGCTCCTCGGCCGTGCGGGCGGCATGTTCGAAGCCAAACAGATCTTCGCCAGTGGCGCGTAGTTCGGCTTGTCCCGTGCGCCCCTCCACGCCGACGATCAGCCGGGCTTCGCCGTGCACATGCTGCGCAGAGGCCGTCACCGGCAGGGCGATAGCGACGAGCAGGGCCGGCGCGCATCGCAGGGGGGATCGTGTGCCGCAGATGGCGGCCAGCCGCGAGGATATCGCTCCGGCCAAAGTGATGGCTGATGGCACCTGCATGAACTCTCCGCTGATGACTGGGGCTGATCGCTCGGCGCGCTGCCCGAGACGATCCGCCGTGAGGTGGTAGCGCGCCGAGTCTGGCGCGCCGCGCCTTGGAATATTATCGATATTGCAAGTGAATTCTCAACAACCCTTTTGCAATACACATGTCACGCGCCCGTTCGTGGGGGGACAAGGGATGCTGGATGCCCCTGCTGGTTGGGGTAGGGATGTCGGCCCACCTGTCTATGGGTGGGGTGCTCGAGGCGCAGTCGACATCAGGAGCCGCAGTTGCAGGGTCCATGGCCCGCACAGCGGTCCCATTACCCACCGACAAATCCCGGCGTCGGCTCACGGCACGCCGCACGACCACGCCCATTCTGGTCGACGGGCGCCTCGACGAACCGGCCTGGCTTACCGCGCCGGAGGCGCAGGCCTTCAGTCAGGTCCGCCCGGAGTTTGTCGCCGAGACGCGATACCCCAGCACGGTACGCATCCTGTTTGATCGGGATCATCTCTATGTGGGGGCATTCAATCACGACAGCGCCGGTCTGGCGGCGCTTCGCATGCAGGATCTCCGTCGCGATTTCGACAGCAACGAGAGCGATCTCTTTGGCGTCACACTCGGGCCGCTGGGTGACGGCCGCACGGCCTATCAGTTCCAGGTGAGTCCACTGGGATCGTTGGCCGATGTGCAGGCCTTCGACGGCGGGGATGTGGCCAACACCAATTGGGATGCGCTGTGGCGCGCCCGCACGACCCGTTCGGATTCCGGGTGGGTGGTGGAGATGGCGATTCCCTGGCGGTCGCTGCGGTACGCGCCGGGACGCGGTGAATGGGAGTTGAATCTCGTGCGTAATACCCGCCGAGCGCTGCAGTGGAGTGCGTGGGCGCCCTACCCGCGGCAGCTCTCGTCGTGGCGCCTGACGTATGCCGGGGTGCTCGATTCAGTCGCCCCACCACCGCCGCGCACCAACATCCGTGTGCGTCCGTATGTGCTCGCGCAAGGCACGCGGGACGGCGCCCTGCGCGAGCCTCGGCGTACCACGGGCGATGTCGGCGGTGAAGTCATCTGGGCGCCAACGGCCAACAGTGTCCTCGAGGGCACGCTCAATACCGACTCTGCACAAGCCGAGGTCGATCGGCAGGTCGTGAATCTCACCCGGTTCAATGTGTTCTTCCCCGAACAGCGGCAGTTTTTCCTGGAAAATGCCGATCTGTTGTCCGGTGGTGGGGTGAACGTGCGCTATGTGGTGCAGCCTTTCTTCACCCGACGCATCGGGCTGGCCGATGATGGTACTCCCATCCCGCTCGATGGTGGCGCGCGCTATGCCTATCGCACGGGGCGCACCACCGCAGGCGCCATGGTGATGCGTCAGCGGGGGCAGGGTGATCTTCCGGCGTCCACGTTCGGTGTTGCGCGCGCCAGTCGATTTTTCGGACGTTCCACGCGCGTTGCACTGCTGACCGCGTTGCGGCAGGACGATGCGATAGACAGCCCACTCACCGCGCGCGTTCAGGTGCGCAACAACGTGGTGACATCGCTCGATGCTGTCACCCGCATCGGGGAGCAGGTGCAGTTCAATGGCACCCTGTCCACGTCCACCGATTCAGGGCGCACCGGTGTCGCCGTCACCTGGTTTGCGAGTCGCACTTCGCCGTCGACGTACATGGGCTATGTCGGTGCGCTCGTCACGCGCGACTATGCACCACGCACGGGGTTTGTCTCACGCCCGAATGTGTTGATGTCGAGCCCCGCCGTGTCGTGGAATGCGCAGCCCGCGTGGCGGCCGCGAGGTGTGGTGTGGTTCAAGCCGGGCATCACCACCTACTTCTACCAGGATCCCGACAGTCGCCGTCTGCAGGAAGGCGTGATCTCCAGCTATGTGGAGGTCCTGCAGACCAATGGCGGCACAACGCGTCTCTATCATGAACTCGACCTGCAGCGTCCCGAGCAGGAGCTGATGCTGTTCCCCGGTGTGCGTACACCGGCCGGACGGCATGACTATCAGCGCGTGGGCATCGATGCGCGCAGTGATCAGAGTGCGCGGGCTACGGTCACCGGAAATCTCTCCACCGGCGGCTTCTTTGACGGCGCCCTCGATCGTGCGGCATTGACTGCGCGCTGGTCGCCCAACCCGTTCGTGGCGCTGCGCGGAAGTTATGAACTGAATCGGCTGCGTGATCTCGGGACCCGCGACAGCAGCTTCGTCACGCATCTCGCCGGGCCGGAACTGCGGGTGTTCGCGTCACCGCGTCTGCAGTGGAGTGCCTTCTACCAGTACAACACCGCGCAGGGCCGAGGCACGCTCAACACGCGCTTCAGTTGGGAATACCGCCCGCTGTCGTTTGTGCATGTGGTCTACAACGACCGGCAGCCGGTATCCGGATACACCGGTCCGGTAGCCCGGTCACTGCTGGTGAAGGTGAGCTGGCTGGGGCAGCTCTGAAGGTGCGTTCCCGACCCCGTCGCATCGGTGATGTCCGGACGGTATTGGGGGACCGGCCGTACGCCCCACGCGGCCACAATTGACAGCCCCTCCCGAAAGGGCATACGATTCTGCATGCGTCGGGGACAAGCGCGATGGGCAGGTTTCCTGCTGACTCTGGTTTGGATGGTGGCGCGACTGGCGCTGCCATTGCAGCCGTCGTGCCCGCATCACGCCTTGGCGAGCCTGTCGGACCCATCGGCGGCCGTGCTGCAAGTCGGCACCGATGGCGCAGGTGAAATCGATGGTGCTGATGCGCTGACGGCGCACCACGGCCACCATGAGTCCGGACACGGAACGGGCGCACCAACGGATCGCTCCGGGGCTCCAGAATGTGAATGCGCCGCCCACTGTTGTGGCGCCACCGCTCCGCAATTCCTGCTGTCGGCGCCCATTGCCTTCGTGGCATGGATCGATGCGCCGGAGGTACCGAAGGTCGAGTCGTCCCGGTATCAGGCCGTTGAGCGACCCGATGTCGCGCAGCCTCCGGCCACGGCACCACCGGCAGCGATCGGCTGACTGTTCACGGGCGGCGTCTCCTCCTGACGGAGGTTCGACGATCGTCTGCGATGTGACCGTTCAAGACCGCTGCACGACAGAGCCCCTGTTGGCTGGTCGCCAACAGTGCTGGGCCATCGGGCGCAGGATCGCCGGTCACTGACCGTTCCACCATTCGCGCTCTGGTTTGTCGGTCGCGCCTCACCTCGTGCTCCAGACACGTCGTGGGGCGTGGGCCGCCCGATGTCACCCGGCGACCATACGGCCGCCCGGCTCCGTGCATTTCACTCCGAGGCCTTCATGTCTGTTGTTGCCCTGGCCGCCGCGATGCTGCTGGCGACCACGCCCGCCGTTCCATCGGCGCCTGCCGCCGATTCCCTCATCCCGATCACCATTCGCCTGCAGGCGACCGTGGGTGATACGCCGTTCTCCTGCGGCAAGGAGTATCCGGGGATTGGCACCTCGGGGGCCACGATCACGGCCAGCGATTTCCGCTTCTACGTGCACAACGTGCGCCTCGTGACGGCCCGCGGTGATACCGTGCGTGCGGCCATGGCACCACGTTCGCCGTGGCAGGATCGGGAGATTGCGCTGCTGGATTTCGAAAACGGCACGGCCACCTGCGCCAACGGCACGCCGGAGACCAATCCGCAGATCACGGTGCTGGCACCGGCCGGTGAATATCAGGGGGTCGCGTTCACGGTGGGTGTGCCGTTTGCGCGCAATCATTCCGATATGGCCACACAGGGGCCGCCGCTTTCGCTGTCGCGTCTGTTCTGGTCGTGGAATGCCGGCTACAAGTTTCTGCGTGTGGACATGCGTGCCACGCGTCCCGACTCCGCCGCCACGGCGTGGGTGATTCATCTGGGCAGCACCGGATGCACGGGGGCGGCCGGGGCCAAGGCACCCACGTCCTGCTCTCATGGCAATCGCCCGGAAATCGCCCTCAGTGGGTTCAATCCGGCCCGCGACGTGATCGTGGCCGACCTCGCGGCCCTGCTGTCGCGCAGTGATGTGCGACGCAACCAGCCGCAGACCGCGATGGGGTGCATGGCGGCGCCCAATGACGCCGATTGTGGCGGGCTCTTTGCGTCGCTGAACCTGCCGCATCCCAACGCCACCGGTGCCGACACGCCCAAGTTCTTCCGCGTGGTGCGGGGCACGGCGACCGGCGCCGCCAATAGCGCAGGCTCCGGTCCGAACGGCACCGTGAACGGCATCGTGAACGGCGGCACGCGTTGATCGTGATGCGTTCCCCACGTTCCGGGGTCATCGGACTTACGGCATGCGCCGCTCTGGCCATCGCGGGATCGGCGGTCTTCCCGCCGGATGGCGCAGGGCTGAGTGCGCAGCCGCCGGCCGGTGGCGCACGGGCCGCGTCGGCCACGAAGCCGGCCGCTAAACCCGCAGCAACACCCGCAGCAAAACCGACCGTCAAACCGGCCGGGGCGGTCGCCTATCGCTGGGAGCTGCCCGCCGGTTTCCCAGAGCCGGTGGTGCCGGCCGACAATCCGATGACCCATGAAAAGGTGGCGCTGGGCCGTCACCTGTTCTACGACACGCGTCTGTCCGGCAACGGCACGTTCAGTTGTGCCAGTTGCCACCTGCAGTCGCGTGCCTTTGCCGACGCGCTCCCGCGCGCTGTCGGTTCCACCGGCGAGGTCCATCCCCGTGGCAGTATGGGACTCGCCAACATCGCCTACAGCCCGGCGCTCACATGGGCCAATCCGCTCATGCGGTCGCTGGAGCAGCAGGCGTTGGTGCCGATGTTCGGGGAGGATCCGGTGGAACTCGGACTCTCCGGGCAGGAGCAGCAGTTGCTCGCTCGCGTGCGGGAGGTGCCGCAGTACAAGGCCCTCTTTGCCGCAGCGTATCCCGGGAGCGGTGATCCCGTGTCGCTCGATCACATCGTGAAGGCGATTGCCAGCTTTCAGCGCACGATGATCAGTGGACGGTCACCCTACGATGCCTTCAAGCAGGGGCGTTCGGCGGCCATCAGCGCGTCGGCACGTCGGGGGGAAGAGCTCTTCTTCAGTGAGAAGACCGAGTGCTTCCATTGCCACGGCGGGTTCAACTTCACCGGCACCGTGAACTATGTGGGGAAGGGGTTCGTGGAGATCGAATTCCACAACACCGCGCTCTACAACATCGACGGACAGGGGAAGTATCCCGCACCGAATACCGGGGTAGAATCGGTGACGCATGAGGAGGAGGACATGGGGAAGTTCAAAGCCCCGAGCCTTCGCAACATCGCGGTCACGGCGCCCTACATGCACGACGGCAGCATCGCCACGCTGGAAGAGGTGATCGAGCACTACAACGCGGGTGGACGTACGGTGAAAAGTGGTCCAAACGCCGGTGTGGGTGCCGAGAGCCCGCTCAAGAGTGAGTTCATCAAGCCGATGGATCTCACTCCGCAGGAAAAGCGCGACCTGGTGGCCTTTCTTCGTTCCCTGACAGACAGCACGTTTCTGCGCGATCCGCGCTTCACCAATCCCTGGAGAACCCGATGACCCGCTTTGTCCGTTCCACGCTGCTGCGCCGCCTGGTGCCGGCGGTTGTCGTTGCCGCGGCGGTTGCCGCACCGATGGCGATGCGCGCCGACATGATCCCACACCTGCGTCTCAAGGCGTCGTTCCCGGCCAAGGACACCACGCTCACCACGGCGCCGCAGGATGTGAAGCTGTGGCTCAGCGAGCCGGCCGACATGGCGACGTCGAAGATCGCCGTGAAGAACGCCGCCGGTGCCGATGTGGCCACGGCCAAGCTCACGCGTGGCGTGCGCAGCGATGATCCGCTCGTCGCGAAGTTCACCACGGCGCCGGGCGACGGAAAGTACACGGTGACGTGGAAGGCGATGTCGGAAGACGGCCACGTGGTTGACGGCACGTACAGCTTCACCGTGAAGCTGGCCAAGTAATGGCCGATCTGACGACGGTCGCCAAGGTACTGTTGTTCGCCGGGGCGACCGTCGCCGTAGGTGAAGCCATGTTGCCGCCGCGAGTGTGCGCGTGTTGTCGCACACCGCGTGGGCGGGCGCTGTTGCGGGCCGGGGCGGTCGCGGCGCTGTTGCTGGCCCCGCTGCTGTGGTTGCAGGCGCAGCGATCGGCGCTCGAGTTGCCGTGGGCTGAGGTGTCGGCGCTGTTGAATGGCGGTTGGGGTCGTAACTGGACCAAGCTGCTGGCCGCGTGTCTGGTGACTGCGGTGGCACTGCCACGCCGTTTTGGACGTTTTTCGAGTCCGGTGTTGTGGGCCGGTGTGGTGGCCCTCGCGATCGCCATTGGTGGTCTGGGACACGCCAATGCCGGTGAATGGGTGGTCGCCGCGCGCGCGGTCGACGCCGCACACGTGCTGGCCATGGGCGCCTGGATCGGCGCGCTCGTGTTGGCCATTGCCGACGGCCCGAGCGACGATATCGGGGCGCGCTGGCGCCGCATGAGCGCCATTGCCACGATCGCGGCGCCATTGGCCGTGATCACCGGTGTGATGAGCAGCCTGCGGCTATTGGGTGCTTCATCGCCACGCGCGATTCTCTCCGCGCCGTATGGTCAGATGTTGCTCCTGAAGACGGTGTTGGTGCTGGTGATCCTCGCCTTCGGTGCGGCGCAGCGCCGCAACGTGCATGCGGTAGGTGTGCCTTCATCACGGGCGGTGCGGCTCGAGGTGATCCTGGCGACCGTGGTCATCGTGCTGACGGCGGTGCTGACAGGGAGTGAGCCACCGGAGTGATCGTCGGTGATGACGCACGATCGCAGATCCTGAAAAACAAAAGCCCCGCCAATAAGGCGGGGCTTTTGTGTGCGACGGCGGTGTTCAGCGGCCGTAGCGCTTCTTGAACTTGTCGACGCGACCCTGCGTGTCGATCAGGCGCTGCGTGCCCGTGTAGAACGGGTGCGAATCGCTCGTGATTTCGAGCAGGACCAGCGGATACTCGTTGCCGTCTTCCAGCTTGATCTTGGTGTCGCTCGTCATCGTCGAGCGGGTCAGGACCAGCGCGCCCGTGGAGGCGTCCTTGAAGACGACCGGGTGGTACGGCGGGTGAATGCCATCTTTGGCCATCATAACTCCAGCGTGCGCCACCATTTCCGGCGGTGAGCGCGTTCTTGAATGGGGTGACCGGAAGGCTGCCCCAAGGCGGCCCAGCCGGCTCGCACACGGCGAGAGCCTGAATAGATGATGGAATCGGGGAACGGAGTCAACCTCCCCGGTCCCGCACGCTGCTGGCGGGCCAAGCCCACAGGCAGCGTGCTCAGGGCTCCGACCGCCGGATGACGTCCCCGTACCCTCCCAGGGTGCCATCGGCCGACGCCTGGAGAATCGGCAGGATCGGGCTGGTCAGTTGGGTCATCATGAACTGGGAGCGGGCCACCCCAAAACCGCCGGTCACCGACCGGATGAACCGGGCGGCGGTGTCCACCGGCATCGCCGCCACATTGGCGTAAAACCGCGCCCATTCGTCGCCCTGCTGGAAGAGATACTGCTCCACATTGCTGGTATAGAACACCTGCACCCGGGCGTCTCGCTCCCGCAGCCAGGTGCCAACGCGCTGCAAGGCATGGGGGCCGGCAAAGTTGCCCACCACCGGCACAATCAGATTCCGGCGCTGCATGTCGCGCACGCGCTGGTACGCACGCTCCGTACCCAGAAAGCCCAGATTTTCGCCAGCCTGGTCGGTCGCTTCGGCCACTTCGGCGAAGCTGGGCATGCGCCGGAATCCGCCGCGCCCGAACCCGCCACCCAGTGTGCTGCCACTGGAGTAATTGAGTTCCGGCCCACTGTTGGCGAACACCCCATCGATGTAGCGCAGCGTGGCCCGGTCGCTCGAATCGAGCGGAATGCCGCGTCCGCGAATCAGGTGGGCCTCCACTTCGGCGTACGTCCGGCGGAAGTAGACCGTGTCCATCGGCGTGCGCATGAGGCGCGCAATCAACGAGTCGGCGCGCCAGGTGGTGGATGGCGTGCTGCCAGCCGCCAGCGGACGGGCGAATAGCCGCGCCAGGAATTCGGCCCGCGTCGGCGAGAGTTCAAAGACGGCCTTGTACCAGAGATGCTGCAGCAGGTTCTGTCGGCGGATGTCGACGATGAACGCGATGCGGGGCTCGAGTGCCGCGATGTAGGTGAAATTCTGCTCGGGACCCACGCCCAGATACACACTGCCTGGCGGCGCGGTGAGACGGAGCCGAGCCACCACATGCTGCAGACCCAGTTCATTGGAGACGAAGTTCTCCGACCGGAAATAGCCGCCGGGTTCGGAGAACTCCTGGATCATGCGCCACCAGATGCTATCAGGGAGTTGTTCGGGCAGTCGGGCGGACCCCACCGGACTGGCGAGGGGCGCGAGCTGTTCGCTGACGCCCGCCTGAAGAGCCGTCGGCGGCGTATTTGGCTGCGCGATCGGCGCGGTGCGGCATCCCGCCATGAGCAGGCACACCGCCGGCAGCATACCAAAACGGTTCGAAGCCCTGTGCATCGTCTGGCCGTCGAGGTTGGAGTGAATCGCGGTACCATTCGGATGATGCCCATGCAGGGCGTCGCCGCGCCACAGGCACATGTTGCCGAAACCCTTCCACGGAGGGATCGTACGGACAGTGCCCCCTTTCGTCCGCCCTATCGACGCCCCGATGCCAGCTTTCCAGCCCGCTCCACCACCGGCTCCTCCTGCACCGCAGCCCATCGAGTTCCCGGTCACGATCCAGCAGCCGGGGGCCGTCGGCGCCCAAGAGGTTTACGAAGGGATGGTGGCGCAGCGAAAGGAGCTCCGCAATCAGCTCGACCGCCTCGAAGACCAGCGGCGGGATCTGTCCAACGAGCTGCGGTCGGAGAACATCACGACGTCCGATCGGACGGGTGTCGAGGCCCGACTGAAAGAGACCGACGCCCGTATCTCGTCGGTGGAAGGCCAGATCGCGCAGGCCGACCTGGCCGTGGCCAAGGCGGCCGCCATTCCCGGCGCGATCGTGGAGCGTCCTCCGATCCAGCGCGATGGCCCGCCCGAAGAGCTGGTCGCCATCCCGATCGTCTTCATCATGTTCGTGCTGGGACCGCTCGCCATTGCGTACGCGCGACGCATCTGGAAGCGGGGCGCCACCGTGATTGCGCCGGTGCCGCGCGAAGTGCACGACCGCCTGGACCAGATGGCACAGTCCATCGAATCCATTGCCATCGAGACCGAACGTATCGGGGAAGGACAGCGCTTCCTCACGCGGGTCATGAGCGAGCAGAACCGCCTGGGTGCCGGCCCCGCCCAACCCATTGCTGTTCCCGTCGCCGAGCACGAGCAGGTCAAGCGCGGCTGATGACCCCGCCGGGGGCCGGGATTCGGCTGGATCCGGCCCCGACAAATGCCATGCAACCCTTTGGCGGTCACCCCTGTCTTTGAGGCGCACATGCATGCGCACCGATTCGACGACCGCCACTTTCCACTGACGCACCTGTGACCGATACCGAGTTGATCGACCGCCTCAAGGCCGGCGATCACGGGGCGGAACGGGACTTCTACGAGCGCCACGTGGACCGGGTATACCGTCTCATCCTTCGGATGAGTGGTCGGCCCGAGCTTGCCCAGGAGTGGACCCAGGACACGTTCCTGCGGGCGTTCAGTCGCATCGAGCAGTTCCGGGGAGACTCGGCCCTCTCGAGCTGGCTGCACGTGATCGCCGTGTCGATCACGCTGAACGGGCTCCGCACCCACAAGCGCCGCGAGGCGTTTGCCGCGCCCCTGGAAGAAGCCACCACGGTGGCGCGATGGTCCGGCGAAAGTGATCCCGATCTGAAGGTCCGCCTTCGGGCGGCGATCGCGGCACTTCCCGACGGCACCCGGCGTGTGTTCGTGATGCATGACGTGGAAGGGTTCACGCACGAGGAGATTGGCGAAGCACTCGGTGTCGCGGTCGGCACCAGCAAGTCCCAACTCTTCCGTGCCCGCGAAAAACTGCGCGTGGCGTTGGCCGCGTTTGCGCCTTCGGCTTCGATGGGTTCACCCGTCACGGCCTCCGCCATGACGACGTCCGTCCGGACGTCTTCGCAGATCGGCAAGGAGTCAGCATGACAGATCATTCAAACACCCCAGAACACCCATCGGACGAGGAGGAACGCATGATCAGCGACACCCCTCTCGATCCATGGATGCTCGATCTCGCGCGGCGGGCGGTCGATGAGCTCGACGCCGATGTGGTGGTGCCGCGGGAGATGATGTGGGCGCGCATCGCCAAGGCGCGCCAGGCCGGCGAAGAATCGACGACACCGGTGGCGGCCTCCTTTGCATCGGTGGCTGCAGCCACCACAGCATCGGTGTCCCCGATCCGCCGTCCGTCACGATGGACGCGGTGGACTGCGCAGGTGGCCGCGGTGGCCGCCGTGCTGGTGGCCGGTGTGGCTATCGGTCGCTACGCGGTGCCGGCTTCGAATGTCGGAGCATCCACCGGCACGGACAGCGTGGCGGCGGCGCCAAGTCTTGGCCCCGAAGCGCTGGCCGCGATGCCCCGCAGCAATGACCCGAGTTTCGTGGCGATGCAGGAGCATCTCGCGACGACGGTCTCGCTGCTCACCGTGGTGCGCGACGATGACGCTCCGGCCACGGCCGATGCCGATCACACTCAGCGGGCGCGTGATCTGCTGATCACCACCCGACTGTTACTCGATCAACCGCAGTTGCGCGATGAACGGACGCGGCGGCTGCTGCAGGATCTCGAACTGGTGTTGCTGCAGGTCATCCAAGCGCGTGGATCCGCGCCGGAAACACAGCTCGCACCGAAGGAAACGATGCGCGAAACCAATCTGCTCACGCGAGTGCGTGCGCTTGTCGCGGCGTCGGCGCAGGCTGGCGACGTGGTCTACGGAGGAGACTGAACACATGGCACAGGATCGTATCTCGCTCGCCCTGACGCGCCGCACCGCTGCCCGTCTGACCATGCTGCTGCTGGTGAGCGGCGTGTCCGCCGACCTGCTCGGCGCCCAGTCGGGCGGACGCGTGGCACCACGTCCCGCGACCCCGAAGGCTCCCGTCGCGGCACCGGAGCCGATGACGGCGCCGACGCCGCCCAAGCCGGCCCGGGCTGCTGATGATTTTTATGATCTCGACTATCACATGGCCGAACTGCAGGCCAAGCGCTCGACGTTGATGCACCTCGACGCGGCGCGCATGGCCGCAGCCAGCGCGAAGATGGCGGCGGCGGGTGAACGCCTCGCGGTCGAAGTCGCGGCCAACGTGGCAGGTGTCGCCGCGCTGGCACCGCTGGCGGCACTGCAGGATGAACTCACTGGCGGCTTTGGCATCAACTGGAGCAAGAGCCAGCGCGGTTACCGCACCGAAGCGCCCGAGCCGTGGGCGACGCAGGACATGGCGGATTCGCTGTATCGCGAAGGCCGCAAGGCGCTCTCGGGTGATGCCTATCGCAAGGCGGCGGATATCTTCCGCTCCATTCGCGACCGCTACCCGAAGAGCAGCTACGCACCGGACGCGCCGTACTGGGAAGCGTTTGCCCTGCAGCGCCTGGGTGGTGAAGCCAATCAGCGTGCCGCACTCGAAGCACTGGCCTATCAGCAGCGCGAGTATCCGAAAGCGGCCACGCGCGGTGATGCCTCTTCGTTGAGTGCGCGCATCGAAGGGGTGCTCGGTCGACGCGATGCGACGATCGCCAACACGCTGGCGAGTCGTGCACAGAGTGCCACCGATGGCTGCCCCAGCGCGAAGGACGACGAGCGGGTGGATGCGCTCAACGCCGTGACGCAGATGGACGCCGAACGTGCCATGCCGATCCTGCGCAAGGTGCTGGCCCGTCGTGAGCCATGCACGCAGCAGCTACGCCGCAGCGCCGTGTGGTTGGTGGCCTCGCGCAAGCAGCCCGAGTCGGCCAGCATTCTGCTGAACGTGGCGCGTACCGATCCCGACAAGGAAGTGCGTGAGCAGGCCGTGTTCTGGATGGCCAACGTCCAGAGCGAAGAGTCCACGAACATGCTGGTGGAACTCTCCAAGACCGGTGACGATCTCGAGCTCCGCAAGCGCGCCATCTACGCGCTGTCGCGGTCCAAGTCGGCCAAGGCGGCCAGCACGCTGCGCGAAATCGTGCTCGACACCAAAGAACCGGAAGACCTGCGCGGTGAAGCACTCAACTGGTATCTCGGCAGCAGCGCGTTCGCCGGTGGCGAAGATACGATGGGCTTCCTGAAGGATGTTTTCGGTCGCGCCGACGGCATGCGCTTCCGCAGCCGCGTGCTCTCCTCGATTGCGGCACGCCGCACCGACGATTCACGCAACTTCCTGGTGAGCGTCGCGATCAATGAACGGGAATCGCTCGATGTGCGTCGCTCGGCGGTCAGCAACATTTCGTCCAGCAGCACTTGGCGCCTGCCTGTGCGTACCGTCACCACCAGCAGCTCGGGCCAGTCAGTGCGGACCGAGGTGACGGCGTCGAGCAGCGGTCAGCAGTTGGCCGGTGTCACGCCGGCGCAGCAGGCGGCGGCCGCCGCCACCGCTCTCGCTACGGTGTTCGACAAGGCCACGGATCTCGATATCCGTCGCTCGGCGCTGTCGTCGCTGGCCAACATGCGTGAGAATGCGGGCGTGGAGAAAATGATCGACGTGGCGCGCAACGAGAAGAATCTCCAGTTGCGCCGCGATGCCGTGAGCATGCTCTCACGCATGAAGGATCCGCGTGCCATGGCGCTACTGCAGGAGATCATCGACCGATGAATCATCAGCGATCGCTCACGACATCGTGGGCGCTCGCGGTGAGTCTCCTCGCGAGCATCGGCGGCAGTACTACAGCGCAGGCGCAGTCGGCAGCATCCCGCATCGACGCGGTCACCAATGGCACGGTGCGGTTGAGCTACGCGGCAGGACAGGGCGTGTGTGGCAATGGCCCCAACTGGTCTCGCACACGTGATGGTCGGAGCGGCACGTTCTATGGTTCGTGGAACGGTTCCTCCGAAAGCCTGCGGGAAATCGAAACCACCTGCGAGCGTGGTCCGGTGCGGGTGGTGATCGTGCGGGAGCAGGGCGACACCAAGGCCATTCGCATCTACGTGGGTGGCCGCTGGAAGTCCGACACAGGCTACACCGACCTCGGCACCGTGTCCGCCGTGGATGCGGGTGGCTGGCTTCTCCGGCTGGCCGAGCGTGGCCCGGTGAAGGTGGCCCGCAGTGCGCTGCAGGCCGCCATCCTCACGGATTCGGTGCAGGCCAGTCAGATCCTCCTGCGCATCGCACGCGATGATTCGCGTCCGCAGGATGTGCGCAACGCGGCCGTGAACTGGCTCGGGGAAGTGGTGGGTGAACGGGTGTCGGCCACGCTCGACTCGATCGCCTACGAACCCGGTGATCGCGAGATCCGGCGCACCGCGATTCACACGCTCGGCCGTCGCCCCAAGGAAGAGGCGATTCCGGCGCTGCAGAAGATGGCCGAGACGTTGCCGGACCGGGAGCTCCGTCGCACGGCGGTGATGGCGCTGGCCCAGACCCGCGACAGCCAGGCCATCGCCTGGCTCGAAAAGCGCCTGCAGAGCCGGTAGCAGGAGGGGAACAGCGGGGGGAACACAGATCACACAAAAACAGAACGGATTGCGCACAGATACAGCGGAACATCTGTGGTTTTCATCTGTTTGTTTTTGTGTGATCTGTGTTCCCCCCGCTGTTTTTTGTTGGCGAATGTTGCGGAATCCGGCCGCGGAACGATTTTGAGCGGGTCCCCAACCCGCCGAACATGGACTCGCTTGCTGTACGATGGACCCGGAACGCGCTGATCGCCTGTGGTGTGCTTGCTGCCGGCACGTTGTCGGCACAACCGGCTGCCGAACCAGCCAAGGTGCGCTGGGAGCGCCAATGCCAGATCCGGCGCGACAAGTTCGACCGCATCCTGCCCTCGGCCATGCGCGACAATGGCGTGGATATGTGGCTGGTCATGCAGAAGGAGAACCAATTCGATCCGATGTACGAGGACCTCGGTCGCGGCTACGTGGGCAGTGTCGGGTACTACATCTTCACCGACCGAGGCGGCGATCGCATTGAACGGGTGGCCATTGGCGCCAGTGGTGGGCTGCTCGAGGGGTGCAATGTGTACGATCAGGTGCGTGGGTTCGCACCACTCAAGGCGTTCATCGCCGAGCGCAATCCGAAGCGCATTGCGGTGAACATGTCGGAGGAAGTGGGTGCTGCCGACGGTCTGTCCAAAACGAGCTACGATCGGCTCGTGAAGGAGATCGGCCCCGACTTCGCCTCGCGCATCGTGAGCGCCGAGAAGGTGGTCAGCGATTTTCGCTCGGGCTTCACGGTCTCGCAGCTCGTGGCATTCGGTGAAGCCGGCGAGATCTCACGTCGCATTGCCGAGCGCGCGCTGAGCAACGAAGTGGTGGTGCCCGGTGTGACGACGCTGGAAGATGTGGCGTGGTGGATGATGGATCAGCTTCAGCAGCGTGGGCTGGGCTCCAGTTTCGACATGCCCAGTGTGTACATCACCGGCCCCAAGGGCATCGAAGCCACCAGCAACGGTCGCATCATCCAGCGTGGCGATCTGCTCATCATCGATTGGGGCGTTGGGTATCTGAATACCTGGACCGACGTGAAGCGCATGTCGTATGTGCTCAAGGCCGGTGAAACGGCAGTGCCCAAAGGCATTCAGACCGCGTTCGACAACGCACTCAAGGTGCGGGACATCATTCGACGCACCATCCGTCCGGGCCCCACCGCCGCGACCATGATGGAGCAGTTGCGTGGCGAGATCGTGAAGGGTGGCTTCCGCATGCAGGGCACCTTCAATGAGGTGACCAACGATGGTCAGGTGGAAGTGATGATCGGTTGCCACTCGGTGGGCGATCGGGGGCATGGCAGCGGACCGAGTATTGCCGCGTTCAATCCGCGGCAGATGACGTTCAATATCAAGCCGTTCAATCCGTTCAGTATCGAACTCTTTGCCTGGACGCCAAACCCCGAGTGGGGTGGTGCCAAGGTGCGCATCCCGCTCGAAGATGATGCCATCGTCACCGAACGTGGCGTGGAATGGCTCTACCCGGTGAATCAGCGCATTGGTCTCATCAAGTAACCGAATCAGACAACACCCAAAAGACCAAGGGCGGCTCTCTGGTGATTGAGAAGCCGCCCTTTGCTTTTGTTGTTGACCTATCACTTGCAACCTACGGCTTACTACTCATCGCCTACAACCCGCTTCCTGTCACGCGTTCAGCTGCAATTCCCACGTGATCGGCATATTGGGATCGAGGCTGTCCCGCACACTGCAGTACTTCGTGACCGCCAGCTCGATAGCCCGCAAGGCATGCTCCTTCTCGATGCCAGCTCCCTTGATCTGGTACACGAGATGAATTCTGGTCACACGCCCCGGCACGCCGGCAAACCGCTCGCCTTCGATATCCACGTTGAACGCCTCGACCGGCGTGCGGCGCTTGGCCAGAATGTCCACCACATCCACTCCCGTGCACGCACCGAGTGCGCAGAGCAGGGTGTCCACCGGCGACGGGCCTGTCTTGCCGCTGGCGTCCATGCGAATGCTCGGGCTGCCCGACTGGCGGGTGCCATCGAAACGATGCTCGCCATCCCACGCCACCGACACTTTGGCCGGCGGCTTGGTCGGTGCGACCGTCGTGGTGGTGTCCTTCAGCGATTCCGCACTCATGGTGTTTCTCCCTTGCGAATGGGAGCGCGAACGGCGTTACCCCACTCCGTCCACGATCCGTCGTAGTTGCGCACGTTGTCGAAGCCCAGCAGGTACGTCAGTACAAACCACGTATGGCTCGAACGCTCGCCGATGCGGCAGTAGGTGACCACCGCCGCCTTCGGGGAAAGGCCGAGCTCACCCTCGTACAGCGCCCGCAAGGCGTCGGCGCTCTTGAAGCTGCCGTCGGCGTCGGCTGCCTTGGCCCATGGCATGCTGCGTGCGCCCGGAATGTGACCACCACGCAGTGTGCCTTCCTGCGGATAGTCGGGCATGTGCAGCTTCTCCCCCGTGTACTCCTGCGGTGAGCGCACGTCCACCATGGGGCCACCGGCTTCCATGTGTGCCTTGGTCTCGCCGAAGTAGGCACGGATGCGCGTGTCGTTGCGTTCGCCGGCCACGTAGGCCGTGGGAGCAAATATCGGCACATCGGTGGTGGTGGGCCGGTTCTCGGCGATCCATTTGGCGCGGCCGCCATCAAGCACGACCGCGTTGTCGAAGCCGAACAACTGGAACACCCAGAACGCATAGGTGGCCCACCAGTTGTTCTTGTCGCCGTAGAACACCACGGTGGTTGTGTCGTCGATGCCCTTGCTGCGCAGCAACTGCTCGAAGGCGGCACGCGCGATGTAGTCGCGCTCGACCTGATCGTTCAGATCGATGTGCCAATCGAGTTTCTGCGCACCGGGAATGTGCTCCACGCTGTAGAGCAGCACATCCTCATTGCATTCGAGGAGGCGCAGCGACGGATGGTCGAGATGGGCGGCGAGCCACTCGGTGCTCACGAGCCGCTCGGGATGGGCATACCCCTTGGCCACAATGGCCGGATCGGGGTGCCCCGGAAGACTGGCGACAGGAGACATCCCTGAACGCTAAGCCCTGCATGGCTTGGGGCAACGCCCGCCCCGGTCGAAACCCGTGTTTGGCGGTCAGCACAGCGCGGGCCGGAAGAATTCCCGATATTGCCATGTGCACATCGGGGTGGCAGCGTCTTGGGGTCGCGCGTCCCCATATCCCGGAATCCGACCGGCCGCGCGCTAACGCACGAACACCTACCGAGCTTTCGATGGCTGACCTGACGCGCTTCATCCCGTGGACCATGGTGTTGCTCGGTGGCTCGATGCTGTTCGACGGATCCGCGGGTGGGGCACCACCTCGCGCGGTTCCGCCTCGCGCGCCCGCCATACTGCCGCACGAGGACATCCGCGAGTCGGTGGGCAAGGTGATCCCGCTCATGCAGCGCTCGGCCGATATCTGGTTCGAGAAGCGCGCCTGTGGTTCCTGCCACCATCAGGGGGTGGGCACGCTATCCATGGCCATGTTGCGGGAGCGCGGCTTCCCGGTGGATACGGCGTGGATGCGTTCGCAGGTCGAGCGGACCGTGCGGCAGTCGGCCAACTGGCAAGAGAGGGTGGTGGCCCGGGAGATGAGCATCAATCAGGCCATCGGGCAGAACTATCGCATGGTCGGGATCGTGGCCGCCGGCTACCCCAGCACGGATCTGTCGCGCGCGGTCGCGTACCTCATTGCTGGCGAGCAGCACGCCAGCGGCCGGTGGATGTCGATCTCTCGGCGTCCGCCGCTGGAAGATTCCGAAGTCACGGCCACCGCGTTGTCGTTGCGCACCCTGTCACTGGTGCCACTGCCTGGCCGTGAGCGCGAGGTGGCCACACGCATGCGCCGTGGTCGGGCTTGGCTTGCCGGGCACACGCCCGTGTCCACGGAAGAGCGCGTGATGCAACTGCTGGGTCTCGGGTGGACGGGTGGCACATCCCGTGAGTTGCAGCCATACGCCAAGGCGCTGTTGGCGGAGCAACGCGCGGACGGCGGGTGGTCACAGGTGCCCACGCGCAACTCTGACGCGTATGCAACAGGGCAGGTGCTTACCGTGCTCATGCAGGTCGCCCGTGTGCCGGCAGCGGATGCGCGGGTACAGCGCGGACTCAAGTTTTTGCTTTCAACGCAGCAAGACGATGGCACATGGCGTGTGCCGACCACGCGCACGTTGCAGGCGGGGCTGCCGTACTTCGAATCGGGATTCCCGCACGGCAAAGATCAGTTCATTTCGTACGCCGGTACGGCGTGGGCCGTCATGGCGATGGTGTCGTCGTTGCAAGACGAGCCGACGCGCGCGTTGATGGGCCGTCCACTGCGCACGTTCTCAGTGGCGGCGGATACGGTACCTGATGGCCTCACGCCGCTGCACCGGGCGGCGATGTTCAGCAGCATGGCGGAGATGCGCGCGCTGATGGCGAAGGGCGCCGATGTGAATGCGGCATCGCCCATGGGTGTCACACCGCTCATGGCTGCGGTGCACGACGTGGCCAAGTTGCGCGTGTTGCTCGATGCCGGTGCCGATATGGAAGCTGCGACCAAGCAGGGACACACGGCGCTGCAGCTCGCTGCGGCGCATGCCAATGGTGGCGAGAGCGCGAGGCTGTTGCTGGCCAAGGGCGCGAAGGTGGATCGTGCGCTCACCATGTCGAACGCCGCCAAGACGACGGCGCTGAGCTACGCCATCTCGCGCGGTGACACATTGCTGGCCGCGATGATGCTGGCGCGCGGTGCCGACATTCAGGGCACGTCGGCCAGCAAGGAGACGCCGCTCATGGCCGCGACGTGGCACGCCGACTCGGTGGGAGCAGACTGGCTGTTGCGTCACGGTGCGTTGCCGGATGATGGTGTGCCGCCCGGACTGAACGGCCCACCAACGCCACTCATGATTGCGGCCGAAGACGGAGCGACCGGTGTATTGCAGGTCTTGTTGCGGCGCGGCGCGAATGTGCAGATCGCCGATGAGCAGCAGTTCACGGCGCTGCATTTTGCCGCCGGTGCCCCCGATCGTGGATCGCCGGCCATCATCGAGGCATTGTTGGCTGGGGGCGCACGCGCCGATGCCAAGTCCAAGAATGGTGAGATCCCCGCGGCCGTGGCGCAGCGCTACGGCAAGGCGTGGGCCGCGCAGCGGCTCGGGGGCACGCCTCGCTGATTTCCGGCGTGTATGTCGGTATCGGTGCCGCGGAGCGCTTCGTAGTTTCCATGGACCCGCCACACCGGCAGTTCGCGTTTCCCTTTCCGCCTACCCCTCATGGACCTCGATCGAGACACCGTAGCATCGGCTGTGGTAGGCACCGGCGGTGCCTGGCTGCTCGGCTCGGCCGTGGTGCACGCGCAGTCGGGGAAGTGGAACAGCACCCAACTCAAGGGGCTCGTCTATGCCGGTGCCGGTTTCCTGATGGCGGCCGCCGCCCAGCGGTGGCTGCAGCACACGGGCAACCGTGGTATCGTGGTCTCGCTCATGGGCACGTTGTTCGCCATGCGCGGCATGTATCTGCTGGTGCGTGAACGGGCGGCCGAACGCGCGCGTCAATCGGGTGATCAGCCCGGTAAGCCTCGTCCGCCGGAGTGATGGCCACAGGAGCAGCTCCGCAGCCGTTCATGGAGCCATACGCCCGACATGTGCTGGTCTGTGTCGGGCAGTTCTGTTCACCGAATCGTGATGGGCGGGCAATCTATTCGCGACTCGCGGCGCTGCTGCAGCGCGAAGGCTTGCTGTTCGGCCCCACTCGCGTGAAGCGCAGCGAGGCGCCGTGTCTCGGCGTGTGCGCCGGCGGAGTGGTTGTTGCCGTGTACCCCGAGGGGGTGTGGTATGCTGGCGTGACAATGGAGTTGCTCGAACGCATCGTGGTCGAGCATCTCAAGCAGGGACGCGTGATCGAGGAGGCCGTGTTTCACCGGCTTTCCCCGAACACGCGCTGAGCGACTAGGCCGCCAGAGCCTGCAACGCCGCCACCCGTTCCGCCGTGGGCGGGTGCGTAGACATCCACTTGCTGATGCCGCGCATGCTGAACGCCGCCAGCGGGTTCACGATGGCCAGCGTGGCTGCACTGGGTGACACCTGCATGGGAATGCGGCGTGCACCCGATTCG